>JBGSZX010000037.1:0-88162 GCA_041750195.1 Bdellovibrionota bacterium | reverse complement strand
TTTAGAAAAGTTTTTTGCAGGACGGCCCTTTAGTCGAATTGTGAGTCTTGGAAGAAAATCCTATAAGTCGATAAAGGAATATTTCGATTTGAATCGTCTCGAAAAACTTGGCTATAGCAAAGAAGTTTCGCGCAAGAGAGGGCTTATGAGGGGCGTAAATATTTTTATAGGCGGCGGATAATTGGAAGCGGATAATCGGAAGCGGATAATTGGAAGCGGATAATTGGAAGCGGATAGTTGGACTTTTTAAAAAATGCCCGCTTTTTACTTAGCAGCTCGACATCAATCGCACTGGGCGTATGCACGATGTGTTGGGTGCCGGGCATATAACCCACACGATATTATTCTAGAGAGTTTTTTTGTATCGTCATGGGTTTTAAGTAATATTCTCCGCGTTTTCAGTTGATTCCGTCAAGCTAAAGGCCTAGATACCCAACTATGAAAATTAATGCAGTCTTGCTCGTAGCCACAACTATTTTTATGTCGACCAATCTTTTTGCTGGAGGCTCTAAGGCCCCAAGTAAGGATCCTAGTCACTTCGTGGGTAGTTACGGCAATCTTGTTGAGGGCACAAAGCTAGTCTTAGAAAATGAAACGATGGGGTGCCCACAAACCTTCTCGATTTCATCTTACACTTACGAAAATGGAAAAACAGACTTGGTGCTGACCAATCAATTCATCGGAAGAATGGTTTCCTTTCCAGCTGTTAATGCTGGAAAAATTAGGCGTGGAAGTAACTTTCGTGAAAGCTACACAAGCAGCAGGTCTTTGGCCTTACGTAAAGGTTATGAGTATTGGCATCATGGCACTCCTGGAAACCCTGAGAACCCGCATCAGCCTCCACAACTCGTAACTGTTTTGGAGTTTGGTTTCGATGTCATGATGAAAGGCGATACCGTTGAGCTCTCTAGTAACTTTTATCGCTCAAAATGTGTCTATAAGAAATAGCCAAGAATAAATAGGCGAAGCTAGGGTTTAAGAAATAAATCTTCTCCAAAGACTTCATCTAAATTAATGCTTCCCAAAAGTTTCGCCACCAGTTTTCGGTGGTCCATTGAAAATGTGGAATTGTTTTCATCCACATTTTTTAAAATAGATTCAATTTTAGTTACGAGAGACAAGTCTTCACTCTGGCCCCGCAAGCTAAGAAGGGTTTTGGCGTAGGCAAGGGCTCCATACAAATTTGTAGTATAGCGGTCCTCCGCCCACTCAGACTGTTTAGGCAAAGCAGTGTCTAGTTTAGTTAGTCTTAGCTGATCATGGGATTTGGCTAATTTTGCGGCCAGTTCGAGGTGCGCGAGCCCTTCTTTGTGACTGTTATATTGGCGAATCTCTAAATCATGGGCGGGGTAGGGTTTTTGGAATCTGTTTTTTGAGACCTTAATAACGCCCCTTGATCCAATATAGTCTCTACCGAAATCAAGATTGGGTCTCTTGATTAAAGTGCTGTACATAGAAAAACTCAATTTCTCGGCTTCTGATGCGGGGGCCACTGTTGCCATGCTTAATATAATTTTCATTTCCACCGCTCTAGAAATAGCGATTAGTTTTTGTGAACTCAATTCAGCTGGCAGCCCGATATGTAAATGCGAGGAAGCTTTTGGAAAATCTTTCCAAACCTTCGCCGCTAGGTCATCGGTAAATTTTAGGGGAGAGGACTCGGATCCCTTATAGATAAGCTCGATGTACCGTAGGTCTTGAGTGACGTCCGAATTGTGTCCACGCTTCTCGGTAAGGCGGCCTAGCAAATTTTTATACTCATTAAACAAAGCAGTGGCTTTTTTTTCGGATAATGAAAATCCAGTGACCTTTGGAGGATCGGAGTATCCGGACAGCGGGCTAAAAATTTCGTCCATGTACAAGTCAAATGCATTGGCATTTAAGTCAGTAATTTTGTATCCATCAGGTCCCGCTTCGATGCCCTTTCGTATATAAAAAGCTTTTGTCTGTGCGGGGCTCATGTTGACATGTTTTGCTAGATCTTCCAGGTGGACGCGGAATGGCTTCACATATTTTTCGACCATACTCTCAAGTTCTTTAAAGGCCTCGGGATCTTGCCTAACAAACTTAAATACTTCAGCGTGTGTGATTTCTGAGTCATGCGAAAATCTTAGGGCCCTGGACTCGCCGTTTGGAAATCGAAGTAAAATGTCTTCTTTGCTGAGCCAAATTGAATCCTGAGTGCCTAAAACTTTTTTTATATGCATTTCACAAGTTGTGGGTGATGTTTGATTGGCGTGTGTGAACGTCGCAACACAAACAAGACTAAGGGCTATCAGGTAGTGTTGCTTTTTCACTCTATAATAAATCGGTAAAAATTTAAATTAAGTGAAGAAGCTAGATTATTCTGTGGAGGGCAAGCCGCAATCTTTGGGCGTCGCTTAAGGTGTTCGCCATAACTATTTGAATATATGGATTTTTATTATTGGTTGAGTCGCAACTTGAGGTGCAATAATAGTCCCAATTTAGTGTGTGATGACCTGTAATATGGGGTATATTGGCCACACTTTTAATAAATGCAAAAATTTTCCGAATTTAAACTCATCGATCCCCTTCAAAAATCACTCAAAGCTTTGGACTACAAAGAACCTACGCCCATACAGTCAAAAGCCATTCCCATTATTTTAGATGGGCATGACCTTCTTGGAATTGCTCAAACCGGAACAGGTAAAACGGCAGCGTTTTGTTTGCCCATACTTAATCACCTGGAATTGAAAAAAAAATCTAGTGTCCCCAAAAGTCCCCGGGTGCTCATTCTGACGCCAACTCGAGAGCTTGCGATTCAAATCCACGAGAATCTTAATCAATATGGTAAATTTCTTTCCCTAAAATATGCTGTCATTTATGGTGGAGTAGGGCAAGGCAAGCAAGTTCAGAGTTTAAGATATGGTACGGATGTGCTTGTTGCTACTCCCGGTAGGTTGCTTGATTTGATTGGGCAGGGGTATTTGCGTCTCGATAAAATTGAAATATTTGTCTTGGACGAAGCCGATCGCATGCTCGACATGGGATTTATGAATGACATCAAAAAAGTTATTCCTCTGCTTCCTCAAAAAAGACATAATCTATTTTTCTCCGCAACAATGCCTCCAACGATTCAGAAGCTAGCGAATACAATTTTGGTATCTCCCAAAACGGTAGAGATTACTCCACAAGCAACAACTGTTGATCGCATTCATCAAGAAGTGATGTATGTAGATAAAAGTAAAAAAATCGATCTCCTAATACATTTGTTAGAAAATAAAAAGCTTACAAAAACTCTTGTCTTTGTGGGGATGAAGCATGTGGCTAATCGCGTTGCTGAAAAGTTAGAAAGAAGTGGAATTAGCTCTGCCGCTATACATGGAAACAAGGCACAGGGGGCCAGGCAGCGAGCGATTGAAGATTTTAGCAAAGGTAAGGTTCGAGTTCTTGTGGCAACAGATATCGCATCTCGCGGCATCGATATAGATGGCATTTCTCATGTTATTAATTACGATCTTTCGAATTTAGCCGAATCTTATGTGCATCGAATTGGTAGAACAGCTAGAGCAGGCGCCGACGGAAGCGCGATCACTCTAGTTACGGCAGAAGAACGACCGTTTCTTGTAAACGTGGAACGAACAACCCGTCAGCAGATTGCTGTTGTGACGGATCATCCTTATCACTCGGAAGCTGCGGCTACATCATCAGGTGCCATGAGCTCGGGTCGGCAGCGACCGGAAGGCGGACGTTCGAGAAGACCACAGGGTCGCTCTTCTAGCCCTAGCTCGGCCTCGCGTGCGGGGGCAGGATCACGATCGGGATCAGGCTCGTCTCAGTCTTCTCGCTCCAATAGTTCTCGCTCTAATAATTCTCAGCGACGAAGGCGCCCGCGCGCTGCTGGTAAAAAGTAATCTCATCATCAAGTGTAAACGTCCTACTTTAGAAACTCAACAACTTCAGACTTTGGAAATCTCACTTTTTTAGCTAATGAATATTTGTCGGTATCTTTTCGGTAGCCGATTGGACAGGCAACAGCTGACATAAGCCCTTTTTCTTTTAATCCAAGGACCTCATCATACTTAGCCTGAATGATTCCTTCCATGGGGCAAGCATCAATTTTTAATAGGGCACAAACCGTCATAAAGTTTCCTAGTGCAATGTAGACTTGATCTTTCATCCAAATGCGTTTTTTAGTTTCATCCATGTTAGCTAGAAAGCCTTTCATTATTTGCTCAAATCCCTTTAGATCTTCCGTCAATTGATTTCGAGTTTTAGCAATGTTTGCGATGAAGGCATCAACATTTTTGTCGTCAAAATCCCTCTTGTGACAAAATACAATGTGGTGAGAACAGTCTATTACCTGCTTTTGGTTCCAGCTATGTTCAAGAAGGGACTGCTTAATGTCTTGATTTGATATGACTAAAAATTTCCAAGGCTGAAGACCAAAGGAGCTAGGTGTTAATCTTAGGCTTTCGGTTAAGATTTCCAAGTTTTCTGCTGATACTTTTTGGGAAGGATCAAATTCTTTCGTTGCGCTTCGCCAGTTTAAAGATTCTATAATGTTCATGCTTTCTCCTGTGTTTTAAGTTTACGGGCTAGAAGTCGCATTGCGCTTGCGATCAGTATGCCTCTCTAAGGCAAGTTCAATGAGGCGATCAATTAAATTTGAGTACGCAAGACCGGAGGCTTCCCAAAGTTTGGGATACATACTGACGGGGGTAAAACCGGGAATGGTATTTAACTCGTTTAGAAAAATTTCGCCTGATTTTTTATCTTGAAAAAAATCTACTCGAGCCATTCCCGAGCATTCCAATGCCTTGAAGGCCTCTATTGAGAGCCTTTGAATCAACGCCGATTGCGATGGAGTGAGTTCTGGTGCTGGAATCAAAAGTTTCGCCCCGTTTTCATCGACATATTTAGATTCGTAGCTATAAAACTCATCATTGGGAATGATTTCTCCAATAACACTTGCGAGTGGCTCGTCATTTCCAAGAACGGCGCACTCTAGTTCTCGTGCATCGATAGCTTTTTCAATAAGGATTTTTGTGTCGAACGCAAAGGCTGCCTTGATCTTTGCAATTGCTTCACCCTCATTTTTAATTTTTCCAACACCAACAGAAGATCCCATATTCGCAGGCTTTACAAAATATGGATAGCCAAATTCCTTCGCCGCAGCCCCAACAACTTCAGCTTCATTCCTTTCAAAATGAGATCGTTTAACAGCGAGGAAGGGAACGATTGGAATCCCCGCATCGCGAAGAATCCTCTTTGTAGCATCTTTATCCATGCACAAAGCCGAGCCTAAGACTCCTGAACCTACATAAGGCACACTAGCAAGCTCTAAGAGCCCCTGAATGGTTCCATCTTCGCCGTTTGGTCCGTGAAGAATGGGGAGAACAACATCAAACTGAAAACCTTGTTTCCCTTGAGATGCAGTAAGAGGACTTAGCGACAAAAGCTGTCCATCGGTATCATAGGGTAGCATTCCTACGGCCTCCGATGTGCTGTGCAACCCAACAAGTCTGGGATTAGAGCCTTGAGCTAAAAGTCTACTTTCATCGGGAAGAAGCCAGCGGCCTTGCTTGTCGATGCCTACGAGAATGACATCATACTTAGATCGATCCAAAGCCTTAGAGACAGATTTTGCAGAAACAATACTCACTTCATGCTCTCCAGATTTGCCTCCGAATAAAACTAGGACTCGTTTTTTGTTCTTTGTCATAAAACAATCTTAGCATTTCTCCTGAAAAACTAAAGACGGTCAATTGGGACATTTGGAATAATTACGACATTGCTGTAGAGTAGGGGTTAATCTATGTCTGATACCAATTGGCAGCCTGTGGGCGAAATCAAATCCCTTTCTTTAAAACAATTGCAGGAAGTAAATATTGAAAAAACAAAAATTGCTCTTTCCTACGTTGATGGAAAATTCTCTGCCGTGTCGGGTTACTGTAATCATTTTGGCGGGCCCTTGGGCAACGGGACGCTCGAAGGTGAGTATATTGTATGTCCGTGGCACAATTGGAAATTTAGTTCCAAAACTGGAGCAGGCGAGCCTGGTTTTGAGGCGGATTGCGTTCCAAAATATGATTTAAAAAATGAAGGTGGAACACTTTATGTTGATATTGCTTCTGCATCACCTCGCAAGAAATCTCCTCATCCTGCACATCCTCTTGCTAGGGAGGTTAAGCGCGCAGAGGGACCTATTCGTGTCTTGGGAATTTCAACAACAAATATGGATGAAAAGTATCCGCGAGTTTCGACATCTGATCTTCTGCTAGATGTGGCTATGGAGCATGCAAAATCTTCGCTAGATGCCGAAACGCAAACCATTCGATTGAGCGAGCTTAGTTTTCGCGCTTGTGAAGGTTATTATTCTAAAGCGGCTAGAGCTTGCACCTGGCCCTGTTCCATCACACAAATGGATGCCACTGACCAAATGGAAAAAGTTTATGAAGCTTTTGTTCATTGGGCGGATGTTGTTGTTATAGGTACGCCCATTCGCTGGGGGAACGCAAGCTCGCTTTACTATAAAATGGTTGAGCGGATGAATTGCATTCAGAATCAAATTACAATTTCCAACCGTCAGTTGATCAGTAACAAAGTTGTTAGCATGATCATCACTGGTGGACAGGATAATATTCAGTCAGTTGCTGGTCAGCTGTTAGGATTTTTTGCTGAAATTGGCTGCAGTTTCCCAACTTTTCCCTATGTAGCTCACTCAAGAGGCTGGACTGCTGAAGATATGGAAAAAAACGTGATTCAAGTTCAGCAAAGTAAAGAGTTGCGTGAAGGCGCACAAGCTTTGGTTGAGCGTTCTGTCGAGACTGTAAAAATGATGCTTGCACGCGATTCAAAAGATGAATTGGTTTGTGGCGGACGTAAGGCGCATACGCTTTCGCAATAGTTGGATAGATCTACATCATTTGTCCAAGATACAATTTACTGAGACATTTTGACCCGGCACACACTTTGCAGCTTTAACTATTTTGAATGGAGAAAATAGTATGAAGTTAAGCAATTTGAGTAAAAAATTCGGACTGGTGCCAGTATTGGCTCTTGCTGGATGTGGTGAAGTTAAAGAGACTATAGAGCTTCAGGGAAGTTATCAAAGTTCCGCGAATCAAGAACTCAGTGCTCGTGTATCAGGGATTGGCTGTGTCGTAAATCAGCTAGAGATACACGGTACGACTATGGTGATGGATCAGGTCACTTATGGAGACAAAGACTGTGCAAAGTCACCTCTTGCCAAAATTCGTACCGAAGGTGATTTCGAGATTGGAAAAGAATTAGATATTGCTCCGGGTGCAAGAGAAATGGATTTCAAAATTGCATCAGTTGGTATCACAATTCTTGCTCCTAACTGGTCAGAGGTTGTCGGAATTGACATATCTGGAGATTGTAATCTTGCGGACGTGGCAGTTGGCGACACAAAAAATGTTGCTGGTATGGATTGTGGTCTCATTGGTACATTCCCAAATAAAGACAGTATTTATTTTACAAGTTACTCACTATTTGACGGTTATTTGAGATTTACGAAATTGCCACATGAGGCCCGAGAGCATCTTGGCACCGAAAAGAATCCCGCTCCTCGCAATACGGATCTTAAAGTAAAATACTTAGAAAAATAAAATTAAAAAGGAGAAGAAAGCAATATGAATAAAGATACAATCAAAGGTAAGGGAAAAGAAATCAAAGGTAAAATCAAGCGCAAGGCTGGTGAGCTCATGGATGATAAATCGAAGCAAGCTGAAGGCGTGGCGGATGAAGTCGAAGGAAAGCTTCAGAAGAACTACGGTAAGGCGAAAGATAAGTTGGACTCGTTGAACGATAGTTGAGCGCCACTTGGGACAATTAATCTGAGTGCTGCTAAAATGTCCCATTATATCAACTCAAACTACTGCTAAACTAGCTGCCAATCCTTTTGGTGCGGCATGCTTCTTGCGCTTTGCTATGAATGAAACTAATGAATCTATCAAATAAAGAATTTCCACGCATTCTCATAGGGATCATCTTTTTGCTTTCGGGCTTGAATAGTCTCCTCGAAATCTTTCCATTACGACTAATGTCTCCAGAATCAAGCAATTTGTTTATGAATATTAAGACTTATGGAATCTTTTGGTCGCTGATTGCCTTCGCAGAAATTTTGGGAGGCGCTTTGCTAATTTTTGGATCGATGGGGCAGCTCGCTGTCTTTATATTGGCGCCCGTAACATTGGCTTTGCTCTTTTTTCATAGCTATCTGAGTCCAGCAGGACTTTGGCACGGATATGTACTATTTGCTTTGGAAATATTTCTAATAGCATACTATTGGAGAAACATCGGTCAGCTATTGGGTTGGCGCAAGACTGTGGCTTAGGCCGCTTTTTTTAAACTAACCACGTTAGACCCCGATCCCTTGCCCCGTTGTGACATGGGCACGTACGGAGTGGCTTTAGCGCCCGTATACACTTGGCGAGGGCGTCCAATTTTGGTGGTGCCGCCTTCGTTCATTTCTTTCCAGTGAGCAATCCAACCAGGAAGTCGTCCAAGTGCAAACATGCCTGTAAACATATTTACGGGAATGTTGAGGGCGCTGTAGATGATGCCACTGTAAAAGTCGACGTTAGGATAGAGTTTTTTCTCGATGAAGTAAGGATCTTTGAGAGCGGCTGCTTCGAGTTTTTTAGCAATCTCGAGAAGCGGATTAGAAACATTGAGTTTCGCGAGAACTTTGTCGCAAGCTTTTTTGATAATAGCTGCGCGAGGATCGAAGTTTTTATAAACACGGTGTCCAAAACCCATCAATTTAAAAGATGATGATTTGTCCTTCGCCATAGCAACAAACTTATCGACATCACCGCCATCGCGATGGATCTCTTCTAACATTTCCATAACCGCTTGGTTAGCTCCGCCGTGCAAAGGTCCCCAAAGCGCACAAATGCCTCCGGAAATAGAAGCGAATAAATTTGCAGCCGCGCTGCCAATCATGCGCACCGTTGAGGTGCTACAGTTTTGTTCGTGGTCAGCGTGAAGAATCAATAGAAGATTGAGTGCTTCAACTACTTCTTTTGGAACTTGATAATCCTCTGTTGGAACGGCGAACATCATTTGTAAAAAGTTAGCACAGTAATCAAGATTATTTTTAGGATAAATTCGAGGTTGCCCAATAGAGGTTTTGTAGGCATAGGCCGCGATGGTTGGCAGTTTGGCCATCAATCGCACAATGCTAAGTTCAACCTGTTCGGGATCTGAAGGATCAAGCGAGTCTTGATAAAAGGTCGACATAGCGCAAACCACAGAACTTAAAACAGCCATGGGGTGAGCATCGCGTGGAAAGCCTTCGTAAAGTTTTACTAAATCTTCTCTCAATAAAGTATGTTGAGTGATGTCTCCTTGAAATTTTGTAAACTCTTTTTCTGTTGGAAGATTTCCATATATAAGGAGGTAACTCACCTCAAGAAAGCTAGATTTAGCAGCCAGTTCTTCAATCGGAATTCCTCGGTATCGAAGTATGCCTTCTTCGCCATCCAAAAATGTAATCGCACTTTGGCAGGCTGAAGTGTTGGCGTAGCCATTGTCCATCGTGATGTAACCGGTTTGGGCACGTAAGGTGGAAATGTCGAATGCTTTTTCGTTTTCTGATCCCGTGTGCACAGGGAACTCATATACTTTTCCTTCGATTTCAACTTTTACGGGTGCCTTGGTGCTGGTCGAATTTTTAGCCGGTTTGATGCTCATCTTAGATTTCTCCTTTTAAATAGAACCTCATAGATATCGGATTTTTGACGGTAGAAGATGAGGGTAAAATAGCCGGCTGGGGAGTTTTTTATTATTGGAAGCATTGTCTCTGAAATAGCTTAATAAAATTATATATATGTGCTAATAACTAGCATGAGCAAAATATGAGGAAGCCGTATTAATGATAGCACTTAGTAATTTTTCAAAGGCCTACGGACAACGAGTTTTGTTTTCGGGAGCCAGCTTCCATCTCAATGCGGGCTACAAGGTTGGGCTTGTAGGACCGAATGGAGCTGGAAAAAGTACCTTGTTCAAACTGCTCACCGGTGAAGAAACCGTTGATACCGGGCACGTCAGTATTCCGGACAAGCTTGTTATTGGGTATTTTTCTCAAGAAGTCGGAGAAATGCATGGCAGATCAGCACTTGAGGAAGTCATGGCTAGTGCGGGCCTCGTTTCAAAACTCGCTTCAGAAATTGCGATACTTGAAAAGCAACTCGAAGAAAGCGCCGTGAATCCCATTTCCGACGAGGACATGGAAAAACTTTTGGAGCGCTACGGAGACGTTCAAAGCGAATTTCAAACTCGTGGTGGATATGAATTAGAGGTGAGCGCCAAAACCAATCTTACAGGCTTAGGAATTGGTCCCGATGATTTTAATAATCCCGTTGAATCTTTTAGTGGTGGTTGGAAAATGCGAATTGCTCTTGCAAAGATTCTAACCATGAAGCCCGATGTGCTACTTATGGATGAACCAACAAACCATTTAGATGTTGAGAGCATCGAATGGTTGGAGGAATGGATTAAAGGTTATGAAGCACCACTTCTTATGACTAGCCATGACCGTGAGTTTATGAATCGCATCGTAAATCGCATTGTTGAAGTGAGCGGAAAATCTTTAGTAAATTACACAGGCAATTATGATTTCTATGAGCAGGAAAGTGTTGTTCGGCGTGAGCAGCTTCTGTCTAGTCATAAAAAGCAGCAAGACATGTTGGCTAAAGAAGAAGAATTTATTGCTCGTTTTGCTGCCAGAGCGTCGCATGCTGCTCAAGTGCAATCGCGTGTAAAGAAGTTAGATAAAATTGATCGCATCGAAATTCCAGCAGAGGAACAGGTGATGCATTTTAAATTCTCTTTGGCTCCTCGTAGTGGAGACGACGTGGTTTCTTTGAAGGATCTTTCGAAAGTTTGGGTCACTCCAGATGGACGTGAAAAACCAGTTTTTAGTGGTATCACTGGAATGGTACGCCGTTTAGAGAAGGTGGCCGTTACGGGAGTTAACGGAGCGGGCAAGTCTACTTTGCTAAAGGTCATTACTGGGCAGACCGATGCCACTACGGGTGAATCCATTCTTGGGGCCAGCGTTCGTATGGGCTATTTTTCTCAACATTCTTTAGAGGTTTTAAACCCCAACAACACTATTTTTGAAGAAGTTTTTTCTAGGGTTCCCGATCCATCTATAGGTTTTGTTCGCAATTTGTTAGGTGCGTTTTTGTTTAGTGGTGACGATGTAGAAAAAAAGATTTCTGTTCTATCTGGTGGGGAAAAAAGTCGAGTGGTTCTTGCGACATTGCTAGCTACACCATTAAATTTTTTGGTACTCGATGAGCCCACCAACCATTTAGATATTAAGTCTCGAGAAGTTCTTTTAAAAGCACTGCAGGAATTTGATGGCACGCTTATGATTGTTAGCCACGATAGATTTTTCTTGAAGGCCCTTGTGAATAGAGTTTTTGAAGTCGATCATGGTCAGCTTAGAATTTATGACGGGACCTACGACGAGTACCGCGAACGACGTCGTGATTGAGCCTTCCGTTCGGTTGGGCAGGACATTTTGCGTGTAATGGAATCTTGACTCGAAAATCTTAATAATAGATCTTATGCCCATGTGGAAATTTTTACTTTTAGTGTTTATTTGCCTACTGTCGTCCAACAGCTACGCCGTCATTCCGTGGCAGGAAAAGATTAGGTGCGAAGGGCCGAGTGGGGAGGCCGTCATTGATGAGTTTGTTTACACGGCTTATGGCCTTCCAGTTTTTCAACAACAGCTCGTAATTAGGAATGTCACCATTAATAAATGGCTCTTTAATCGTGGGGTTGTTGCTAACGAGATCGCCATGAATTACCCAGATGAATTGATCGTAAATCTTCAAATGAACGTAGATGAAATTCCATTGGAACCAAATCAAATCATCAAAAACTACCACGCTACGCTCGGAGCCTTTTTCTATACTGTCAAAGTTGAGCTCCCAGAGGTGAGTTTTTATGCGCATTCACGAGAGACAGGTCACGAGCTTGCCAACTGGATTTTTAGAGAGTGCTGGCACGTTCAATAGTAAGCCCTGAAGAAGCTCACGTAGGACGCTTTTTAACGAGCGATGCCAATCACGCTGGCCTAAATTCCACCTACATTAAGTAGGTAGGTCATATCGAAGGTGTTGGCTGCTTCCATCTCACCCAGCACCTCCATCCAGTCGGGAGAACGGGACTCGTCGAGCAAGATTCTAAGAAGTGCCGTCGTCTCTGCTGACTCATCATCCATGTATGCCGCCAAAGCGTTTGTGAGAATGTCGATTTTTGATTTCGTTTTTTCTGCACGGAAGGGTTCCAAATAATAGCTATAAGATGAGCAGCTGTTGAAATAGAACAACTGACGCTTTTTGGGGTTGAAGTTAAATGCACCCGCCTTTTCCTCCAGAGAAGGGATGTCGAGATTGCCTCCCAAGCCAGAGTGCCCCGAGTAAATTACAGAGTCTGAAATTTCGACACTTTCCTTGAAGAATTTGGCAAAGGCTTTAGATCTTGAATCGATGGCTGTATCCACCAAGAGGTGACGTACTCGCACTAAGACACCACTGGCCGTGTGCTGTTCAAAAACATACAAGGGCCTCTTGGTCGTTCCTGATTTTTTAACGAGCTCTAGGTTGAACTCTTTTTCTAAGCTGCGATTAAGAGTTTTGAAAATCTTCCATCCTTGGTCAGAACGCTGCGTGCTTTCATCAAAGCCAGTAATGAGGTCGATCTGAAAAAGTTTTCCGTTTCCATTGTCACCACGAAGTTTATTAAAGCCAGATTTCTCATCGATTCGAGCGTAGCTTAGCTTTTTAACTTTTACTGTGATTTTGAGAGTGGCAGGAGCTTTGAGTAGTTTTTCGCAGCCGCTGCGGTAAGGGTCCCAAAAGTACCAGTAATCATCAAAGCTATCATAATGAGAATCAGTGCACTTCTTGTCGTAAACCTTTTGGTAGTCATAAGGCAAAACCACATCGAAGGATCCGCTGCGCAAGATTTCGCGGAGAGCATTTTTGTGAAGAATGGCTTTGGCGTGATAGTTATAAGAAAGTTCCGTCCTGCCGTTGCTTAGTGTCTTCGTTTTGAGTGCGGTGATCTTAAGGGGCAGCCGAGGCGCTCCAATGCCTTCGGACGAAGCAAAGTCCACACCCAAGTTTTCAACAAAATTTTCACCCTTGATGGCCCCCATGAGGTAGTTAGAATGTTCGGTAGCGGCATCCAAAAGGTCATCGTTCTGATCTTCTGGGAGTATGAAGCGTGCTGAATAAAAAAGTTCGGCTTCTTCGCCCTTTGGACTAATAATCTGGGCTTGCGATACAATGCTGAAAAATGAAAAAACTAAAGCAATTAAATAGCTTAGGCTTCGTTTGAACAATCGCATAGGGGCGAAAATAGCGACTAGAACGCGCCGAGTCAATAAATTTTCTGCATAGACATTTACCGAAAAGATTGGTTTGGGTGATATCCCGCTATATGGCGCATTGTTTTATTGTTTTGGGGATAGCAGCGGGGCAAGTTTTAGCTGAAGCTGTCGGTAAAAATCATCAAGTCTTTTAGAGGCTTCAGGATTATGGATGAGAGCGGTTTCACTGACGGATTGACGGTTCGGGGCTAAAAGCCGAGCCAGTGTAAGGGCAATCATCCCCTGATCTAATGAAAGTTGGACGGGAACAACTTCTCCTTTGTTTTTTCCTCGCACATGAACTCCATCCATCCAACCCCATCCTGCTTCGTAGAGTTTAAAATCTTGATCTTTGCCAATCTGCTCGGCCTTTTTTAAACTGCTTAGAATAAGTGAAGGTTCATGAGTTGCGGCGAGGACAAGCGCATGCGGCGTAACTACTTTATCCCACTGTTCACGCAAAACAGGATCTAGGACATCAACGTGCTCGGCACTCACAAGTTCCGGATGTCCTGCCTTGCCGTTGTAACTTGCTCCTTGAAAAAATTTTTGCCCATCAATTCCGACGTTGCTAGCCGAATAGGCGGCAGGTAATGGAATGCCTTCAGTTTTTCCGGCATTAACTGTGTAGCGCGCATAGTTTGAGAACATTGAAGCTAAAGCAGGAGATCGCCGACTCTCGCCAGCTAGTATTTCGGGTAGCAGAAGTTGAAACGCTCCACCATCCCATAGGGCAAGAATCGGGCCTTCAGACGTTTGTTTGACCTCGGCATGGAGAGCGTTAATGGCACGATTGCTAAACGTAGAGTCTTTGACGTCTCCAATTTTCTTAAAGAGACCAAGCGCATCGCCAAGTGAATACACACTACGACTTTCGGATCCAAGATCTCCAAAATGATAAGCCTCTTTTATCCAGCGATTGTCTTTATTGATAAGATTTCCGTGAACAAGTCCGGTTTTTTTGTCGTAAAAATCAGAAAAGTCCATTTTTGAAAAAAGTTTTCCGGCGCGAGCGCCAATTATTTTATTCTGAAAAGTTTCGCGAAGAGTCCAAAGGGCAAGAGCTAAATGAATGTTGTCAACCGATGAAACCGATTTGTTGACCACTTCAGCATTTTTCCCTTGTGAGTACCAACTAAAGAAAAGGCTGGAATCTTTATGCTTCGGAAATTCTTCAAGCGTTGTAAGAATTTTATCAATGTTTGCTAATGCATCTGCTTGATCGGGAGATGTGGAAAGATTCATTTTAAGACGTTCGATTTGCACCAGCAGGTCTAATGCAATATTGGTGGGCGAAGTGTTGGCGTTAAGCGTCTGAGTTTTTACCGATATGCCATCTTTCCCGCGTTTTAGCCAAAGTTTGTCCATTAGTAGGCCATTGGTGCCGCGCATTTTTTCAAGACTTGCCACAGTGTCTAGGAAATATCGTTTCGCTTGATGATTTTCACTTTTGGTGAGTGGGAGCTCAATTTTTGTGAATATATTGTTTAGTGAAAGCTTATGAACAACATTTGAGCAGTCGGGCGGAATGAGCTCTGTTGCAAGAAGCGATGAAGCCGAAGTGGCAACACCTATCACCAGTATGAGTCGATTTAGGAGTTTATCAACTCGCCAAGACCATATTGAGGAATCATAGGGCATGAGTAAGTGTACCATGATATTGGGGTCGCACTCCAAGGCTAATCGTTTGGGGCTGCCAAGCTCCTTAGTCCCAAATTCTTTGAGCAATTTCTGGGCACGGCAGATCCTTCTTTTAACTTGCGCTTAGTGAATTCAGTAACCACATGTAATGATGACCATTAAATTGACGCAGCTTGAGTATCTCCTCGAGTCACAAAAGAAATAGCAACGAGCTAAGCATCTTGCGTTGATTATCCATAGGACGCACCTTATAGTTCTGGCAGTCATGAAAATATGAAAATTATTATTATCTACCTTCTTAGTTCCATAATTTTTATTTCGACGCCATTCGCACAAGATTCCCACGTGCCCCTCGAGGATTCTCATTTGCCTCAATTCTCGGATCACGAAAAAATAGACCGTTTTAACCTTAGTTATTACGAATCCATGTATATTCTTATTGGCAATCCAACCACAAAAATTAAGTTCAGCTTTAAATATAAGTTTTTTAGGCAAACTCCTATTTACTTTGGCTATGTTCAAAATATTCTTTGGCTCTTTTTTGAAGAATCTCATCCATTCAAGGACACTAACTTTAATCCGCGTCTTTTTTACCGCCTTGATTTAGATGAAGATGACCCTGAAGACTACTTAGATTTGATTGCTTATGAACATAAGTCTAACGGAGTGGGAGAAAGTGCTTCTCGAAGTTACGATAGTTTAGGCGCAAAGATCGCTATGCGTTTTGAAAATTCCAATTGGTCACTCAGGCCTTATTTTAAAGGACTATACCGATACAATTTAGACGAGCCCAATATTGATTATGAGGAATACGTAGGCCCGTTTGAGGCAGGCATCGGAGTTTCTACTTTTTTTGTTGAGCGACTCGATCGAGCTGAGTTGACATATAGATTTTTTACCGGTGGCAAATGGGGCGGAGATATTTCCAAAATGAGCCATGAACTTGGTTTTTCATTCCGACTATTTGGTAAGAATTTAACGCCATCAATATATGTTCAATATTTTAGCGGATATTCAGAATCGCTACTAAGTTTCAAAGATCGAGAAGATATGATTCGCATTGGATTTTTACTTTAAAATAGCCGTTAGTCTCACGGCGAAAACTCTACAATTTTTCTGCGAGGGCAGGCAATTCATTTCCAAATTCTTCGGTCCACTTATATTCAAGAAGATCCATTGAAATTCCACACAAAATTGGGGCAATAAAAATTCCTGCAGGACCCATGGTGAAAAGTCCTCCAAATATTGCAAGAAATGAAATTAAAGGAGATTGCTTTTGTCCTCTCTTAAGTAAGTGGGGTCGGAGTATGTTATCGATGAGAGAAGCTAAAATACCGAAAACAACCATAGACCACATATTCCCGGATGCCCCCTCTGTAATATATAAAAAAATTGTAAGAGCCATGGTGACTGGGGCGGTCCCGACATACGGAAGAAGCGCTAGCAGTGTGGCAACCGTTCCCCAGAGGATGCCTTTTCCTACACCGCTGATACCCACACCAATGGCAATAATGGATCCTTGTGTGAGTGCACATACCCAGGTCGCGAAGAAAGTTGAGTATGAATAGTTTTTGAACGAAGTTCCTAGATTGCGGAGAAGTTTTGGGGCAATGATGTTTTGTGAATCTCTAAATTCGACAAGTTTTTTACGATTTAGGTAAGTGCTCATAAAAACAATGGCGCAAATAAAAATTCCAATGACCAAACGCGGAAGACTAGAGGCGAGATAAGTTAGGAACTCAGAAATTGTATTGAGTAGTGCTTCTCCTATTTTTTGATAGTATTCAGTGGCATCGCCCATGTTCATTTCTTCGCTTAATCGATTCACGGTATTAAAAATGCGAGTGTTTTCAAATGTTACTAGAATTTTTTTAATTTTACTTTCTTCAAAATTTACACGGCCAATTTTGTAAAGTGCCACAATGCTCCAGGTTGTAGCCGTAAGTAGAAGCAAAATCGCACTAGCGATAATACTCGGAGAAATAAGCCTCGAAAACTTTTCTTTAAGAGGGGTTTTTGTTTCTAGAAGATCTTGAAGATTCCACCCTAGGCAAGCCAAAACAATTCCAAAAAAGATGGATTTATAGAGCGGACCTAAAATTACTATCAATATAGTTAATGCCACTACAAGGGGTAGTTTTTGAATGAGTCTAATTGTATTGGTTGTCATATTGATTCCATTGGCTCTAGTTAATTTAATGAGCACTGTCTCTGGGAAAAGCGATGGCTTTGCCATATGCATTGAGATAGCTTCCCGCTGGTTGCCAGTGCCATTTTGGTGCCTAGTATTGAGGCTTTGTGGCCTATTTTACATAGTTGTCTAAAAATGAAGTCCTGTGGTGACTAGTGCTTGTTTTTTAAATACTTCGCGAGCTCAATCTCCCAAAGCTCATGGGTATCACAGACATTTTTGTCGCCTAAATCACAACCTTTTTTTAGAAATGCTACCATTTGAGGTAATTTATCTGTCCCCGCAGCCCTTACCTGAAAGGCAGCGCGGTAGCAAGCTTCGGGTTCGCCATTGTCGCAAAGGGCGCTAAAAGCCTCGATAGCTTTTTCTGTTTCATATTTATTAGCCAGCTCCTTAGCCTTTTGAAGTCCTACATAGTTTTCATAAATCTTTGTTCTTGGAACGCAACTGTTTATTTCTAGAAATAGATCTCGATTTTTCTTAATAGTCCTAGGCTCTTGAGTTTTTGGAGTCTGAAGCGCCTCATGACAGCTTAAAAATAGCAATCTTGAATTATCATAAATTGACGTTATATGTGGGTTTAATTTTTCTAATTTTGCAATGAGGTCATTCATGGCAAGGGGTATTTTTTCGCCACTTTCAAGAATAATGGTATCAATTTCGTTAACACGAGTCCGGTTTTTTAAAACTGAATTTCGGCCAAAACAAAATTTTAGTGCGCCCGTTATACTTCCTTTGCTCCATTGTTCCTTTGGGGATTTTTCACAGCTAAATTCCTCAAGATAAGTCGGTCGAGACGAGACTCGCTTCCAGCCGCTCCAACAACACCGGTAATTAAATTCTGAATCTCCCCATTTTTGCATCAGAGAATCAAGATCCTTGGTGTCATGAGGCGCCTTTGCAGGAGGCAGAACGGCAAGCTTTGCGGAGGCTTTTGACTTCTCAGATTGAGGCAATGTCGTTGGTCTTGGAGTCGGAGTCGGCGATTCCCGCTTCACTCTTACAGGAGATCTTTTTACTCTTTGAGAATTTCCGTGATTTACCCTAATGGCGCAAGCGTTAACTGCTAAGGCCATACATGATAGAAATAAAAAATATACTTTTAGCCTTTTATAAGATTCCCACATAGCTGTATATTTCGGCACTTTTGAGACAATATTTAAACAATTATTTGTCACCTAAATCTACTTATTCCGGGTGAAAAGGTAGTGATCTGTCCTCATTCCAATTTTAAAATTACAGACAAATATCGACAAAGTAAGCTCTGCAATTGGCAGGGGTGGCGGAAATTTATTCCACCACCCGTTATCCGACGTCTAGTTATCTATAGTTTTTCCATAAATGGTCGATCATAGAAGAGCTACTTGATCCATAACGAAGGTAGTAGATTGTAAACACTTGACTGTTTTGCATCTCTTCTAGGTAAGTGCGTCCAGTATTTTTGTACATTCCTGTTTTAAATATATTGGACATCCACCGATCGGCGTAATCTCTAATGGGATTGTGTGCCAACATGGCGTTTACATCTTTGCTTGGAATCATTCTGTCCATCAGAATACTCGCCAACGTCGTACCAATGATTGGGTAGACATCGTGCTGCGCTCGGTAGACCTCTCCTTTGCAATGAGGCTTAAAGCAAGTCCATTCAGATGGATGAAGGTGTTCGTACTCTTCTCCTTTTTGTTTAGAGAATGCAACTGACTTTCCTTCAGTTGTTTTCCAAGCTACCCAGGTATTCCCTTTGGGGATGATCGAAGATTGAGTGCTCTCGTTTCGGTCACCGATGTAGTAGAATTTTTCGTGGTCACGCTGCGTTCGAATGCCTGGATTATTGATCCAATAGTTGTACATGTCTTCTTCGTTGAGCATCAGGCCCGTGAAAACAATTGGCCATGCCCAGCTTGCAGAGTCTCTGGCTCTACCATTAAAGTAATCAATTCCAGTTTGGATGTACAAGTATAGCAACTTTTCTTTGTTTGGTAGATCAGTCATTAGTATGGCCGAGGCTTCACTCAAAAAGGCTCCAATTTTCTCATGGTAGTTATTCATGTTTTGAGAAGGGTGAATACTTCTTGATTGCCAGTCATTACCAAAAAGCAACCATGGCCTTTCCAATCCTCTTTCGTAGTATGAAAGTGGTTTATGAGTTGTGCTTCCAAGAGAAAGTGAGGGCAGAAGACTAAAGTCTATCCTGCTGATGTTGTAGATCCGTTTCTGGGGATCCATGTAGGATGGTCGAAATGAATTTTGAGCAGGGATCTCTCCTAAGACAGTTAGTATAGCAGCAGTTCTAAGTCTAACTGGGCTGGCAGCGGTATTTCCGGCCCAATCTTTTGTGTCAGTGTCATCGCTGGCTATTGATGATACTAGACTATCTTTTGCTTTGAGCGTAAGGGGTAAGGAAACCCCTAAGCTTGCAACGTACTGCTCACCTCTTGAACTCAATGCCTGTCCTTGGCTTGGCACCGGGTTGACCATGGAGCCATAGTTTCCGTTACTAGGATTAGGACTAATAGCATCCACAATTACGCCGGATCCCGAATCAATGACGAAGTAGTCTCCGTTGACAAATTTTCCAGCCGTAACATTGTCACGAAATGTCCACGTGATCCCGTACTGCTCAATAGATTTTGTTTGAAAAGTATAAGAAGTGCTTAACACCTGACAAGTTTCATGCTGGTACAGATTGGGGATGAAGTCTGAAAGAACGCCATTAGTACACGTCCGAGTCTGAGTTTGCTCTTCACATTGTGTTAAATTGTCAACGAACTTTTCTTTGAAGCGTTGACGAGATTCACTTTCACCGTTTGCTAGAGCTCCACATGAGGTCGTAGTGACGACATCATCTAAGCTTGTAAACTCTAGTTCTGAATATCTATCTAGTCTGGAATTATTACTGCCTAGGGATGGGTCGGTTATAACATTTAAATAAGATAATGAAGCAACATCTTGGAACTTAAAGCTTAGAAATTTCTTTTCAACGGATTGAGTGGTACTGGTAATGACAATGTCATATGTTTTTGCCGCGGTATCAACAGTTAACTCAAACAAGACAGGAACGCCTTTTTGGCATTCTAGACCTGAATATTCATAACCTCCATTGTGTACATCAAATTTGTCACCGTTGCAGCGAAAGCCTATAGATCCATTACCGTATGAGCTCATAGGAGCGCTAGACAAGTAAAAGACCGAGTCTGGAGCATCGTTCGATTCAGACCTTTCAAAGAAAAATTTGAGAGAGAACTTTTTGCTGGGAGAAAAGCTATGGTTTTTCCAAGTTAATGACGTTTGGTCTATCGCTAAATGAGACATCTCTTTTTCGCTCATAAAGTCGAGGAGAGAATCTACGGAGGGGGGGGTAGCGCTGGGATCGATTTCTACGCAGATGCCTTCTATAAGAATTTGGTCTGAAGGGCAGCTCGCTGAATCTGTTGTTTTGCGAATCGTTATGGTCGTATCCAATTCACACGAGCAGGTAAAAATTAATAAAATAATGATTCCTAATTTGTTTAAATAGTTGATAAGCGCCCCCTGTTTTAATGTGGTGTGAGTTTTGTCCATACCTCATAGTAGGACACTGTATGCCTAGTTAGAAGTTACAAGATTTGTCTCTGTATACTTGGTGTTAATTTGTATAGTTTGCGTAAAGGACCAGCTATATAATTAGCTTAGGACTAAAAATTTAATCCGCTAGAATGTATTTTGATCTAGGGCCTTTTACAGTTTGCAAGGCCTTTTTTTCGTGAATTAGTTGCTTTAATATTCGAGTGGCCGTCCGCCTAGAGACGCCTAGTGTCTCCATAGCCTGAAGGCTAGAAAACTCATTGCGTGCAACTGCCGTAAATAATTTTTTACAAATGACGTCTAACTCAAGATTTTCAGAATCATTAAGCAGGACCCTAATTTGAATGGGGGTTTTTGATTTGAGCGAATAGAATTGATTAGAGCTTGTGGCTGCTAATGGGATACTATTAGTATCAAACCAGCTATTGAGGCGAAATATACTTTGCTTGACTTTGTTAGGGGTCGAAACAGGATTAAAATAGCTTTCGTCGAAGGCTTCGTCGTTAAGCTGGTAAATGTTTGGGTTCTTGTACAGGTCAGAACTTAATACGTTCAGAATACGTTGGTTGATACTGTCTTTTTTGAGAAAACTTTTTGAATATGAGTTTTTTCCGCTTCCTATTTCTATCCAAGCATCACTTGTTTCCCCTTCGGGGAGATAATAATGAAACTCATTTGGCAATTCTAATTTTGTGGTGTGAAAGTATTTGTATGTATTGATAAGTTTCTCTTTGTACGATTCATAGGGAGTTCCAAAATACACACGAAATAATTTAGAGTCATCTTTAAAAAATATCCCCTCGTACATATCAAGGTCACGGTTAAATTCGGGAGAGTTCATGGAACTTGCTTTTAATCTTAATTCATTTAAGTCAGCTAGGGATTCATTTGTGGGTCCATTCATATAAAGTTTTAGAATAAGCTCCCATTTGGCTAGAATGTAATTCTTCGATTTTTGATCAGAATCTTTATAGGTATCTTTGACCTTAGAAATTAAGCTATTTGTTTCGCTCCATTTCCTTTCAAAAAGAGAAACTTGAGCAGCAAGCAAGAGAACATGTCTGTACATGAGGGTGTAATTTTTTACTTCGGGATTGTTCTTTAATTCATCAAATATTTTTCGGGCGTTATTGGGCTCATCTAAGAAAGAATAGCAAGAAAGCAGGTTGATTTTTGCAGTTTTAATATAATAGGGTTCTGCCTTAGGATGTTGGCAGAAATGTTCTAGATGAGTTCTAGCCGATTTATAATTCCAGCTGCTAATTTCCCCAAAAGCTAAATATAAACTGGCTAGGGGGTGAGATTCAGCACTAATTTTTTCAATAAGTTTTTTAGCTTCTATGATGGCTCCTAGTTTGATGAGGGCCATTGAATATTCTAAAATTTCATCCGGAGTAGCAACTTGCTGGTTTCTAGCGCTGGGCCGAACAAAGGGGCGTAGAGTCTTGAGGGCGATGCTTGGATTCCCTAGACGTCGGTGTAAATTTGCATATAAGACGTAGTCGTTTCTTTGAATTTTATCAAAATCTAGCCTTTCCAAAAGATTAGATGCTTCCGAAATCTGAGCTTTTTTAATCAGATTGTCAATCTCGATTAGTTTTTCCCGCATTGAGTTAAGCTTAACAGAATTTACTTCAGTGTTGGAAGTGCTCCGGCATTTTCTTGCCAAGTGTTAACAAAATCCCACTTATCAGAAGGATCATTATCAAACGGAGCGTTGCTGGAGTCGTAAAATGTAGAGGTTAAGGATTCTGCAATACAACCAGAAACAGAAGATAGTCCAGATATACAGGCGGCTGCTCCTCCCCCGCTGTTCACCCAGAAATTATTAACAAACGTTCTATTGAGGTCCTGTCCAAGTAGCCCCGACTCGCTTCCAGCGCCTGATGAGACAATGCTAGCGCTAAAAGAGTGGGATAAATTTATTTTTCCTGTAGGACTTCCTCCGCCCACAAGCCCAGATGCTCGCCCAGAGGTGCTTGTAATAGATCCGGACGCATAGCTTTTGGAAATACTTATCAAATTGGAAAATGATCCAACAAGTCCTGCTGCAGTTGAATTTGCACTAACGTCTCCCGAGGCAAATGAATTTTCGATATTGACGTACCAGGATTCCCCAAGCAAACCACCGGCTATTGAATTACAGCTTACGTTACCAGTGGCGCTTACCTTGGAGTAGTTTCCTCCAAATGAAGAACCAACTAAGCCACCTGCAAGTTTGCCTGTAACTCCCCAGACTTCGACATCGCCAGAAGCATGAGAGTTTGAAATAATAGTTGTTTCATTGGTGCAGTCTGTTGATCCAATGAGTCCGCCTGCTTTGCTGCTTTTTGCCCGAACATTCACGGATGAAGTGCTATTTTTAATGGAATAGAAACATAGCCAATGTTTGCTATCGGGCTCTACGGCTCTTCCAAAAAGGCCGCCTGCATAGGATGCTCCCACATCAACATTGCCGCTCACATGAACATTATCAAGGTAAAGGCCGTAAGCGGTACCGGCAATAACGCCGCCATAGTAACTCGCTTGTATCGAAGCGTTCGAAATCGTTAGATCATGAATTTTAGCTTCTTGAATCACCCCAAAAAAACCTTGGTTCTGATTGAATCCATTGACCTCAAGGTTTGAGAGTGTTCTCTGACTGCCGTCAAATTCTCCGGTAAACGGAAATTCGTAAGAGCCCACTGGGGCCCATCCATCTGGGAATACGTTGTCCAAGCTAAGGTCGAGGTCTGCCATAAGCTTGAAATTGTTATTTACAAAATTTTCGTGGATGCTTTTTAGTTGTTTGTTTGAACAGATTAAATAGGGGCTGCCAACTGAGCCGTCTCCACCGGCAAAATAATTTAAATCTTCTTTGCCTTCGCAGAAAAACAACGAAAGACCAACGCCATCAGGTAATGATTTTGATGGATCTGATAAGTAGTCTTCTTGAATTGATAGACCATCTCTTGATGCATTTACTGCAAATTTTAATTTGTCCTGAGAAGCTCCAGCTCCTGTTTTGAGGTTGTTAAACTTGCTGCTAAAGCCCTCCGTCTCGACAACGAGGTTTTCACCTTCGAGTTTGTCTGAAGCCGAAAATGAAGTAATGACTGTGTCATCAGTTTTATCAAGAATATCTACAAATCTTTCACCTTCATAATTAAAGCTAATACGAATGTCGTTATTGGTCGTGGCAATCTCGTATTCATAAGTTTTTGAGCCAGTTTGAATGCCCTCGAAGGGCATGCCATCGCCGCCGATACTATCGGACAACGGACCACAGGAGGGAAGTGCCAATAATAGGCATGCACCAATGCCCATAGAACGAGCATTGCGAAATAGTCCCTTTAGGAAAGTTCCCACACTATACATTGTATAGGATTTCGAATGTCGCCAATGTTTTATTTTTGTTGATCCGTTCAATGACTTCTTCCCATGATTTTATGGTAGACGAATGAGACGCCTCAAAACAGTTACAAGATTTGTCTCTATTTATATTGTGTTAATAGGGGAGGTGAGCTTCACGAAAAATTAACACAATTCAAAAATGGTTGAAGATTTTGTTGGAATTGAGCTTTTCTTTTTAAAAAAGACGATTCAAATTATGACAATAATTGGTCGGCAACCTGCAAAGGAAAGAAAGTTATTTGCAGTGTGACCTCGTCCGGGGGTGGCTCGACAGGCAACGGTGGTTATGTGGCAGCGAACCAAGCGATTGCCTGTCAAAAGGAACTCGAATAGCTAATCGTGGCGCGCCAGTGGTCCTTGAGCCCGCTTAGGTACTTACTTTGCACTGTACTCAACAATATCTCACTTGAAATAAGTAAAGGGCAACCTTATCTCTTCGGTCTTTTATAGATAATCTCCTTTTAACTTGGTAGATTTTCAAACAACAAGTAAAGCTACTGTCATGATAGAGCAAATACTTAGTCACACAGCCTCCCTTGAAAGCAGCTGGAGCAGGGCTAACTTTCCTAAACTAGCCCTTGAGTCCCTAAACACTTTAGAGTTTTCCAAATCGCTCAAAGATATTGAGCAATCTGTTGCAGAATGGCTTCTAGAAAGCAAAGAAATTCCTCCTCAAGTTAACCTGTTCAATAGCTTTGGAGAACCACCAGTCACTATTTTTAACAACGGTAAATTTGCTGTGGACATTTACTTTTGGAGGAAAAACGACACGGTTATACACTCTCATGCTTTTAGAGGCGCCTTTAAGGTTATCCATGGTCAGTCCTTGCACGAAGAGTTTCAGGTTAGTTTTCTAGACGCCATCGACCAAGAAATTAGTTTTTCAAAACTATCTGAATCCAAAAAAACGATTATGAAAACTGGAAGCACACAAATCATAAACCCGGGCACGGAACTCGTACACAGTGTCCTTCATTTAGACAATCCCACCATTACTTTATGCATCCGTACAGTTGAAGACGTTGAATTAGATCAGTGGTCTCATTTGAAAACAGGCATTAGTTATAAAATTCGCAACTTACAAAAAGAGACCATTAAACGAGTCATGTTTTTTGAGTTTTTGTATTCATCCAATGCTGATGAAGCCTTAGTTTTTTTAAACAAATCTCTAGGTAAAATGAAAACATCTGAACAAATTACTCTCTTTGAGGCCATCTCCATGAACACTCTAGGATTAGACTACGATGTGGCCTGTCTAGTCTTAGAACAAATGAACATGCTTTTTGAACAACAAGATTGGTTTAAGCACTACCAAGAACACTATGAAGAAATGGAATATGAACTTGATTCTCATCAAGCCTCAAACGCAGGAACAAAAACACTAGCCCACGCAATCAACAATCAATACTCCGTAGAGGAGACACAAAAATTACTTAGCCAAATATCGTCTGAAGACATTAAATATGTAGCCAAACAACTACTAACTGAGTCAGCAGTATTTAACGAAGAGTGTTCAGAAATTCAGATAGAAAAAATTAAGGCTTTTATTTAAAGTGGATTCTGCATTAAAGATCTAAATAAGAAAACCCGCTGCCTCACTTAAGAAGGCAGCGAGCTTTTTTATGTCTTCCAGCACTGTAGGGCAGGGACTAATTCAAAGTTTTGTGGCTTTATTTAGATCCAGCACAAAGTTCTGTAATAATTTCAATTGAATTATCCACCAGACCTAAATTGGTTCGTTTGGTTGCATCCAGAACACAATCAACCGGAGCATTTGAGTTTGCGCCAGAACAAAGTTTGGCTAGAATCTCTCCGGAATTATTCATAAGGCCTAAGTTAGTTCGTTTGGTTGCGTCTAATACGCAATCAACGGGAGCATTTGAGTTTGCGCCAGAACAAAGTTCAGAAATTATCTCAAATGAATTTTGAAAAAGTGCCAAGTTGCTTCGCTTTGTTGCGTCTAGGACGCAGTCAACGGGAGCGGTGGCATAGGAAAGTGCTCCTTGTAATGTAATCATAATCAATAGTAATTTTTTCATAAATGGCCTCAATTCCGTTTTGATTCTCTCCAAAACTGGGGTCCTTATACCACCTATGGCCATGTGCGTCAACGGTGTAAGGTCAGGCTCTTACTTTTGCTTGGCGTAGAAGTTGAAGCTCTAGGGGCTGGCCTAAATATTTTTCAGGATTTGGTTTGGTTTGAGCGAATCTCATAAGCAGTCGGACCAATTTGTCGGTGTACTGAATTACGAATGGAATCTTATGCTCTTGAAACAGGGGGTAGGGAGAGGCGGTAACCCACATTCCACTCTAATAAACTTAAGGAATTAGCCGCAGTTTTTTAAAAACAAACTACATTTAACTACAAATGAATTTTTTCTTGGGCTTCTTTGAGTAACGATGTGCAATTCTCAAGAAAGCTTTTTGTTTGTGCCGGAGATTGAAGGTGAATCACTGGAACGTTGTACTCATTGCCATTCTTTACGAGGTCTAAATACCTTCTTCTGTTGTGCTTGTAGTTTGTAATCATCCACCACAGGATTGAAGTATTCTTATTTAGATACGTTCGTATGAATGTTTCTTTGCACTCGGTGCCTTCCCAATGAGGTTCTTGAGAGATGATTCTTTGGGTAGAACGTTTTAAAGACTGGTAAAGAGTTCGAGTAAATGAATAATCAACCCAAATTATATGGGTAGCATTTTTCCATTTAATGTCTCGTGTTCTATTGAAATTACCATCTAAAACCCAGGAGTCGTGACTCACGGAAGTCTTGATTCCCTCGATGAATTTATCATCTTCAACTTCTTGCCAGTTCCCACACCAAAACAATTTATCCATTTCAAAGTATGGGGCATCTAAAAGTTTCGCTAGATTCTTGGACAGTGAGCTTTTTCCGCTTCCGGAGCTGCCTATTACATTGATTCTGTACATTGAAGATCGCCTTACGCTTCCTTTGTTCGTGCTTGGTGAAGATCCCACTCAGCTTGCATGCGTACCCACATATTGGCTGAGGTTTTGAGCTTCTTTTCAAGTACAAGGGCAAACTCTGCCGAGATGCCACGTTTAGCGTTTACGATCTCATTGATCTTACGAGGTGAGCAGTCGAGCAGTTGGGCAAGAGTTGTTTGATTGAGATCCATCTCATTCATATAAACTTCTTGCAAAACCTGTCCAGGGTGCATTGGCTTTGGATTTTTAATCATATTATTTGCTCCTAACTTTAGCCCTTCTCACTTATGGTAATCGAGGATTTGAAGATCATCGAAATTCCCATTCTATGCCGCTTTGGGAACCTGCTGCGCGGAGCCGGATCTACTTTTCGGAATAAAAATAGATCGCTTTTAAAATATCTCTTCGAGCAATCATACCCTCAAGTTGTTTATGAATATTAAGAACGGGAAAACTTTTACGTTGAGTTTTATATAATTTCACTAGCACATCCTTAAATTTTTCGTCGGCTCTTACAAAATCAACATCTTCGGTAAATTTAATTTTGTCTGTTCTTGATTGGGTGGCGGCTAGGAGCATCAAATCCTTTTCGGATAGAATCCCCACACATTTTCCAGAGTCAGTGACAACCGGCACGGAAGTGACTTCTTTGTTCAACAAAATCTGCATCGCCACTTCAATGCTGGTGGACGGAGTGACGGTTGCTACCTTAGTCTCCATAAAGCGAGAAATCGGAAGCTCCGAAAGAGCTTGCGGCAAGGGCGGAAGAGCTTTCTTGGGTGTATCCATAAGTATAGAGTTTACACAGATTATTTGTATCGTACAACTTTCAGGAAGGGTGGGTCATGTCATGATGACTCAATATCCTTGATCCTTAGATCTTGGATTTGTGCGAATTAGTTTTACTTGATAAAAAGAGCTCAATGGAATCTTTTCTCTTTCTTCGACATGGGCAAACAGATGCCAACCTTGAGGGACTGATGTGTGGGGGAAAATGGGATATATGCCTCAATCACAATGGTCTTGAGCAAGCCTCTTCAGCCGCAGAAGTGCTTAAAAGTTTTCCCATAAAATGTATTGCTGTTAGTCCGTTAAGCCGAGCCAGGAAAACTGCAGAAGTCGTGGCACGTCCTCATCGCTTGGAGCCTATCGTCGTAGAAGAATTATCTGAGTGGGATATTGGCAACTGGGACCGTGTTCCGTTTGAAACGGTTAAAGATGATTTCCTAGGCACAGGCGAACCTCAAGGAGGAGAAACACGACAGCAATTTAAACAGCGAATCTTGAGCGCGATTGAAAAATGTCGCTCCTTTGAATCACCGTTGCTAATTGTGGCCCATGGAGCGGTTTGGATCACTTTACAAGATATCCTGGAGATGCCATCGACTAAGGTTGGAAACGGAATTCCATTTGAAGTTTCTCTTAATACATCCGGAAAATGGACAGCGTCGCAAATCGAATGACCCTATTATTTCGAAATAAGCTCAAATGCTAAATAATGTAAACGACTTTTTCCGCTAAACGTATTCGCTTCAAGGAAGAACCGAAAACGAGATCCTGTCGCATTAGAAGGAATTTCAAGGCCGCAAATATCTTCTTCAAAATCTAGACTGAGCCCCGTAAGTTATACAATGGTGGCAGGGCTTTTAGAGAGTTTTATTGAATTCTTCTCTTTTTGATAGATCAAGAAATTGTAGTGTGTTCCCCCATGGATCCAAAACAATTGCCATTTTTCCAACTGGAATATCAAAAGGCTTTCTTAGGGGTTTACAGCCATTTTGAATAAGCTTTTCAAATGCCTTTTCGACGTCATCAACAAGAAGATCAGTCATTGATCCTAAATTTAGACCTTTTCAATTGGCGATGTGTTCATTTGGGATTAAAGAGGAATAAATGAAAGACGTTCAAATCATAGTTGCTGCCATAACCAGCATTATCTTGTTTATTTTTGGGCTTGAGCATTTCTCTAAAGAAATTCAGAGAATCTCAGGGGAGAAGTTCAGAAAGTTTTTGGGTAGGGCCACAAGATACTCTGGCGTAGGAATTTTAATAGGCGCAGTTGTCACAACCTTTGTTCAATCAAGCTCTGCGACATCGGTGATTGCAATAAGCCTAGTGAACGCCGGAGTGCTTTCGTTCAAAAATAGTGTTGGGATTGTTTTTGGGGCCAATATTGGTACAACCGTCACAGCTCAATTAGTCGCATTCAAGCTCACCTCATTTGCGCCCGTCTTTATTATATTGGGTTTTGGTCTATCATTTATAAGATCCAAGTACTCTATTTTTGCTAAAGTGATATTTTATTTTGGTTTTGTCTTTTTCAGTTTAAACCTAATTTCTTCGAGCCTTGCACCCCTGCAGGGTGACGAGAGACTGCTTTCGTATCTTACTGGACAGCATAACCCTTTCTATGGTCTTGTCATTGGTGCCCTCATCACTGCAGTCGTTCAATCAAGTTCTGTGACAACAGGCCTTACTATTATATTTGCCCAGCAGGGGCTTATTAGTCTTGAAAATGCAATCCCAATACTTATGGGTGCAAACATTGGAACCACCGCGACCGCTCTTTTATCAATATTTAGTATGGACATTTCGGCCAAGAAAACGGCGTTGGCTCACTTCTTTTTTAATATTGGGGGCGTAGTGCTATTTTTTCCGTTCATTGGCCTGTTTGGAAATCAAATTCCTCTATTTTCAGATGACAAGGCCGTAGCGTTGGCTAACTTTCACTTGATTTTTAATGTCGGCACCACGTTGGTGTTTTTTGTGTTGCTAAAGCCCTTTGTGAACCTGATTGATCGGATTTTGGGCGAAGGCAAAATGGATTTTGAGCGTTTTGACCTTAGCTTTTTTAATAACGAGAGCGACTTTCAACAAGTTGAAAAGCATCTTTTAGAAAATTTGAGCAAATCATATAAGTTCACTCAAGAGAACTACAACCTTGTCACTCTTAGTATTGAAAGCAATTACAGGGGAGTTTATGAGGTTGCCAAAAAGAGGCTGGAGTATTTTGAATTTGTAAGATTGGATCTTATGAACTTTTTCTCACAATCGATTGGCAAAAGCACCCAAAGCGATCAAATCAATCGTCTTGTTGGTATTATGAAGGGGTATGAATATATCTTTCAAATTCATGATTCTGTGAAAGACATTGCGAAAATTAAGGAAGCTGTAGACGAAAACTATCTCGACTTAAAGAGTGATGTTTTGATCGTTGTGAGAGAGCTTTCTAGTGCGACACTTAGCTTTTTCGAATCGGCCGATGCAAAGCCAAGCAAAGAGGGTTTTAAGGCCGAATCCCATAAATTTCAGGCCGAGTTGGATGGGTTTAATACCAAGCTACTTAAAATGATGGCCCAACCTGACAGAAATGATGTGGGAATCATTTTGCAACTCGCAACCTATTCACAACGTCTAAAAGACAAGCTAGTTAATTATTATAAGCTTGATGACTCATATGAGACTAAGAATACGTAAAATCTAATAATTAATGCCCCTTGCTTTTACTTTGTCCAGTCGATGAGTGCGTTTAGCTCTGGGTTAACTTTTTTAACGTCGCTGCAATCTATTGGGAGGGTAGTCGGTGTTTCTAAAAATCCAAAGGTGAAATAGCAGTTTCTAGTTTTAAAATCAATCGTGTACGAAGCCGTTCCCGCATTAACCTTTTTGAAGCTCCATATTTGGGGCCCTTCAACAGTGTTGTAATCTACAAAAGATTCTCCTTTTTTGATTTTTTCTTTTAACTTTTTTACGTCGCCCATATCAAATCCTGCGATGGCTGATGAGGTTGTTGCGAGGGTGATTGCTAGTGCGAGTAGTATTTTTTTCATGTTTGTTTTCCTTTGCTTAATTTGATTCATAGCGGTCTCCTAATTGACTATACCAAGCGCTGCTGAAAATTGAAGGATTTGAGAAAAAGATTTGCAGTCACCAAATTTCGCATTGCCAAAGAGCGGGCCCTTAGCTTGGATTGTCCTGGATTTTGTGATCCGCCAGCAGCCGAAGCATATGATTTTGATTATAGTTGCTTGCATGCTTTCGTTAACTCATTGCGCGAGGAGATGCTCGTTGTATATGGATAAGTTGATTCAAGGGCCAAGAGGTTGAAATACTAGATTTCAAATGTAGACTAGCTCTAGTGAATACGTTTCCGCTAATATTGACCAAGGCGCTAGTTATAAATGTAATTTTCTTGGTTTTTGTTGCAATTGTTTTATATCCAACATTGTTTAAATTTATAAATCTTCTTCAAAGCAAATATCAAAGTCGGTTTCCAGAGATTCGGAAGGATGATCCTGTTACTTACATCCGATTTTTTTCGGTTTGCGGAAGATCGATTTTTAAAACACCTGATTGGTTAGCTGGTGATAGTGAGGCCAAACGGATGCTTTTAATTATGAGAGTGTTTGGTGTGCTTTGGAATGTTGGGATGGTTTTTCTTTTTATTGAGGTGATTACCCAGTTTAAAGGGGTTTTTTGGTGAGGGTTGACGGGGTAAATTAACTGACTGTCCCCCTCGGATCCTCTCCTCTGACTAAGTCGTTGAATTAGATATCTGTAAAACATCTATTGCTAACTTTTTAGGGCAAGACCATAAAAGTTGGGAATTGTTGGGTGATAGGGTATATTTTTGACATTGGATTTAGTGAGTCGCATTTTCTTTGCCCGAAACCTATAAATATTTGTCTTTTATACGTAAGATGGACGGATGAGAATGTATGCATATCTACCAATTTTGTTATTTATAGTGTCCTGTGCAGGGACCCATTCACTCACGCAAGAGGGCAAAGCTGTTAAAATTTCCCACAACAAACCAAGTAAAAATTGCAAGGAGTTAGAGCCTGTAATGGGGTCATGTCATAGACTTTTTACCATAGAGCAGAATAGAGAATACGCGATGAATGATATCCGGAATAATGCATCTAAACTTGGTTCAAATTACGTAATGATAAATTCAATTGAGCAATTTAAAGAAAATAATATAGGTTCGATAGTGAACGGAACCGCTTACCATTGTCCCTAAATTTTAGTTTTCTTGGCTCTACAATATAGCTGGGATTTTATGTAGCTTAAGTCAGCATTGTTTGGATGAAATTTTTGATGTAAGAAATGTATGGCTTGCTTCTTAGTCCACCCAAATTAGATCTAAGATTAATTGAGAATTTAATAAGTACTTTTCGTGAATCTACATTTCGGATAATTTCTACATCCAAGAAATTGTGAACCTGCATTTCTACCTTTTTTCGCCATTCTAATGATTAGATTTCCTCCGCATTTAGGGCACACTGTTTTTGAATTATGGCGCTTTTTCAATGACCATATTTCATTACATTAGTTGGCGTTTCAGTTTTAAAATCGCAACCTCCGTTAAAGTTCATCGGTTCTACGGAAGAGTGATCTTTAGCTGTTGACGCGACGCACTTACATGATTATGCGATGTGTAAACATGAGAAGTTTTCAATACTTAAGGACATTTTTCCAATTACCATCGACCACCCTCTTTTTAGTTCTCTTTACAATTTCAGCTAGTTGGCAAAATGAGGCAAAGGCTTTCGAGTTCAGTGGCACGTTTCAGGCTACCGAGGCTGAAATTGCAGACCATGCTCGCTCGATCAATCAGCTTGCACTTACGACAAGCAGTTGCTTGAGACGCGAACTGGATCGGCACCAGAGCTTCTATAGAAGCTACGGAATCAGTCCTTTTTACGGGAGTAATTCTTATTTTGGAAAGTTAAGCGCGAGTGGAAAGCGTTCTTATCTTTCACGCAAAAGACTGTCTCCGAATCTAGTAAGCGAAATGGAAATGACGAGTTGTGTGGGCTTTGCTATCAAATGCTACCAAGAAGGTTTTAAGACTACTGGGCAAGAAGCTGTTTGGAAGCGAATTGCATCTTACCTTGCGAAGAACAACTATGATGGCTCCGCCATGATTGAAGCCTTTAGAGTGTTGGGTTGGCAGGTTGCTTATTGGAATCCGGATACCTCAAAGAATAACGAATGGGAGGCCGAAGAAAAGCGCAAAGATCCTACTAACAATCTCCGCATGTGGGGCTACCATCATTACCGTGAGCTGATGGTGAATCGAAAAGGGATGTATTACAAGAACCCCGTCGATGACAAAGAGACTTTGGTAAACTTTGGAACCCACGTTCCTTATTCTTTTCAAAAGGCCCCTTTATTTCTTGGGGTGGCCCATACTGGATACCATGTTTTTCCTGGGACATACGGAGAAGTCATTGAGGCACATAGCACGAGACAAATTACGGATTTCAACACCGTTGAAAACGCCCCGTTCAATCCACTTCAAAGTGGTGGAGCCCCTCGCGGAAACTATCGTTCAGGAATCGTAGCTTTGCCTCCAGGCTATTTTTTGAATCCGTTAGATCGAAGTCCAAGAGTTTTGGTTGCTGAGCCTGTAAGACCTTTGCGTGTGGCAACGCAGGATGATTGGACGCGATTTAGCCGAACTATCGAAAGAGGCAGCAATGCGGACAGGATGAATTTGCTTGGGGATCTAGAATTTATGTCAGGACGCATTGCTGATTGGGCTTTGTTGATTCTTGCTGTTGATAAAAGATCTCAGTTAGTAAGAGATCAAGCGTATTTGGTGCTTTCGAAGAGAACGGCAGATGCCAAAGATTTCAACTTGGCTTGGTTGTATAGGTATGCAGGAGTGGCCGGACGATTGGGCCTTACTAAATCACTTGAGTTCATCCATGGTTCTAAAGCAGATAGACTTTTAACTCACTTGGTAAATGACAGTAACTACGAGATTAGAAGAGTGGCTCAACAGATTCGTCGAGCACGATAAAATTAAATTTTAGAGAAGTATAAGTGGCGCCGCTGGAAACAGTTGGCGCCACTTTAGTTTGGAAGCTAATTATCAGTCGAGACCACTAACGGGAGCTGAGTCAGCAAACTTATCCAATCCAATTTTTGCCATAACGATTTCGTCGCGGCGAGTTCGGATGAAGATACTCTGAATGATCATTCTCACTGACATTATTTGTTTGTGCAGCTCAGAGACGTAACGATATCCAAGTTTTTTGAGATATCAAAACCTTTTTGCGGTAGATAGGCGCGGTGTCTGGCCTGGTATGCAATGTAGTGGGCAGAACTATTTGACTGCCTAGTGAGGAGCTGTGCTTCGATGGAGAACATCGCGCTTGGATCTGGGTCCTTGGGGTAGGGCTTAAAAAGTAGTTTTAAGGGGTTGAGTGCGTCCATAAATTGGCACTCCATCGACAATAAGGTTCCTAAATTCAGCCATTTTTTTGCGGTAAACGGCTAGTAATACCTGTATGTGGTGTTTGTGAATGTCGGCTCTTCCGTTTTCTATGTGGTTGATTGTGGTTGGTGAAAAGCCGCTTTTTGCGCCTGCTTGGCGCATTGATAGCCCCGCTTCGTTGCGGAAGTATTTGAGTACTTGTGCTTTTTTTGTGATCTCTTGGTAGTCAGTTCTTTTGGACATTTGTGTTTCTCCTTCATTTTTTTGCTAAAAAAAACACTCTGACCAAACTCGGGCCTGGGCGTGAAATGTGCTGAGACTTACAGTGATGTAAATTGAAGTTAGAAATCGATTGCAAACATCCGAATTCATATGGGTAAAGCCGCCTAAACGGCATAAAAAAAGAGCTAGAACTTAAAAGTAGTTCTAGCTCTCAAATCATCAAAAAAAGATGGTGGAGGCGGTGAGAGTTGAACTCACGTCCGGAAAATGTATGCAACCAGAGTCAAACCACATGCTTCTTTCCTTTATTAGTTTAACTTTGCAAGCTCGAAAGGAACAACGTACTTGCGAAGCGAGCTGTCCATTAAATCTCAACTTCTCGAAGACAACACACAAGAAATCCAGCCGTCATTATATCGATCTTCCCAAGCCCAACGACCGAGACCCAAGAGACCGTGCTACGCTAAATTAGGCAGCAAGTGCAACATTACTGTCAGCACATATTATTTGCACAAAGGGATTTACGAGCGCTTCGTACACCGCTCGACATGCGACTTTGGCCCCACGACACCCGTCGAAACCCGACGCCCCCACATTGTCAAAGAACAGGACAAAGAACCAGTACAGTCCTGAACTTAGCACATGGATGTTGTCGGTGTAAACTAACGAGAATTTAGAAGATCTTAGAGGACTTAATGCGATTTCTTTGATCCGCCAGCCGAAGAACCCGAACGCTCTAATAAAAACGGGGCGACGCTGCCTACGTGTCCCTTTGTTGCCTTGGAAATGTCACAGTCTAAAGCGAGTGATTTTTGAAATTTTCTAAGCCTTGCCGAATTGTGAGAGGTGTAAAAGCCACTACAGTTTTTAGCTTTGATTTTATCTACAGCTGTGGCCATGCCTTCGGGTACGTAAAAGTTGTCGAGCAAATATAAATTTCGAACACCATTTTTTAACACGCTTTGATTTTTAATGATTCCAAGCACACCATTGCTATGGCTGGCCACATCAAGATCAGAAGTGCTAGAAAGTTTTTTTAAACATTGTATGACTTCACTGGGAATAGAAACTTCAGATTTATGAGTCGCAAAAATAATTTGTCCATTCGATTCAGCAACTCGTTTTAAATTGTACCCTTCGGATGAATCAAAAAGATTTTTGGTACTCTGTGGAATTTTTGCTTTAGATTGAATCAGTCCACGAATGTAAAGGAGCGATGGTTGTTTGCTCTTTAAATAGCCAGGAAAATATAAGCAGCCCACCTTTGGAAAACTAGAGCAATCGATACTTGATGATGTATTTTTAGGGCAGCCGGCTTTGGACTCTACTGCGGCGACGGAAAATGCATAGGCCACGCCAATCAAAGCGCAGTGGAAGATGCGAGGCCTGGGAGCTTTCATCAATCTCCGACCCATTCAAAACCCGGATCACCACCTAGAATTGAAATCCAAGAAAAACTAATTCCATTGATATTACAGGCAGCCTCAGCGGCAAGCGCATTGGTATAGGTTGAATAGTAGCGGATATGGCTGTCGAGTCCCAAAATTGAAACTTTGCAGGTTCCGACTCGATTTTCAGTGGGACAAAGTTCAGTACTTGAATAATCACCTTCGTCTTCGAGGCAATTTTCTTCTTTGGTGGATGACTGTCCACCAACAAAGTCAGTGCATGTCCCAGCTCCCACGGTTGCCGTTCTGCTGTCACATGAACAAAAATTGTTCTCAAGGTTACAGCTCGTTGAGCTAGTGACACCGCATTGGGAGCACAAAAGCAAGAGTCCTAAAATGGCGCACAATTTTCTATCGAAGGCTTTGGTTAGGGCTGACATTAAATTTTATTGTATTCAGCTCTGGACAAATTTTCAAGCTCCTGAGACGGGATCATTGTAAGCATAAAGTTCATTAGCTCTTCGCAGCAGCCCAAGCCATGGCATCACCTAACTTGTCGTAATCAAATTGCATGACCTTTGCTTCGACAAAATATTTGGCTAATTCAGGAGCAAGCTGAGGCAAAACTCCGTTGGCACATAAGGCAACGTGACGGATTTTTCGATGATGATTCTTAACAAAATTTACATGACTAATAAAGCTTCCCAAATTCTCCCAGCCCGGAAATTTTTTGAGGTGAATCACTAGTCCATTTACTTTGCCGCCACCTTCAATCCATTCATCCACTTTAGTGGCAAGAATATCAAAATTCTGTGAGGTCAGGGGTTCCGAGATTTCTATTTTTAGGACTTCAGTGCCTTGGTCGAATTTTAAATCTAGGCCAATCTCTCCTGAGTCTAACCAATCTTTGGCGGCATCTAGTTCGGAATTTTCGAAGACTTTCACTGCGCATGGAATAAGCCCACCAACAAATTGAACAGCTGAGCGAATCCATTTGTGGTCAGTCACAACAGCACAGCGCTCAAAAGTTTTTAAATATCTATAACCAAGTTTGAGGTCTTCCCATCCTGCGCCTGGTGTAAATCCTTCAAACTTAGGTCCCAAATAAAACAAAAAGCGAATTTTTTTTCCTTCAGAGTGCGCCTTTTCTATGACGGGAACTAAAACTTCTTGATAGTCTTGCGCTGTGACAGTTTCCAGCGCTTCAATTGCAAAAATATCAGAACTTAAATTAGGAGACAATGGGCGGGGTGACGGTTCTATAATTTTGAGCATAAAAATTAATTAGCACTTAGTACCAGCTCCATCAAATCGATTTCACAAGCACGGCAAGTGTAACAAATGAATACAACATTAATCATCTATTTGTGGCTATTGAGTTTCGGATTTTGACTTGCCGCTGGAGCATTTGCCACCTTAGTTAACCTATGAGAGGAGTCTATTTTTTGACAGTAGCTCAACGTTGATTCTTAAATCTCATTGCTAACATAGGTGTCTTGGGGGAAACATCTATGGCACAAGCACATTTGAAAACATCGGTTCTTTTGTTTTGTGGAATATTTTCGATTTCAGCGGGTGCAAGTGATCTAGATTTTGCGCCCCATAGCTTTTCTAAAAATGGCAAAAATCATGTCTTTATGGATTTTGAAACTGCCGATTATCAAATTACCTATGATGTTGCACACAGAGAAACAAAAACCAAAAGCACAATTCGCTTTACTATTCGGGAAACGGGATTCCCCATTTTTGATTTAGTTGAGCCCTCCGCATCGGCAAAGCTTGATGGTGAGAATGTGTCGGTTAGAAATATTGATTTTCCAGAGGGTGGGTCCAAGGCTCGTTACTTAGATAGGTCACTCTCCCCGGGAGAACACGTTGTCGTGATTGAGAGTTTTCTAAAGGATAGCGTCACCTACGATAGCAATTCAGTTAAAAGTGCGTTTTTCATGTCCGATCTTAGCGATCGTGAATTTTTGGAAAAATATCTTCCTGCTAATTTAGATTTTGACCAAGTTCAAATGACATTTGATGTTCAGTTGCTAGGACGCAACATTGCTCCCCACACTTTGCAGATTAACTGTCCTCAAACCCGTCTAACAAGTTCACATTTTAGAGCCGAATGTCCTGCTACTTACAATAATTCCTCAGTTTTGTATCATATCTATAAGTCAGATCGCTTCATTACTTATCGCAGTAAACTCTCGTCCATTTCAGGTGATTCGGTTGACCTTACAATATACGGAACAAGTCCTGCCGAATATGCTCAGCAAGCGGCCATGTATTTTGCCGAATTAGAAGCTGATTATGGTCCGTGGCCACACAAACAACTTTTAATTTATGCAACTGAGTATGGTGGGGGAATGGAATATGCCGGAGCTACCATGACTAGTCTTTGGGCGCTTGGACATGAAATGCATCATAGCTATTTTGCGCGCTCGACTTTTCCTATGGGCGGAAATGCAGGTTGGATGGATGAGGCCATGGCTTCATGGAGGGATGATGGATATCCCAGTATAGAAAATTTAACAGCGAAAGATCGTACCCATATGGCCGGATATTCTGAATATTATCGGGTGACCGACACCGATGCCTATTCATCGGGTTCAAGATTTGTTGCACACCTTGACTTTGTTTACAAAGATCAGGGAGGATTCAAAGCGTTTATGAAGCATTATCATGCTCGCAATGTTGGCACTGGGGCAACAACTGATAACTTCGAGAAGGCTATCGCAAGCTTTTACGGTCGAAGTGCTAGTTCCTTGTTCTCTCGTTATGTGTACGGAAAAGAGGCCGAAAATGATGGGAGCAATGTCTTTAAAACTCGTCAACAAAGTCCTCGAAAACAAACAAACAGATTTCATAAAAAATTATCTGAAATTGATACCCAAAGCCTCTTGTAAAAGGAGAGCCAAAGGCGCTAGCCTAGGCTCGTGAGAAACACATTTAGAAATTTATGCTTAGTTTGTTCCTTGGTTTTACTGGCTAGTTGTAGCGCTGGGGAGGCCGACACTAAAGTCGATACTAAAGTAGATTCGAAGGTGAATTCTGTGAAGGACATCATTGAAGGCGGAAGTGCTACCGGAAAAGATATCAGTGGGCAAACCAGGACCTGCAAGCCTATGGGCCCCGGAAGAATGTGTACCATGGAATTTACAAAATCCGATGAATTTGCAAATGAATGTCGCGAAAAAGGGGCGCAAGCCGTTCAATGTGGCTGCCATGATTGGATTTGCATCGAATAATCGTGCGTTGTGTTAGGGCATATCTGCCCCTAGCTTGCCGGAGCTACCGGGGCTTTGTACACTAGCGTCAATGAACAAAAATTTATCAAAGCTCCTATTTTTAATGACTGGCTTAATGGTCTTTATTCCATTTTCTTTAGAGGCTGCCAGCATAAAGATTCTTAAAAAAAGTAAAAATAATATGGCGATAGTTGAATTGCCTCGTGGGATGAAGGTGCGTCCTGGACAAAAAATTGAAATTAGTGATGGATCTGATTCTTCAGCTAAAAATAAATCACAAAGTTCCATGAACTCTTCGTCTCGAAAAAATTATTTATCTCTTGGTGTCACAGCTCCTAAGGAATTAACGGGCGCGAAAACGTTTAGCTGGGGATTTAATGTTGGATACGGATGGAATAGTGGAAGTTTTGAATTCGATCCTGGTATAACCATTGCTCGCACATCGGCTACCGTTGGCGAGCTCAGCGCTAGCAGCACAACGATCGCAGGTGTTTTGAGTGCGGACTATAACTTTACCGCTAATGACGGCAGCGAAACTTTTGTCCCGGGACTTACGGCCTATGGAAGCTTTACTAAAATTACCGGTGGCACTTTGCTCGGCTACGGCGGTGGCTTAGTCGGAAAATTTTTCGTCTTCGACACTTCTCCAACGGCTATCAGAGTTTCCTCTACAATTGGTGGCTCTCTTAGTGCTGGAGTCTTGTCGCTTACGTTAAATTTGCTGACGGTCGGTCTTCAGACCTATTTTTAATTTTGCTTGTAGAGAGTGTTAAAAACTTTCGTCAAATTCTGATTCGTTAAAATTGACTCTCGCTGCAAGAGCGCAATCAAGATCATAAAATGAGGTATCTGTTGCTTTGGGAGACCCGAAGTCCATACCCCCGAGGGCATCAACAAGGCTGAGTTTAGCAAGATCGTCTACGATTTTAGCGGGCTTTCCTTTTGAATTTTTACTTTTCTTTTGTTTTTGTTCTGCCAAGTCTTTTAAGCTTTCTAGTCTAAGTTGATTTCCGTTTCTCATTTTATTTCCTCCTATTGCCTAGTTATGAATTAGAGGCTCAATTGTTAAGAAAAGGTTAATGTTGAGGCCGAATAAATCACCTGGTCATATTAGTTCTTTTAAAACAGATGTTTAGGGGGCGTAACTGAGCAATAAGACTAAGGAGGAACTAAAAGTTAAAAAATAGCCCCGAAAAGCCGATATAATAGACTAGGGATATGTCAGATAAACTTGATGACTTGCTATTGCTCGAAAAGCTAGCCGCTGGCGGTATGGCCGAGGTTTATCGTGCAATCCAGCAAGGTTACGGCGGATTTGAAAAAGTCGTCGCCGTAAAAAGAATTCTACCACATTTTGCGAGCGACGAAGACTTTAAAAATATGTTCGTCATGGAGGCCAATTTATCGGGCCTCTTCATGCATCCCAACATTGTTCAAATTTATTCAAACGGTGAAGCTGAGGGCTACCTTTATTTGGTGATGGAGTTTGTGGACGGACGTAACGTGCGTCAGTTACTTGCACGTTGTGACAAGGCCAAGACAAGAATTCCAATTGAGTATTCCTGCTTCATTGTTGCAGAAGCCGCAAAAGGCTTAGACTACGCACATACCTTTGTGGACCAAAAAACTGGTCAAGATATGGAAATTGTCCATCGTGATATGAGTCCACAAAATGTGATGCTTAGTTACGATGGGTCCGTGAAAATTGTAGATTTTGGAATTGCTAAAGCGGCTGCCCGTTCAGAAAACACTCGTGCTGGAGTCCTCAAGGGAAAATTTGGTTACATGTCTCCCGAGCAGGCTAATGGAATGCCTATCGACCGTAGAACCGATATTTTTGCTCTTGGCATCATATTTTTTGAACTCATAACTCAAAGAAGATTGTTCTCACATGATGATGACATGCGCACCTTACAATTGATTCGAGAGTGCAATGTCCCACGCCCCTCAAAATATAATCCGGCAGTTTCTCCGGCGCTTGATAGAATTGTATTAAAGGCTCTAGCCAAGAATAGGAATGAACGGTATCAAACGGCTGGCGAATTTTTTGGTGACCTCCACCGATTCATGAATCAAAAGTATCCAAATTTTTTGCCAACAGATTTTGCAAAGTTTTTAAAAGAAAAAGCTTTTTTATCTGACATAGCAAAGGATAGAGCAAAACGTGAAGCTTTGGCCGCCGATGCTCCAGCTCGCCTAGGAAAGCCTAAAGTAGCTAAAATTTCTGTGAAAGGTGTGCACAATAAACACGCACCCGTAGATAAAGATGCGACCCAATTTGATTTTTCTGAGGACGATGGTGAAGCCACAATTGTGCCGCAAAGTCAGCCAAAAGGTGGGCATAAAAAGTCCAAAGAAAAGACAATTACCAAAATAGAAAACGTTTCAGCTCATTTTGGAGAAGATTCTAAAGATTCTGATGAAAAGACCAATGTGGGTTTTCTAGATGCTAAAACAAGAATTACAGATACCGATGCGGGAAATAGTAACTCTTTACCAGAGCCGCAAAAATTAGAGCTAACGAACAACGACGAAGAAGAGCCAATTCTGGATTCACCGCAAGATATGAAGTTATCGGTTGTTCAAGAACCTTTGGTACAAGATTCAAACGATGGTCCTAAAAAGAATCAAAAAGATTTAACGAACAATTCTGCCTTCCCAGCAGCAACAGGACCAAGCCATTTATCTCTGTCTATGACAATGACTGAAAATGATAGAGCTTCCGAAAAAATCCCAGCTCGAAAAATTGATAATATTGGCATCAAGTCCAAACCAAAAGCCCCGCTTCGCTCTTCTTCAATAGTAGCTGGCGGAGGAGGTCGAAGACTTGATCTTGAAGATCCTCGAGTCAACAATTCAATGCCATTGCAACAAATGAGCAGTTCGCCACCGACTCGGTCCAAAATTACAGGAGTTGATAGGGAATCATCGACAACAATTTTACAAAGTCCTTTGTTTCTATTTGTAATGATTCTTGCGGGGGCGGGCGCGTACATGCGCTATTCAGAAAACACGAAACCTGTTGGAAAAGAGATAGTTCAAATCCCCGATAATCCACCTCCTTCAAAAAACAATAAAGATCCAGAATTGCGAGAACGAGGCGGAAGAACGCCTGCACAGGTGCAGCTAGATGCACCCCCGTATAGTCCCGAAGGTGCGACAGGTTATCTAAATATTATCTCTTTCCCTAATGCTACGGCCATTTATGTTGATGGAAAAATTTTGGTCTCATCCAACGGCGAAGTTGTGCGTTCGCCTGCAAATTTGCAAAAGATTGATGTTGGACGGCAAAATATACGTATTGTTAATCGGGCCCTGGATATGAGCTGGGAAGGCACTGTGGACATTAGCTTTGATAGTGTCAAAAAACTCGAAGTTCGATTGCAATAGTCCTTGATTCTTCATGCTATCATTTCTAGGCAGAAGCCATGTCAGGAAGTCTCATATTACAACATAATCTAGCTCAAACGTTTTTTGCCAGAGTTGAGGCCGATCATCATCGAAATGCCATTTTGAGAAAAGTAGATGGCAAATGGAAATCGATCACCTGGGGCGAATACCGAGATCAGGTTTTTAAATTCGCCAAAGTTATGCAAAGTTTGGGCGTCAAACAGGGTGATAAGGTGGCAATTCTTGCAAATTCATGCCCCGAATGGGCGTGGATAGATGTCGCGATAATGTGTTTGGGAGCAGTGACGGTCCCCATTTATCCGTCCCTTCTTGAGGATGAGATAGAGTACATTCTAAAAGATTCTGGAGCTCGATTGGTCTTTGTAGAAGATCATAGCCAGCAAAATAAACTCGAAAAAATTATAGGAAACATAGAGCCCATTTGCTCGGTCTTGGTTTTAAAGGATTCGGTTGCCTCAGAAAATCTCAAAATCAAAAATTACAATGATGTCCTGTTAAAGCTTAATCTCGGTGAGCTAAGCCCCGAAAGTCTGGCAGAATTTAAAGCCATCACTAAAACTCTTCCCGGAGATGCTATCGCTTCAATCGTCTATACTTCAGGAACAAGCGGAGTCCCCAAGGGAGCTGTTCTTAGTCATGATTGTTTTTTGGGGATCATTAAGGGGACACATGCTGCCCTTGGAATGAATTCTTCTGACACAACACTATTGTTTTTGCCAATGGCTCATATCTTAGGCCGAGTAGAACATATGTTCGGCTTGGGGGTAGGGTGGACCAATGCCTACGCAGAGAATTTAAAAGTTGTGATGGATAACATGGTCGAAGTTCGTCCAACCATTATGGTTTCGGTCCCAAGAATCTATGAAAAAATCTATTCAATGCTTATTGCGCGAGTACAAAAAATGGATGGCCTTTCCAAAGTTGTGGCAGATAGAGCTGTGGCGTTTAGCCGCGATTATAGTATGGCCATAGAGAGTGGAAACTCCCTAAGTTTAAAACAGAGAGTTGAATATAAAATTTATAAAAAGGTTCTTTATGACAAAGTAAAAGCGCGATTTGGTGGAAGAATCCGATTTTGTATAAGCGGTGGAGCGCCATTTTCGCCCGAAATATCTAGGTTTTTTCATGCGTGTGGAGTCTTGAATTTAGAAGGCTACGGTTTGACAGAAACGACTGGTCCTTTGTCTGTGAATAGGCCTAATAAGTTTAAAATTGGATCAGTGGGGCTGCCCATCGAAGGCGTTGATGTAAAAATTGCTTCAGACGGAGAAATTATTCTTAAGGGGCCCATTGTAATGAAGGGGTATCATAATGATGCTCAAAAAACCCAAGAGGTTACAACTCCCGATGGTTACTTTATGACCGGGGACATTGGCGTCATTGACGAAAATGGATTCATAAATATCACAGATCGAAAAAAAGACCTCATTGTTACTGCAGGCGGAAAAAACATTGCTCCACAAAAAATCGAATCTATGCTGTTAGAGGATCCCGTGTTTTCACAGGCCATTGTTGTCGGAGATAATCAAAAATATCTTGCTGCCCTGGTAACTCTAAGCCCCATAGATGCTAGACATTTGGCCAAAGATAATAAAATTGATGTCAGCGGAAGCCTTGCCGAACTTTATGGGAACGATTTATTTAAGCGCGCAATACAAAAGCGGGTGAATCTAATGAATCAGAGGCTCGCAAGTTTTGAAACAATTAAGCGGGTCGAGATTTTGCCTCGAGAATTGAGCGTAGAGGAGGGCGAGCTAACTCCAAGCTTAAAGGTCAAACGTAAGCTTTGCCTACAAAAATACGATGAATATGTTGCAAAGTTGTTTTAAGGCGCCATAATAAAAGTATATTTTATGAACGTTAAAGATTTTTTTGAAAAGAAATTCGCATCTAAAATCCAGGAAAATCCTGCCTGTCTAAAGTCTGCTGGGTTGACCTCAAAGAGCATCGGTTTGGACATTACTGGGGCCGACGGCGGTCAGTGGACCTTTCATTTTGATGCTGAAGGCAATATACAAATGGACTCAGGGGCTCTGGATTCTCAGGCTGCTTGCGTGATTTCTACTAGCGACAAAACCTTTGAGGGCATGATGACAGGCAAGGTTAATGTCCCCATGGCCTTTGTAATGCGAAAAATTAAAGTTAAAGGAGACTCCGGTCTCGCCGCAAAAATGGGCATAGCTTTACAAAGAATAATGGCTTAGTAGCTGTCTAAAATTATTTAAAAAATTTATTTAAAAGAAAAACCCCATCTAGCATCCTTTGAGGGGAGCTAGACGGGGTTTAAATTTTATCGCTGTTCTTTAATTTCAGTAATTATTAGTTAGCTTCTAAGGCTTTTGTAACGGCTGCATCAGCATCAACTAATCCAGAGCCAAATTCGTTAGGTCGCTCAGCACTGGCTTCCATAGGAACTGCAGTCTCTTGAAGAATCTGTCTAATTTGAGCTGCACTTAGATTGTTATTTACAGATTTAACCAAAGCCGCGACACCAGCTACGTGGGGTGATGCCATAGATGTTCCGCTAAAGGAAGCGTGATCAACTACTTTAACGCCAATTGATGCCTTCGCAATTTGTCCAGCTGTCATCGCTTGTACCACAGCTTCGCCTATAGTTTGTTCAATCATGGCTACTGGAATTCCAACAGATGATCCATCTTGAGATAACGATCCAGAAATAAGCCCAGGAGCGTTGTTGTAAATCAAGGCGCCAATGGCGCCGGCTTTAAGAGCGTTTTGAACTTTTTCAGTAAAAGGAATTTCGCCTCTGCTGATCAAAGCAAATTTTCCGCTAAGATCTTGGCCGGTGAAGTCTTCTGCTTTCCCAAGTCCAACATGAACTAGTTCTGCAATGACTGGAGTTGTGTTCTCCGCAGATCCAACAAAACTTGTTGAACGAACATCAGCATCAACGGCGCCCATGAGGCTAACCGCCGATTGACGGCCACTACCAGTTGGAACGCTTGACTTGATATCCACGCCAGGTCCAACAATATCTAACTCAGGTCCCCAGTTAGAAAAAACAGCTTTGTTCAGAGTTGAGTCAATGGCACCTACGGCAAAAGATTCTGGGTATGCAGCAGGGTAGGAAACAGTTCCTTGTCCATCATTTCCTGAGGCACAAACAACGACCACATTAGCGGCATCAGCAGCTGCAACGGCTTCAGCTCCAGCACGAGAAGGAGTAGGACCACCTAAAGACATATTGATCACGTCTACATGTTGTTCTACGCCATATTCAATAGCTCGAACAATTCCTACACTCGAGCAACCAAATTTTCCACAAACTCGACCCATTAACAGGTGAGATAGAGGTGCCACTCCGGCAACGCCAGCTCCATTGTACGCACCTAAGATAGTTCCAGAAACGTGAGTTCCGTGGCCATTTTCATCATAATAATCGTAGCTATTGCCCTCAGCTCCGTCATTTTCGTCCGAACTAAGTCCAGCTTCTAAACCTGGATTCATCAATCCTAAGATTTTTGATGCGATTAAGGCTGTAGGCCGCGCTGAAAGAAAATTGCGACCAGCTTCAAATCGAGATTTGATATCTAAATGGTCTCGGTCAATGCCGGTATCAATAACAAGGACTCGAGATCCACGTCCTGCGATAATCTCGCGATTCGTACGGACTTTGCCCCAAGCTTCAACCGCTCTTACGGCTTTTAAGCCCCAAGTGATTTCACCTTCGTCAACTAAGTCGCCACTATCGGGTAATCCGCCGGTTCCACCGTTGTCATTTGTTGCAAGAGGTTCAGGAGTAGGGATAAAAAATTCTTTTTCGACAAAAGCGACATCATTGCTATTGCTAAGTTCTGCAGCTTGTTCAGCGGTTGCCATGACTTCGATCATTCGTGTGTTTGGCAATACTGCAGCGACCTTAAGGTCAAAATCAGCAACTCTTACTGTTTGATGAGTCTTTGCAGAGCGAGAAAGCAAGCTTTCGTGCACGGCCAATTTTAAATCTTCAGATGCTTTTTGAATAAGAGAAGGAGAGCGGTATTGAATCAGATATCTACCCATGGATGATGTGTTAGCCACGGCTACATTTGAGCTCATCACGTTAGAGACAAAAGTCACTAAAGCGAGAAGCATTAGACGGCTTGAATTCTTGTTAACTAGGCTGAATATCTTGTGTATTTTCATTGTCGTTTCCTTTTCTGTTCAATCCCCGTTCTCGCTGGTCTTAATAACTAAGAAGCTTGGTAGGATTGTTGACACTTCTAAGCTATGATGGGGGAACACACCCCTTAAAAGGCCTTAAAAGATGAATGAATTTTACCGCGCCCTAAAACAGCATAAGTATTCGAAAATTATAGCTATATTGATTCTATTGTTTGCCTCAGTGGGCGGGTTTCTTTTGAACCGAAGCCTTTCTTGGTATGACTTGACGCCTGAGCTCAAAATGTATTTAAGGCACGGGGGTACAAAAACCTTTTCAAACGCGCAATTGTTTTTGCCTAGCCCGCTTGAGCTCTATTTGCTTGATACCAACGAAAGTCTTTGGCCTGATACTTTTAATCCTCAGCAAACTCTTAGCCCAGATAAATTGCCTGAGCTTTATACTTTGGCCTTAAAGGCTGGGCATTTCGATGCAGTAACTCCTTCTGAAATTGAGCAAGCAAGACAAAGATCAGTAATGGTGCACACGGGGCATTTGGATGCGTTGCAGTCGACATTAAGCAAGGCATCGCCGAAGCAAATTGAATCCGAGACTGAATGTTCTCCTATGATGCAAGATACTTTGTTTTATATGGGCGTTGCGTGGCCCGAACTAAACAATTCTTTTATAGCTTACCTAAAGAAGTGCGATTCAAAAAATTTGCATTTATTTTGGAATAAGTTGAAAACTTCAATCGAGAATGGGGACGCGGCGAAACTTCGCGAGATTTCTTTGGAACTTCAAAAAAACATGGAGAATTTAAAGGGTGAATTTTCGAGGTGGTTGACGATGGAAGTCTCTCAATGGGCCCATATTATGGCTGCTAATATCGATTCAAAAACTAAGGCAAATTAGTTTAGATTTGATTTAGTTTAAATTTAAGCAGAGAAAAAACTGTCAATCTGCGCCTTCAGCCAATCGATGTCATCTTTTTTTGCACGTTTCTCTATGACCCAACTAGGGTCATGATCTAAGTGCAGAATCCAGTGACCTTTTGTCGCGTAGCGACCTTTCAACATACTTTCCTGAGATTGACTTTTCTGAGCTTCAGTTCTCTGAGCCTCGGTTCTCTGAGCCTCAGTTCTCTGAGCCTCAATAGAGGCCATATTAACTTTGCCTTTCCAGTTGCTAATCATAAGATTTTTTATTGAAGGAATCTTGTGCGATTTAGATTGAAATTTTATGGGACCAATAGCTTTTGTCGAATCAATTTTTAGGCTGCCATCTTCATTTTGACTCAAAATGACTGTCTCCTTGAATCCCCAGCAAAGAAACGTCACAACGGGATATAAAAAGATCAGAGCATAAAAGAAGGCCGTAAGCGCTCTATCAAAAAGAGTGCCCTGTTTCCACATGATGTCAAACAGCGGTGCTGCCGCCAAATACATCGCCGCAAGCACTAATCCGATAAAAAGGAAGCTTCCTCCCACCGAAAATTTCTTAGTTGTACTAGAAAGCACAAGGCGGCTCCCCTTGCTTTCTCGAAGATCTGGATGAACTGGAAATACTAAACCCATATTTGGCTAAATTGTCGCGCTTTTAGTGCTGCGTCAAGTTGCATTTTGGGCCCATGACGTTCTAATGTCGGTCACTGTGTCGAAAGAAAATAACGATAAAAACGATAAACTTGATAAGTTAAAACAAAAGCGGATCCGTGCGGCTCTTGAATACCATAGAGGGACTAGCCGACCTGCTGGGGCTGGCGAGAAGCGATTCGGGAAAATTGAAATCGTCGCTTCAAAGCCGCTCGTGACTCAGCAAGATCTCAGTTATGCTTATTCGCCAGGCGTCGCTGCTCCTTGCAGAGAAATCGCTAAAAATCCAGATGATGTTTATCAATATACCGCCAAAGGTAATTTGGTTGGCGTCATCACCAACGGTACTGCGGTTCTTGGCTTAGGTGATATTGGCCCTTTGGCCGCTAAACCGGTTATGGAAGGCAAAGCCGTCTTATTTAAGAAGTTTGCAGATATTGATGGCATGGACATTGAAGTCAATGCAACGGATTCCGCACATTTTATTTCGGTTGTACAAGCCTTGGAACCTACTTTTGGCGGAATCAATCTTGAAGATATCAAAGCACCTGAATGCTTTGAAATTGAAAAAGTTTTAAAAGAACGCATGAATATTCCCGTGTTCCATGATGACCAACACGGAACAGCTATCATTAGTGGGGCCGCGTTGTTAAACGCACTTGAAGTAGGCGGGAAAAAAATTGATAAAATTAAAGTTGTGTTTTGTGGAGGCGGCGCCGCCTCTATAAGCGTTGCGCGTTTTTGGATTACTCTTGGCGTAAAAATTGAAAACTGTATCATGACCGATCGAAATGGCGTTATTCGTAAGGATCGGGACGAAGAAATGAACCCCTATAAAATGGAGTTTGCGATTGAAAAATCTTGGCATGCTAAAGTACCTATGACTCTTGAGGATGCGGTTGTTGGGGCTGATATTTTTGTTGGTTGTAGCGTTGGTGGTGCCCTCTCTAAAATTGCTTTGAAAACTATGGCGGCGAATCCAATTATTTTTGCTTTAGCCAATCCAGATCCTGAAATTACATACGAAGATGCTATCAGCGTTCGTGATGATTTAATTTTTGCTACTGGTAGGTCCGATTATCCAAATCAAGTGAACAATGTTTTAGGTTTCCCTTTTATTTTTAGAGGAGCTCTTGATGTCCGAGCGCGTAACATAACCGAAGGAATGAAAATAGCAGCCGCGAGAGCACTTGCAGAGTTAGCTAAGGAGCCCGTTCCCGAGAGTGTGATTCAGGCCTATGGCGGATCACCAATAAAATTTGGCCCGGAATATATTATTCCAAAACCTTTTGACCCAAGAGTTTTGTTGTGGGTGGCCCCTGCTGTCGCCGAAGCAGCGGTAAAAGAGGGCGTCGCTCGACGTGAATTGCCTGGTATGTCCATTGAGGGATATCGAGCAAGGCTCGAAAAATTATTGAACCGTACACGTTCGGTGATGCGCGATTTAAAAGACAGATTTCGATCCGAAAATCATAACGAATCAATCGTTCGTTTGGTTCTTCCAGAAGGTGCTAACGATAGAATTTTGCAAGCCGCCGCATTGATCAAGGAAGAAAGAATCGCTGAGCCAATCTTGTTGGGCGATCCCAAGATAATTCGGCCCATGATCGAAGAATTGAATTTGTATTCGCTCGCCGATGTCGAAATCATTCGTCCTTCACTTTCTGAGGATCTCGATGCTTTTGCTGTAGATTTTTGGGAAATGCGAAAACGCAAAGGCATGACTCCAGACTTAGCCATTCAATACCTAAAGGATCCAATGTATTTTGGTGCCATGCTCGTTAAAAGCGGAAAAGCTGATGCTTGCTTGGCTGGCGTGACACGAAGTTATCCCGAGACCATTCGTCCTGCACTTCAAGTGATTGGGACTAAGGATAACCATAAGGTTGCAGGCGTCTACATGCTTCTTCATAAAGAAGATGTTTATTTTATAGCCGACACCACCGTAAATATTGATCCGACTGCAGAAGAGCTCGCAGATATTGCGATTGATGCCGCTATTGTGGCAGCAAAGTTGGGATTTGAACCTCGCATTGCGATGCTTAGTTTTTCTAATTTTGGATCAAACAGGCATCCCGATGCCAGAAAAGTTTCAAAAGCCGTTCAAATTTTGAAAAATAAAAATCCAGATTTATTGGTCGACGGAGAGCTTCATGCAGATATTGCTATATCTCCTAAAATATTACAGGACAGGTATCCCTTCTCCCCACTTAAAGATCGGGGCGCAAATATTTTAATATGCCCTAATTTGGCATCAGCAAATATTGCATATAAATTGATGGGTAAGATGGGTGATGTCGAAGTTGTCGGTCCTATTTTAACGGGAATGGCTAAGCCAGTTCATGTCTTACAATTGAATGCTGATGTGAATGAGATATTTAACATGGCCTTGATTGCGGTCATCGACAAACGATTACAAAATAAAACTGAGAAAAGTTAGAGTTCAAATAAAGGAATTTTATTTGCGATGAAGTGTTTGGGAAAATGCTTAGATTTTGGGATGATGGCAATAGACCTAAATTTGCTGGTCGCCATTTTGCTTATTCTCATTTCGTCCTCAGCCCTTTGCCAAGATTTAAATTCAGAGCGAGATTTTCAAGAACATTTGCAGTGGAATCGAATTGATGGCAGTAATCCCAAATTATTAAGTTGCCGTGTCGCCAAAGGGGGAGACCTCCAATGTGTCGCAGATCTGGAATTAAAATCTGTGGTCTGTGAGGCCTTTCATTTTTCAAAAAAAACACCTGTAAGAGTGCAAATTAAAAAGCGTGCTTTTACCTGTGAAGGAACACGTTTGGATCACGACTCTCTTTTGAGCCAGTGGAATGTCAATTTAATCGCTTTGGATGGGGCGCAATCTATTTGGCGTGTGGATTCTGCGGATCATGCGCAAATGAATCGTATTTATCAGACCGAACTAGAAAGTTTGGACGTTATTAAAAAGCAAAGAAATTTTTATCTATCACTTGGTTCATTAAGTTCGGTAGAGAATCCTCAGGCAACTCGTGTTGTCATGACGGGAGTACGAGCTCTTTATGGAAGCACGTCATTTGTCTTTGGACTTCAATTCTTACAAACCCTGAGCTTGATTCCAGAAAAAAGAAGCGACGCCTTGATGAGTGCCGATTTTCTTCTGTCGAGTTCCGGAGCTGGAAAGGGTTGGCTTGCTGGCCTAGAGGTCGGGCATAAAAGATGGGGTTTTGAATCCGAATCGGTTCGCTGCTTAAATTTACGGTATAGATGGAATCCGGGCAGCTGGAGATCTCAACTATCTGGGGGCCACTGTTGGTATCCCAATTCTGGCGTAAATTGGGCTCCCTTAGCCGAATTTAGAATGGGTAGGCTTTTCTGGGGGAATTTGCTTCTTGAGGCCGCCGGTCAAGGAGTTTACCGAATCTCAGCCTCAGCGTTTCCTCAGTCTGGTGGCCTAGAAACTCGACTACAGCTCAGTGCATCATTCGAGCTCTTCCCTGAATAATGGTTTTTTGGGGAAAGTCTCGTAAACTACTCATATTAGATAACGATTTGTTAAAGCTGGCTGTTTCCTAAAATTTGGGAAAGCCTAAAATTATCGTTGTTTATACGGAGGCAACATCATGGAAGAAACCACCACAGCTCTAATTCAATCTGGAGTAAACACCGGGCAAGTCTTTTCGATGGACGGGATTATTGAAGCATTCAATCAGGGTGCACCTTGGACTTGGCTTATTTTAATTATGGGAGTTTTTTCCCTCGTAATTTTTATAGAGCGTTTGTATGTGCTTTATTTTAAGGCAAGTGTAAATAAAAGCGGATTTCTTGCACACGTTCAACGTGCTATTGTTGCAGGTGATTTAAACTCGGCGGTAAATTATTGTAATGATCGTAGTGCTCCTTTGAATAACATTGTTAAAGCAGGGCTCATTGCTGTTATGAACAAAGGCAAAGATGAGGAAATCCAAACAGCAATGGATGTGTCAGCTTTGCGCGAAGTTCCTGTGATCGAACGCAGAACGCCCTTTCTTGCATTGTTTGGAAACATTTCAACACTATTGGGACTCCTTTCCACTATTGTGGGATTGATCATTAGTTTCCAGGCCGTTTCGGGCGTCGATCCTGCGGCTAAAGCATCAATTCTAGCTTTCGGTGTTGCGCAAGCTATGCATGGGACAGCCATGGGGCTCATTGTTGCGATTCCTGCTCTGCTTGCTTACGCATTGCTATCTGCAAAAACACAAAAAATTCTTGATGATATTCATGAAGTCAGTGTGGCAACTTTGAACCTCATCATTCAAAACCGAGATAAATTCCCCATTAAGTAATTGGGGAAGGGCGAGGTTTTATAATGGCCAGAAAACGTAGAGACATCGTGGACAATCTGAATTTGGTGCCGTTCATCGATCTCTTTTCAACATTGATTATTTTCTTACTAGCAACAGCTGTGTGGGATCAGCTTTCTGCCGTTCCGATTCAATTGGGTTCGACAGATCAGAAAAAAGTTGAAATGCCCTCAGGGACTGCAGCTGCTAAAAGAATTCAAGCCGAGCTCAAAGTTACAATAGAGCCCACTAGCATGGTGCTTTTTGACAAAGGTCGCTCAAAGCGAATTTCTCGCGAAGAAGCTGTCGCCAATAACTTTGAAGCAATTGCCGAATTTGCTAAGGAAGCTCGCGAGAGTCGAGGTCTCGACAAACGAGAAGTCGTTGTGGAAGTTTCAGACAAAGCTATCTACGAAGACCTCATTGGGACTGTCGATCAGTTCTTGGCAGTTAATTTTGATCAGCTTATCATTTTGGGAGCCATGTAATGGGAATTGTTAAACCCGAATACCATTTACGATCAAAATTTGATCTTCCTTCTTTTCGAGATCGTATGTTGGGGCCGATAGGTGGAAGAAAGCTTTCTGCCGAGCTTAACCTGACTTCTTTGATTGACGTTTTTAGCGTTATCATTTTGTTCTTGGTGAGCACCTTTTCGGCGACGGGCCAGATCTTATTGGTGAACAAAGATATTAAGTTGCCCAAAGCATCGCACGGCTATGTTCTTAAGCGTTCGCCGATTGTTACTGTCACTGAAAAGGGCGTGATCCTTGAAGGCGCCACTGTAGGCGATAACAAAGACATTGAAGAAAAAATTGAAGAGGCAGATTGGGCTCTACCCAGAATGCGCTCGCAGCTTAAAATCTTTAAAAACTTTTTTGAAGAAGCCAACGCGGGTGTTCCTTTCCCAGGTGAGGTCATCATTCAAGCCGATAAAGGTATAGAATTTTTATACGTCAAACGTGTGATGTTTACTCTCTTACAAGAAGGCTATGCGAGCATTGATTTAGTCGTCAATGGAGAGGCCGCCTATCGTCCTGAGATGGGCGCAGAATCAGACGCTAATCTCTAGTACAGGCAAAAAGTGCTTTGACGCGATTGCATAGATCCGCTAGGAGGGTGCTATGCTGCGCAATGGCAAAATATTTTTGTTTAATGTAGGAAACGAAGTCGTTCACTACGATTTGGGACCCGAAACCGATTGGTTCAAGGATGTTCTTTTACTCGCAGCTCCCCATGAAGAAATTGTCGGGATGTCCGCCGAAAAATGGCAGGAAGCCTCGACATTTGAAGTGTCACTTGATGTCTCTAAGCTAGCGGGGGGCGAAGATTTTAGCATTTCTGGAAATCTTAAGGCCATCGTCCCCGTCTGTTGTGCTCGTTGTACTGAGACAATGAAAGTTCAGCGAGAGAGTTCATTTCACCTGTATTTAAAGCTAGTTACCAAACTAGAAAGCGACGAAGTAGATTCCGGAGACCCCGATTTGATCTTTGTCGCCCATCCGGAATTTGATCTTAGGGGCCCGTTGGCTGAGCAACTCATCATGCTTGAGCCTTTTGCGGAAGTTCCCGAGGCCGATTTCCAAGGAAATACTCATATTTGCGATGAAATTCACTCAATTCCTGCTGGACAAGAAGATGGTTTCGGTGCAAAGTCTGCGTTTTCGAAGCTTGCTACGTTAAAACAAGGCGAGTCGTAATAGGAAAGTACGAGGAAATTAGTAATGGCTGTTCAAAAATCAAAACGCTCTAGATCACGTCGTGGACAAGGTCGTGCTCACTTCTTTTTGGTTCCTAAAGGTTGGACTGTTTGCAAGGAAACTGGAGAAGTTGTTTCTCCTCATAGAGTATCTCCTTCTGGATGGTACAAAGGCAAAAAGATTTTTCAGACTAAAGAAGAGAAAAAAGCTGAGTCTGCAACTAAAGACGCTTAATTTTATTTTAAGAGTTTTTTGAGTTTGTCGAAGTCCCAAAAAACTCTTTTTGTATTTAAAATTTTATGAGTAAAACAATTCGATCAAAAATCATAGGTACTGGGCACGGAATTCCTTCTCGAAACGTTTCAAACGACGACCTCGCGAAATTTGTGGATACTAGTGACGAATGGATTCGAACTCGCACCGGCATCGAAAGCCGAAAATTCGTTGATCTCGAAAATGGCCAGACCCTAACTGAGATTGCAATTGAAGGCGCCCAAAAAGCTCTCAAAAATAGTGGCCTAAAACCTGAAGACATAGACTTTGTATTGTGTGCGACTGCGACTCCAGAGTCATGGATGCCAATCGAAGCTAGTCGAATTAAATATGCTCTTGGACTTAGCAATGCCGCGGCTCTGGACGTGAATGCTGCATGTTCTGGCTTTATGTACACTTTGCATTTGGCTGATGCGCTTATTAAATCTGGTTCTCAAAAAAATATATTGTGTATCGGCGGGGATGTTTTCCAACGAATATTGGATTGGAACGATCGCACCACCTGTGTGTTGTTCGGAGATGGCGCAGGTGCAGCCGTTGTTTCAGCTACTCTTGCTGATCCCAATGCTGGCGATAGCTGCATTGTTGGATCACGGGTTTATGCCGCCCTCGATGTTGAAAAATCATTAGCTACTGTGGACATCGAAGTTGATGGTAAGAAAAAAGGTGTCATAACCATGAATGGCCGCGAAGTATTTAAGTGGGCCAGCAAATGCATGACACAATGTTCTTTAGATATTTTAAAAGAATACAATGTAAATCCGGCAGACATTAAGTGGTTTGTTCCACACCAAGCGAATATTCGTATTATTGAAAAAGTTGCTGAAATGCTAAATTTCCCGTTAGAGAGAACTTTTATAAATGTAAATGAATGGGGAAACACCTCTGCTGGAACAATTCCAATCTGTTTATCTGAAATGGATGAAAAAGGGTTGGTTCAAAAAGGTGATCTTATTTTGGTAACCACATTTGGAGGCGGATACACCTGGGGTTCCATGTTAATTCGCTGGTAGATTGATGATGTCTAAACTTTTTGCTTTTCCAGGACAAGGCTCCCAATATTCGGGAATGGGCAAAGATTGGTTTGAAAACTTTAATGCAGCCAAGATGGCCTTCGAGGAAGCTTCTGATCATACGGGGCTCAATCTAAAAAAACTTTGCTTTGAGGGAAGCGATTCTGATCTTGCTCAAACTCAAATCACTCAACCCGCTATATTGACTACGACAGTAGCGATTTTTCGCTCACTAGAAATTGAAAAGTCAGCTTGCTATGCGGGACATTCGCTAGGTGAATACTCGGCGCTTGTTTGTGCTGGAGTTCTTAATTTAGGAGAAGCCGCGAAACTTGTTCAAAAAAGAGGCCGTCTTATGCAAGAGGCCGTTCCTGCTGGCAAAGGTAAAATGGCAGCGCTTATTTTTAAGCCAGGTTCAAATGGGGAAGCTTTGAGCGATCGACTTTGCGAAATGGCCTCAAGCGAAAGCCGTTCCTTTGTCTCCGTCGCAAATTATAATACCCCCGAACAAATTGTGATCTCAGGCGAGAGCAAAGGGGTAGAGCTAGCTATGGAGTTATCTAAAGGCGAAGAATTTAGCGTTCGAAAAGCTGTGCCACTCAACGTGAGTGCGCCCTTTCACTGTGCTCTTATGAAACCGGCTGCACTTGGATTGGCTGATGACTTAAAGAATGCTTCATGGAAAGCAAGTGAACATTCATATATTTGCAATGTTGATGCTCAAATGTACTCTTTGAATGCCAAGCATTCTGATGTCGCTCAAAAACTCATTGAACAAATCGATCATTCTGTAAAATGGTCTCAAAGTATGAAGTTTGCCTTAGATCATGGCATTGAAAAATTTATAGAGATTGGTCCTGGAGCGGTGCTCTCAGGCATGGCAAAGCGAATGAGCTCCGGGGATCGAAAATTCAATCCGTTTAAAATTGATAGAGTTGAGGATTTTAAAAATGGCAAACAAAATTTCTGAGGCCCTTTGGGGGCTCGAAAACAAAAGCATTCTCGTTACTGGCTCGAATCGAGGCATTGGATACGGCATCGCTCTAGGGCTCGCTAAAGCGGGAGCCTGCATTGGAGTAACGTATTCTGGATCAGCCAATGGCGAAGCAAAAGCACATGCATTATGTAAGGAAATCGAAGAGCTAGGTGGCAAAGCTAAAGCTTTGGCTTTGAATGTTGCTGACGAAGATCAATGTAAAGCGGCCGTTGATACAATGGTATCGGAATTTGGCGGGCTCTACGGACTCGTTAATAATGCTGGCGTAGCTATCGACCAATTAACCTTGCGTTATAAAAGCGAAGATTGGGATCAGCTGATGAATGTGAACCTAAAGGGCGCTTTTATGCTCTCAAAGTTCGCTTTACGCCCTTTGATGAAGAACAAAGATGGAGCTTCCATCGTCAATATGAGTTCGGTGGTAGGTTTAATGGGCAATGCCGGACAGGTTCCTTATTCGGCTTCTAAGGCCGGATTGATTGGAATGACTAAGTCACTTGCAAAGGAGTTCGCGAGCCGAAAATTACGAGTTAACGCCATTGCTCCCGGGTTTATTGATACCGAAATGACACAGTCCCTCACTGAAGAGCAAAAAGGCAAAATAACTGGTGAGATTCCAATGTCTTGCCTCGGTAGCGTGGATGATATCGCCTATGCTACAAAATACCTATTGTCACCTTTGTCACAATACGTCACCGGTCAGGTGCTGAGTGTCAACGGTGGATTGTATATGTAGAGATGTAGATTTAGAAAGTAAATCTAGGTAATTGAATAAAACAGTTAACAAACACTTTAGGTCACTACCCTAAAGTGTAAAGAAGAAGGAAATTAAAAAATGGCACAAGTTGAAGATAAAGTGAAAGATATCATTGTTGAGCAACTAAATGTTCCTGCGGATAGCGTAAATCCAGAAGCTTCATTCATTGATGATTTGGGTGCGGATAGCCTTGATATTGTCGAGCTTGTTATGACAATGGAAGAAGAATTCGATCTAGAAATTCCAGATGAAGATGCTGAAAAAATTAAATGTGTTGGTGACGTTATCAATTACGTCAAAGCAAAAGCAAAAGCCTAATTTTTTAGGTCTTTGATATACTTCTTTTAAGTAGGGTTGATTGATGAGCAAACGAACGCTTGCAAATTCTGGCAAACGAATTGTAATCACAGGAGCCGGCACCGTTAATCCTTTGGGGCACAACGTTGACGACACTTGGAATAATCTGATTGCTGGTAAATCTGGTGCCGCCAATGTGACGGCCTACGATGTTTCGGATTTGGATGTTCGATTTGGCTGTGAAGTTAAAAATTTTGACCCCACGACATTTATTCCAAAAAAAGATCTACGACGGATGGATCGCTTCATTCATTTGGGATTTTCGGCGGCATGCATGGCCATCGAAAATTCTGGCATTGAAAAATCGGAAATAGATAAAACTAGAGTTGGAGTTTTGTTAGCTTCGGGAATGGGTGGTCTGCCTGGAATTGAAGAGCAGCACGGTAGCTTTGTTAATGGAAAGCGTGTCTCGCCCTTTTTTATTCCTCAAGTCATTCCCAACATGCTTGCTGGTCAAGTGAGCATTCGTTTTGGATACAAAGGTCCCAATTATTCAATTGCTTCTGCTTGTTCGTCTTCGGCTCACGCCATAGGCGAGGCGGCTCGGCTCATTGAAAGAGGCGATTGCGATATTTGTGTCGCTGGCGGATCGGAAGCTGCCCTTAGTAGATTGGGCCTGCAGGGATTTGCGGCCATGAAGGCACTTTCAACTCGCAATGATGATCCAGAGAAAGCATCTCGTCCTTTCGATAAAGACCGCGATGGATTTGTTATGGGTGAGGGCGGTGCTGTTGTTATTTTGGAATCTCTAGAGAGTGCCGAAAAACGTGGAGCGACGATTCTTGGAGAATTGGTTGGTTATGCCGCTAATTCTGATGCCTTTCACATGACAAGTCCTAGCGAAGGCGGAGAAGGTGCTGCCGCCTGTATTCAACTTGCATTGCAAGATGCTGGATTAGATGTCACTCAAATTGATGCCATCAATATGCACGGAACATCAACACCCGCAGGCGATCCGGCCGAATCTCAAGGTCTTATTAGGGTTTTTGGGGATCATGCGAAAAAACTTCATTGTACGTCTTCAAAATCAATGACGGGTCATTTATTGGGTGGTGCTGGAGCTTTAGAGGGATTGTTTTGTACCCTTTACCTGAAGCACCAAATTGTTTCTCCAACCATCAATCTCGATAATCAGGATGAATCATGCCCTTTAAACTATACGCCGAACGAGGCTGTGAAAACTAAATTGGAATATGTCCTTTCCAATAGCTTTGGCTTTGGTGGAACCAACGCAAGTTTGGTTTTTAAAAAAGTTTAAGTCTGATTTGCGCCTAATTCCTAGGATCTTAATCTCTAGCATTCGCGTAAAGTTCTTGTAATCTTTCTAGCGGGAGTGCAGGGGCTCTGTTGCCTTCAATGCCTTCCATTTCAACCGCTGCCGTCAACGAATTCAAGATAGCTTCTTCTGTAACTTCAACTGCCGCCTGGTAGGCAATATTGATTGCCGAATCATGTAGAAGTTCCGCATGATAAAAGGCTTGATTTTTTTTCGGCTTTATTGTGTTGGCGGTAGAAAAACCAATGATAATTTCTCCGCTTCCGTGCGCAGCATAAGAACCCACACGACCAATTCCTAAAGAGGCGCGTTTGCATATTCTTTGAATTTGAACAGAACTTACTGGCAAATCGGTCGCCAGGACAACAATGATAGAGCCATAGTTTTCGCGTCGCTTTGAGAAGCCTAACAATTCTTCTTCAAGGCGAATTCCGACCGGGACGCCATCAACCCTAAGGTCTTCAATTTCACCAAAATTGCTAAGTACCATACAGCCCAAAATAAAATCTCTAGAATCAATTCTCATAATTCTAGAAGAAGTACCGATGCCACTTTTTAAATCACAGCAAATCATCCCGGTGCCTGCGCCGACAGCCCCTTCTTGAACTTCTCCATCTTTCATGGAATCCAGGGCTTCGATGACATGTTTTTTTCGAACATGTAGTCCGGCTGAATCATTTAGAAAACTATCGTCACATTCTCCAACGACGGGAATGATAACCTGTTTTCCCTTTTGAAGATCGCTAAATTTTGAAGTCATCCACTCGGCAATGCCGTCGCTAACAGCGCCAACGCTCATAGTATTTGTAAGTGCAATGGGCGTTTCTAGTAATCCCCACTCATTCAGCTGAATCATCCCAGACATTTCTCCTGCACCATTAAGAATAAAGCCGCCGCCGATAAGTTTCTCTTCGAAAATATTAGGGCTAGGAAGAATGGTGGTGACTCCTGTTCGAATGGGACCAGTACCTGGTTTTCTTTTCCCCGTGCCATCAATGAGAGTTTTGTGTCCAACTTTTACACCTGCAACATCGGTAATCGCATTTAACGGACCGGGAGGAAGTTTGCCAATGCTGATTCCAACATCGCGCAATCTTTTTCTAAACTTTGATCTTTCATGATAAACATCTATAAGTTTTCTATTAGACATTTGAAATCTCGTTCAATTTGACCTTTTTGGGAAATTCTTTTTGTCGCCATCTTCGAACAGCCGGTGCTAAGATTTTCCGAATAAGCTCAGAATAAGGGATGCCCTGTTTTTCAGCCATGATTGTAAGGTCACTAATGCCAGGCGAAAGCCCCGGTAAAGGATTGATCTCAATAAATATGGGCTCACCCTCTACATTTAGCCTAAAGTCTAAGCGTCCAACGTCTCGGCAACCCAAGGCCTTAAAGCAACTCAGGGCAAATTTCTTGATGCGAGACCACTCCTTTGCGGTTAGCTCTGCTGGGCATTGCATTTGCATAAATTCATTATCTAATTGCTGGTCGAGTTGTTTGATTTCAAAAGAATAAACAGGAAACTCTCCCGCTTCTTTTTTAAAGGCAATCTCAAGTGGTTTTAAAACGGTAATTCGTTCTTGGCCTAAGATGCCCACTGTCATTTCTCGGCCCTGTACGTATTCTTGAACAAGAATATGTTTAAAGCCTTTTTTCTGAAGTCTCGTAATGATTTTTTGTAACTCTTCCTCGTTATGAACGACTGAATCCGAATAAATTCCTTTAGAGGTGCCTTCTAAATTAGGTTTTACAATTAAGGGAAAGTCTACGGGCACTTTTTTGGTGTTTTTTCCGTCGATAATATAACTTTTTGGCGTCCGAATGCCTTCAGATTCTAAAAGCTTATTTGTTAATGATTTATCGAGAGTTACCGCTAAGCAAGTAGCATCACTACCTGTATGTTCAATTCCTAATAAGTCACAGATGGCTGGGACTTGTGCTTCGCGACTTCGCTGCTGAGAGCCTTCTGCAATATTAAAGACAACATCTATATTCGATTTTTGAAGATCAAGGCTTAAATTTTTACTCGCTTCCACTGGAGTAACCGTAAAGCCTGCCAATTGTATGGCTTCTTGAATGGCATTTAAAGTTGTTGGAGAATCGAATTCAGCCTCTGATTCATAGTCTTGGTCTTCATGTTGTTTGCGCTTCAAGTTATAAACGAGGGCAATATTCGGCTTAGTTTTTCTGATAGAACGCAAAGGCCATTTGCGCTGGGTTCCGATTTTCAATCGATGTTGCGCGGCTTCAATAATTTTTAAGAGCGTTTGCTCGTAATTAAGACCAAATTGCTTGGAGGCTTCGAATAATCCCGCCCCTGGCTGAAGGCTAGGCAGCGCATTGAGTTCTAAAAAAAAGACTTCTCCACTAGGAGTCACTCTAAAATCCGCTCTTGCCATATCCAAGACTCCAAGAGCATAAACCGTTTTAGACATGGCTTGTTTTATGGTCGCACTTTCGACATTGCTTAGTTCGGCGGGGCAACGCACGCTAACCTGAGCGTCCAACTTATTTTTTAGATCGTAATCGTAGATCCAATCTCCCCCGGATTGCGACGCAGCAACAGCGGCCTCACTAGATAACACATATTCAACAGGTTCTAGTACTCCATGATCACCAACGCCTGCGACATAAGGAACCGTGATATCTCGACCTTCGATATAGGCTTCAATGATCAAACCGTCTGGGTAAGATTGGAGCAATTTATTACTCTGAGACTTTAGGGCTTCAAAATTGTTGCAAATAGAATCTTTGGTAATACCTTTGCTGGATCCTTCAAAATTTGGTTTTACGAAAAGTGGGTAAAAGAGCTCGCCCTTAATTGTTTCCAGTTCATCGACGCTCGTAATAAAAAAACCTGCAGCTACTTTAACTCCATGGCGAGCGACAACTTGCTTGGTTAAAAATTTATCTAAAGTTAAAAAGCACGGGTAGGGCCCACTTCCAACATAAGGAATTTTTGTTTGCTCTAGAACCACGGGGGCGTAGCTTTCTCTGCCGACTCCTGTAAAACCCTCTGCGGTATTAAAAGCCATATCGCATTTACTTCGAACTAACTCTTCGATCCACATCCCATCTCGGGTCATTTCAATTGGCTGGACTTCATGTTGACCACTTCTTAAGGCCGATGCAATGGCATCGATGACTTCTGGAGTATCAAACTCTGCTTCATCTTCATTTTTAGATCGTTGGAGATTGTGTATAAAAGCAATTTTCATTCGGTCTCATTGTAAAGGATTCCTAACTTTGAGTGAAACAAGGACTAAGAATCAGATGAATATTGTGCGCGTAGCGTTGAATCGTCTCGAGTTTCCGACGCATCGACGACGTGACCCGTTGCATTATTTGAATTCCCAAAGACACCTCCAAAATTCCCTGATAGACCCCAAGGCGTGGAACTTTATCTAGCAACAGACCACGCGGGATTTGAACTTAAAGAAGCCTTGAAGGCTTCTGCCGAAGAGCTCGGACTTAGATTTGTAGATCTAGGAACACATTCTCTTGATTCGGTTCATTATCCAAAAATTGCAAAACAATTTTCTGAAACCGTCATTTCTTCGGGCAAAGATCTTTCGAATCCCTGCGGAGTTTTGATTTGTGGTTCTGGAATCGGTGTCAGTATAGCCGCCAATAGATTCCCGAAAATTCGTGCTGCTTTGGTTTGGACTCCTGAAGTTGCTAAACTGGCTCGCGAGCACAACAATGCCAATGTTCTTTGTCTACCTGCACGCTTTATGAGCATCGAAGAAGCCAAGGCGAGTATTAAAATTTGGCTCGATAGTAAATTTGTTGGAGGTCGCCATGCTGATCGCGTGGAGATGCTTGGGCAATAAAGGTTTGGACAATTAGGTTAATGAGGAAGTGATTATGAATCGACATTTTCAGGAAAGCATCGAAGAAAAAGATCCAGAAGTATTGGCCTCGATGGAAGCAGAATACAACAGGCAACGAGATCACCTAGAACTCATTGCTAGCGAAAATTACACAAGTCGAGCGGTCATACAGGCGATGGGATCGGTCCTCACAAATAAGTATGCCGAAGGCTATCCTGGTAAACGCTATTACGGCGGTTGTGAAAATGTAGATGTCGTAGAAAACTTAGCTCGAACACGTGGAGCCGAACTTTTTAGAGTGGGTGATTTTGTTCCGCACCTAAACGTTCAATCGCATAGTGGAGCTCAAGCTAATCAAGCTGTCTTTTTAGCATTTCTTGAGCCTGGTGATACTTACCTCGCGGCCTCGTTAGATCAGGGTGGGCATCTCACTCATGGTTCAGCCGTAAATTTATCTGGTAAATGGTTCAAACCTATTCCTTACACCGTCAATAAAGAAACTGAACGTTTTGATATGGATGAAATCCGAGCCTTGGCATTGGAACATAAACCAAAACTCATAATTGCCGGATACTCGGCTTATTCTAGAATCATTGATTTCGCAGCCTTTAGAAGCATTGCCGACGAGGTTGGCGCCATTTTGATGGTTGATATGGCCCATATCAGTGGGCTTGTTGCAGGGGGCGTTCATCCGTCGCCATTCCCTCACGCTCATATCGTGACATCTACCACTCATAAAACATTACGTGGACCAAGATCTGGAATGATCATGTGTCATCCTGATTTTGCAAAAAAAATTGATTCAGCTGTTTTCCCTGGGCTGCAGGGAGGGCCTCTTATGCACGTGATTGCCGCAAAAGCCATTATGTTTAAAGAGGCACTTGAACCTGAATTTAAACACTATGCATCGGCTGTTGTTGAAAATTCTAAAGCCATGGCGAATGAACTTGTTTCTCTAGGCTATAGAATTGTGAGTGGCGGGACAGACAATCATGTCTTTATTGTAGACCTGACAAACAAAGACATTACGGGAAAAGAAGCGCAAGAGGCTTTAGATAAAGCTCACATCAACGCCAATAGGAATACCATTCCCTATGATACTCGGTCGCCTTTTGTAACCAGCGGTGTAAGGCTAGGAAGCGCAGCTGTTACGACTAGAATGATGGGTGTTAGGGAAATGAAGGAGATTGCTCAACTTATTGATGCTGCCCTTGTAAATAGAAGTAATGAAGACGAATTGAAAAAAATTGCGACAAAAGTAGAATTTCTTTGCTCCAAATTTCCCATTTACGCAGGGGAAAGGGGTTAATCGATGCAATGCCCATATTGTGGATCAGAAGAGTTAAAAGTTTTGGATTCGCGTTCTGGAACTGATGGACAAAGCATCCGTAGACGTCGTGAGTGTGGAAAATGCAGTAAGCGTTGGAAGACCCTAGAGCGTGTTGATATTGAAATGCCGCTCGTTAAAAAACGTAATAATACTTATGAGCCGTTTGATAGAGAAAAGTTGAGATCTGCTATGGCCGTATCATGTGGTAAAAGACCGGTTGCTTCTGGGCAGCTCGACAAAGCTCTTGCGCAGATTGAATGGGATGTTCTTCAAAGTGGACAAGAATTTGTAAAGACTAAGGACCTGGGAGAAAAGGTGATGGCCGCTCTTAGAACCATTGATGAGATCGCTTATATTCGATATGCGAGTGTCTATAAACGCTTTCGAGATGTAGAAGAAATGCTTTCCGGCATGAAAGAATTGCTGGTCGATGAAGAGAGCAAAAAAATCAATCGATCTGTCGAAACCAAAGTAACTGACGCTTAAAATTTATGTCACGAATTTCTGATTTGGCTCTAATGAGCATTGCAATTGATGAAGCTCAGCAGGTAGCTAGCCGCGATGTTTATCCAAACCCTCGTGTCGGCGCTGCCATCATTTGCGAGAACGGCGAAGAATTAAGTTCATTTCATGCGCTTGCAGGAAGTGATCATGCTGAACTTCGGTTGTTGAAGCTTTGTAAAACTAATAATCTCTCTACGGAGGGCGCGACCTTAGCCGTCACTCTCGAGCCGTGTTGTCACCATGGAAAAACACCTCCGTGCACCGATGCCATCATCGCAGCCAAAATTAAAAGAGTTCTTATTGCAGGTGTCGACCCTTTTGAAAAAGTAAGCGGCGAGGGTATTAAAAAGCTTGAAGCCGCGGGAATAGAAGTCGCCCTGGGAATTATGTCCGTCGAGGCCGAAAAACTCAACCGTGAGTGGCTTTGGGCCCATCGCAACAAACGGCCTTTTGTAACTTTAAAAATAGCGAGCTCCATAGATGGCAGGTGGAAAACTGCGAAGGGCGAAGATCGTTGGGTAACATCCGAAGCGGCTCGAGCCGATGCTCATGTTTTGCGTTCGCAAGTTCAAGCTATTATTAGCAGCTCCCAAACCATCACTGATGATAATCCAAAAATGACAGCTAGAATGTCTGGAGATAAGCTGTTTGTAAACCAGCCAATCCCGATTGTTTTTACTCGCGACAAAAACTTTTCTATTCCTCTTGATTCCAATTTGATGAATCATCCTCTGAAAACTAGAATTACGGACTCTTCTTCGTTAAGTCACGCTTTAGAGGATTTATATAAAATGATATTTTTCATGTCTTAGTCGAATCGGGACCTTTCCTGTCCCAAGAATTTATAAAACAAAACCTAGCAAACGAAATTGTTCTTTATATAGAAACAAATTTTTTTGGTGAATCTGCTTTTGGATTCAAGACACCTTTCAACAATGGACTTTTGCCGGGACAACGGTGCTCCATCGCAGAGCTATCTCAATTGTCCAAGACCTCGTTAAAAATAGTTTTACACCCCGATAGGCAGTAAAAATGAAAAGCATCTTTGAGTATTTTGTAAACAATCCTAAACTTACCCTGACTCTTTCAGTAATCGCCATCTTTGGTGGCATAATGGGGTTAAAAAATCTCAATCGAGAGGCGAGACCACCTGTTGACTTTGCATCCGTCACCATTTCCACCTTTTATCCAGGAGCCTCTCCTGAAGAAGTCGAAGAGCAGGTTACAAATAAAATTGAAGAAGAGATTCGCACGGTTGAGGGCATCAAAGATGCAGTTTCTGTCTCTAAAAGCGGTGAGAGTACAATCACTGTTCGTATTGAAATGGATAGCTATAATACCACTAGGGTGGCCGATGACATCCAGAGAGCTGTTCAAAAAGTTAGTTTGCCTCCAATTATTTTGGACGAACCTGTTGTGACCAGGGCCAATGCCAAAGAAATTCCCATTCTTGATCTAGCAATTGCTGGTTCAAATGATGATCGTAAACGTGATCAACTTGCTGACGATCTAAAAGATGTTTTAGAAGATGTTGATGGAGTTTCTAAAGTTAGCTTTCGAGGCTATCAAGAACGAGCCTATTATATTTATTTGAATGCCGAAAAAATGAATAGCTTGCAGATTGGTGTTGATGAAGTTCTTAAATCAGTTCAAGCCCGTAATCGAAACACTCCTGCTGGCTATGTAGAACAAGGCAAAAAAAAGCAACTCATACGTATCCAGGGAAGAGTGAAATCTATTGAAGACACTATGAATATTGTGGTGCGCTCAAATTTTTCAGGTCGCTCAGTTAAAATTAAAGATATTGCTGTTGCCCGCGACTCTCAAGAAGAGTCAAGATTGATTGCTAAACTTAATGGCATTCCAGCAACACTATTAAGTGTTACAAAGACTGCAAATTCTGATTCGATAAGCACAGTTAAGTCTTTAAAAGTAGCCCTCGAAAATTTTAAGACCAAGCGATTGCCAGAAGGTTATGATCTCACAGTCTATAATGATGAAGCAGAGCAGGTTGCGTTTCGTTTAAATATTGTCATCGCTAATGCCTTTGGCGGACTCGTTTTGGTGTTGATTTCGCTTCTATTGTTCCTGCCTGGATCGGCTGGAATCCTTTCCGGCTTGAGCATGCCAATTACAGTATTTGCAACATTGGGCTTGATGCCAGTTTTTGGAGCTAATTTTAATAATATCACAATGCTCGCTTTGGTGATCGTTCTTGGAATGATCGTCGATAACTCAATTGTAATTTCAGAGAACTATTCCAGACATCGCTTTGAAGGGATGAATCCCAAAGAGGCTGCCTTACAGGCAGCACATGAATTCTGGATGCCCATAACCGCTACTGCTCTCACCACCATTGCTGCGTTCTTGCCAATGTTGGTCACAAAAGGAATCATGGGACAGTTCATTCGATGGATTCCGATCATTGTTAGTCTTGCACTATTTATAAGCCTTATTGAAAGTTTTATTCTTCTTCCGGGGCGCTTGCAGTTTACCATTAGAGGGAAGCCGGGAGTTCCGCTCGATGAAAAGGAAAGTTGGTTTGATCCCTTTATTCGATCTTTTGAAAAGATTGTTTTGAAATCAATCCATCATAGATATTTGACCGTATTCGGGATTTTCTGTTTATTGGTGTTTAGCGGAATTGTCGCAAAAAAATTCAATCGCTTTGAATTGTTTCCAAAAGAGAGTGTTGAAACCTATGTTGCCAGATACAGCGTCGAGAGGGGGACTCGCCTTGAGGAAACATCTTCGATAGCGAGTCGACTTGAACCTGAAATTCTTGAAATTGTTGGCAAAGAGAATATATCTCATTTAATTCACTCGGTCGGTAGAGCGTCTACGGGCAATCGAGATCCCCAAAGTCGAATCGCAGATAATGTTGGAATGGTGCAGATTCAAATTCCTAAAGAGGTAGCCGAAACACTTGATTCAAGAGAAGTTTTAACAAAATTGAGAAGCATAGATAAAGGTGAGCTTAAGACGTTATCATTTGAGTCGTTGGCTCAGGGACCTCCTGTCGGGAAACCTCTCAATGTGGTTTTTCGATCTAGATCCGATGCTCAACTTCAAAATTTTGTAGACGAGACTGTTGCTGAAGTAAAAAAAATAAAAGGGGTTTTTGACGTGGAAACCGATTTGTTTTCTGCGAGTGAAGAATACGCTATCAAACTTGATTATGATTTACTTGCACGTCTTAATTTAACGGCAGAAAGTGTAGGACGTGTCCTGCGTGCTGCCTTTCAGGGTTCCCCAGTTTCTGAACTTTATTTGGATGGTGATGATTTTTATTTGAACGTGAGGTACCAAGATTCAGATAGAAGCTCTTTAGAGTCCTTAGAGAATACACGCATCACCGATTCACGTGGCTATCATATTCCACTCAAGAACTTTGCTAAAATTGAGAAGATTGAAGGCCCGTATGACCGTAAACATTACAATTTCAATAGAGCCATTACACTTACGGCAGATATTGATCCTGAAGTGATCACAAGTGTGGCTCTTAACAATCAAGTTAAACAACTGACCGCAGAAAAAACAGACCTGTACCCTCGAGTCAGTTTGACATTTGGTGGCGAGCAAGAGAGCACTAAAGAATCATTGGATTCTTTAAAAAGTGCTATGGCCATTGCTATATTAGTTATTTTTGCAATTTTGGTGTTTTTATACGGAACCTTTATTCGTCCTTTGATGATTTTGAGCACATTTGTGCTGGGTTTTATTGGGGTTAGCTTGGCTTTTGCCATTCACGATAAACCTCTTAGCTTTTTTGCAATGATCGGAGTGGTCGGTCTAGCTGGTGTTGTGATTAATGCCTCTATTGTTTTAACCAGCTTTTTGGATGATCGAACAAAAAACGTTCCCGACGATCGTTGGCAAGCGGAAGTGGCTAAAGCAACGTCGATGCGCCTAAGGGCCATTACGGTGACAACACTCACGACTGCGGCAGGGCTTTTTCCGACAGCATATGGGCTAGGCGGTAGAGATAGTATCTTGATGCCAATGACGCTATCGCTGGCGTGGGGACTTCTAGCCGGAACCTTCTTGGCTCTGTTTTGGATTCCCGCTTGGTATGTCATCATGAATGACATGACGATGAAGTTCCTCAAAAAGCGCTTCTGATTTTTTGAATTCTGCGGTTGGCCCCTAAATCAAAGTCTCACGTAGACGGAGCTTGATTATTCATCTCGACGCCCTTAACAATGGAAGAATATGGCGAATCCTTCAGATTACTCGGTCGAGCTTGAATTCACACCAAATCCTAACACCCTAAAATACGTTACCGAGGCAACTTTTTTGCTAGCCGGTGCAAAGAACTTTGGTGATGCAAATTCGGCGAAGGGCAAGGCCCCAATAGCTGAAAGACTCTTCGAGCTTGACGGGGTTTCAGCTGTTATGGTTGGAAAAAACTTTGTAACGGTCACTCTTGGAGACCAGGACCGACTAACTGAATTGAACGATCAAATTATTGAAACTATTAAAAAATTCCTCGCATCTGGCGAAAAAGCTGTCCTTTTAGACGCATTCAAAGGATCGAGCGAAAATAAGGTTGCTCGCAATGATATAGAAGCCAAAATCATTGAGATTTTAGATAATGACGTCAGGCCTGCTGTCGCGATGGACGGCGGAGACATTACTTTCGATCGTTTTGAGGATGGAATCGTATTTCTTGAACTAAAAGGCGCCTGCGCGGGCTGTCCTTCATCCACAGCAACTCTAAAAATGGGTATCGAAAACAGGCTCAAAGAAGCGATTCCCGAAGTTACTGAAGTTATTTCTATTTGATATCCCAGCAAGGCCTGAAACAAATTGAGCTTGGCAGCCTGTCCGTGCTAGACCCCTAGAGGAAATGTTCACAGGAATTATTCAGGAATCGGCTATTGTTGAGAGCTTTGAAAAAAGCAGCGAAGGCGATTTTTTTATTCTGATAGTACGCACACAGCTTGATGCATCAGCTTGGAAAATTGGGGACTCAATTGCCAACAATGGCGTTTGTTTAACTTTGGTTGAAAAATCAGTATTGCCAGGCGGATCGACACTACTTCGTTTCGATCTCGGTCCAGAGACGATGGCCGTTAGTAGCTTCGAAAATCTTAAGTTTGGTGACAAACTCCATTTGGAGCCTGCATTGAAATTAGGCGACCCTCTGGGCGGACACATGGTTTCTGGGCATGTCGACGCTACAGCAGTTGTTTCGCAGATCATTCCCCAACAAGATATTTTAACTTTGGTTTTTTCTCTAGAAGGAAAGGGCCGTAACGAAGTAGCTCCATTCCTTGTAAAAAAAGGTTCCATAGCTGTTAATGGTGTTAGTTTGACCGTAAATGAACTCAAGGACACGAAACACAAAACAGATTTTTCTGTTACCCTTATTCCACACACCCTAGAGCTAACGCATTTTTTAAATTTAAAACTTGGTGATCTCGTAAATATTGAGGCTGACATGATGGCCAAGCAAGCAGCGCGATACGCCGAATATTGGAAGGGAACAAATGCCTAAAGATTTTGTAAAAAGAGTTGAGCGCGCGCTTGAGGCCATGCGCTCAGGAAAATTTGTCATCCTTACAGATGATGCCGATCGTGAAAACGAAGGTGATCTTGTTTTAGCTGCGCAATTTGCGACGCCAGAGACTATTAATTTTATGGCACAGCATGGTCGTGGCCTTATTTGTTTGCCCATGGCTGGCCATATTGTGGATCGTTTAGATTTACCTCCCATGGTCAGACAAAATGAATCGAAACTGGGAACAGCGTTCACCTTATCCATTGGATCAAAAAAAGGTATTACCACTGGGATTTCTGCTCAAGATAGAGCCTTCACAATTCAGACGGCTATAAAAGAAAGTACAACTCGTGACGACATCGTCGTCCCAGGTCATGTCTTTCCTTTGAGAGCGCAAGAAGGTGGAGTGTTAGTAAGGGCTGGTCATACGGAAGGATCGGTGGACCTTTCTAAATTGGCAGGATTAAAACCTGCTGCCGTCATTTGTGAAATTTTACAACAAGATGGCACCATGGCCAGAGAAAACGAACTCAAAGCGTTTGCCGATGAATTCAATATTCCAATCATGAGCATTGCAGATTTGATTTTATATCGTCTTCAAAAGGATGAGTCCCTCTTGAGTGAAAGTAGCCGACATGATTTAGGTAATTTCGACGGAAAAAAAATCGAGTTTTTTACCTTCGAATCAGTACTGGATGGTTGCGAACATTGGGCTTGGAGAATTGGGTATAACCAAAAGTCTCCCTCGGAAGTTATGCGAGTTCGAGTCGTTAATGAAGATCCCATGAAAGACTGGATCCTACCATTGACTCTTGAATCGTCACTCAATCCACTCAGGCAATCGTTGAAGCTGTTGGCAAAAGCTGAATCAGGCGTGATGGTCGTCCTTAGAAAATCTAGTCCCAAAATTGGAACGGACTCTGAGAGCCAACTTCCTTCATCTTCTGATGGCCAAAATTCTAGATCGTTCAGGCAATACGGAATAGGAGCGCAAATTCTTCGCAGACTTGGTGTTCAAAAAATGGAGATCATTACCAATCATCCAAAAACTTTGGTTGGATTGGAAGGATTTGGATTAGAACTTGTGAGGACAATTGGAATTCCGGAAAATACCCAAGGAAAATCATTATGAGTCTTACAGAAGCCAAACATGTTGCGGGCCGTTGGCCTCAAGGCTGGGATTCTGCAAATGTTGCCACTGCATGTTTCGATCTAAAGCCTAGAATAGTTGTGTTATCTACCTTGTGGTATCCCGAAGTCATTAATGGGCTCAAAGAGTCCTTAAATAAGTTTTTTAGCGACCTTCTAAGGGAAGACTGGAAACGCCACATTAATTATCTAGAATTTCAAGTTCCTGGAAGTTTCGAGATGCCATTAGCCGCAAAACTTGCCTTTGATGGAAAACTTTCAGGTATGAAATCTGAAGCAGATATTGTCATTGCATTAGGATGCGTCATTAAGGGAGAAACTCCACATTTTGATTTTGTATGCAGCGCTGTTTCCAACGGATTGACTCAGGTTCAGCTCGAAAAAAATAGAGCCCTTGGCTTTGGCGTTTTAACAGTGAATAATATTCAAGAAGCTATGGCACGAACAGGGAAGGGCCGCGAAGCGGCTCAAGCTGCTTTGTCACTCTGGCTATTAACAAAGAAGGACTAACTAAATTGGGATCGAGACATAGAAGCAGAGAACTAGCTGTACAAATGAGTTACCAGTGGACTCTTGACGCACAATCCATGACCGATCCAAAGGCTATAGATAGATTTTGGTCCGAGCAAGCCCGCTCCGCCGATGACAATCGCGAGTTCTTTGAAAGACTTATTCGTGGGGTTGCAACCCATTTTCCGCAAATTGATGCTCTACTTGAAAAAAAATTAGAGAATTGGAAGCTGGAACGGGTTGAAAAAGTAGATTTGGCTTTGCTCCGAGTGGCAATTTATGAAATGCTTTTTTATACTGGCCCGGACCCTGCCGATAAAGCGGTTGTGATAAACGAAGCCATAGAAATTGCCAAAAAATTTGGAAATCCAAAAAGTGCTAGTTTTGTAAATGGAGTTTTGGACAAGCTCGACGCCCCTTAATGGTATTAGTAAATTATGAAAATACTGCTAACACGCTTGGATAAATCTGAATTTCAACAAACTACCGAGGTAGCCAATTGGAGTCCAAAATTTTTAAAGATTGATGAGCTTAGTTGGGGCCAACTTTCTCGATGGCGTTTGGCGCGAAGAAATAATGAGCCAACTTGGGAATCAGGCTGGGTTGTATTGCAGCAATTTGACCAGATGTGGGATCGAATTTTAATTTGGGTTTCAGCAGAAAAAGCAAAAATTCAGGAATTAACCCTTATTGTTGGAAATCAAGATCTAGTTTTTGTCGATAAAGATGCCTTTAAGGAAAGCGAAGTTTCGTTGATTAAAAATGTGTTCAAGGGTGCTGATTTCACCAGAGATATTTGTGAGCAGTAAGTTTTGGACTGGAAGTCAAATCCGAGATTTGGCACGAAAAAAGCAAAAGGAACTGCAAGAACTACAGACGCACCCAGGCAAAGAAGATTTAACGGCCCCAGAAGAATCGTCGCAAGAAAAATTAATAGAGACTGAAAACAAGGCTAAGCTTGGCTATTGGAATCAATTTGAAGATTCATTCGGGGATAGAGTCGTTGTGGCATTTCCCAGCGAATACGACTGGGGAGATGATACTGAAATTGTCAGATTGAGCCGTACGTTGGGATTAGAGATTTCTGAATGCATTTCATTAAGAATGCGCGAACCTGATGGAGCAACCTTTGTCGGTCCTGGTCAATTAAGTCGAATCCGTAAAGCCATTAACCAACATGAAGCAAGTGCCTTGGTGATTGATGCTCCTCTCAAACCAAGCCAGGTAAAAAATCTAGAAAAGGCATTAAAAGTTTCTGTTGTGGATCGCCATGCACTGATTCTGTCTATTTTTCAGGCTCACGCTCAGAGCCGATTAGCTCAAAGGCAGGTCGAAATAGCTCAGTTAAAATATTTATTGCCACGATTGTCGGGCGTTTGGATGGGATTGTCGAGACAGCGTGGCGCAAAAGGCGGACTTGGTGGCCGCGGATTGGGTGAAACTAGACTGGAGCTCGATCGTCGGGTTGTGAAGGAACGAATTGCTTTTTTGGCAAAAAAGCTTCAAAGCGCAGAAAATAGTTTTAAAGTGCAATCATCTGGAAGATCCAGGCTCCCGAGAGTTGCATTAGTTGGATACACCAATGCAGGCAAGTCAACTCTGATGAAACAATTAACAAAGGCACCTGTGTATATAGAGAACAAGCTTTTTGCGACATTAGAGACTACGGTCCGCAAAATGAATCCTCCAACCAATCCTCAAATTTTAGTTAGTGATACAGTCGGATTTGTGAGAGACCTCCCACATGATCTGGTGGCTAGTTTTAAAACAACTTTAGCAGAAGCAGTTAGCAGTCGAATACTTCTTCAGGTTGTAGATGCCTCAGATTCAGATTGGATTCAGCAGCTGAATACCACCGACGGTGTCCTCGATGAAATTGGCGCATCAGATATAACTAAAGTACTGGTTCTAAATAAAATAGATGAGCTAAAAATTTCTCCGAAGTTGCGAGAAGCTCAGGCTCGCAGAATCTTAAAAGACGATCCAAATTATATTGGCATCATTTCGATTTCCGCGTTAAGCGGCGAAGGGATCAAAGAATTAAAGGAAATTCTTATAAAAGAATGCGGTGCCAATGTTCCAGAATGGGTTCATACTTGAACCATATCATAAGCTAGGTATAGTGATTTTATGGTAGAAGTATTCGTTCTAAGTGATGGAACGGGCGAAACAGCGGACAAGCTAGTTCAGGCGGCACTTGTTCAATTCCCCGACAAAGATCCATTGGTTTCAAGATTTAAATCGCTTAAAAATGTTGAGCAAATTCGGTCCATCATTGATGAGGCCAAAGAGATTGGCGCGATATTGGTCTATACTGTGGCGCGACCCGATTTAAGGTCATTTATAAAAATTCAGACAGAGAAGCTTAATATTGCGGCCATAGATTTATTGGGTCCGTTGCTTGATTCTTTGGGAGAAATTTGGGGAACAAAACCTCAATCTAAGTCGGGTCTATTGCATGAAGTAAATGAAGATTATTTTAGACGAATTGAGGCCATGGAATTTACGGTTAAACATGACGATGGATCCAATCCTGACAATTTAAGAATGGCTGATATCATTCTGGTTGGAGTATCCAGAAGTTCAAAAACTCCCCTGTCAATTTTTCTATCCCACAAAGGATGGAAGGTTGCGAATGTCCCCATGGTCAAAGGCATTGAACCCCCAAAGGCCCTCTTTGAAGTTGACCAAAACAAGATCATTGGGCTCATCATTGACCCTGACGACCTAACTAAAATTCGAAAAGAACGCCTTATGCGCATGGGAAGAGATCCTACAGACGCTTACGCTAGTTTGAACAATGTCAGAGATGAAATTGAGTGGATTCGCCAATTATACGCCAGAAATAGACGCTGGCCTGTTTTTGACGTGACGAATAAAGCTTTGGAAGAGACCGCGGCAGAAATTGAGCGGGTTATAGCGGCGCGGCGAAGAGTCCGCTAAACTAAACTTGATATGATGTTCATGAAGCAATGCAAATGTCTTGGGGCTCTGTCAGCTATGGGTAGCGTTTTGCTCTTTAGCTCAAGCTCTTTTGCAACAATTCGTGAAAAAGACACTGCCGTTGAGCAGTTTAGGGTGCAATCTCATTATGGGCCCGAAGAAGCTTTGCTAAAGCCTGTGTTCCCGCATGAATCAAAGCTCGAAATCGGTGGCGGCGTTGGCCTTGCCCCCCTGTCTTCGCTTCAAAAAACTTGGTCGTATTCGGGGGCGATGGTTTACCATATCAATCGAAGACATGCGGTAGAGCCTATTTATTACTTAAAATCTTCGAGTGAATTATCTAATTTTGTTAAAGAACAAGTTAGAGACAAGATAAGCGCTTCAAAAAATTCTGCGTTATCTGTCACGATGCCAAACCAAGTGATTGCGGCTTCCTACTTATTTAGTCCTTATCACGCCAAATTACATTTGAGTTCCTTCTCTGTTTCGCACTTCGATGTCTATTTGGGTGCAGGAGTAGGAGCTACACAAACCAAGCAGTTATTTTTGAATGAAACACCTGGTGACTCTCAGTGGCGCCCAGCGGGGCTTTTAACCGCAGGCTTTAGAATGCTCTTTCTCCCGAGGTTTGCTCTTCGGGTCGAATTTCGAGATGTCATCCATGGTCAAAACAATTTCGCTCGCCTCACAACGGGTCATAGTTTCAATATGGGCGCTTCGCTCAGCGTGTTTTTTGGATCGTTTTAGCCAAATCCTTCACCTCGATTATTGACTCTAAACTTTCACTCTTTGATTTCCTGATAAAAAAAAGCTAGCTTAACCAACTTCTTATGCTCGATAGTTTACAAAAAAGATTAGCTGGCGCCATTAAGGGCATTCGTGGAAAAACAAACCTTTCCGAGGCCGATGTCGACAAGATCCTTTCTGAGGTCCGCACCGGTTTTTTAGAGGCCGATGTTCATTTCCGGGTCACCAAAGATTTCCTAGCACGCGTTCGTGAACGCTGTTTACGGGCAGAGGTTATGAATAGCCTATCGCCCGAGCAACAAATCGTAAGTGTCCTGTCAGACGAATTGACCCAAATTCTAGGCGGCGAAAATCGCGATCTCGATTATTCCACTCAACCTCCCGCCACTTTTTTAATGGTTGGCTTGCAAGGCTCAGGAAAAACTACGAGCACCGTCAAGCTTGCAAGATTGCTAAAATCAAAAGGCAAGAGACCCGCTGTGGTTTCTGTTGACGTTCAAAGACCCGCGGCAATGGAGCAATTGCGATTTTTGGCAGAAAAGGAAGAAATACCTGTCCTGTCTTCTCTGCCTTCTGAAAAGCCTATTGATATCGCAAAACGGGCTGTTACTGAAGCCAACAATTTGAACTGTGATGTTCTCATTGTAGATACCGCCGGTCGATTGCAAGTTGATTCGGCATTGATGGAAGAGCTCAGTGCTCTAAAAAATCTTTTAAAGCCGACGGAAACTTTATTGGTCATTGACGCAATGATTGGACAACAAGCCGTAGAAGTCGCCGAAGGATTTGATAAAGAAATTTCCATTAGCGGAGCCATTTTATCTAAGCTTGATGGTGATGCTCGAGGTGGCGCGGCACTTTCTTTGGTCGCAGTTACTGGGAAGCCCATTAAATTTATTGGTACTGGTGAAAGGCCAACGGATTTTGAAGCCTTTCATCCTGATCGCATTGCCTCGAGACTTTTAGATTTGGGCGACATGCTTTCGCTTCTTGAAAAAGCACAAGAAGTGATTTCTGAAGAAGAAGCCATGAAGGCCACCCAAAAAATGATGGGCGGGTCCGGAAACTTCACGTTCGATGATTTTATAGGTCAGATGAAAATGATCAATCGAATGGGATCGTTCGGTGGGCTCCTAAAAATGCTCCCCGGAATGGGTGCCATCAAAGATGCTCTTGATTCGGTAGATACCGATGCAGAAATGAAAAAATTAGAAGTCATTATTCAGTCCATGACCAAGCAGGAACGAAGACATCCTGAAGTCCTTAATGGATCAAGGAGAGCTCGCATCGCCAAAGGATGTGGCCGAGAAGTCGCGGAAATCAACGCTTTTGTGAAACGCTTCGACGACATGAGAAAAATGATGAAGCAGATGGGTAAAATGGGCGGCCTTATGAAGGGAATGGGGGCTCCAGGCGACAAACAACCTGACCCCAACAATCCATGGGCCATGGCCCGCAGCCCTTTTGCTAAAAAAGGCGGCAAAGGCTTTGGCCGCAAATTTTAGCTGTAATTTTTACTGTGAGCACAGTTAGAATTCGATACAATTATCTTCTATTTGGGGGACCCAATTTACGTTTTTTCTTTTTTGGTTTTATTTTCTCGGGAATCTCAAAATCTTTATCATTAAATCCAAAAGGAAGATCATTAGAGTCGCACACACAATCATGGCTCTTCGTTTTCTTGGGCGTAACAGTATAGTTGTAGGGACTTTCCGGATTATTGGAATCAGCTTGACTGTGTGTAACTCTGGAAGTCTTTGCAATATTTCCGTAGTATAAATTATCTGCCATAAGCACATCACGTGCAGTTTTCTTACACCCTTGGCCTTGCGTTTTACTGTCCAAACTCACTGCACCTAAATCGTACATCATTTGACGAACTTCCAGGACCAATTGCTTCATAACCGATCCAACGAGGGCCTTACGCTCAATTCTGGCGCCTAGCAATACCCCATAATAGTCAGAAGGCATATCTTCTAATGTCCAAGCACTAGTATGTATCCCTTTCCAAAGTTTTTGATCATCTTTCATTTTGAGATCATTTTGTATAAATTCGATTGAATAGCCTAACTCCATAGCAAAGAAACCACCCCAAAATCCGTAGTAGATCGCATCCAAATCTGAGGCTTGCTGGTAACTGTCATTGAGAAACTTGGTCGTTCTTGTAGCTTCACGCTCAGCGCGCTGATCGAGTTCTCTAACGGATAGTTTTTGATGAGTTAAATTCAAAAAGGTTTCAATTCTATGTTTTGCCGCTTTTTTAGCATATTCAAAAAATCGGCCATTGCTAAAGGGGATATCTGTCTTAGATTTCTTGATATCTTTGAGGACCGATTTCGAATTGTTTTTAACTTGATTGAAAAGTTTTTCTCCGTTTGGAGACATCCACATTTTAGACCCAAAACGAAGGACAGGATTCCCCCGAATTGCTTGGGTGACGGCCTTAAAGGCAATTGCACTTCCAATAACATGGCCAAAATCTAGCCATCCTCCCTTACAGGTATAAACAAACATATTGGAGGCGTCATCCTCTCCACCTGGATCGATGCGATAGGAAGAGGCTGTCAGAGCTTGGAGCCCAATCCAGTCAGAATTGCTGATAATTTGGCCAGCCCAGAGGGTCCGAATCACGGGTTCAGTTAAAATGACCGTTAGTGGCGTTACTGAGATTCTACGGTTGAAGTCGAGCATCCCAACCTCTTCGATACGCTTTAAAACATCCTTTGGAGAAAAAGTATGGCTACTTTCTGGGAAAGCACTCACATTTTGAGCTCCAAAGCTTGCCATCATTCCAACAACCAACGTTAGGCTAGCGAAAAATTGTGCTTTGAACATGTTTTTCCATTATAGACGACTTGCTCAAATCAAATGACCTAGCTTTTTGACATATTGGCACTAAATTTCTAAAAAAAATTGCCTAAATCGCTTGATTGCAGTCATGATCCAGGGCATAAGCTTGCCTTTCGGAGGATATTTAGAATGGTAGTCATTCGTCTAGCTCGTGGTGGCCGTAAAGCCGCTCCTGTTTATAAAATCAACGTCGCAAATAAGCGTGACGCTTTGTCTGGTCGATATATTGAAAAATTGGGAACTTTCAAGCCTAGTGCTGAAAAGCCTGAATTCAAAATTGACCAGGAGAGATACAATTACTGGTTATCAAAAGGTGCACAGCCTTCTGATCGCATTAAGCTTTTGATGGCGACAATTGCCGTAGGCAAAGAACCTCGCCAGCCAAAGCCAAAAGCAAAGAAAGTTGAAGCGGCTCCTGCTGCTCCAGAAGCACCCGCTGCTGAGTAAATATTTTCTTGGCTTCTGAAGCTGAAAAATTAATTTCGATTGCTACGATACATCGCCATCACGGGATTCCCCGGGATGGCGTTCTTAGTTTTAAAATCAAGTTTCCCTTTTCTGGTGGGGAAGCCCTCCAACATCAAACTTTCGTTTGGATTTCTAATATCAAGAATCCCCCGTCATGTGATCAAAATGAATATCAAAGAATCAAATTGGCTAAAGATCCGCAACCTTTAGGTGGAAAATGGGGACAATCTTCAGGGGCTATTCTTAGTTTTGACTCTACATTAGTGGAATCGTTTAAAACGCCTCTTCTGGGCCTGTCCGTGGCTCTTTCGAGAGCGCAGTTTCCAGCCATTGATAAATCTGAATTTTACCTGTGTGATTTGATAGGGGCCGAAATTCGCAATGAAAACAATCAGGTCATTGGTAGGGCGAATACCTATGTCGCATTATCTAAAAATATGTTCAACCTCAGCGTGGAAACCAGCTCTGGTGATTGTTTCGAATTTCCGACTCAGTGGATTGACTGGGAAAAAAGTCGGATCAATCCCCTTCAGCCAGAGTCAGGAACCATTGTTGTTCCTAAAATAGAAGCATGGTTAGAACTATGAAAATTTCCGCGAACAAACCTTCTATTAGTATGACTTCAATATTTCCCGAAGTCCTTAGAACTGTCTTGGATTCGTCGATCCTTCGTCGAGCGCAAGCTCAGAATTTAGTCGAGCTCGAGACTAATGATTTGCGCTCATTTGCCGAAAACAAACAAAAAAGTGTGGACGATAGCCCCTATGGCGGTTCACAGGGCATGTTATTCACCGCGCCGGTCCTAGAGCGAGCCTATTTGGAGGAACTCAATAAAGTTGGAGGAGATCGATCCAAATTAAAGGTGATTTATCCTCATCCGCGCGGTTTACAATTTAATCAGACCGTAAGCCAATCTCTCGCAAATTGGCTGCTTACAGACAGAGAATCCGCACCAAATCGAAGAATTTGGGTTATCTGTGGCCGATATGAAGGCATCGATGAGCGAGTGGTCGATCAATTTGTTGATTTAGAACTTAGTATGGGTGATTTCATTGTCACCGGGGCCGAATTACCCGCATTGATTTTGGTTGATGCCGTAACAAGGCTGCTCCCTGGCGTCTTGGGTGATGCCAAATCTGCTAGAGACGATAGTTTTAGCAATGATTTGATTGAGCACCCTCAATACACCCGGCCCCCCGAGTTTGGAGGCCAAAAAGTCCCCGAGACCCTAATGAGCGGCAATCATGATAAAATTGATGAATGGAAGCTTCGAGAGTCCATAATGCTGACAGCTGCCTTTAGGCCGGACCTTATTCGAAAGCACGATGGACGGGGGCTCCCATACTGGGCAAATGAGCTTATTAAAAAACTCCAGTATCGAATTGATTTAAGGTCTTGACCACAGGGCGGATTCGCGATTAAAAGCGTCTGGCTATGACAACTGAAAACACACAAGTAAAAACTTCAAATCCTGCATCATTTTTGGATACACTTTCTGTAATTAAACGTTCTGAAAAAACGTTTCCGGATTTTAAGACTGGTGACAAAGTTGTTGTCAGTGCTCGAATCAAAGAAGGCGACAAAGAGCGTATTCAAGCTTTTGAAGGCGTTGTACTTTCTCGCAAGGGTAGCGGCATTCGAGAATGCTTTACAGTTCGAAAAGTGTCTTCCGGTGTTGGTGTTGAGAGAATTTTTCCACTCAACTCTCCGGCTATCGAGAACATTGAAGTTTTAGTTAAAGGCTTTGTTCGTCGATCAAAACTTTTCTACCTTCGTGACCTCAAAGGTCGTGCTGCTCGTATTCAAGATAAATCTCTAAAATTATCTGAAGCACAAGGCACCAAAAAGACTGCTAAAAAAGCGAAAACTTCTCAGAATAAAAGCAAAAAATAAGGATTCTGTGAAAAATTTAAGCCCTCAAGACGATCTTCGTTTGCTCGAAGATCGTTTTTCTTTTTTTAAGGATCCTCACAGTCTTAATTCTATTAAAACTCATGAGCACTGGGTTCTGGGCCTCGATGAAGTTGGACGGGGCTGTGTCGCTGGGCCAGTAACTGCATCGGCCTTTGCTTATCGCTTTAATGAAAAAAGCCTGTTGTGGAATTCCCCGTATAGAGTTTTTGATTCAAAAAAATTATCCCAAAAGCAACGCTTTGAAGCGTTTAGCTTTTTAAAGTCCGAACCAAAATTCTTATCGCAGGTAGGAGAATGTTCCCCTGAAGAGATTGATGACATCAACATTTTACAGGCATCGCTTTTGGCAATGCAAAGAGCCACCGAATTGTGTCTTAAAAATATCCCAGAAAGTTCTTCAGTGTGGATCCTGATCGATGGGAATAAAGCTCCTGCCATGGGGGAACTGATGGGCCCTAGAAACTGGCAACAAGCCACAATTGTTAAAGGCGATTCCAAAAGTTTTGCCATTGCATCGGCCTCAATAGTTGCCAAAGAAACTCGCGACAGTTTCATGAAAAAAATTGCAGCAGATGTGCACGAAGATTTTGCTTGGTCATCCAATGTCGGCTATCCCACGCCAGCCCATAAGATGGCAACACAAACTCATGGACTCACTCAGTGGCACCGTAAAAGTTTTAAAATGAAATAACATAAGCAGTTGTTTTGGAATATTTATTGCGAGTGTTCGCGGATGAAGCGAAAACTTGGAAATTCAATTGAAAATGAAATTGCTACGAAACTAAAACAACAAGGTTGGTCTATTCTTGCCCGGTCCCAGCGAATTGCAGGAGTTGAGTGTGACTTGATTGCCAGGGACCCTAACAAACAAATTTGGATCATAGAGGTAAAATATCGACGCCACGCATCTTCATGGGGGCTGGATTTGCTAAAAACTAGGCAGTACCGTCGGCAAATGCGTGCATTGAGGGCTCTTTCTAAACAATTTCCTAATGATGAAGTCAGATGGGCTCTAATTTGGAGAAAAAAGTCGGGGGGCGTCGAATTTGTTGCAAATCCCTGTTACTTTTAAGCTAATGACCTTTTCCAGGAAAAGCTCTTCAGATTTTTTTACTCGAGTCGGGCAACTATTATTGGTGGGAGCTCTTATTTTTACTGGGTCCAAAGTTAATGCTGAACAAAAAAGTGGCTCAAGTCCAAGTGGTCCGCTTCAAGCATTCATGCTGACAACTACATATGGAGTTATCGCGGGAACCCTAACCGGATTAGCTTCGCTCGCGTTCTATGAAGAACCCAGTACCAAAACTAAAAACATTGCTGTTGGAGCGAGTCTTGGTCTTTATGTTGGAATTATCATGGGTGCTTGGATTGTTTATTCGCCGAGCATGGATAGCGACCCCAAAAAAAATGAACCGGGCAAGAAAAAGAGTGGCTACGATGATGACCCCATTGATTTGGGTGTAAAACAAAAATTGGGTCCTGAGCTGGTGGCTCAAGGATCTTCAGGATATTTGGCCCCTTCTATGCAAGTTCCTCAAATGCAGCCTCTTCTTTGGGTTGACCCCATTCAGGGCAGCACGCACTTGGGAGTGAAATTTAATTTCTAATAAATTCATGCATTTATCATTTTTTTACTTTTTTATTGGGAGGCATTAACCCAGATCGATATTCAAAGTGTCTAAATTAGCGAAAGCTAGGAGATTGTTGAATGATCTGGGAAAGAGGTTCTCATGGACGATACGGAGCTCGTACAAAGAGTCAAAGATGGAGATGGCTCAGCGTTCGAGATCTTGGTCCGACTTCACTATCGAGCTGCCTATCATATGGCGATTCGATATATGAAAGACCATGGGGCCGCGGACGATGTGGTTCAGGACAGTTTCTTAAAAGCACACAAAGCGATCGAGAGTTTCAGAGGAGATTCTGCGTTCAAAAGTTGGCTTTTAAGAATTACAGCGAATACTGCCAAGAATGCCCTTCGTTCAAAGCATCTCAAATCGAGAGTCGATTTAGAGGAAATCGAAATGGGGGCAACCCACGCCGATTTTTCGAATCTCGAACGAGAGCAAACATCAAAAGTTCTGCAGATGACAATCGAACAGCTTCCAGAAAAACAGAGGATAGCGTTGCAATTGAGAATCTTTGAAGACATGAGTTTTAAAGAAGTTGCTGCGGCCATGGAGTGTCCATTCGACACGGCTAAGGCAAACTTTAGACACGCTATTTTAAATTTACAAAAGATCCTTAAGGCTTCTCAGGGAGGAAGAGCCTACGAGGAAGTCAAGCAAGCTTTCGAAAGTTTGCAGGAGGACTATGATCATGACCGATAAATATAAAAACCTTTTAAAAGAGGTCGGTCTGGAAGAAGACGCGGAATTGGAACGTATGATCCAAGAGATATCCAATGACCCCTCTATGTATGGACAGATAGAACCCCCCGCAGGATACGAAACACATTTGCTAAATGCATTGCGTACTAAAATTCCTTTAGAGTCTAAGCCTTCTGAGAAGAACTTAACTTCATCTCAAAATTCTTGGGTCGCTAACCTCATTGCAGGTCTTTTTGCCTCTAGGGCTTTAGCGTGGAGCGTGTCGGGTGCGATGGCTGTTTTTGTAGCTTTCATGAGCTTTCAGACCATCAAGCAATTAGATAACCCAAGCGCATCGGATGATTTCTTAGTGCAAACGGCTCAAAAGGGCGATTCTCAAGTTGTGGCTAGATGGATTGCATCCGTGGCCGACATGGGAGTTCAAATGCAAACAGATGGAACAGAAGCTTTGGCTGAAGACCTTGCACAACACCCTGAGCTTGCTAAGCAAGCCTTTGATGATGTTGCCAAGAGTTTGGGCTATGTGGGAGATCTTTAACTGGCAATGCGAATGAAGAATGCTATATTAGGGTTTCGATGAACATGGGCTATCGAGATCATAAATTACGCCGCGGACTTCAGTCTGAAATAGAGGCAAAGGTTTCACTAAGAATCCTTTGCCTTTTGTCATGCTTTTTATTCGCTGTTATTCCCTCTGTTTCCGTCTCAGATCATCCGGTCGATAAAGCCGGAATGAAAGAACGTCTCAATAAGATTTTTTACTGGCACTTGGCTGACGAATTAAAATTTAGTCCTCAACAGGAAAAGAGTGTGGTTGAACTTCTTAACAACCTACAGTCAAAACGGGAACATGCTCTCAAAAACCGAGAAGAGGCTATTGAGTCATTGCAAGGTCTCGACAAGAGCGCTCCTCTGAGCAAAACAAAACCGTATTTAGACAAATACATGCAATCCAGTGAAACTTTAGCTGGGCTCGACAAAGAAGAGTACGAAGGTCTCAAAAATATTATTGGCGAAGAACTGCTGGGTCGCTTTTATATCATTCGAGAAGATGTCACTTCTAGAGTTAGAAAAGCACTTAAAAAATAATTAAAGTATTTGTTCATTGAGCGTTGTAACGCATCGCGCACGACGTTAAGGATTATGTTCAAAGCTAGAACAAGCCTCTCTCAGCAATGATAGACGTGGAAATCGCGTGACACCCCCTGTAAATCGGCCTAACGATGAGCTGTGTCTCTTTTAGAAGACAAAGCAATCATCGACGAGATCAGATCTCTCAAAGAAAAATGGGGACCTGAATTAATGATTTTGGGTCATCACTACCAAAGGCACGGTATTGTCTCAATTGCGGATAAAATTGGGGACTCATTTGGCCTAGCAAAAGCAGCTGCCGAAGCACCAGGTGTTAAACATATCGTTTTTTGTGGAGTGAGATTCATGGCCGAAAGTGCTGCTATTTTGTGCCGCGATGATCAGCGAGTTTTGCACCCCGAACCCGAAGCTGGTTGTCCAATGGCAGATATGGCTCCCATGGATTCTGTCATGGATGCTTGGTCCAATTTAACTTCACGTAATGATTTGAATGGGCGCAAACTCATTCCAGTAACCTACATGAATTCTCATGCACCATTAAAGGGATTTACCGGCGAGAACAATGGGCTTGTCTGCACATCAAGCAATGCCGAAAAAGCCTTGAACTGGGCCTGGTCACAAGGCGAGATTGCTTTCTTTTTTCCCGACCAACACCTGGGGCGCAACACAGCCAAAGCAATGGGTTTAAAGCCCGAGGAAATGGTGGTTTGGTATCCATCAAAACCTAATGGTGGCATTGAAACCCTAGATGGAATAAAAATAATTTTATGGAACGGTCACTGCCCCGTACATATGAAATTTAAAGCTCGCGATGTGCACTTTATTCGAAAACATTTTCCGGGGTCGCTGATTGCGGTACACCCTGAATGCGAACAAGAGGTTGTTGATATTGCTGACGCCGTTGGAAGCACTGCCTTTCTTGAGCAATACGTTAAGGCGCTACCTAAGGGCTCCAGAGTTTTTGTGGGGACAGAAGTCAACATGGTCGAAAGGCTCAACAAAGAATGTGCTGACGTAAAAGTAGAACTTCTTTTCCGTTCGCTTTGCCCAACCATGTATATGGTCGATCTACAAAAAGTTTTGCGAACCTTACAAAATCTAGAGACTGAAGTGGCTGTTCCCATGCCTGAATATATTAAAGCTCCAGCACGTCTGGCGTTGGAGAGAATGTTGGCTCTGCAAACATAAATGAAACCAAAATTATGAGTGAAGTTGAAAATAAATTGAAGCCCGATTGGTTGAAACTTCTAAGAGAAGCTTTGACAGAAGACAAATGGGATCGGGATATTACCAGCAGAATTTGCTCAGATTTTTTTCATTCAAAAGACATCAATCCTAAAAAAACTTACGAGTTTGCCCTCTCAAACCGAAATCCTATTTGTTTTTCCGGGAAAGCTTTTTTAGAAGAAGCTTGCCGTGAACTAAGGTGGGATCTTTTAAGCGTACAGGAAGATGGCAAATATTTAGAAAATAACTCGATACTCTTAAAGGCAAGAGCCCCTGCTTTTGCCCTGCTTTCTGCCGAGCGCACAATTTTAAACACTCTTCAACACTTATGCGGCATTACTACCGAAGTTGCTGAAATTTGCAAGGTTATTGATGAGGCATTTCAATCGTGGTCCCCTGCTGATCAATCTTTTTTTAAAAAACCAATTCTTTTTCATACCCGTAAGACTCTACCCAATCTTCGACAGCCTCAAATTTACGCCTGCCAGGTTGGTGGTGCACAAATTCATAGACTTGAATTGCAAAGCCGGGCCATGTTCAAGGACAACCATAAAGAAATTTTAAAAGAAGAAAATTTAAATTATGGGGACTTGATCGCATGGGCAAAATCAAATGGACATACATCAATGATCGAGAACGCTATTTTTGAGGCTGACAATTTTGACGAAGCCAAAACTTATTACAAATTTGGTATCAGGCACATTTTGTTAGACAACTTCACTTCAGACGAAATTCGATCAGCAATCAAAGAATTAAAGGGAGCCAATGTTGAAGTTTCGGGCGGACTCACTAAAAAGAATATTGCGGATTTTGTGATCCCAGGGGTCGAAAGACTCAGCCTTGGAAGTATTACTCATTCTGTAATCGCCGCAGATATTGGACTAGATATTAACAGGCAAATATGAGGTCTGATCAAATTTTAGTCATTGGCTCGGGACTAGCAGGAAGCATCGCAGCTCTTCGTGCTGCTGAGCTTGGTCAGAAGGTTGTGCTCATTAAGGGCGACAAACATGGTGCTAGCAGCTGGGCACAAGGTGGAATCGTCAAACCCACAAACGACGATGCTGACGATTTTAAAAAAGATTTATTTGAATCTGGTTGTTTTATCAACAATCCAGAAGCTGTAGAGTTAGTAACCCAAAAAGGTGAAGCGCTCATTCGGGAATGGCTCATCGATAAAGCTCATATAAAATTTGATCCCGACTTAGCTCTAGAAGCAGCTCACTCTAGAGCTCGAATTTTGCATGTGAAAGATCATACAGGTCTGAACATCATGGAAAAACTCGAAGAGCTCATTCAAAAAAACAAAAACATAACTATTATAAAGGGAATGCTCATAGATTTTATGATGAGCAATCGCCACGACATAAGACAGCAATCTATTTATCGATCGAGTCGATGCATGGGTGCTTATATATTTAATCAAGAATCACGAACTGTCGAAGCTATTGTTGCCAATGCAACGATTCTCTGCACCGGTGGATTTTCTGCTCTTTACGAACACGCAACCGGACCGAGATCATTGACAGGAAATGGCGTTGCAGCTGCCCATCGTGCCGGCGCACGCACTCTTCATTTGGAATATATTCAGTTTCATCCAACGGCTTTGTTTATTCCAAATGATCGGCGCTATTTGCTAACTGAAGCATTGCGTGGAGCAGGAGCCAAATTACTCAATGTCGATGAAAAATCATTTGTCGATGAGTTGGCACCTCGGGACGTCGTCTCCAGGGCTATTCATAAAGAACTCATTGAAAGCAATTCTGCCCATGTGTGGCTCGATTGCAGACAAATCAAAAATTTCGAGGAGCATTTCCCGAGCCTCTATCAATTACTCAAACAAAAAAAATTAAATCCTTTAGAAGATTTGCTTCCAGTTGTCCCCGCGGCTCATTACACCTTGGGTGGAGTTTGGACCGATTCGATGGGACATACATCGCTAGCAGGTTTGATGGCTGCGGGAGAGGTTGCCTGCACGGGACTTCACGGCGCCAATCGCTTGGCCTCAACCTCATTGCTTGAAGCTTTGGTCTACGCCGATGAAGCCGCTAAGTCGGCCGCCAAATATTCAGTTGACCATTCAAAAATAGATTTTCAAGCGCAAACTTGGAAGCATGGACTTGAAAAAGTAGATCCAGCGCTTTTGCAACAAGACTGGCAGCTTCTAAGAAAAACAATGTGGAACTATGTTGGTCTCTCTCGCAGCAAAGCTCGCCTAAAACGTGCCGAGCGAATTTTGTCTGATTTACGGAATGATGTTGAAGAATTTTATAGCCTAGGTGAACTCAATGAATCATTGATTGGTCTCAGGCAAGCTGTTTTGGTTTCAACTCTTGTTTTGTATTCAGCTTTAAGAAACGAAAAATCACTGGGAACGCATTTCCGAGAAGATTAGTTTTACATATTGTTAAGGTGTCGTCGAAGGTCCATTGATAACTCCAAAAGTTGCCCGACATCCATGAGCCATCGTGTGTACAAATAGTGCGATTGAAGTCGAGCTGCAAAGTCAAAAGCTGGCAGTTTTTAAAAAGTCCAATTATCCGCTGGCTAAAATAATTTTTACGTTCCTCAGAAGCCCTCTCTTGCGCGAAACTTCTTTGCTATAGCCAAGTTTTTCGAGACGATTCAAGTCGAAATATTCCTTTATCGACTTATAGGATTTTCTTCCAAGACTCACGATTCGACTGAAGGGCCGTCCTGCAAAAAACTTTTCTAAACTTCCGTTGCGCCTATCCCTGCTTGCTTTTTCATTGGCATTTTTGGCAAGTCCACGCTCCTTCGAA
>JBGSZX010000036.1:0-7829 GCA_041750195.1 Bdellovibrionota bacterium | reverse complement strand
CGAACTTCGTAACGATACCAAAGCTGCATGACCAGGGTGCGAATCACGGCGTTCAGCCCTGGGCAGAGTCCACCACAGGTGACGATGGCGGCCTTGGTGCGTTTTGGGTTGAAGTAGATCTTTTCGCGAGGGCCGGCGACTTCAAAGCTCAAAACTTTTTTGGAATCGACCTTGCTGGCCTCAAGCGTATCCGTGTGAGGATTGAACAGCAAGCGATGGGAGTCATTGGTGTATTTGCCGTTTTCGATGAGCTGTATAGGTGAGCGGATGGTGGGTGCACCTAAAGATGCGACCATAAAATCTTGTAGGGGATAAGAACTATTAATGGGGTTTGCCCTCTATAGAACAATCATTATTTCCACCAAACCAGTTCAATACTACGTCATTTTACTGACCTGCTTGATTTATTCTAAGGATATGTGAGCTGGCTGTAAAGTTTTAGATCAAAATATGGTGGGTTCAAGGGTTTTGAGCGCAAGACTTCACTAAACTAACAAGGGCGCTAGCTTAAATACTCGTCGTACTCCAGCTCTGGCTGGATTCTAGGAGCTGATAGAGGTGGAGCCCTGGCCTCCAACCCTACATGGTTAAGGATTCTTTGAATCACTTCAGGGTCTTCGATAACAGCCACGACCTTGAAGTTTGCTGATTTGCAACTGGGGCATTTATTCATATCGATACCAAACGATCTTTTCATCAGCTGGCTCCAGCTGTATTTAGCAGCCGGTAGCTCTGACTCATCTTCACTTGCCATGGATTCTGGGGCCGATACTTCGGGGTTGGGAATCACATGCTTTCTAAGTTTGGAGTTGGGGGCAAGTACTCCAGAGTAGCGAAACAGGTTGAATCTCGGTAGCGGGATCAGAGCAGCTAGTTTTTCCATTAGCTCCATAGGCGAAAGCCTAATGTGGGTAGTCCCATCACTCCACGAGGTTTTTAGCTCGTAGAGTAAATCACCGTGTTTGTCTTGAGTAAGTCGTTTATGTGAAAAAGCTCCTCTGGCTGTGTAGCGTACGAGTTTTTCAAGTTTGTCGCGTCTATTTGCCTTGATACGTACATCTGCATGTAGGCTGAAGCCATGAATCTTAGCACAGCGTTGTTTAACTAGTTCGGCCTTTTGACCCTCGCAACCAAAGGCTGTGGCCTTAAGTGTTCTGACTTTCTGACCAGCTCTAGGCCCGAAGGCAATCATGTGTTTAATGGAGGCGGCTATAGACCGTGCATGTTCCGGCTCTTCTTCAAATAATGGATCATGGTTAGTGGATATGACCTCGATAGTGTTGGTATCAAGGTAGCCTTCTTTTCTTAACATTCGGATAATACGCCTGGATATTCTCGTAACTACCAAAAGAATCTGGTCATCTGTTGGGGGCTCAAGCTTGATGAACTTGGGTTTTTTATTTTCTGTCTCAAGCCACACACCCTCAACAAACAGCATATGAAAATGCAGGTTGAGGTTTAGAGACGACCCGAAGCGCTGAATAAAGGTTGCAGAACCTGCGTGTAGTTTATTTCTTGGATGGCCGAGGGCCACAGCTTGACTAACGAGAAACTGTGAGACGGTGTTAGCGATAATCTTATGGACTTTAGTTGTTAGAAGCTTCGATCCAGCACACCAGTAGCGAAGGGGGTGCGGCAAGGTTGCCACCCACTGGCGTATGTTTTCATGCGGCAGGACGTAATCCGTAAGGTGAGCAGCAGCCTCGACCATCCGTCTACCGGCGCATGAGGGGCAAAATCCTCTGTTTTTGCACGAAAAACCAACGAGCAAATCTTTTTTACAGTCGCTGCAATGGAGTCTGTTGAAACCGTATGCTAAAACTCCACACCGCAGAAAGTCGTAGAACTCTTTTTTTACATACTCAGGCCAGCCCTTAGCGTACGGATCAGCGTCCGCCTGAGCGAAGAATGTTTCAATGTTTTCAGCGACGGTTTTATAGAGCAACGTCTTGGTGGGATCGCGTGGTGTGTAAGCTATGTTTTTTCGTTGAGTCGAGCAGGCATACATATACCTGCTAGGTTGTAATTAGTGAGCTCAGTCAGGTAGTGAATAACATGGTGTCAGGAGATGTCTTTTTTCTTCAGTGGTTGGCCAAACTCACGCGCATTAGCAACAAAGTCACCCTACATACTTGACGAAAAAAAACGAATAGACCCGGACTCGAAAGTGTCGTTTTACAGGTCAACAAGTCGGCATTGTACCGTCAATCTCAAGTTTTCCAACATCACGCTCGACTTCACCGAGGAGTCTCCAACTCGAATAGATGTCGCTGCTATTACTGTATTCGCGCCATCGGCTAGACGCTTTTGAAATACAATATCAAGAAATTCGGAGTTTTGACCATAAGATCCCGCATGGGCCAATGCGAATACCTTACCATCGATGGAATAGTTGAATTTAGCACGTCCAAAAACACCGGGTGACGCTTCATGATCGAACTCATCAGCTGGTTTTCCGCTGAACATCCCTGATATGGGTTCGAAACCAAAAAGACAATGGTATTGAAAGATCTCACCGTTGAAAAAGCTGTAAATGGTCTCATCTGGATTCGAGCTATTGGGGGAATCGTCGGCCAAAATTGCGTTAAAGCAGAGCAGATTCGATAGCATAAATAAGAAGATTGAAGATTTAATCATTACAAATTTTCCTTTCAAAAGAGATCAAGTCTTCGCCAACAGCGGTCGCCTTAATGACTTATCTGCAGAGATTAAGAATTGAATTACGGACCTTCTAGTGATCATTTGTTGTTAGGTTCCCTGTCCAAACAGCGCCAAGATACATCAAATTGATCGAAAGATTCTGTGGCATTACAAATTCTTTCGTGGGTATTTTCGTGCCAAAACTCAAAAGCCGATCCGCATAGATACATTCCTCGCTCTAAAAAACGATTGGATTCCGCTGGCCACTGGACTTGTTCCGAGCAATTTTCAATGGGTAAAATCCAGCGTCGGACTTGACCCATTTCGATACTTTTGACATGGCTGTCGCTAAAGCCGAACTCTGCAGTTGCAAGCATCCCAAAGAAAGCAAAAGAACAAAAAATTTTGAAAGTGATAGACATACAAATCTCCCTAAATTATAGAAGGTTGCTTTGCCATCATTCGGCCACCTTCCCGAATGAACCTAAGATATTCAATGTAATTACTTGCGTCAACTAGGTACCTTTTGGTAACTAGGGAGGGGGTGCAGAATGCTTAAGCCTACTACTAATAAAATGCCTTCGCCGCCCGAGGGTTGTCCCTTGGAGCGATGTTTGAAATTTCTGGCTGGCGCTTGGACTCCTCTTGTCATGTGGTATCTAAGACCAGAACCTCGGCGGTTCGGGGACCTGAAACGTGACCTTAAAAATGTCTCGGCAAAAACGCTAACTCAGAGATTAAGACAACTAGAAGATTTAGGAATTGTTAAACGTAATGTCCGCCCCTCCTCACCTCCTTCTGTGGAGTATGAACTCACGAGACTTGGAAAACGCTTTCAGCCCATTTTGGATGAGATGGTTCGTGTCGGCAAAGGGTTGAAATAGTCTATTGGTAATAACTGACCCTACTCAGAAAAGAATTAAAACTTATTTGAATTTGCAACTACAAGAAATAAAATTGGCCAAAGTTAATATGAATGATGCGAGGAATGGCCATTTTTTATACGCTTTACCGTCGCAGTGGACCATGTTATTTTGGATAGTCGAAGGTTCCAACTGAAGGGTTACCTAAATGACAAGACCGTTACTGATTAAAATCATCCATATTCGGAGGGTCAAATGCGCTTTGACGATGCTCTTGATCATATTCTTCTCTTGCAAGACGCAACACAACGAGGCGAGTAAATTACAAATAATAGCAGGAGAGAGGGACGGACTTTAGCCAAGCGCAGAGCACTTGCCGAAGTAAAGGAACGCTATATTTTTTTGAAGGCATGGCAAACAATGCGCGGGTGGAACCACCTTCCTCAGCCTTGGTATGTTCGACCTTTTGTAAATGAAGTGGAGAATAATGGCTGGCAAATTGACTACTTTTTAATTCGTTATGCGCAACTTGGAAATGTTTTAGCCATTCTCGCCCGTCATAATGTTTTCGGCGCTCTCTTTGATGTTAGATATATCGACTATAAAAATCCTGGTTTTTCGGATTATTTCAAAATTACACATCCAATCATATATAATGCTAACCTTTCTACTGAAATTGAATCAACGTTACCTTTTAATGTAGCTTTTTCTGATGATCCCTTGGCTCACCATAAGTACTACAGAAATCCCGCTCATCTTTCCGCATTTAATTTTCTTGATGCAGTAAAAAAATCGTGTCTGATCTCAGAAATTTCTGACAGTACTTCCATTCGTGATTTTCAATATGAGACATATAAATATTCGCGCCAGTTGCCAGTCGTTGTTAGAGCAATAAACCCAGGCTGGACTGATTTTCAGTGGGGAACACAAAGTATACTAGGAGAGAACAAATGGCTTCATCCACTCGCCTAGAATATCTTAGTATTGAGCGTATTTGGGCTGCGTTTTGCGCTGCTATAGCCTGTGGATGTCTGCTAGGCGCATATATACTTTTTCAAACCTGGAATGATCGTGAAGAAAAATTGCTACTGGCGAATCTTGAATCTTCAACAAGATCGCAATTTTCACATTTACAAAACCAACAGTATCGTGATTTTATTGAACCGCTAGTTTCGAATCAAGACGGACGCGCAATTGTCATTAAAAATAATGCGGACATCGTTTGGCAACATGGCACACTATCAACCAGTCAACTTTGCGCCATTAAAGAGATAAAAGAATTAGGCGTGGAGATCAAACTTTGCGGTCCTAAAACCTTTCCATTGTAAAGCTGAGACCAGGAGTATTTGCTGGATTAGGGTCTTACTATTTTCGCTGCTTTGGACCTTCGTGCTCGGTATATTTTCAACCACAAGTCACTTCGCCTACATTGAGCAGAATTTTACTCGCCCCATCGATTACTGGGCTCGCGAACGTTTAAAAAAAGGTCCGACTTTAGACCCACGGATCAAAATTTTCGCGATTGATGATATCACCGTCGCCTGGCTCAAGTCAGAAAAGTTAAGCCTGCCAGAGTGGGCTACTCTGCTCGCTGGTTTTGAGAAACTCAAACCTAAAGCTATTTTCATCGAAAAGTTTTTTGGATTTGAAACGGATCGGGGCCTTTCGGCGATAGAAATGGTTCAGGCCCAGTCTCGACTTTTATCCCTCAAGGTTCCGGTAATCGCTGGTGCCTATGTCGCGCCGAAACGACTACCTTTGCGAAAGCCAATTGATCTAAAAGCCCCTGACTTTAGCCTTTCGTCTATGACCAACTTCGGTTTGGACTCCGAACAAGGGGCTCGTGATCTTTTGCGAGTCGTATTGCCGCGATCGAAGACTAACTATGTCTACGGACCTTATCCCGCGATAAGAAATGCGTTCCGGCATATTGGTCATAATCTTTACGATGGCGATGGTCGTGTCAGTCCCTTTTTGCGCATCAATCGCACAACGATCCTTCCTCACATGGCGTTGTATGCAGCGGGAGACAGAAAGTTCCTTGACGGCTACCTACACCTGGACGACAAAAAAGTACCAATGACGAGCGATGGTCGCGTCAACGTCAACTTTGCTAGTTATCCAACCTACAGAAAAGCCTCAATGTCATTGAAAAATAATTTGGAGCGCGCTCAAAAGGGCCAAAAATTAATCGGCGTCGGAGAGAACGATTACGTGTTTATTTTACCGTTACATTTTACTGGTTTGACCGAGTTCAAATCGACCCCGCTTGGTTCAATTCCTGTGGGTTTTGTAAGCATTAGCATTTTAAACAGCGTTCTGCAGAACAACTGGCTTAAACCCGTCGACGCGCACTTTTTGATCATCCTGTTGGCGTGCCTCGTGGGTGGCGGCTTGATGGCTTCTTTAGGTCCGTTTCTATCCACCTTAAGTGGAATTTTTGTTGCTGGTGCTTGGGTGGCTTTTTCTGTGTATTTATTTTCTCACTACAGTTTAGTTCTGCCTTGGAGTTTGGGTTTGGTCGGCTTCTTCGGAACAGGCTTCTCGGTTTCGATGATGAAATCGATCAATTCAGAAAAACGAGAGCGCTCGCTCCGGTCAGCATTGGATGGTGCGGTATCGCCGCAACATTTAGAAAAAATCGTGCGTAACTCTGAAGAAGTCAATTTAAACGCGAAAGAGCAGGTTCTCACAATCGTGTTCATCGACGTGGTTGGTTATTCTTTGCTTGCCGAGAATCAAGTTCCGCGTGTGGCTTTCGATCAACTCAAAGAGCTTCTCGGACAACTAAGCGAAGAGGTTCATAAGAGTGGCGGGATCGTTAACAAAACCTTGGGCGACGGTTTGCTTTGCTTGTTCGGATATAACTTCGACGATCAACCTGCAGCGCTCGATCATGCGGAAAAAGCTTTGGCCTGTGCTATTCGCATTCAAGAGAAAAACTTAGCAAGAAATCTTAAAGCTTTTGCCCAAGGAGAAAAAGTCTATCCCCTTAGAATCGGAATCCACACTGCATCTGTGTTCGTCGGCGATCTGGGCGAGGGAGAACGTATTGACTTTACTGCCGTGGGTAACGGCGTCAACTTTGCGAAACGCCTTGAGGGTGCATGTGAGATTCATTGCGTTCTCTTTAGTTCTACGACGAAAGATCTTGCGCCTAGTCTGCAATTCAAGAGTGAAGGTCTAAAGAAGAAATTAATCAATATCAAACACTATACAAACGTTGTCGAAACCTATGAGTACGATCCGTTTTGTAACAATCCGGAGGCGCGAGTTCGCGCGCTTGAGGCCTACAGACAGTGTGCCAGCCTTGCACGTATGGAGCAGCGGCATAGCTTAAGTGATCCAACAGCGATCGTCGTGAATAGCAGCGTCGGCGGCGGCTCCTTGATCAACTTTTCTCTAACAGGGGTCAGTTTAAAACTTAAGGCGATGATGGTGAAAGGATCGACTGTCGTGGTCCATTTGGATTCCGTCGATGGTAGCCTCAGTCAAGAGCTTTTGAAGGCGCGCATTCCGGAACTTGTCGGCGAAGTTCGCTGGGTTTATTCGGACACTGACGGTCACGTCCACGGCATTCTCTTTCGTGATGTAAGCGAGAAAGACGCCACTAAGTTGGTGGAAATTCTTAAAGCCTTTAATCATTCCAACAGAGTGACTCAATTTGGGGAGAAATCCGCGTGAAGAATCTCCTCCAGATTTTTATTGGCTTGATGGTCATCAACGCTTGTGTACATAGAGACGATGATCGCAAGCTTTCTTTGCCACCGACTGATCCGGCATTGAACTGGGACGATCTGATGAACTACTCGGAAATGGAAGACGATACGAAAAAGACGCAGAAAGTCTCTGATCCTGAGTTGTCCAACTTATCGAATGAGCGCTTTTTGGAAAACCCCGAGGCCTACGAAAACGGCGTTTACGGTAAAATCCATTCTGCCGTTGTCTTTGTCTCTACCCCGAAAAAAATCCCTACCTTCAGCAAGCTCTATTGGGTCATGGTTCGCGTTCTATCGGAAAAGTACGGCTGTTTTATCAGGAAGCAAATTTATTTTCAGGGGACTTATACTTACACCTGCCGCGATTCGCGGACGATAACACTGACTCGTAGTCGTGGTCCGGGCTGGATTCAGTTTGTCGGCAAGCAATACGATAAAGCGGGTCGTGAATTGATCGTTGAAAACCGTTTTGTAAACTAAATAGGCTGGAAATCGCCGCAACTGGGGATTCTAGGCGCAGCGATCCACCCAGCAAACAGTTTATGGGTTGATAAACTCGCTGTACTCAAACTCCCCCTGATACTTTGCGGGAGCAATGGGTGGGGCT
>JBGSZX010000035.1:0-13341 GCA_041750195.1 Bdellovibrionota bacterium | reverse complement strand
AATTATCCCGACCTTCGAATTATGCCGACTTAAGCAATCTTCTCCGAGGGCCGGGACCGTAGTCAACTCGGCATAATTAAAGCTTGTCGAGGAAACTCATAACATCCTCGGACGGTCTGTATCTTCCCCGCAATGACGCTTTGGTCGCCGTCTTGTCTAACAACTCCTGTTTTTTCTTCATTCTGGCGTTAAAGTAAATATCCGTTGTTTGTGTTGATGCATGTCCAAATAAGAGCGCAATAAGCGCTCTATCAACGCCCGCATCTAGTAAGTTCATCGCGGCGGTGTGCCGCAAAACATGGGGCGAAAGACGCCGTCCCTTTAGCGAGGGACATTTCTTCTCGGCGGCCTCACGGTACTTCGAAAGAATATATTGAAAGCCATCGGTGCTCAGCTTACCGCCATATCGATTTGGAAAAAGATAATCGTTCGACTTCCCCTCTGCAATCCAGCCTTGAAGTTGTTTAACAGCATGTGTTGTCAGTGGCACACTCCGTTCCTTTCGTCCTTTTCCAATGCATGGAATGTAAGCTGGCTGGCCAAATTTTATATCCTCCTTTTTGAGGTTCGTTAATTCCGAAGCCCTGAGCCCAGTTTGAAGAGCAATGAGCAGGAGGGTACGATCCCTCCTGCCGAGCCATTTGGCGGGATTGGTGGCTTTAAGAAGTGCCTCCATCTCATCTCGAAACAAGTGTTCAATGACACGCTTACTGTGTTGCTTATTTGGAATGGCCAACACTTGCTCAACGAGCATCATTTTCTCTGGGTACTTGAAGCTGACGTAACGAAAAAATGAACGGATGGCCGAAAGCCGCTGATTGCGGCTTCGTGCTCCCATCTTTTTCTCCGTCTCCAAATACCGAAGAAATGCCAGCACCTTTTCTGCAGGCAAATCATCAAGAAATAAACCCGAGGGCATTCGCCTCGATTTCATAGTCAAAAATCGAAAGAGCATTCTAAAAGTATCTCGGTAAGAACTGATCGTGTGTGGACTCACCTGCTTTTGCTCCATAAGATATTCTAAAAAGAATCCCTCAATGAGGCGCGATAGCGATGGATTTTTCAAACTTGTTCTCATGATGAAAACTCCCCTTTTTTTATGAATTTCTCGAGCCGCGTTCGAACCAGCTTCATCAACCCTGGCGTGATCGTTAGGTACCAATAAGTTGATGACGGTCCAGCATGCCCCATGTAGGTTGAAAGTATCGGCATCAGTTCATCAATATCCGCCCCCTCCCTGTACCACTTTTCAATTGTACGCACGGCAAAGGTGTGCCTTAGGTCATGAAGTCTTGCCCCACTGTGGCTATTGACATCGCGTAGTCCAATCTGGTGCGCGAGCTTTCGAAAAGTCCACTCGGCAATACCTGGTCGAACTTGACTGTCTTTTACGGTAATAAAAAAAAATGGGGATCGGGATTGGGGATGAATTTCCTCTTTTACTTTTTTGTATCGCCCAAGAGCTAGCATGGCGGAACTGTCAAGCGAAACAAAACGTGTTTTATTAAACTTCGTACGACGGACTGTCAGTATGCCATCTTTCAAGTTTACATCGTCAATCTTAAGATCCAGCGCCTCCGAAAGTCTCATACCCGTGACCGCCAGCAGTCCGAAAAGCGTGAAAAATGTGTGCGCCCTAATGCTTCCATTAGACTCAAGCGTCCAACATGCAGCCATCAATTCGCTTATTTCTTTTGAAGTATAAATGTAAGGTTTTCTTCGAACGTATCTCTGAGGAAGCAGGCGCTTTGGCCATACCTCTGTCTTGCGTTCTATTGTCGCCCAGTGAAGTGCAAACGACCTAAGAATTGAAAGAAGTGTGGCTTGGTACCAGGCCGGATGTTTGGGATTCTTCTTCGCCCACTTTAGTGCAAGATCTACAGTAATTACATTTTTTCTGCGAACCTTCATGAATCTCGCGAAATTTTTTAAATGGTAATTCTGCTTTTTAAAATCAAACCCAAGGGCCTGCTTCATCTGAACATACTCTTCAATGCCATGAAAAAGATTTTTCATTTGGCACCCCTTATCTGTCGCACAACCTTTGTTTTGGGCTTGGCCCTCCAAAGCCAGCTTGCATGCGCAAGCTTTAATCTCTCAAAATCAACCTTTGCATAAATTGAAACCGTCGCAAGATTTTCATGCCGTAGTAGTTCGGCGATTTCGCCATAATTTGCACCATTTCTTAAGCACTCACTGGCCACAGTGTGACGAAGGATGTGGGCCCCCTTTCTTGCCGTCGAAAGCTTTGCCCGTTTTATTCCTAAATTGACAATAGACGCTATGCTGGCGCTTCTTTTAAACGGCCCACGATTTGAAAACGTACTCAAAAATACATGCTGGTGCGGCGACGGTTGGGGTCTTGCGTTTTTGATGTAGTCAATTAGCGCGGCCCCAACATCTTTTGGTAGCGGGAGCTTGGACTCACGTCCTTTCCCGCGAACAGTGATTTCTCCACTTCGCCAATGCAAATCCTTGAGGCAAAGATTAATAACTTCGCAGGAACGAAGTCCCAGCCGTGACAGCATTTTTACAATCGCAAAATCTCGTTTTCCGATGGCTGTTTTTCGATCGTAGCTTTCAAGAAGACGCTTCACCTGGTCAGCCTTGAGCCCAATGGGGAGCGTTGTCTCTTTCCAATACGCTGGTAATGGAATCGCTACTGCTAAATTTTTTTTAACTCGATTTGTCGCCTGCAAGAATTTAAAGAACGATCGGAGTGAAATCACCATGTGCCGCGTCTCGGCACTTCCATTGTCGGGAATATGTCGTTTGATAAATTCGGTAACATCAGTGACACTCAAGCCTCGAAAGTTCACTCGCTTTTTTGCAAATGCTTCACTCAAAAACATGCGCCCGTAATACACTTGCTTTTTCAAATACCCTTCGCTCACACCTCTGTGATCTCTAAGGAATCTTTCAAAATCAAACAGCACTCGGTCCTCAATACATTTGACCTGGGATATTCGAGCCTGTGGAATAATTTTTTCAGCTCGAAAAAAATCCACCGCATCTATAAACACCCGCCGCTGACCTGACTTTCTATACAACTTATGAAATTCTAAAAATTCTTCGATTCGCTCGGGTGTAAGCTGCCCCATCTTCAGGCTCTGCACCCCCATCCAATGTGAAAGCCCACTAAGCACCCCGAAGTTCAGTCGCAGGCGCTCTGGTAGATACCCCTTTGCCAACAAGGACTCCGTCAATTTTTCGACGTGCTCTCCCAGCGGACCCATCCTCAGATACTCAATAGTTCGTTTGCTTTTATAAATTGATTCAATCATTTGTTATCCTCCTTGCATTTCGCTTCGGAGGATTCTCAGATTATGCCAAGTTGACTACGGTCCCGGCCCTCGGAGAAGATTGCTTAAGTCGGCATAATTCGAAGGTCGGGATAATCAGTGAGAACATAGAAACGAATTCCCCGCTCGGAGTGGCGATCTTCAGCATTTTAGGGGCCGTGGCTCAGCTTGAGAGAGACATCTTGATCGAGCGGGTGAAAGTCGGCCTAGCCAATGCAAAAGCAAAGGGAGTAAAGCTGGGCCGCAAAAAGACTCGAAATTCAGGCATGATCCGTGAGCTATACAAAAAAGGGTTTACCTATCGCCACATCAGTCAGGCCTCCGGGGCCAGTAATGGCTCGATAGCCGCCGAAATTAGGGAATACAAGGCAGAGCTTAAGGAGCAGCAGGAACTTGATAGGACGATGCGAGAGCGTGAATACAAGTCTATTAAGGACGAGCTAGCGAAAACCAAAGCCAGAATGGAGTGCCTTCAATCAAAGGTGCCTCCTGAGGAAAAAGAGCGGCTTGAGCTGTTGGCCTCCAAAGCTCTTTCGGAAGAAGTATAAAAAAAAGCTCCTCGGGCATGGGTGTCCGAGGAGCTTTTTTTTTGACCTAACTGCTCTAATTTACCTTTATTAAAGACTTTGCTAAGCTGAAATTCAGATAGAATGCTGGCAACTACTGGATTTTATTTAGTGGAGCCAAATATTGCATTGTTGACGCGATGGTACTACCGGCGCCGGAAGTAAAAGTCCTTGTTCGTTTAAGCTAGCAGTTAAGAATCTGTACTTCGAGTTTTTGTCATTGGTATTTTGTCTAATCAAAATTTTGCATGCTAAAGTTCAGGGGAATGAATATGAAAATTAAAAATGGATTTTCAATAATAAGTGTGCTGGTTGCGGCTGGACTTCTGGGAATCCTCGCGCTCGTATTTTCTAAAATGATTATGAATTCTCAGAAAGGACAGAAGAACGTAGAAAATTCACTTGATTTTGATGTTTTAAGATCTTCAATTGCTTTAGTTATAAACAATCCTAGTCATTGCGCTGTCGCATTTAAAAATAGTGTTAGCCCTAGTCCAACAGCCGCTCAATTTCCAAACCCTTCTGGTGTAGATGCCAATAAGAAACTAGAGTCTATTGTTTTGGGCGCCTCGACTATCGCCAAAGTGGGCATGAATTTGGGGGGAGGGCTAAAGATTGATAAATTGGAGCTTCAAGATATTTCGCCTGTCTCTACTCCTAATAAGTTTGAAGTGGCACTTATCGTAGAAGCGACTAAGGCATCAGAAAGTTATGGCGCCCCTAAATTGAGTAATGCTTCGAATCCTTTTCGCTTTAGCATTTCAACAAACCCCTCAACTTCTGAAATTATAGGTTGTGGAGGAGGATCATGTCCAATTGGTTTTGTTAATAGCGGCGGCGGATTTTGTATTGAAGGAAACAGAAGCTATGCAGGAACTTTGTCATATTTGAATACAATTAATCAATGCGCCACGCTAGGAGCATCGCTGTGCACTGCTTCGGAATGGATGCTGGCCTGCTCGAACGGTCTTCTAGCAGACCATTCAATAACTCAGATTGAATGGTTAGACGGTGGTAGTTATGGTGACATGGTACTGGGTACGCCTAACGTCTCGGGTTGCATCGTTCCTCGTGCAGGCAATATTTATAATGTTGGTACATACAATCTTCATGTGCGATGTTGTACAGTTCCAAGATAGACATAGCCATCATTCTATTTATCCCTAATCAAAGAGCAGACTAGCTCTACAGCTAACTTCGGACTTTCGATACAGAAAACCCTCGTCGCCAAAAGATGGCTTCGAGGGTTTTGTTTTTCCTAGCTCTGTGGAGCAAGGTCAAAGTTAATTTCTAGAAATATTGGCGCAACTTTGAGGGCCGACAAGCCCCAGGCCAATGGAATAGTGCCATCTCATACGCTAAATCATACTGCGAGGTCTAAGATTTAAAGATTAAGATTTGATGAATCTTTACTAAATGTCGTCATGAGGGGGGCTTCCGATCGGGTACTTCAAATTCATGGCGGCATCTTTATCTCAACTTAATTAAGCAAGATTTGTAACTTATCATCAGGCACGTGGTTTTGATATTCTAGTATCTATTCAGAGATATTTCGCACCATTGTCGTGTTTGGGTGAGATATACTTATATAAGGAGAGATGTCGTATGTGTGCAGAAAAATTGCCGTTTGAGATACGCTGGCCACGGTTCTGGTTGCCTGTTGTCTTTGGTACTGTATTCTTATTGTTTGCCTGCTCTCCATTTAAGACTACAGGCAATGGCGAACCCTATTCAGGGGTGCAGGATAGTGAAAGGGTTGATTCCGATGATCCTTTTGCTTTTCCGGGAAAAACCTACGAACTCAAGGCTGTGTCAGAAAATAGGAAAACTCTGGTTTCTTATCATGAAGAGGGGCTTCATCAGACTGTCGTTTTGGAGAAAGATTACACTGGTCAGTATAGGCTTCTCTCGTCCGAGCAGACAATCAAGAAAAATATTAATGGAACGAGAGTGTATGAAAACGATAAAGTTAAAGTGAGTGTAAGTGATGATGAGGCTACACTCGAGATTTTAAGTCAGGATGGCACTGATGCACATCAGCTTAGAGCAAATCAATTTGAGTGTGCTGGGCTTGAGCATCGAGTGCCGTTTGCTGGTGGAGAAGGCACTCAGGCCAATCCCTTTAAAATTTGTTCTGCCGAGCAACTCAATAACATCAGAGGTAGTTATCTTGGGGCATACTATGTGCTCTGGAGAAATGTTGATCTAGCGGCCTATTCTTTGGGGGCTGGTTGGGACCCTATCGGAAATTCAATAACGCCTTTTCATGGAAACTTTGATGGGAACTTGTTTCAGATCTCGAACTTAAAAATATACAAGCATATTGCTTGGGAGCCTGCTGGACTATTTGGTGTGGTCACTAGTGGTGGAGTTCTGAGTAACATGAGAATCTTTGATGTTGATTTGAATTCTCAATCAGAAGTAGGGGCTCTTGTTGGAAGGCTTGCCCACGCCCAGATCTTAAATGTACATACAACTGGGTCCGTTCGAGCGAGGGATGCATGGGCTGGCGGTGCTATTGGGCGTGTGAAGAATGTTGAAGATAGTACGTGTCGATATTTGATCTATCGGTCGTCCTCAAGTGCTAATGTGACTGCTGCCAATCAAGTAGGTGGACTTATAGGCTCCGTTGACAATGGCGCCTGTTCAGGGGTGATCGACAATTCGAATACTTCTGGGCTGGTGTCGGCTGCGGACTCAAGTATTGGTAACGGAATGATCGCTGGCGGTCTGGCCGGCATTATTTACAACGCAAAGATCACCAATAGTTTTTCTACATCGACAGTCTCCGCGAACAGCAACGCTGGAGGTTTGTTGGGTGCTGCTCACGGAGGAGAAATTGAAAACTCATTTCATAGCGGATCGGTTACGGCCTATAGTGGGGGCGCTGGGGGGATTTTGGGAATCGCCTTTGATGACACTGTCATCAATAGGTCTTATGCTAGCTCTAGTATCTTTTCAGAATATGCTGCCGGAGGAATTGTTGGATTGGCGCTTTACAATCCCTCGATTGCAAACTCATTTTTTGCAGGGGATCTCTCTCGAGAAGGGGGCGTGGACGACACTTTTGTCGGAGGTATTGTTGGTTTTAAAGATCTTAATGATATAAGGCCGGTGAATATAGAAAATTCCTATTGGGCTAGAATCAATGCTGCTTTGGGGAGCATAAATTGCGTGGGGAACCTTGCTAGTGACTTCTGTGACCCTCAGGGAGCCGATGAGAGGGCGAATATTAGCGACTTTTATGGCTCGACTGCGGCGCCACTTGACACGTGGGACTTCTCTAGTGTCTGGGAGTCAAGAGATGACGGTCTTCCCCTACTTCGCAAAGTCTATTGAGTTATTGTTTCTTGTTTTTTATGCGGTAGGTGGTTTTGGGGCCACTTCCTATTTTTTCAATTAGGTCTTTCTTTAATAGTTCCTTCAACGTGCAGGATAAGGTCCTTTGGGGAATTGCTAGTCTTTCTGATAGATCCTTAGCTTTAAAATAATCACTTTGGTATATGTCGTAGATTTTTCGTGCTAGTTGATCTTCTTTGCTGCCAGTGCGTCTTTCATCAAAAGATATATTGCAACCCTCTTTGGATGTTGAGCTTAGCCAATAGACTCCATCACGGTGATTGACAGTTAGGGGGTAGTTGTGTTCCTGAAATTTTTCTTTAAGGCGAAATATGAGCTGCCTAATTTTTAACGGACTGCTGTCGGGATTGTAGTATTCATCTTGGTAGACAGACTCGAAAATAAAAAATGAAGAAGCGCCACGATAGTAGTCTGCGTTGAGTGCGAAGAGCAATCTTGATAGCAGGGATTCACCACCATACTCTATGTTGTCACACACATCGTTGAGGTCCACACAATTGACGTTATGAGCTAGAGCTTGAGGGTTTTCGACTTCATTGGTGGTGTAGACGGTACGTGAGTGTCCTGTTCCTAAATGTTCAAACAGAATATTGGCGGCTTGAATATTTTTTTTGATTTTTTCACGATAGCTTATAAATGGTGTACCCCAGTAGACATATTTAATAGTGTCGATCGAGTGAATTTTGAGTGAAAAATGAAAATCGATATCTCGCAGCGTTTCGGCATTCCCTAGACTTTGAGCTAGTAGTCTTATTTGTTCCCATTGCATTTTCATTGTACGTTTGTCTGTGGAGGGATTTTTATATAGTTCTACCAAGAAATTCCATTTTTTGACAAAGAGTTGATCGATTGAATTGTTTCCATCGGAGAAGCTTTGAGCTTGTTTGAGCTCAGTCTCTGCATGATCCCATTGTTTTTGTTGGAAGAAAAACTGAGCTTTCAATTCATGAAAATTGCAGAGTAAGCGATGTTTTTGATTTGTTGAAAGGTAGTTTTTAAGGGGCTTGTCTTGAAATATTTTTTCCGCATTATCTAAACGACTACAGTAGATGTAAGCTTGTAATAAATTAATTGATGTTACTGCATGGAGATAGGCATCTTGACTTTGGGTTAGGAGTTTTTCCAAGAATGGGATCGATTCTTCGTAGTTCCAAACTTTTATATGATTAAAGGCTTGAAAAAGCAGGTATTCATCCAGTTCTTTTGAGTGAATAGTATTGAGTAGATTTTGAGATTCATTGGTAGATCCAAGAAAAGTCAGGGCGGCAGCGTATTCGAGTTTTTCTTGGTCAGTTGCCTGAAATTGCTTTTTAGATGAAGGCCTGACATAGGGTCTGAGGATGGTGATAGCTTTTTCTGGTAGCTTTGCTCTTCTCAAGAGGTTTGCGACGGCGAGTTTTTGCACACGAGAGTTGTTTTTTTGAGTAAGTTTGTGGAGCTCAGACTGGGCCTCACCAATTCGGCCTGCCTCAATATGTGAGCGTATGTTGGCCTCACTATCTTTGAACTCCTTATCTTCCGACACCTCTTTATAATAGTACAAAACTTTATCAAAATAAAAAATAGTAGCGTTTGAGGGGTTTTAATGAGTTTGCGGCTAAAATCTCAGCCTAACACAAAGGGTTGAGGCTGCGTGTTCGGTAATTCTTAACCCGGTCTTAATCTAGCGTGAGACATAACTGCCCTTAATGTGTTTGTAATTCTAATATAAAGATAGAGGTCGGAGGTTGCACGTAAGTTCTTATGGTCTCTTTAAAAATGTGGAGAACGTGAAATGAAAAATTATAAAGCGAATAGAACAGTACATACGGGATTGCTGTTGAGTGTATTTGTTATGGGGTGTGAACTTCAAATCACACAAACAAATAGGACCGAGGAGGTCGTAAGATCCTGCGTTGAGGGGTTTCAGGAGAGGCGGACTCGCTTCCAAGACGCACTTGTGGCCTCAGAAGCTCTTTGCCAAGCCGAAGAGCAAGTTCGTTCTTGTGTGAACGGGATCATGAGCGAATTTAGCGGCAGATTCGAAGCTGTAAGTTGCCAAGTTGTGAGCAACCCCATTCCGGAGCCGCGGTCTTGTGGAAATTTGGCTCATGGAGATAACGAAACAAGAAGTATGTTCGAAGTCGCATTGGTGCCCCATGGGTCAAGCTGTGTGAGTGAGACACAGATTCGTAGCTGCACCGATGGTCAGCTCAGCTCTTTTTCTGGTAGCTTCTCACATGCATCTTGTCAGATTGCAGAAAGTCCTTACATTTCGACGCCGGCACCTCAAAGTCCCAATCCAGTTGTTCCAGGGGATGCAGATGAGGGCGCAGTCTACAGTAATGAGATTTTAAAGGTTGAAACGCCTAGCTCTCTGATAGCGGGCGAAGAAGTGACGGTTAAGATTCATTACTCCTCAAACACAGATAACGAAATTAAAGTGGATTTAAAACGATACAGCCTCAATCAGTTGATTGTAGCGAGTAATGTCAGGGTGAGTCGTGGTGAAAACAACGTTCTAAACATTCAGATGACTGTGCCGAGTACGGTTAGTGCCAACACCAATGACAGTAGATTTTTAGCTTATATCGTTCCTCAAGCTAAGGGCTGGCCTGAAAGATATCATCAACTCTGGTCAGCTTCACTTGATCTGAGCTCGTCAGTCGTACCTACGCCCACGAACCCAGCACCGAGCCCTACATTGCCCACAGATCCCATCATCACAGGCACGGGGTGTAACAATGGGAGTGCAGAGGCTTTGTCACAATTTGGCGTCACGTGGTTCTTTGACAGAGAATACACTTGTGGCACCTTTGCAAATGGTGATTTTTGGGTAGTCGGTCCCGTCTCAATTACAAATATAACTCCTGAGAGTGGCGTTAGAGTGGAGACTTTATCGGACGGTAGAAGTTTCAATCGAATTGTAAATGGGACATTGGTCAATCCAATGGTTTACCTATCAGTTGATCCGCAAACTCCAAACGGATATGACAACGCAGTCAGTGTGAGTGGTAAAAGTGCTTACGGTGGTGCCGCCTATAGCTCTGGGGCGAATAAGGCACCATCAATCACCGGGCAGGCGTTGGTGGCCAATGCCGGAACATCGGTAGTCTCCTCGATTTCTAGTGGTTCACTTCCCGAGAATAGTTCATACCCTCAAATCCGGCGTATTGTTGCTTTGACTGTTTTGGGGGCCGTTCCTCCTGCAGGAAGTTTTAGGCCTCCTATGATCGGAAATGATAAAACGATTCGTTGGAACAGGAGTCAGCTCAATTACAATATTTTGCGAAAGCTTAGTCCCGTTCAGGGAACGCCATCTCTAGCCGCGGTTGAAAATGAGTTTTCTGTTCCCTGGACTATGCTACATACTGGCAACTGGACCCAAAACATGACGCCTATGCAGATGCCGAATTACGGTAGAGATCAGGCTTATGCGATTTCAAGAGCTTTGCTATCACTGCACCTTGACTACACCGACGCACAGAAAGAAAGACTCTACATTTCTCTAGTCCAGTACGGTATCGATATATACGGCTTTGTGAGCAATGGCGGCTTCACTCGTGCCTCAGGAGGGCTAAATGGAGGGCGTAAAGCAGCATTGGTCCTGGCGGCTGCAGCACTCAATGCCCAACTGTTAAAGGAATGGGCAAATGCTGGTAAAAAGACTGCCTATAAGCCCTATGGTAAGTCGGTCAATATTTTCCACGAGGATAGCCAGGTTTGGATCGTGGGAGAAGGAGATGTTGGTAGAGCTGTGACCCAAGATGGGGCCTATAGAGAGACCTATCGAGCAGAACATGTCGGATTGCCGGAATGGGGAAACCAGCATGAAAATTACCCTGTCTATGACGCCAGTAACTGGAGTGTTGCTTATCGCGATATCGCTAATTCTTCGCACATCGGGAATGCGCTAGGTATACGATTGTTGTCGGGAGGCGAGGCGATCTGGAACAATCCAGTTTTCTTCTCTTACTATCTCGATCGCGCTTGGTCTATTGAGGGAAGCGGCACATGGGATCAGCAAACAATGCGCCACAATCGCATCCCGCTTTTTGATTTTAACATGATGAAGAGCTATGGACAGCCGTGATAGCTCTCATTGGCGGTTTAGTCTTGGTTGTCCTCGTCCGTCTTAAGATGCTATTGTAAAGATTTGATAAATGTGTGAGAGTTTATCGAAGTAAACACGTCATGCAATCAACGCTCGATAGGATAATCAAGGTGCAGTCGTTGTGAGCCATCATCATCACCATATTCGATCCGATCAAGGCGAGAAACGGCTTTGGTGGGCGGTTGGAGCCAATGTCTTGCTCACACTTGTACGAGTGATAGGCGGCATTGTCTCTGGCTCGTTGTAAATTATTGCGGATGCGCTCCACAACCTCAGTGATGCAGCCTCAATATTTATTGCGCTTGGTGCGATTCGTATTGGTAGAAAGCCCACTGATAAGCTTAAGAATTTGGCTATAGGCGCGCCGAAACCATCGCGGCTCTTATCAATTTGACGACGTTGATTCTCATAGGACTTTCCCTTTGCCACGAAGCCGTGATGCATTTTGTCGCCCCAAACCCTATTGAGGGTTGGACTGTAGTTTGGGTTGCTGTTCTGGCGCTGGTTGTTGATCTATTTACGGCGCTTCTAACGTTCAGGTCCTCTAAGTCGAGCATGAATATTAAAGCGATACACACCATAGTCTTATTGCAGACTTAAGTCCCCAATAGTTATGAGTATTAGTGTCGTTTGAAAGGCATGATAACAATATAAATGTTGTGACTAAGTTCTTTTTTAAAAAATCTGGACTGAGCCCCGTTAGTTAGACAGTCTTGCCCCATATTTTCTGAACGGGTCTGTCTTTCGGGTTAATTTTCAAAATTTTAGATTCGAATTCTTCCGGCGGCATGTAGCCAATGGAAGAATGTAATCTTTTGCGGTTATACACCTCATCTATAAAATTGGGTAGATTTTTTATCACCTCCCTCAAGTTGTGATATTTCTTCACGTAAACTTCCTCTCGCTTCAGGGTTTTAAAAAATGACTCTATAAAAGCATTCTCCTCCGGCGTTCCCACCGCTGACATGCTCATTTGAAATCCTTGCTCCTTTAAATATGCAACATACGGCTCACACACGTACTGCACTCCACGATCACTATGATGAATCAAGCCTCTGGGTGGCTTTTCTTTTTCGATGGCCGTCTTCATGGCTTCAAGACAAAATTGATAAGACAAATCATCTGAAATCGACCAGCCAACAATTTTTCTTGTGTAAATGTCGATCACGGCACTCAAGTAAACAAATCCCTCTCGCAGCTTGATGTAGGTGAAGTCCGTCGCCCAAACTTGATTGGGTGCTGTTAACTTTAACCCCTTTATCAAGTTTGGATGCCTCAGCCTGAAATCCGTACAAGCTCCTCTTGGCCGCATCCATTTTCTAAGGCACGTATAAAGCTCATATTCGCGCATGACTCGCTTGATCCTCTTGCCGTTGACCCGAATGCCTTGCCTTAAAAGATGAGGATAAACCCGCCTGTAGCCGTACCCTGGAAATGTCGTATGAATTTTTTCAATCTTGTCGCGTAATTCAAAATCACTCAGTATTTGGATGCTTGGCTTAGGGTCGTAGTAAAAACTAGCCCTTGAAATTCCCATTATTTTACACCCTTTTGAAACGCTTCCAAATTCTTCGATGTGATCACTGATGAACTGTCTTTTTTCTTCTGTTGTGAATGATAAAGGGCTTTTTTTAACATCTGATTTTGCAAGAATAGATCGCCAATCTCAGATTTGAGCTCTTTAACTTGTTCTTCCAGGCGATAAATTTGAAGATCTGGCGCTGGCTCGTGAGCTTTTTCAACGGGCACAAGCTTGCCTTTGCGATACTTACGAAGCCAAGCTGAAATTGAACCGTTCGATACTCCGAATGTATCTCTGGCCTGAAGATAGGTCATTCCTTCTACTTCGATCTTTTGAACAACCATATACATAAACTCAGTTGTCCATTTCGGGGTTCTTCCTGCTGGTCTTTTTTCCTTTGGCATATGTTTTCTATAAATTTCCATAACTGTTTCTCCAAGTCTTTTCTGCTTACGCAGGCTTGTTCAGTAATTATGGGCCAAGTGTCTAAACAGAGGG
>JBGSZX010000034.1:0-40358 GCA_041750195.1 Bdellovibrionota bacterium | reverse complement strand
CACGATTCGACTGAAGGGCCGTCCTGCAAAAAACTTTTCTAAACTTCCGTTGCGCCTATCCCTGCTTGCTTTTTCATTGGCATTTTTGGCAAGTCCACGCTCCTTCGAAGTGATCTTACGCGCAATCAATCCACACAAAGCCCTCAGAAAAGCAAAAAAGGCTCTCCTGCGTGAAACTCTAAGTAGCAAATGTATGTGATTGGAATGAACAACAATATCTTTTAATTCGACACCTAAGCTTGTCGCCAACGACCGTGATTTATTTAAAATCCATCTCTCATGCCTGATAAATGAACGCGACCCGATTGATTTATAAGACTTGAGCACCACATGATTTGCGTGCTTGCACGACACGGGCCTCGCAGTTTTTGGATTTGATGCCGTGGCACCTGATGCTTTAGCCCCGACTGCTTTAGCCCCAGATGCTTTAGCCTTAATTGCCGGAGCGCCACCAAATGACATTGAAGTCTGGCTAAGTTGTTTTGAATGAAACAAATTTTGCTGTCTGCTTTGGATTCGAGGCATTATCTCAACACCATACATCCGTATGGTAGCTATGTCAAAAAATTACTTGTCCGATAGGTAATTTAGCTATTAATTTAGCTATGAAAAAAGCAAAAAATAGCCGAGTTATCTAGGGGCTCGAAATTAGAGAGGTTCCATATTAGAGGTTCCATATTAGAGGCTCCATATATGACACAAACTGCACATATGGAATATTTTCCCTCGCGCTAAATAATAAGACTGAGAGTGCATCACCCACACGACATCATAAAGACCCCACGATCGCCCAGCCTGGGTCTTATTAATGCAAAATTATTCTTATTTTAACCAACACTTAATCCAAATATTTTGATCACCTTACTATAATCAAACTCAACATGAGACACTTATTTGTTTTTACCATCACGACTCTACTTATAATGACCGGCTGCTCTTCTAAGAAAGTAATTTCTGATGCTGACCTAGATGAGCAGTTTTCGGAACATGCCTCTTCAGAAGAAATGCTTGGCGATGCAAGCGAATCTGGCGAAGCGGCAGATTCCAGCGCAGCCTTAAGCGAAGCAGATGTCGCTCAAATGTATGAAGCTGCGGGAGTGGATCAAAGCACTGCTAGTGCAGAGGCACCAGCGAGCACTGACTACAGTGTCGACGCTTACAGTTCGGATGCTTATAGCGAACCAGCAGTCAGTGCTGTAGCTAGCTCAAGCAATGTCGACTACACAAGTTATGATCCAAATATGACACCAGCTCAAACTTTGGTTTATGCCTCGCAACATGCAACCAGTCGTGGACCAGCCTCCCAACCAAAAGGAAAAGGCGCTTTTTGGACACTGTCTGCTTCACCATGTGGTGTGTACGCGGCAGCAGATTCCAATTCACAAGTATTTCATAACCTTTCAGATGGCAGATCTTTATGGGTTGAGCCAGCACAAGCTGAGGGTTGGGTCATGGTACAAAGACAAGCTGGACCTGCCTACATGCAGTCTCAGTGTTTTCAATAAGCTATAGGCTTTTTGATTTTCAGTTTATTGTTTTGCAAAATGCTAAGTCACATTCTAGCTTGAGCCTAAATGGCAAAGCTATATTTTAGACATGGAACCATGGGCAGCGCAAAAACCCTTAACTTACTTGCCGTCGCCCACGCCTATCAGGCACAAAAAAAGAATGTCTTAATTCTAAAACCAAAGCTCGATACCAGATTTGGTGCCAAACAGGTCAAATCTAGAAGCGGCCTCGAAAAGCCTGCAGATTATTTGGTCGACAAATCCACTCGCTTTAGTGACACCGAACTTTTAAACATTTTTTGTATCTTGGTTGATGAAGCTCAGTTTTTGGAAAAAGAATTTGTAGACTATTTACATTCAATTTCTCGCGACAAAAAAATACCGGTGATTTGCTATGGCCTTAGAACAGACTTTCAAACACATTTGTTTGAGGGATCAAAGCGCCTCTTAGAGCTCGCAGATGCCATTGAGGAAATCAAAAGCACCTGCCAATACTGCAACCGTAAGGCTGTCTTCAACATGCGCCTTGTAGACGGCAAGCCCACCATAACGGGAGAGCAAGTGATGCTAGGTGCCGAGGAAAGCTATTTGCCAGTTTGCTCTGAGTGCTTTTCACAAAAGCTCAATGCTTCTGCCCTTACACAAGAAGCTAAAACGGACGCCCTCCATTCACTTGAATATTAAATTTCGTAGATTCGCCGAACTCCTTACAGTGAGAATAAGGATAGGACATAATATTCACCAGAATTGCTCCCTGATCCTGATCTACTATAATCTTATGTTCAGCAGCTGCCCGATGAATAATACTACCATTGAGATCCACTGAGAATCCAGTCGAAGGAATGACAGGATTAAAAGCACAAGAACTTGTTCCGGATCTTAGGATATGACAAGCATAGGAAACACCATATTCATAGGAACTACCCTTTAAAACTTTAATTTTGTCCGTTCTTATTGCCGAAGCATCAGACGCATTGGCGCCTGCACAATCAGGAACGTTAGGCGCGTAGACCCAATTGCCGGTAAGCAACGAGGCGCCATCGCAGCTGCCAAATTGAAGTGATATGTTTTTAGTAATGATGGTAACATCTTGATCAACGGTATTAGACAAATTTATAATATCAAATCTACGAATGAACCCCGCCCAACATGCACCGCCCCCAGAAGTCCACCCCGTTGGTGTGTCGATAGTGGGAATTCGCAAAGAACGTACGGCCATGGCAGGGTAAGAAAGAGATAAACTCGCCAAATATATAAATAGGTACATTTTGCTAGCCAACGCTATTTTTATCATTTCTAGATTTTATAGTTAGATTAATGGTAAAGCTATGAACCTTATATATGCCAGCTGCACGTTGCGACTCGCCGCATAGGCAGAAAATCTATCTTTGGGACTACCGCAAATCCCTTAGACTTTTCTGCATAATCAGAAATTCAATTTTATCAACTTTTGGGATTCCAAACTTGGGATCTTGCATGGGAAACGGACATTTTTCTCCAGTTAACTGATAACCCAAACGCTGATACCACTGAATCAGCTCCGTTCTTCCTTCAATCACATGCATTTTTGCGCCATGCTTGAACGGCAAATTATCTTGTACATGCTTTTCGACAAGAGAAATAATTTTTTTGCCCCAACCCTGTCCTTGTTCCAGAGGCGAAACGCAAATCATGCCGATTTCAACAAAATCGTTTTCTTTCCCAATTGATGAAAGCTCACAACATGCCTTTATTTTTTTGTCGTCTTTGAGTAAAAAAATTCTAGATGCCGTTCCTAAAATCTTTTCTTGAAGCATTGTCTGATCAACACGTTGCCCGTCTAAATAGTCAGCTTCAGTGGTCCAGCCAGCACGGGACGAATCTCCCCGATAAGCCGCATTCACAAAATAGAAAAGATCCTCCACATCATCAAGAGTCGCAAATTCCAACATGAATCTTATCTACGAAAATTATTCAGCATTGCCAATATGAATATAGTTTTTAATCTTTCTTAAGACATCAGGATGTAAATCACTTTTGCTTAACTCATCAATCAACATACCCCTGCGCGGCGCCAGTTTTGCCCTACTAAACTGCTCAAGTTCAAAACTTCTATGATAATATAATAATTCAGAAAGATAGGCGTCGAATTCTGGAGAATCAAAGCGATCCAGATAATTCGATCCAAGATATTCAATTTCAGATCGTAAAAAAATCAAACTTTTTCCTAGGGCTTGATCGCTTTTTTGCACAAGATCCCCATCAGAAAAATGGTTCATGATATTCATACGCTCTTCAATAGTGGGGGCTCTTTCTAAACTGTCTGTGAGATTTTGAAGATTTTGGTCTATGAGGTCTTTTCTATTTTCGTCATCTTCACTGATTTGACCGTCGCTTAGGTTTTGCTCCGGAATTCCGGTTGTCTCTACTTGTTTTAAGGATTGAGCTTTGCTTTCTCCCCGAAGCACCTCTTCCATAGCCGAGCTTAATTTTGAATCAACTTCTTCAACATGTGCTACTATCTCCCTTTGACCAAAAACATATTGGCGTATCGATGCCATTCCAGCACCTACTCCTAAAAAGACCAATAAAAGGCAGAGAGTACTTCTATCCATTTCATTAAGTAGTCTCTTACAAAAACCACAAATTTGGAAAGAAATTAAGCGAAATTGTTATATTAGTTTTTTTGGCCCGCCACTCGTCATATTCGAAGACCTTCGGTATTCTATTTTGCATGACGTCACTAAAACATAAGATTATGACAGCCCTGTTAGCCATAATGCTACTTTCCGGATTATTAGCGACAGCGCAACATTTTTTTTCTCCAGATAGCCCCGCCCGATGGACCAGTCTTATCCCTGCCTTAGTCGCCATTGGATTAGCCTTTGCGACTCACCGAGTTCAACTTTCACTAGGAATTGCTATTTTTGTAGGTGCTTTTTTAGTTGGGCCAATATCGGCGGTTCCAACTCAATTTTTTCATGACCTCAGCACTCCAGTGATGGACTCTACAAATCTTAAGATTTTAAGCTTTATTCTATTATTGATTCCCGGTCTGAACATTGTCCTAAAGGCCGGGGGAATTCAGGAACTCTTGATAAGTTTTGCCTCCTGGGCAAGCAATAGACGCTCAACTCAAATGGCCACCATATTTTTGGGGCTCCTCATTTTTGTTGATGACTATGCAAACACCTGGATGGTTGGGTCAACAATGCAAGATCCTTCTAAACGATCAGGCGTAAGTCGTGCAAAACTTTCATTCTTAGTTGATGCGACCAGTGCACCGGTTGCAGGACTCGCTTTTGTGAGTACTTGGATTGGGTATGAACTTGGACTCTTCCAGCAAATTTTAACTGAACTCCATGTCGAAATGGATCCGTACAGTTTATTTTTGAAGGCCCTTCCCTACAGATTCTACTGCATTCTTATGATTATCTTCGTTTTTGTTGTGGCTTGGACCGGCCGAGATTTTGGTCCCATGCTCAAAGAAGAAATCGAAGCCTATAAAAATAGGGTTATCACTGCTCCAGCTGAAATTGTTAAAAAAATCACAGCCCGAGGCTACGCAGCAATTTTATCTTTAAGCACGTTATTCATTGCGATTTTAGTTGGATTTCTTTGGCAGGGTAATGTGGCCTCAATTTGGTCTGAAGGTTTTCGAGGTTTAGAACTTGTTCGAAAATTATTATCGAATGTAGATAGCATTGTGGTCCTTGCTTGGTCGAGTGTCGCTTTTTTTACTGTTGCAACCTTCAGCACCTTAACCATCGCACGCAGACCCATTGATCGGATGAGCAAAGACTTTATAGACGGCATCAAAAGCAGTTTTATTCCTATCAGCATTCTGATTCTTTCGTGGGGACTAAAATCAAATTTAACGGCCTTAAGTGCTTCTCAGTTCTTAAGCGACACCTTTGCCCAAAATCTAAGTCCCACGATTTTTCCGATGACTGTGTTTATATTAGCCTCAATAACTGCCTTTTGCACCGGCACAAGTTGGGGAACCATGGCCATTCTCATTCCAACTCTTATTCCCCTCGCACACACATTAGATGGCGGTCAACTTGGAATCATAAGCATCATTTCATGTGCGGCCATTTTGGACGGATCGATATTTGGTGACCATTGCTCCCCTATATCAGACACAACTATCATGAGTGCCACCGCTTCCGACTGCAGTCTTATGCTGCATGCAAAAACTCAGATGCCCTATGCCTTGTTTGTAGCGTTTATTGCCGCCATCCTGGCCTACATTCCTGCAGCACTACAATGGCCACCAGCTTTGGTTTATTTGCTCTCAATTGGAGTTATGATTTTAATATTTCTTAGAATTTCAAAAAAAGTAATCGCCTGATTATTTACACATCGTACGAATGAGTTTGGCGATTTTACGGACGCCAAACAAATCTTCGTCGCCCTGCCTCGTCACAATAAATACATCCTGCTCACCCATTTTCATCGGAAATTTGATATCTATTTCCTGCAATTGATACTGACTCCGTTGAGTTTCATTATGCAAGCGCGCAACGAATTTGGGAATAAAAATCACTCCTTGTTTCCTTGCCGCTAAATGAAGCCCTGATTCCATTATGGCTACGCGGTATTTGACTTCTCTAGGCAGTTTTACATCATCCCAGCCATCTAGGCCCTTGCTCCGCGACATCGAAGAATACTCCACGAGAGGAACAATGAAGGGCAAATCTTTAAGACCTCGCCCCATGAAATCTTTAGTGCCAAAAACTCCCATTTGGATGCGTACAATTTTTTGATAAGCAATTCCCGCTCTCGGAACTGGCTGATAGGTTATTCCAATATCCACTTTATTGTCTTCGAGAGCCGACTCAATTTGCCCCGGCATCAATTCATAAAGATTCAAAATGGTCTCGGAAGAGATATCTTTTGATAATTCTGGCAATAGTCTCGTCGTAAAAACCTCAAACGAAGCAATCCGCAATAGCTGCTTGGAAGCTTTGTGGCTTAGCTGCGGACTACAAAGTTCATCAATTGAATTTAATATCTCCAAACTTTGACGAACCACCGACTGAGCCGAATTAGTTAATTTCAAACCTCGGCCCTCGTTGTGCCATAGAACAAAACCCAATTGCCCGGAAAGAACGGACATAGATTTTGACAAAGCACCTGGCGTCATCCCCAGCAATGACGCCGCCTGGGTAAGTGAGCCAGTTTGGGAAATAGTCCTCAATTGATGCAATCTATCTGTTTCCATATTGGAAACTTATTTATCATATATTTATCTTTTAGTTAACAATAATCGACGTTATCAATCTTCAAGAAGGAATAGAACCATGTTAAATCTCACAAAATTCAACTCGCCGACAATCTTGTTAAATTCTAATCTAAAGATTCCTACTAAAGTTTCGCTAATAGCCGGCCCCACCCCGCTTCATGAAATTTTGAACTACTCGAACAAGTTTGATTTAGATCACCCGCTTATGATCAAGCGCGAAGATCAAACCTCAGTTTTATACGGAGGCAACAAAGTTAGAAATTTGGAATTTGTCTTGGCAGACGCCATTAAAAATAAGGCAACTCACTTAAAAACGTTGGTGCCCTTTGGATCAAATTTTACGGCGAGCCTTTCGAGTGAATCGCAAAAGCTCGGGCTGGGCCTTAATCTTTTTCAGTTTATGGCTCAAAACAATTTGCAAACGAGGGCCCACGCGACTTTTGCCCAGAATCACAACGCCTCCATAAAGACTTACTCAGGAGCCAGTGGAGTGATGAGAGCGGGAATCGCGTTTCTAAATGACAAGACAAGCTATTCTATTGCGCCAGGGGCATCGAGTGTCCTGGGAGCCATAGGTCATTTTTTTGCATTGATTGAGGCCATTGAACAATTATCCTTTAAAGCTCCTCAATTTATTTTTGTAGGCACCGGCACTTGCGGAAATTCTGCTGGCCTCTTGGCTGGGATCACTCATCTTAAATTATCCACCAAACTCATTGGCGTAAAATGTGCCCATCCCATCGTTTGTAACCCAAGGAAAGTGGAACGCTTGGCAAACAAAGTCCTAGCTCAATTAGGTTCATCTGAGCGAGTGCGATCGGGACAGTTTACTTTAATTGATTCTCCAGGACATGTTGGCTACGGCATTCCATCAAAAATTGCTTTGGATGAATCGAAAACCTTTTATTCTCTTGAAAAGATAGCTCTAGACATTACCTATACGTCAAAAGTTGTGGCCGCTCTTAAAGATCAAATTATAAGGGGTCAGATTAGTCCCAAAGATCGAGTTCTTTACTGGCATACATATTCCTCGAAGGCCAACCCTCTTAATTAAGAACTTAAACGATCGATTACTATTTTAAAGGAACTTCACCATGATACTTTATAAAATATCATTTCTTTGCCTTGTCGTATTTTCACTACTGGGAGCCTTTGACGGCTTGTATTTTCACCTGATAAAATACAAGCTTCATTTGCAGCTATCCTCCCAATTGGAACACAAAATCCATACCGCTAGAGGGTTTGTATTTGCGGGAATTGGATATTTGCTATTTGCCGTCAACTCTAGTGGCTTGTTGCTTTATCTTGCCTGCTTTTTAATTCTCATCGATATGGCTCTCGAAATCATTGATATCAAAGTCGAAAAGACCGCTAGAGAACCATTGGGAGGCATTGATTCCAACGAAAGCATCATACACGTATTTGCATCGTCTTTTAAATTTGCGGCAATGATCCTAATCCTTTTAACTAAGGACGCTGAAAATTTTAGCATTTACAGCAAGCTCATACAAAATGTTGAGATGCCTATTTACTTTCAGGTTTTGTCTTTCGGATTTATTGGAACAACTCTGGCGGTATCTACTTACTCGCTAATGCCATTAGGTGGACAATCAGCCATTCATAGAAATGCCAAGGCAAAGCTGAAACAAAATACGAGCTCCGACGTTAGCGTCCCATTCAGATTCTCCGTCCCGCGATCCGTTAGAAACCTCCACAAGATCGGCACCAATTAACTTTTTTCCGCTCTTAAGAAGTTCTGAAAACAAAAAATACCACTGGGCGTAGCTTAAGCCGCCCGGAACGGGCGTACCGGTGTTAGGACAAAATTGGGGATCAAGTCCGTCGATATCAAACGATAGGTAAACATTTTTTCCGAGTTTTGAAAGAATGTTTTTTACCTGCTCTGACCAGGGTGTGCCACGTAATTGCGCCGCGCTTAGATCCCAATCGTAAAAGCAATGAATGCGATCATCGGACTCAATCAATTGCTTTTCTTCGGGACACAAATCACGAATGCCCACTTGTACCAAATTTGAAATAGGAAAATCCTTTAGAGCATTGAACATGATTGAAGCATGGCTATGAGTGAAGCCTTCATAAGCATTGCGTAAATCGGCATGGGCATCAATATGTAGAACGTCGAAGCTTTCACCTTTGCCCAAGTTCGCCGCACAGGCCGCCATCATTCCATAGGGCGTGCTATGATCGCCCCCAAGAAGCACAACCTTCTTCCCTCTGGCAAGCCATTGCGAAGCCTCTTCTTGAATCAACGAATGAAATCTTGCATTGCCATGATTCACCTCATCCAAAATGGCTTGCATTTTCGGCGAAGCAGCTAAATCTCCCCCGTTAGAATAAAACTCGATCAAGGTGCAGGCTTTTTCTCGAAGCTTTTCGCCAAAGATCATTGTCTCGGGATTGTACGAAACTTTTGCAACTTTCAACTTCCAAGCATCGCTTGACAAAGGAGAGGTTAAATCAAGTTGAGCCGATGCTTTCATCACCTGATCGGGGCCAAAGCGCGTGCCCTCACGGTAGGAAACTGTCACATCCCACGGCGCACATAAAATCACCACATCAGATTCTTCTGGAGAATAAGGCAAACCTAAAAAGGCACCATTGTTTAAGGCTATTCCATTGGGATCAAAAGTATCAGTCATGTCCATGGATCTAATATCTGCAGATACGCTACGCAATAAAAGTTATGCCTTTTCAAACAACTTTTTGTATTCGCCGTAGCCCTCTTTTTCGAGATCAGCCAAAGGGACAAAGCGCAAAGATGCCGAATTCATGCAAAATCTCTCACCCGAGGGCAAGGGACCATCGTTAAAGACATGCCCCAAATGAGAATCGCCCCATTTGCTTCTGACTTCAGTCCTGGGCATCAGCATTTTATAATCCTTTTTTAAGACAATATTTTCTGGATCAATGGACCTCGAAAAACTTGGCCAACCCGTTCCAGAATTGTATTTATCTAGCGAGCTAAACAGTGGTTCACCAGAGACAACATCCACATAAATGCCGTCTTCTTTGTGATCCCAGTACTGATTTTCAAACGCTTTTTCAGTGCCTTCTTTTTGAGTCACCTTATAGCTATCTTCGCCTAAATTTTCTTTGTTTTTAGCTTTAGACCAGTCTGTCTTCTGCCAAGCTTTTTTGCTATCTGTATTTGCCATATCCATTTCATAGCAAGGCAACTCAGCCTAGGCTTGCGACGTTTAAATCATTTTTTTGATAATTTGATTACCCCATTTAAGTATATAATTACATATATTTACGTTGTTTAACGAATTATTTTTGCGGTATGATAATTTTTTTGCATTTTCTTATTGACCTTGGCGCTCGATTGTAGCAAGAAGATATCAGCACTCAATCTCCCCCCAGAGCGAAGGTGCACACCACCACGCTAGATCGCTAAAATGATCTAGCAACAATTCCGCCAAAAGTGGGGCGAAACCTCTAAGGGTTTCGCCCCACAAATTTTTTGTGGAGCGAATTTCTGATATAAGCTCTCTTCATACATAGCCATGGATTCCAACAACACAACAAATCACATTCTCTGGAGAAACAAAGACGAAGTTCTAGAAGATCTGCAGAAATATTGTATGATTCCTTCGGGAAGTTCCAATCTAAAAGGAGTCTATGAAGCCCAAAATTTTTTGAATCAAATTTTGGTGTCTACTTTAAATTTTGAAACTACTTTTGTAGAAAACCCATTGGGATCTCAAATATCGGCTCCACTTTTACACAGTTCTTTTCATCCTCAATCAAAAACTAGAATTGCTTTCATCTCGCATGCGGACACCCTCGATGGCCACGAATTTGACCAACAAAGATACTCCGTGACCCTCACCAAAGACAAAATCATTGGGCAAGGTGTTTTAGATGACAAAGCCTCACAATTTGTTGCCCTATGGGGTCTACAAATGTTTTTAGAAAAACATCCTCACACAAAACTAGGCTTTGATTTTATATCGTCGCCCAATGAAGAACTCGGCAGCCGTGGTTACCATAAATTCTACGAAAATCTATCAAAAAAAGTTACCATGGCGCTTGGATTTGAACCCAGCCTTCAAGATGGATCCATCGTTTCTGAAAGACGCGGCAATCGATGGTATAAAATTGAAGTCACAGGCAGAGAAGCCCATGCTGGTAGGGGACACAAATTTGGCTGCAACGCCATTCATGAGCTGGCAACGAAAATTTATAAACTTCAAAAATTAACCAATTACAAAAAAGATATCACGCTGAATATTGGACAAATCATAAGTGAGAGCATGACTTATAATGTTGTAAGCGGAAAAGCGATGGCAAAACTTGATCTTAGATTTTCTACCCTTAAAGCACGCAATGATGTTCATCGAAAAATTCAAAAGATTTTAGATAAAAGTTATGTGCGATCAGCGGAAGATAGATTTGCAAGTCAAACTCGGTATTTGATTGAAGACGATTGCCCTCCCCTACATCTAAGTCGAAAATCCAAAAAATGGGTGATTGAATATCTTTCCTGCCTGGAGGCGGCTGAAGGAAATACTAGAAGCCATTCAAAATCTGGTGGCGGTGCCGATGTCTGTTATATGGCGCACAAAGAATTGATTGTCATCGATGGGCTCGGCGCAATTGGCGGCAACATGCACAGACAAGATGAATATGCCTTGAGCGATTCAATAGAAAGTCGTGCCATTGCCCTGTTTAAATTTCTGGAAGTCTGCGAAAAGAGCCTGTAAGTGCCCCCCTTTCACATTATGGAATAGTGGAGTACAGTTTTATTGATGGCTAAAAAACACCTCTACCTAAGTGTCTTATTCTTTTTCAGTGCAAATATTTTTGCGGCCTCAAAACGAATACTTGATGTTTATCCGGTTCACCTAGAGACCACCTACAATGAAACACCCGGAACTAACACTGCAAATTCTGGCTTAACCATAAGCTTGCGAAACCTTTCTGACGTTCCTCAGCCTATTACCATCGTCATTAGAAAAGAAAAAATAGGCGTAGCAGGCTGCGCCCCCTTAGGTACATTTTCACTTAATTGGACTAGTGCTCCAGCAGCGCCCACCTGTTTTGCATCATTTTATGAACCCACCACAGAATACACCCGCGTCCTGGCGCCGCTCAAAAGTCATGAGTCTCGAATCGAGTCATTAAACCTTAATTGTGAAGTTAGATTAAATGGCGGATTGAAGAACTGCACAAGAAACGGCTCTGCCAATCCAGCATCTGAAGCCCTCATGCCTCGCCTTGTCATTCACTATGATTTCACTTTGACTGTTGAAGTTGGAGAAGACAGAGGAGCCATTTCCGGGAGCTTAAGTTCGCATCCTTCTACAGGATTCTCCGTCATGCCTGGGCAAGCAGACTATTTTCCGCTCAACGGCGGAAGACCGTTTTAGTCTCTCAAAAATATAAATTAGACCTCTGAACTAAATCGGCCCGACATCAAATCAGCTAATGGTTTTGTCACTTCAATTCTTGATAAAATCATTTGAGTGATAACGGTTAAGGGCACCGATATAAAGGCACCTGCGATTCCCCACACAAATCCCCAAAAAACTAAGAAAAACATGATTGTGACCGGGTGAAGATTAAACGATCGCCCCATTAATTTTGGTTCTATGATATTTCCAATCAAAACCTGAACTCCGACCATCAACCCAAGTGCCACAAAAAATCTGGCACCAAAACCGTATTGAAGCCAAATGACAGGTAGAGGCAAGGCCGTTGCTAAAATTGAACCAAGACTAGGAATGAAGTTAAGAATCAAAGTCAGCAAAGCAAACAAGAAAAGCAAATCAGAACCTATGGAAGCCAAAATGACACCGACACAAATGGCTGTTGAGAGCGACACCGCACCTTTCACCCACACATATTTAGTGAGACCCTTTTGTATTTCCCTCAAAAAAGATGGAAACTTTTGAGATTCGCTTCCTCCGGAAAACAAAAAGAATAGGTAAACACCAATGAGCGCCCAGAATCCAATCCAATCCAAAAGATTTGCCGTTAAAAATCGCCCAACATTTAATATTCTTGCACCACCTATTTGCTCTAGCCAATCCATATCAAGAACCGAGTAGCCCATTTTGGCAGCAAAAATTTGCAATTCTTGCCCAACCGTGTGAAAGCGAGCCTGATAGCTTTCCCACTGAAGCGCAAAATTCTTTATAGAAGAGACGCTGAATGAAATTCCAAGAAAACCAACGATGAAATAAAATAGACTGGCAAAACCTAGAGCTAGAGCCCTGTTCAGCTTCCAGCGATTTTTTAAGTACTCCATAACGGGGAGCATGAGCGCATAAATAAAAAGTGCAAAAACCAAGGGAACTAGCACATTTTTAGCTAATGAAAGTGCAACAGTCGCCCCAATGACGGCCAAAACAACAATAGAAAAATAGGCCAGATTTTGGAGACTTGACGATTTTGATTCAGTCATTTTTGATCAGCATTTACGGCTGAAGCGCCAAATTGATTTCTAGATCAATTTTATCTTCAATGACCTTGTCTTTTAAATTTTCGACACTGAAAAACTTTTTAGAATTATATTTTACGTCAAAATCGGTGCGATCAATGTTCAATTTTCCAATAAGAACTTTTGAGGCTCCCTCTTTTTGAAGATTAAATAAAACTTCTTGAGCTTTCGTTTTATCCTTAATTGTTAAATCCCCCTGAACTTTATAGGCATTGTCTGAGGTTTTTGTGATTTTCTTAGCGACAAACTTAGCCGTTGGATGTTTGGCCACATCAAAAAAGTCTTCGCCCTTTAAGTGTCCCGCGAGCTTTGCAGCCCATTCTGGATCTTTGAGGTCTTTGGTTTCGATCGTGCTCAAATCAACGACCACCTCTCCCTTTGTGGGATTTTGTTTTTCAAAGTCAATGTCGGTTTTTAAAAGTCCAACATGTCCCCAGAGGGATTTACCAACACCATAACCGGTCCATTTTACAAAACTTTTTTGCGTATCAATGTTAGGCTCTACAAAACCTTTTTGCTTATTTGCCAATGTAGAATGTGAAAAAACTATCACCATTGCTAACGTTATATATTTTTTAATCATTACTTTTCTCCTTATCATACTGCGCCTGCAACAGGCGCCTTTAGTTAGTTTCTTTTTCAAATGCAAAAACCAATATTTCACATTCTTGTTTGGCTTCGTAATCAAACGATGAGGTACCCTTTATGGCAATCGCATCGCCTGCCGACAAATCTAAATTTTCTGAAGGCAGCTTGATCTGTATAGCCCCTTTCACGACCTGAATCCAAATGTCCTGAATATCTGATTTCAAAAAATGTCCAAACTCTGGCTTTAGGCACCGTTTGGCAGAGACATAGACATTTTGATAAATCTCAAAGGCCGCAGAATCGCCAAGGCTCCCAGCTGGCCTTAATATTTCCACCCATTCGCCACTTTGAAGTAGCGATCCAAATTTTCGTTGCTCATATCCAGGTTCAAGACCGTTTTTATTGGGAACAATCCAAATTTGATAAAGGTGAAGCTCGTCTGATCGCTTATTCATCTCACTGTGGACAATGCCGCTTCCCGCCCTCATCAACTGAATTTCTCCTGCTGAGATTTGACCTTCGGCGCCGGTGCTATCTTTATGGGTCACTTCACCTTCAATCACATAGGTAAAAATTTCCATATCCTTATGCGGATGCAGCGGAAAACCGCTATGCCCCTGAATCCAGTCTTCATTTATGACACGCAAACTTCTAAAACCCATTCTCTTAGGATTGTAGTAATCACCAAAAGAAAAACTATGTCGGGATTTAAGCCAGCCACCCTCTACATAACCACGGTCTTCTGATTTATAGATTTCAAAATCCATAGACGGAGCTTCGCTCAATCGACCCCAAATTTAAACCCATTTCTACGTCCGACTATTGGAAAGCAGAAAAAATTGTGCACCACAATAAAAGAATCAGTACCAGTTGTAGTTAAACGAAATACTGTGTCTTTCTTTAGTGGTGGTATTCGGCGGAACTTCGTGGCGAAGCCAACTCTCAAAAAGGGTAATTTGCCCATCCTCCGCTGGAATAGAAATAAATCGTTGATTATTGAGAGCAGCTTTCTCTTTGCGAGGAATAGACCCCATAAATCCGCTGAGACGTGGATCCTCGAATTTCAAGGGGCTAGCTCCCTTGGGGACACTGACATATACGGTCCCACTAATTGTTGCATTAGGGTGAATATGACCAGAGTGAACACATAGTGGTGGCATGATATTGACCCAACTTTCGGTCATTTCTAGACTATGGCTTTTCAAATCTGCGTCTAAGGACTTTGCAAATTTGCTGACATGACGATCTATGTAGTCTTTAAGCTCAGCAAATACCGAAGAAAACTGATGCAACTCAGATAACGATGAATATGAAGTATAGCCCCCCGGATAGCTCAAACGCGACCATTCTTGCCCCTCAATGTCAAAATCTCTTATTTTTAGAATATCTTGCCTAAGTTCTTTCAAAAATGCCTTCAATTTTTTGGTATCAGGCAAAAGAGGGGCTACATAAATAGTTGTAGGAAATAGCTTATGAATCATACTTTGACTCTCATAGAACTCATTTTATGAGCTCGCAAGACGAATGGCTTGGCAATTTGAGACTTCCTCACTAAAATAGTTCCATATGAACAATTTTAGACCAATCATGCTGTGCGCCGCAACTTTGCTCAGTGGCTGCACAGGAGCCGTCGACCAAAATCAAATCCGAAAAGGTAACTACCGAGCCCCAGAAGATTATAAAGTTGCTGAAAATTGCGATTCAAAAAATACAGATAAAAATTCGACGGAATGCAAAGTGATCATTAGCTATCCTGACGATCAAAAACCTAATCAAGAGGAATCGAAACCATGACCCAAGAATTAAAAGGCTACCGTGTAAAACCACTGTGGATTAAAATTTTGGCTCTTGTTTTAATTCTTGCGCCGCTAGGAAATATATTTTTTAGCTTTCTAACTGTTGGAGTTCCCAATCTTCGAGAACCTGGAACTTGGATTTATTGGATTCGATACGTGAAACCAGAAGTCTGGGCATTAAACCTTATGCTTTTCTTATCTGGAGTTGCCCTATTGTGGGTTCGTACCTGGTCTCACTCAATGGCTGCCGTCTCCATTGGCGCCGTCCTCATTTATAATATTATGACATTCAAGGAGACTATTTTTATTGGCCCAATAGCTATTGCAATAGGTATTCTTGCGACCATGGGAGCCTTGGCTATTTTGTATCATAGAGATTTTAGAAAACCTTATTTTCATCCCCGGCTTCGCTGGTGGGAAACGAGCCCAAGATTTAGAGTAGATTTACCCGTAGATGTTCACTCAGTAGAATCAGGGGACAAGCTTTCGGCAATTCTTCTAGACATTTCGAGATCAGGCATTCTTTTGCAATTGCCGGAGCCTAGCCCATGGCGAACGGGAGAAACGCAACTTATTGAATTGCCAAATTCTCTAAAAATAAAAGCAGAAGTGATTAGAAAACACGACGCCAATTCTTTTGGACTTAATTTTACAAAACTCAGCTGGAAAGACGGCCGGGAACTTAAACACTTCATTCGTCAGCTTGAAGTTGATCCTCGGAATTTACATCGGTAGGTGGCTCTTCGCCTGACAGCTCATCGGTAATTGGCTCTTCGCCTGCACCCTCATCGGTAATTGGCTCTTCGCCTGACAGCTCGTCCTTATATTGCTCTTCATATTGCTCTTGCGAATCGCTCGGTGGCTGCTCATGAACAATTTCAGGTGAGGCTTCTTTGATTTCATCATCATCTTCATACGAATCCCTGTCGTCAAAGTCATAGTCGTCGGCCGAAAGATCTTCGTCGACCAAATGTATAGAATCATTAGCCTCAAAAGCCAACTTAGCGCTCACTTGCTCCCTAAAAATACCTTCGTCAATGTATCTCGCCTGCAACATCCCCTTTAAAATATGCACGATCCGCTTACGGCCATAACTACTAAGTTCTCGAGAGCGAAAGCCTTTTGAATATCGCAAAGGACTGGGCAATAAAAAAGCCAAATAGGCGCTTTCACTGGGAGTCAATTCACTGGGTTCTTTTTCAAAATAATGCCAACTAGCTTTTTTGATCCCAACAATGCCTTCGCCCCACTCAACAATGTTTAAATAAATTTCTAAGATTTGGTCTTTCGTTAAAAGTGCCTCTAAATCTTGACCAACAAAGTACTCTTTAATCTTTCGTCTAAACGAACGTTCCTGATTTAAAAAAACATTCTTTGCAACTTGCTGAGTGATCGTACTCGCTCCTCGAAGTTTGCTTGATTCAAAAAGATAAGCTCGGAGCGCTCTCCAAATCTGCAAAAAATCTGCTCCATTGTGCTCAAAAAACGCCCAATCTTCACTGACAACAATGGCACCCCACACCTGAGAGGGAAGCGTTTTTACAGACACCCAATACGACGGGCGTTCCGGAACAAACACTACCTTATTAAAATCACTATCAGCAGACTTATGATAAGACAAAACCGGATACTGCGATTTAATTTTTAAAAGATCTTCTCTTGGAACTGCGCTATTTCCATATAAATAAATTCCAAGAAAAAAAATTATAAAAAAAAGTGCGCCGCCAGCAAGTACCTTATAAACTTGAGCGGTTTTCAATTGAGACATAAAGCGGGCCACGAGGAGCTTCATCACTTTCACCTATCCATTTAGGTAAATATTTCATCCACCCTTTAGCCTGATTAACAAAAGTATTCATATATTTAGTAGGAACTGGGTCGGTTGAAGGGAATTTTTTGCCCAATGGATCAACATAGCGGCCATTTTCCCACAACTCAAAATGAAGATGAGGGCCCGTAGACAAACCTGTGCTTCCAACATAGCCGATAATTTGTCCTTGTTTAACGCTTTTGCCCGATCGCACACCTTTTGCAAAGGCTTGGAGATGTTTGTAGTGCGTTTGATAAATAGAATTGTGTCTAATTTGAATGGTATTTCCAGCTCCGCCCAATCTTCCAGCTCTGGTAACGGTTCCGTCGCCCACAGCCATTATAGGGGTTCCACGAGGAGCGGAATAATCAACCCCGTGATGCGGGCGATTAATTTTTAGAATTGGATGAAACCTCTTGTTTTGGAATTTTGATGAAATTCTTCCAAACTTGATAGGAGCCTTCAAAAACATTCGGCGCAAACTTTTCCCATCAGGGCTAAAGTACCCCAAACTTCCTGCGTGCGGATCTCTTAGCAATATTCCAGAATGCAAATCGCCCTGATGATCGTATTCGGCTGCTAAGATATCACCCCAGCCTGCCACCTTGCCATCCACGAATTGCTGCTCCACCATAATTCTCCAACGATCTCCTCGCTGAACCTCACGTGAAAAGTCAATTTGCCAGGCAAAAATTGCCGCCAATTCGCTTATCAATTCTGGATCCATCCCAGAATAGACGGCTGACTCCCATAATGAAGAACTCACTCGACCAGTAAACGACACCACTTGGGTTTCAGTCTCAAGTTCGATAACATGCGCAGTCCATTCGGAATCGGACGAACGCATGAGATGCAATTTTTTAGCAGCCTCCAAGGTGTAAACAATTTCCACCAAGCGCCCTAGAGGTTCGTGAGCGTAAACCAAATCAAATTTAGTTGCTGGCAATAACTTCGAAAGATCCATGTGTTCTTTAGCTGTCTTAACAATGGCTGAAATTTCTTGTGGGCTTACTTCAAGCTGCCTTAGAATTTCATAAAAAGTAGAATTTCGGGGTAAAGAAAACGGATAAACATCAACGCCAATATCAACTTCAGGATTTTCCAAATTTGCTAGCCTTGGACCCAGCTCAGCGTTTGCCGAAAAAGAAAAAACAAGACACCACAGGATTAATAAGTATTTACTCATTTTGGACGTTCTAGTTTAACAACAAAGCAGGATAAGAGCCTGACGCAGCGTTCCGTAATCATGCCCGCCCCCTACGCCCTTTTTCACAATACTGCTAAAACGATGGATAATGAAAAATGCAGCAAGTCTATTTAAAGTATTCAGTATATTAGAGAAATCGAGTGCGAAAGCTTTTGCTAAGAACTCTACCCACATCATTGTAACCCAAAAAATCAAAGATCGCGGTCCCCTCACAAAAACTCTAAATTTTGGATTTTTGAACGAAATTGCTGACCTTCAATCTGACACCGCGCAAATCGATTTGAAGCTCAAAGATGGCCATTTTTGCTTTCTAAATCTTCCCAGCCCCACCAAAAGCCTGCATCGAGAACTTTCAGAAAACACCTATACGAATGCTCGCGAAAAATTTGGTAATTTTATTGTTAACCTCAAAAAACAAAGCGTTCATTCCTTCAATATTCATTTTTCAAAAATTGACGATGAAGCTCTCCTGGGAGCGCTTGTTGGACTTGAAATGGCTGCTTATGGTTATTTTAAAAAAACAGAAGCAATTCTTCAGTGTCATATTTCGTTGAATGGCAAAGCCATTCCAACAGCACTAATACAAAAAGCAAAAGCTATCGGTCAAAGCGTTAACCTAGCTCGCCATTTGGTAAATCTTCCGCCCAACCTCTTAACTCCCGAGACCTATAGTGTGGCGACCAAAGCTCACTTTAGTGGAACAAAAATTCATGTAGAAATTTGGGACGAGAAAAGGCTAACAAAAGAAAACCTAAATTTGCTCCTAGCCGTCGGCAAAGGTTCGAGCACCCCTGCGCGACTGATGAAACTTAGTTACAGACCAAAAACAAAATCCAAAACCGCTAAATATGCTTTTGTTGGCAAAGGTATTACCTTTGATTCTGGTGGCCTCGATTTAAAACCATCAAAATTTATGCGACTTATGAAAAAAGACATGGGTGGATCTGCTAGTGTCATGGGGCTTGCGCACTATGTGAGCAAAAGTCAGATTAAAGATTCCATCGATTTCTATATTGCTCTTGCGGAAAACTCTGTTGGATCGCGATCTTTCAGGCCTGGAGATATTTACGAATCCAGAAAAGGCTTTTCTGTAGAAATCGACAACACAGATGCCGAAGGACGCCTTGCCCTGGCAGATGCTATTACTGTAGCCCTTGATGAAAGTGCTCCGGAATATTTGATAGATTTAGCCACGCTGACGGGCGCTGGAAAAGTAGCACTCGGTTCGGAAATCGCTAGCCTTTTTGTGAACAATTCTGAACTCAGCAAAAGACTGATGGCCTCTTCCTTTGAGAGAGGTGATTGGGCATGGCCCCTTCCTTTATTTGAAAAGTATAACAGCCTTTTTCCCTCGAACTTTGCAGACTTTCAAAACTCAGCAGTCTCCGGTTACGGTGGCGCCATTACAGCTGCACTGTTTTTAAAGAAATTTGTGGATGTGCCTAACAAAACTACCAAATGGGCTCATTTGGATATTTACGGATGGAAAGACGGCTGCGAAGGCCCCTTCGAAGGAGCTGGCGGAAACGGGCAGAGCGTTCAATCTCTGATACATTTTTTAGAGTCTTAGTCTTTAAAGTTATAGTCTTTAGAGTTTTAGCTGATCGACCGCCACACGTACGGCCGCAAACGATTGCGACGGCGTATAACCTTTTGACAACAAAAATCTAACAAGCTTTTCTTCGATTTTTTTACGATCCTCAAATCGCCCGAGATCAAGTTCTCCAACTAAACGTTGAATTTGTGCCGAAGATATTTTTTTTTCTATCAATTCGTCTATGGGATTGCGCAAAGTTTCGCCCAATCCAAGCTCTTGAAGAATTTCCTGATAGCGGATTTCATTCCACTTCACGCGCGCTTGCCGCATTGAATTTTTTATTTTTTGAGGCCCCCAACGCCTATTCAAAAGTTGTCGCAATCTAGAATCAAAAAATTTATCGTCACTCTGAAATTTTCTATCAATCAACCTCTTGAGAGCTTCAGAGATCTCATCTTCGGGATATTTTGCCTTTTTGAGTTTTTGCGAAAGTTCGAATTGGCTGTGATCTCTCGAACCTTGCAACAGCAAGGCCCGGTCCCAACAGGTCATCCGAGGTCTCGCCGAACTTCGAAATTTCTTACGTTGATTCACTGGATTCCACCGGTGGAGTCCGCTCCGCCATTTCTTGGGATAAAAAACCTATGATTTTCAAAAACATCGAAGTCGGCAACAACTTTAAAGAGTTCATCCAATCTAGAATTGGATTGAAAGCTTCGTTCTGCCTTAAAAGCCCATTTAATAAAATTGGAAAATACTTCACCTCGCGAAACCCCCGAAACCCGGATTTCTTCCAAAAAACTCATATCACGGCGATTCTTTGAATATTTTTCACCCTGAGGATCGAGCAACAGTGGATGGTGCAAAAAATAGGCTCCTAAAAACGAACTCGCATCTATCTGCCCGCTCCTAGCCAGAACTCTAGCCAAAGCTAACTGTGCTTTTGTAGAAGGCACTAAATCTTTGCCGCGAACAATTGAATTCACATTCCAACGGATATCTTCCAGTAAACTCACCCATTGATAACTTAACGTGCCATCACGTCGCAGGACTACAAAATCTCCAATTTCTGGAGTAACTTCATTCATTCGAAAACGAATGCATAAACCTTTTTTAAATTCTAAATTTTTTCCAGAACAAAAACCATCGTAGATCCCATTTTTATTTCTTGCCCGAACTTCACTTTTCGAACAGTCACATACATAAAAAGCAGATGCTAACTCTTGGTAGAGTTGCCAAAATTCTTGGCGCATTAAAGGCATTCGCGCGGCCTGAGAGAATTCATGAGTCGCCTGACTCAAATCTTTGGGACCCCAATGCCAATCGATCCCTAAAAAATCAAGGACCTTAAAAATATCATCAAAATATATGGGCTTTGATCGCCCTAAATCTAGGTCATCGATTCTTAGTAAAAGTTCGCCCCCATGCAAATTCCGATTGAGCTCGGTTATGAGAAAGGCGTAAACATTACCCCTATGCAAAAAGCCATTAGGCGTGGGTGCTATCCTAAAAAGAGGCTTTTTAAGGCTGGCTGTCATTATTTGCTGTTCTACTAGTTTCATCTCGTCTCATTCGCGGGGCTTAACACAATCTTAACCTAATCTTTATTAGGGCTACAGCTCAAGGCATGGCACAATGAATTATGAAGATTCGGTTAAGCATTGTTTGCTTCAGCGTCACCCGTCTTAGTGCATTGGTAGCCTTATGCCTTTCAATTGCTTCTTGCGGACTTCCCGTAAATTCCAGCAAAACCGTCTCAATATCAAGCGGTAAGTCTCAGGCTATGGATTGGCTTTCTGCAGCACAAAGCAATCCCTCAGCCAACATTTTTAAAAATTCGATCACTCAAGTTCGAAATTCTTTAACTTCAACTGATATTGTCATGGAATATCCAGAAGACAATGGCGCTTGTGCAGACGAAATTGATGGCATAACCTTAGCCTACGTCAAAACACCTACTGAAACTTCTGATATTAACGTTTGCTCGATAGCTCTAGAATATTCCAATGAGATTTTAGCCCAAGTTTTGATTCACGAATCCATACACATTGCAGGTGTCGAAGATGAATGCGGCACAACATACATTGAGACTCATATTGTCCATTTTGCAGGCCAAAAGCCATTTGAAAATGGATATGTTGAGTCTTGCGGAGGAAGTTACGACTTCAGTGACATTTCATTCTCTACTTTTAGCGATGACTTCAATGCCGTTTCTGGCTGGAATCCATTTAAATTCGATTTCCCCGTTAGATATTAAGGCTTGTCATAGCTCCCTTGCCGGAAGGCTCAAAGCGCCCTATGCTCAATAGCATGAAATATTTATTTCGCTTCTTGAAATTTAATTCTGCCATGTTGATTGCTATTTTGTCATTTAGCTTTAATGCCCAGGCGCAAGAAACAAGCTCGGGTGGTTTTACTCTAAAAATATTCCCAGAACGACAAAAAGAACGTCGAGAATCTAGATGGAGCCTGTCCTCGTGGTTAAAAGTAAAGGAACAAGTTAGAGAGCAAAATCAATGGTTATGGGCCCATACCAATAAATTGCCAATTGAGTGGGCGTTTGCCTATGCGCAAACTCCAAGCCTATGGGAAGTAGAAGGCGATGTCTTTCTTGCTCGCCTGGGCCTAAGGATGACTCACAGTCGACAAGTCTCTTGGTTCACAGATCTTGGCAGCAGTCCTGGACCCGTGGGGCACCAAACTGAACTTGCAGCGCAAATTCGATTGTTCGGAGGAAATTTACAAGATTCCTTTATCATCGCGCGTATCGGATATGAATATTCTGAGTGGAGCTCGCCTTCTTCTCTTTCGGGAGGAGCCTTCGGATCATGGTTTGTTGAACCTATTCTGCAACTCTATTTTGAACAATGGATTGGCGTGTTTGCTTCGTACAAATATCGATATACCGGTGCACACTTAACCAGACTCGATCAAAAACTTTCAGGAAACTTATTGGAACTTGCAGCTTTTCTAGACTTAGGAGCCATGCGATTTGAAGGCGGCTATCGGATGCACGATGACGATTATAGCGATGGGGGCCCTGGGCAATACAAATACAATGAAGTGCTAGGGCGAATAAAACTTCACTATTAAATTCGGGCACCATATCAATGGCAAAACCTCATACTTTTGATCAGCTGCAGTCCCCTTTAATTTATCGCCCTTACATTAAAGGCGTGTATCAAGTCGCACCCCTTTTGCGCCCCTTTGGTTCCACTACAGAAAACGACGTCAAACGTGAGTCGCATATTTTTCAATTCGATAATGAATTTAAACAATTTTATGAAGAAAAAATAAAAAGCCTTAGCGAACGAAAGTCAAAATATTTTGGCACTAAAAATTTAGAAAAGTCACACGAAATTGCTTTGATAGATTTTATGCTAACAACGCTTTGTCGCGAGCATCCCAGTTTCTTTAGCTATCAATCTAGGGAGCTACAATGCCATCTAAGTGGGGATGTTTTAAAATTTGATTCGGACCGCAATCTCCTAAAACCAATCGGTCCGGCCACCACTAGCCTCGAAGCACTTACACTCCAGGTGCAAGAAGACTTTTCACTATGGCGTTTTGACGACAACAAAGACTGGATGGCCCTAGGGTCAATCTGCCTTCCCAATCACTGGGACCCCGAAGAAAAAATTGGTAAGAATTTTTTTGAGGTTCATGTCCCAGTGGCGGAATCGGGTCCCATGATTAAGAACTCGGCTCAGATTGTGCAAACCATGATTCAGAAGGGCCCGTTTGTCAGATTTGCCTGGGGTTTAGCCACAGACACTAGGCTCAATCACCATCCAAATGCACCAGATAACATTCCCGCTGCAGAATGGGCTGGTCGCTGCTTTGACCCAGCCGAACCTAAACTCTGGGTACGGAGCGAGAGACAATCCCTCCATGGCTTTCCCGAGCTAAATATGTCATTTTTTACCATCCGTAGCTATTTTGAAGACGTAGAAAGCATCAAAAAAGATCCTGATTTATTGCAGGCCCTTATTTTGGCCTTGCGCTCCATGACACCAGCCTCATTAGAATACAAAGGTCTCAGTAAAAGTCTTGATTCAATATTAATTTGGCTAGATGCTTAGAATCTTATGCGATCGACACTTACAGCCTTGCACCGCCGCATTGAGTCGTTAGTCAAAACTACCTATGAGGCCGACCATGCTTTTGATGATACGGATTGGGCACCTACTCCAAATAAAAAACTAGGCGACTTTGCAATTCCCTGTTTTAAGCTCGCAAAAAAGCTTTCAAAAGCTCCTCCCCTGATCGCTAGCGAGCTAGCCTCAAGTTTAGCCAAACAATTAGGCACACACCCAGAGCTTTTAGAAATCAAAGATGTCAAAGCCGTAGGACCCTATTTAAATATTTTTTATGACACAAAAATCTTATGCCAAAGACTATTAAAGGATTTAAATGAATCACCCGAACTTTTTGGCTCAAATCAAATCGGGAAAAATCATAAACTTGTTATAGATTTTTCGTCTCCCAATGTGGCCAAAGAAATTGGCCTTCATCACCTTAGAACAACGGCTATTGGGAATTCCATTGCCCGCATCTCCAAATTTCAAGGAGCACATGTTGAGCGCATCAACTATCTTGGAGACTGGGGCACGTCGTTTGGAAAACTCATTCTAGGCCTTCAAATGTTTGGTAACGAAATAGAGCTAGAACGCCAAGGCTTGAGCTACATGCTTGATCTCTACGTAAAGTTTAATAGTGCTGAAAAAGAAAATCCATCACTTAGCGAAAAAGCGAAAGAAACTTTTAAGTTACTTGAAAACGGCAACCAAGAATTTAGGAGAATTTGGAAGCTCTTCAGGGATATTTCAATTGAACAATTTAAGATTCTCTATAAGAGACTTGGCATTGAGTTTGATCATTTTGACGGGGAAAGCCTCTACGAAAATAAAATTGATGAAGTCGTGGGAGAAATCACCCATACTATTGGAACCCGAATCAGCGAAGGTGCTCTTGTTTGCGACCTTGATGGACATGAGATTCCTATTCTCTTACGTAAGGACGACGGAGCGTCTCTCTACATTACGCGCGACCTAGCCGCTGCTGACGACAGGTATGCACGGTTTCATTTTACCCATTCACTTTATGTTGTCGCAATTCAACAAAAATTGCATTTCCATCAATTGTTTGATCTTTGCAAGGCTCTCAAAAAACCTTACGCAGACAATTTAGAGCATATTAGTTTTGGGATGCTCGCCTTCGGCTCAAAAACCATGAAAAGCCGCGAAGGAAACTCCATTTTTCTTAAAGATGCTTTGGACGAAGGAAAAGCCAGAGCAAAATTGCTTATCGAAGAAAAAAATCCAAATCTACCCGATATCGACAAGGTCGCCGACCAAATTGGTATTGGCGCCTTGATCTTCTCTGATTTGTCTCAGAACAAAAACCACACTGTCAATTTTGACTGGGACAAGGCTTTGTCTTTTGAGGGCGATACGGCTCCCCTCATTCAATACACTCACGCTCGATGCACATCATTGCTTGAGCGAGCGGAAGAGCACCTAAAAACTTTAAAAGAAACTGTAGAAAACAATTCAATATTTGAAAATGCCCAAATTCATTCTCTGCTGTTAGCGTGGGACGCCTATGATCTCTTCGCAGAACGTGCTTATTCCAATAGAGACCCGTCTCAAATAGCAAGTGCCTTGCTCGACATCGCGAAAGGCTTTAACCAGCTCTATCATTCTACCCGTTTCTTAGAAGTGCAAAATACAAAAGATTTAGAACTACTTATTCAACTCACCAGAAGCACTCAAAAAATTCTCAAATCAGGTCTATTGCTCTTAGGAATAGAATCACCAGATCGGATGTAAAGGGCATGCTCAATGTCGTCATACGATTTTCAGCTCTTGGCGACTTGGTTCTCACCTCTGCCTTTGTAAAGGAACTGCGAGATTCAGTTATCTATGTTAGCTCGGAACAATTTAAACCTTTTTTGGAAGAATATTTGCCAAACCCTAATTTGAAAGTTTATGGAGTCCATAAACCAAAATTGGGACTTATTGGATGGTTCAAAGAAGGCTATTCTTTTGCAAAGTTTTTAACTCAATATTTAAAGACCGCTGACGAAAAACAAGTGTTCATTTATGACTTGCACAACGTTGGGAAATCAACGTTTTTTAGCTGGGGCTTACGAATTGGCCTCAAAGAAAACGCACCTTCCTTGACTTGTGTTTTTAAGAAAACAAAAAAATACAGATTAAAACGCTGGCTACAGCTAGTTTTTAAAATAGAAGATTATGATCTTAAAGCCCTACCCGTCTATAAAAGGCATCTTGAACTTTTAGATGAGTCGAGCAAGTCAACTCCGGAACTGAACTCAATAGATAAGAAAGTAAAATTTTTAACAGGGAACAGGCAATTAAGAATCCTCATTGCCCCCGATGCTCAGCATCACAAAAAACTTTGGCCAACGGAATATTGGAATGAACTTCTTGCAAAACTTTCTGAAATTAACAGCATCACCATTCACCTAAAAGTTGTTTCTCAAAATAAAAAACTTCATGATATTCAAAAATATTTTGATCAAAGTCATCACACTTTAGAGGACCTCCAAGGAAAAACCGCTCTACTCGACTTGCCAGGGCTGGCATCCGATAGCGACTTAACAATTTGTAGCAATTCAGCTTGGCTACATATAAGTGAAGCCGTTGGCACCCCTGTCTTAGCCCTAGCAGGACCTATAGTTGAAGAATTTGGCTTTTCGCCTTGGATGAAAAAATCCAAAGAACTTTCCGTCAATCTTAAATGTCGTCCCTGTACACTTCATGGGGACGGCATCTGCTACAATCTAAAACAATTTGAATGCATGCGAAGAATCAAAGCGCAGGACCTCTATGCTCAAATTTGGCTTAGCCTTGGTTACAGGAGTGCGCCGGAATGAAACTTTTGCCGTTTCTTTCTTCTGCAACTTTTCAGGCCATGAAAATTGCCGATGCTTTTGTGACCCTCCCAAAAAGTCTTGGAGATTCCATTCATTTCCGCTGTTCATGGAAAGAGTTTAAGTTTTCTAAGGAGGCTGCTTCAAAGACACTTTGGATTCATGGTGCGAGTGTTGGAGAGCTCGAGGATCTAGCAAATTTTTTTTTAGATCCGAATTTAGTTGAGTCATCAGGATACCAATATAAAGAAATCATAGTGACATCTAGCTCAGTCTCAGCTGAGTCTTTTTTAAGAAAAATTCAAAACCAGATCCCCATTGCTTATGCGGGACCCCTGCCTCCCGAAGATACAAAAGAGTTAAGTGACTTCTACGCCACATATAAGCCCGAACTTCTTGTCTTGAGTCATTCTGATCTATGGCCTCTGGCATTAGAAATTGCGCAAAAGGAATACCTTTCCAAAGGAATCATTTGGCTTCCCAGCCATGCGGAGTCAGGCAAGTTACTATTTGAAAAAATCATCAAGCAATCGTCGTTGAAAAAGGTATGCGCCAGGAATCCAATCGATCAACAATTACTCGAAGCTAGACTTAAGGATATTTTTACAAACAGCGAATTTGTACTTTTAGGAAACCCTAGAATAGATAGGATCATTCAACGAATCAATAAACAAAAAGAATTAGATGCTCATCGATTAGAATCGCATAGATGTGCACCAGAAACTGGAAAGCTTTCTATCTTGTTAGGATCTGCCTGGGTCGAAGACGCTGCCATTTTGGCGGAAGGACTGAAGGCACTTAGTGCAGCTGAAATGGCGCAGATACAAATTGTTGTCATACCACATGTCATTAACAATATGCATTTGACGGCAAGCATTCAGCATTTGCTTCCCATGGCTCGGGTGTTGTCTGTTGAAGGAGCCTTACTTGAAGCTTATCAAGATTTTGATCTTGCATTTGTGGGAGGTGGTTTTCAAACGGGACTGCACAGCGTCTTAGAACCTGCGATTTGGGGAATCCCCATCATTTGTGGACCCCAGCTTAAAAAACAACCTGACGCAAAAAATTTAATGGCCAAAGGAGCGCTTCGAAGCATCTTGAGCACTCAAGAACTAAGTAAAATACTAAAAGCAAGTTTGGCGAAAGAGCAAGATTATGTTGAATGGAAATCAAGTGCCTTAAAATCAAAAGATGAATTGCTTCTACTAAAAGGCGCCTCGGAGCACTTGTCGTCGATAATATCTCAAGCTAAGCTACAAGTGCCATGACAATAAAAAAAATGCTGCCTTGTGGCCGGCCCCTCCCTCTAACACCTCCTCCTCCGACCACAAAAAAACTCGAAGTTCTAAAGTTAAAACTCAAGAATCACTTATCGCAAGAAAACTTAAAATATACAGATCAACGTTGGTCTATCGCTAAAACCATCTTAAAAAGTGGTGGCCACCTAGATGCCAAAGAAATTGTAGCTATTGTAAAAAAATCCCAACCCAGCATTGGAGCCGCCACAGTTTATCGAAACATCAAGGTTCTGTGCGAAGCGGGGCTTTTAGAACTAACACATCAAACAATAGATGGAAGAGATGTGTACGAGTTACCCGACGAAGATCATCATGATCACATATTATGCGTCGATTGTGGTGAGGTGTTTGAATTTAACAACTCTAAAATTGAATCCTTGCAAATTCAGGTCGCCAAAGAAAATGAATTTAAACTGACCGATCATCGGCACGTTATTCACGCAAGTTGTGAGTTTTTACGAATCAAGCGCAACAAAAAAATCGATTCTATTAATTCTTAATAGCTGCTTCTATCAATGCGCGATAAAACCAATTGGCGATAAAAAATCCCACCGATTTGGCATTGTCTGGGACAATTAGGGCAAACAAACAAAATAAAGGCCCACAAAACGTATTAAAACCTTGGTATCAATGTTGCATACCCCATGACAAGAGAGAAGTCTTAATGTTGAGGGGGAATTATGGAACGGTCCACAAAGTCACTGCTATATCCATTATTTATTGTGATGCTTTTTTTAAGCATTAAAGCTTGGCCAAAACATTTGGCCACTTACACTCAATTGCAAGAAAAGATCGAAGTGATTAGCTCTGTGTCAGGTCTTTCCAAACCATTAAGCTCCTTTTAAATGTCACTTCGTAACAAAATTATTTTTTCTGAAGGCAGAATAACGAGGGAAGAAGAACTCACTTTTCGAAGCAAACAAAGGGCTTTTGAGGACGAAAACTATATTCCTGTTATCGTAAAAAGAAGTGACGAAGTAAAACGCCACCCCGACGACACCTTAGAAAAGGCTATCAGTGAAGGTCTCGAACAATTTAGAAGAACAAATTTTTCTTTGTTCCTATCGGCAGTCGCGGCGGGGCTTATATTGGGATTTACCGCGATGCTGGTTGCCATTGCCTCTCAATATTTTCCCACTGATCCCTTGATGAATAGGCTGGCGATTGCGCTGGTATACCCCTTTGGATTTATTGTTTGTGTGATGAGTGGGACTCAATTGTTTACCGAACATACCGCAACTGCTGTGTATCCCGTCTTAGATAAGAGAGAAAAACTCTCAAATCTTTTACGTGTATGCTGCCTGATTCTTTTAGGCAATTTATCGGGGACAGCACTAAGCTCTCTTTTGCTCTATATTGCTGAACCCGTCATTGTGGCCGCTCCGGGCTACGTCTACTTTTTTGAACACCTGACTTGTTTGTCAAAATGTCGGTCTTGGGTTTTTTCCCCAAACATTGCATACAAAATGAATTAAGGACGAAACAATTGAATGATGTTTTTGAAGGACTAAATTTTAATTCAACCGATACAATGCCTCCTGAGACTATGGAAAATTTGGAATTTTATCACCGCACATTCGCTGCGGTTGACCTCCCAGATCGTTCGCTTTCCCATTCAAAATTTAGTTAGCAGAACCAAGGAGTTGTAAATTTCCACAATTCAAATAATCTATTGGAAATGGATTCCAAACTTGAAAAAATAGAGCAAGAAATTAAACTTTTGAACACAAGAGTTTCAACAATTGAAGCGGCCCTTTCTAGCAGCTTTTCTCAAAGGCCGGCCCCCCAAACTTCCATCCCGGAGACGGCAACTCCAGTAGCACATCCATATCCTGGCAATTCACCTACCAACACTCGTAGAGTTGAATCCAATAAGCCTATTAGCTCTAGTCAGTTACTAGCCATCACATCCGTAATCTGTTTTGTCCTGGCGTCGAGCTTCACAATCAATCTTGCACTAGAATCTGGATGGTTAACACCTATAAGACAACTCGGACTTTCTTTAGCCCTCGGAATTGTTTTGTGCCTTGCCGGTAGATATTGGAATTACTTCACGGCACAATATAGATCTTATCTTTCAGGAGCTGGAAGCATTGTACTTTTTTTAAGTTCCTACGGTAGTTCGCTACTTTTCAACGCCATTTCGCCATTTAGCTCAATTATTTTGACTCTAATTTCAGCAGGCGTCACCTTAGTCTTGTATGACTATCATAAAAACGATCTTTTCGCGTTCATTGCTACCATAGGGACTTTTATATGCCCCTTGGTATTTAAACAAAATTTAGGTGATCTGTACCTAATGAGCTTTTATTTTATAAGTTGGTCAGGCGTGTTTTCTTACATGTCTATAAAATTGCGTTCACGGACTCTCTCAATAATAGCCTGCTATTTAAGTTTGGGAATATTTGCCGCCTCAAACCAATCCACCTACAGCCAAGACCTAGTAGAATTGCTAAGTATCCTAGCCACGCTTTTTGTTATATTTATGATGTTTGCTGGAGGAGTCTTCAAATACTCAATTAAAAACGATGACCCGCTAGCGAAACGTGAGTCATGGCTGTTTTTTCCAGTTTTATGTTTTTTTTATGGCATTACTTTTTACTATGTCGGCAGAATTGGAAACCTCCTCGAGCCCACCTTAGGGAGTTTTGTCTCGTCAAAACTTGACTCGCTCTATGGATTATCAATTGGTGGAATAGTCTTTTATTTTTATACACAAGCGAAAGCACGTTTTTCCGAAATCCATGCCTTGAACAGCAAGGAAATGATTGAAGCTTTTTTATGTTTAGCTCTTTTCCATAGCGGGTATCTAACACTTGTTCCGGCGGGCTTTAAAACATGGCTACTTCCCATATCTGTGCTTGGCATTTTACTTTCAAACGACAGTAGCAGTAAAATTGGGTTTATCTTCAGATTTTTAATTGGGGCCATTGGTTTTATTGAATGGCTGTCCTTACTTGAAAATTTATTACTCAGCGATGCTTACAATTGGAATAAAATACTGTCGGGAGTATCAGTGTTGGTTCTAGGAAGTCTTTATTATTTCCGGTCAGGGCGCGACATTCTTGGAAAAAACAATTTGTTTCTTTGGTCTTTTCACCTCTTAGCTGTCTCAATTGCTTTCAGATTAGCGTCTGATTTTGGGAGCCTTGCGGTAACAGGAGCCTGGGCGACCTACGCGGTTGCGGTCTTGGTTTTAGGATATTCGAAAAGAGAACAAATATTAGCGAAGTCATCTTTGCTAATATTGCTTTTTGTAGCTGGCAAAGCACTCATTTATGATGCCGCTCATGCACCGTCTGGAATTAGGATTGCTTGTCTTTTGTTAACTGGTGCTGTCCTATATGGTGCAGGTCACTTGTTTAAGAAAATGTCAGAGTGGACGGCGTGACGCCCCAATTCCCCGCGTACAGCTAAGCTTTAACAACATCAACAGGCGCCGATCCATAACGATTAGGCCCTGCTGTCCCTGGCTGCGAACATAAAACGCAAAGAATAATAAAGCCGATTCCAGGAATAAAATTTAAAAGAACAAACCAGCCACTCTTATCGGTATCGTGCAATCTTCGCACTGCGACAGCTAAAGTAGGAAGCAACACTATCAGTAAGAATATAGCTGAAGCCAATGCAAGCAGAGCTCCGCCACCAAAAGGAACAACTGTGGGCAAAATACTTATAAGAAAATTAATTCCGATCACAGTCCAAAATTGTTTTACCGTTGAGCGACCACTAAAATCTTCATACTTTTTTATTTCTGCGACATAGGCATTTAAAAATTCTTCCATAAAATATCCTCGCTTGCTTTTTATTAATTATCCGTCGTCTTCAGTGGAAGCATGAACAGGCTCAAGCAACTCTACGGTCACAATGCCCTTGTCACTCATCGAATGAATTCTAAAATTAATATCATCATCAAAAATCAATGTGCCGGGCTCAGGAATTTGTCCGCCCGTGCGGTACAACAAATATCCATTCAAGGTGCTGTAGGAAGAGTCCACCGGAAGCGACATTTCATAATAATCATTAAAATCAACAATGGGGATTTCGCCGTTTACAATTCTTGCCCCACCGAGAGCTTGCTCGTGGCCAGCTTCTGCTGGATCATCGTGTTCATCCCTAATGTCACCCACAATTTCTTCAATCAAATCTTCAAGAGTCACAAGACCGGTCAAGATTCCAGATTCATCGCGCACCAGGGCTAGATGAGTTCCCCATCGCTTCATATCTCTCAAAACTGCCCCCAAGGGTGTCATTTCGGAAACGTAGTAAGGTCGACGAACTCTTTTTGTCCAGGAACCTGGTACGGGCTTCTTGAGCTCACGAAACAAATCTTTCACCACAAGGACACCAACAATATGATCCATATTGCCCCGATAAATTGGATACCTAGAATGCCCATCGGTGGCCACAAAACTTAAGACATCGGACCATGACGATCCAATAGATATTCCGGCAACTCTCGAACGAGGAGTCATAACATGCATCGCGATTCGATCTGGGAATTCAATTAAATTTGAAAGGACTTCCCCAGTAGCTTTATCTATACCACCTTCCTTGGTGGCCATTTCAATAGTATGAGAAATATCTTCCTCGCTAATAGGAACGCGACGTTCGCGACCTGGCATGCCCGAAAGTAATACAATACCGGATGATAACTTTTTTAGGGCCCAGATGAGGGGCCAAAGCATGATGCTAACAATAGTTAAAAATGTCATTGCATAGGGCGCAACAGCAACAGATTTTCGTCTCGCAATAAGTTTGGGAACAATTTCGCTCAAGACAATGAACATGCAAGTCATTGTGATAACTCCGAGAGAGACATAATCGGGGAATTTCTTTGAAATCCAAAGTGCAAATACCGACGAAGCGGCAAAATTTGAAATATTATTTCCAACTAAGATTGTGATTAAAACTTTTCCAGGATCCCTTAGCCAAGCTTGAATCAAACGAGAGGATCGATTTCCCTTTGAAATGATTCGCTGAATTTCGAGCTGCCCCAGAGAAGTTAAGGCCGTTTCAAATCCCGAAAAAGCCGCGCTCAGCCCCATACAAACTAATACAAAAATAATTTCCCAACTGAGATCCACTGTCACGACGTTTCGTTTTATAACATGTTTATTAGGTCGAGACTAAAATTCTTAGATTTTAGTGGTAGAATAAAGTTAAGATGGAAGTGCTTAAAATCATTAGAAAATATGATCGCCCCATCCAAAGGGCCGACTTCAAAAAGCTATATTCATGCTTCTTGCTGGGATGCTTAGTGTTCTTTGTGGTGAGTCTGGGAGCTTGTGCAAAATATGCCATTCGAAAATCTGAGATTCCACGAAATCTTCCCCGAAAAATTGAGCTAAGCGCTAGCCTTGATCAGGTAAAAAATGCCCTTGGAAGTTATTTATCTAAGCGAGGACAAAAATATAAAATTTATAGGAACAAGCAAGGCACCGTTTTGGACTTTGAAATGGAGTGGGTTCGGGATTCGGATCTCGCCTACTTTTACGTTCAAACTGGACGCCGCATTCCACACCTGTCGCATTGGAAAGGAGTCTGGCAAATTCAACAAAAATCTAAGAATACTACCCTAGTGATTTTAGAGATTATGGAACTGATCTACCTAGGCCCCCGAGAAGAAGCACCGGCTCGTCCTAATGTTGATGGACAATGGGCAGAAAGTAGCGATTCAAATCTCAGAGCTGCCCTTGAATTAAAAAGATTTTCAACGGAGCGTTTTCCTAGAATAAAATTGCCTACTTCTTTGGCGAAATTGAAGGCACCAGATTTGGATTTCCCGCCTTTGTCTCTAAAAAAGATGCGTCCTGATAAGCTTTATCGCTCTTCCAAGACAACTGCCTTCTAGCCTCAATCAAATTGCTGAGCATTTGGCGTCCTCGATATTTCAACTCAGACTCTATTACCTTCACGGGGAGTAGTTGGTACAACAGCTTTGAAGGTTTCATTCTAATACGAGCTCTAATCTCAAAGTTTTTTGAGTGTTGAACTACGTATAACTCACCAATAAGCCAATCAAGGATATCTGGCCTTGGAATCATTCGGAAGCGCCAAACCTGTTTATTTGACTTAGAGGATTTAAAAAACTCACAGTCTGGAAGTGGCTCATTCTCTAACAAAATTTCGATCGTCGTTCGACTCTTAAGGGAAATGCCTACCACGTTAAATTCGAAGGGGCCTGTTAACAATGTATGATTTGGAATACTTAAATATGAGTTTTCTAAGCCATTTAGTTTAACAAAAAACGAGCTGCCTTTTTCGGGATGTTGATTGATTTTGGGAAGAATCCAATCGGGATAAGTATTGAAATCCTTCAAAATGCTCTCGAGTCTTGTTCTGGCCAAATCCATACTTTCGCCAAGCTCTGGCCGAAAGATCGCTTTGCCCAATAGCCTATAGGTTCCGTCTAATCGTTCAAAAACAAAGGCAGGATTATCAGAGGCTTGTGCCTTGGGAAACTCTTGAGGCCAGTCCTCGCATTTTAAATCCCATAAATCTCGAAAATCTTTTTCGTGGAAGCCGAGCTTTGATTGAGTGTTCTTAGTACTTTTGACGCTCTTGGCATCGGTCGAGACTGTATAAGTTATACACACAGTCAAAAACACCCAGATACCAAACAAATACTTCACGCAGATACCAGTATATAGAAATAACAAAAAAAAGCAGAGACTCCGGATGGAGCCTCTGCTTTCTAACACAGGGAATTAATTTTAGGAATTAGGGTTAAAAAGTTAACTGAAGGCTACCTAGGGCTTTAACTCTGCCCTTAGTGTCGCCATAAATATTGCTAATGTCATAGGGATCACCGACATTCTTATTTCCAAAAATGTATTGGTATTCGACTCGGCTTCCCACACTTAGGCTACGGTTAATTTTAAAGTCGATACCGCCACCAAAATTACTCACCATATTTACAGAACTACGTCTCCAGCCAATAGACTTAGCATAGGCCTTTGTATATGGGTCATCGATATTGTATCCTGTATACATTCCACCAATTCCGGCGAGAGCATACGGTTTAATTTTACCAACAAACCATCCTAATTTAGCATTGGCATTGAATTCGTGAGTATCACGAGTCCGAATATTGCCGTAGAATCCACCGGCACAGCCGCTACCACAGCCATTGTTATAAGCATAGGGACCTACTCCATATCGCTGATTAAGATTGTCTCGACCATAAATGTAATTGGCTTCTAAGCCTAGAAAACTACCTACTCGACCTTCCAAAGAGACACCCGTAATGATCACGTTCTGAGATATAAATTCAGAATTGTTATCTGGGGTCCATCGGTAACCAGCCATAGGCGCAATCATAAACTCAGTAGATGAAAAGCCACTTGAGTCAGCGTGTGCGTACATGGGAGCTGCCGCTAAAGGTGCCGCCAAAGGAGCTGTCTGCATTGTATTTGCATTCACTTCTACGACTTCAATGTCGCCACCAGCTGCAACTGTTGTTGTCGTTGCATTAGAGAAAGCCATCCCTTCGATCGAATTAGCTCTTCCACCCTCTGTAGTGATTCGATCTTCTTCAATCTTTTCGATCAGGCGACTTTCGTTTTCTAGCTCTTGTCGAATTCTTTCCCGACGGAGAACGTCAGCTCGATTATTGCTATTTGTCTGATTATCTTGATCTTGTTTATTTTTTTGATCTTGATCATTAGCATTCAAATTAAAAATTTGAATTCCATTGCCATTCTTATTTTGATTAGATGATACCGTCGCATCAGAATCTGAGTCATCCTCATCTGAGCCCAGACTAAGTCCACTTACAACAGACTCGCTGGTTGTCCTTGATGCTTGAATAGTCTTAGAAACATTCAAGGGAACCGTATCGGGGTTTAAGGCTGGAGCGACTACCACTGGTTTAGCTTCAAGCAAACTAGACGGGACAGCACCTTCAGCACTTGTTTCTGGGTTTATATTTGATTGTGCGTTTGCGGAAAAACTAATAGCCATTCCCATAAATAGCGAAAAGCCAAGAATTTCCTTTTTTGCATTCCATTGCAACATGACCGTAACCTCCTGTGTTGGTCTCGAAAAAAATATATTTTTCGATTCGATAGAAGGTATGCAGAACCCGTACCAGTTTTTTACACCGTGTGGAACCCCCGCAAAAAAGCCTTTATTTCATACACTTACAGGTGGGACTGTGAACTTTACCAAGCAGCCAATCTCGCAAAAATGCGTAGAAGTTTTTTACACCTGGCTATTTCTTGTGCAATTGCCAAGCAAAATTCAAACATTGAAATGCTTCCTATAGATATAGACACCGAAAAGACAAGAAAGGGAAAAGATATTTATTTTGCGTTCTTTCCGCCGCCACGTCCAGAAAGCATAACAATGGCGCCAATAAGAATAACCCCAACTGATCCCAATAGTTTTATGAGGGTCACCATGTCTATGTCGTTACAACCTCGACTTTGTGATGCCACTTTCCTTCCATCAAAGCGAATGCTGCCAGATTTACTCACAGTTCCCTTATCATCTTTTTTTGCATCATCTGCACTGCCTTTTTCTTTATCTTTTTTTGCAGTCTTTTGAGCGTTTGGATCCCCTCCAGAAACACCGCCATTCGATTTTCGACCGCTTTGTGAACCTGACTCCGACTGAGAAATTTCTACCTTGCCCCTAGCATCCGTCGATTTTTTACCCGCACCGATGCTTTCTCCTTCTGCGCGTTGGCCTCCAGAAGAATTTTTGAAATTTTTAGAAGAACTCGAAGATCCCGCAGCATTAGAGGAGTTTGAGGCATTGGAATTGCCGCTCTTTGAGCCTGACGGGCCGGAGCCGGAGTTTGCACCTAACTTCCCGTTAGGACCTTTCCCAGAATTAGACCCGGGTCCTCTTCCTGAGTTTGGTCCAGAATTTCCCCCCGGACCAACCCCTCTTCCGCCGTTTGTCAGACTGTTTGAGAAACTATCAAACTTTGCATCCCAATTCTTATCAGACTCCAAATCGAACCATCCAATAGGCGTGCCCATTGTGTTCTGTGAAAGGACTTCGGAAGTTTTAGCCGCAATGTTACTTTGAATCTCATCCATTTTCTTGAAGATGATATTGTGGAAGACACCAAGCGAGACTCCAAGAATAAGAGCTAAAAACAGAATGTATTCGATAGTTGTTTGGCCAGATGACCTTTTAAATTCTTTAGACTTTTCGATAAGCAATTTATGCAACCCTGAAAACGATCCGTTCGACATAACAAGCGCAACAACCTTGTTCTTGGCCCGCAATTCATTTTCTGCAAAATGCTCGGCAAGAACTTTTACATCCTGATTTATAAAGACCTTAGGGCCCGTCGCTTCAATGGAGGTTTTTAAAACACTCACATCAAGTTTTTCATTTTCTGGAATATTTGTCTTTGTAGGTGGGCTCAAATAAACACTGTCAGCCTCCCGAAAGCATGTCGCAAACTCTTTTTGAAAGACGTTACGAGCACTACTAGCCGACCTTGGTTCAAAAAATGCTGCTAATTTATGTTCTGGATACCTTTGCTTGATACAACGAATGGTTTCATAGATAGCTGTTGGATGATGGGCAAAGTCATCCATTATAATGCAATGAGAATCAACGTAGAGTTCTTCCTGCCTACGTTTCACCCCCTTAAAGGAATCAAGATACTTTTGGACTTCTTCAACTTGAGAGATTTCTCCCGCTTCAACAAGAGTGGCAATGATGCCTAGAGTGTTAAGAGCATTATGTTTGCCAGACAAAGCCGACTTGATCTCGACCACTCCCCACCTTGGCGAGCTAAATCTAATGAGGGTTCCATTGCTAGGAATTTCTGGGTTGAGCAGGCAGGTTTCTACAGACAAAAGTCGATATTCGGAATCGGCTCCTTCGCCATATTTAAAAAATTTCATTCCAGAATCTGTTAGCTTTTTGCATAGCCTTTCGATAGCGCCTGCATTTGGGGCGCTTTCTTTATCGACGACTACCCAGCCTTCTTTTGTTTTAGTTATGAGTTTGTGAAAACTTTTCTCGATCTGCTCAAGATTTGCATAGATATCCACATGGTCGAATTCAATGCCGGTACACAAAACCCAAGTGGGTCTATAATGCAGAAACTTAGATTCCTTATCCCAATAAGCCGTATCATATTCATCGCCTTCCGAAACAAAACAGCTGCCCTGCCCCATTCGGCAACCTTGGCCAAAATTTCCTGGAACACCGCCAATAAAAAAGCCAGGTGACTGCCCCAAACTTTCGAGAGCCCAAGCCATTTGAGTGCTTGTTGAAGTTTTTCCGTGTGTCCCTGCAACGACAAAACTTTTTCGATCGCGAATTCCAAAATGGGCCAACGCGGCAGCAAAGCTCATGCGTTCAGATTTATTAGAAGCAAAAAGTTCTTCTGCCCTCAGAGCTTCTGGATGACCGCGACTTATCGCATTTCCAATGATGATTAAATCGGGAAATTCTCTCGAAATTTTCCACTGAGCGCCATCTAAATTTTCAGCACGGTACGCTTCGACTCTTTTTATTTTCTTTGAATCTAAAAAATCACTCATGGGGGGATACAACGGCCCATCACTGCCCGTGACAATATATCCTTCGTCTTGCAGAAGGACCGCAAGCGCACCCATCCCCGTGCCACCAATGGCAACGAAATGAACCCACCTCGGTTCAGCTAATTTTGAAGTATCCCTCACCCTAGCTATAGTTTACCCTAGCCATAGGGTATCAAAAAAGCCTGTTCTTAAGCTACTTATTGAGCCTCTATTGATTTCAGTGGCTTGCGGGCAAATTCGATTCGTCAATAATATGCCATAGCTGCCTTTTTGGGGGTCCAGCCACAAAGCTGTGCCCGTATAACCCAAATGTCCCCTCGCAGATTTAGGGGCATGCCCCCCAGCCTGTGAGGTGGGAGACTGGCTAGACGTGTCCCAACCGAATACAAATCGGTCATCAGGATTTGCAGTGAGCCACTCCCTATAAAGTGAGTCTGATGAAGATAAATCTAAAATTATTTTTATCCATTTCTCTACTTCAGAAACATTTCCAAAAAGTCCGGCGTGAGGTGCGACCCCACCCAAGTAATAAGCCTTGTCATCATTCACAACACCTGGAAGAGATTTAGATTCGGTGGGAAGACAGTTTCCGGAAGGAGCGTGATTCGCGTGAAATCGCGGCAATTTTTTTGATACGCTATGCTTTGCAATCCAAATTTCCCAGATTTCATTCAACGGTTTTGCAAAACGCTTTTCTAAAAAAATACCTAAGATTAAAAACCCAACATCCGAATAACGAGTTTGATTCTTATCCTGCTCATTAAATGGTAAGTGCAAAACTTGGTTTAACAAAGATCGAGTGGCTTCAACGCGATTTTCAATTTTAAAAAAATCAGGGCGTTCGGGAACAAGATCAACGACTGCGGCCAAGCCAGATACATGATTCCACAACTCAAGCAACGAAATGTCTTTTAATTGGCCACCTTTAAGTTCATTGATGGACGATGCCATTTTTGTGTTGCGAGCCCAGTCCAACAAAGAAGATGCCGAATCAGCCTTAGCTAATTCTACCAGCAATGTTGAAGTCACAATAATTTTTGTAAGTGAAGCAAGATCGAATCTTCGGTCTAGAAGACTCGACTTATTCTTAATTTCGTTTTTTGAGTCACTGGAATAAAAAATATCGGCACTCCAGCTTTGATCTGGCTCATTCATACCAGGGACGTGAATCAGAGCATCAGCGCAATATGAGTGAGTCATATTAATAATAACTTACTTAGTTTTTTGAGAGCTTTCGGAAGTTTTTTCGATCGCAAACATATGGAGTTTATTTCGAGTAGATAAGAGAGCGACTCTTTGATCGTCAACAGCAACAGGGGCAAGACTATTGATGGCCGTAGAATCCTCCCAAATTAATTTCCCAGTGTTTCGATCGTGCAAACTCCATGAACCTTTGGTCCATGTCGCAATCATAAAACTGTCTGAGAATGGAGTAACACGTGTTAACAATCCCTTAGATGAAAAATCTAATTTAGCTAAAATATTGCCGGTATCTTCAGCAATCTT
>JBGSZX010000033.1:0-88708 GCA_041750195.1 Bdellovibrionota bacterium | reverse complement strand
GAGATTTGCGAGAATGGCCTATGGGGCACTAAGGTAGATAACGGTGCAAAAGAAAGTCAAACTCTATGGAAATAGCCCCGCAATATTCTATTTGGGTGCCAAGCTTCTTGAGCGTTCCATTGAAGTGGAATGTTATGCGCCTCTTTTGGGCTCCAGCTTTGGAGAGCGTCGATTGCGTCCGCTTAGATTGTCTAGGCCGGTTTGTGATCTGATCAGAAATCTTTATCGTACCTATCAGAGACCGTATTTTTTTATTGAAAAGGCGCCGCAGCTTAGAACCTGGGGAAAGCTTGGGACGGGGGCTCACGCCGGAAGTTTCGACAATGACAAAAATGCTGATCGCTGGATTTCTTTGGAGGCTTTGCGAACTGATCTTAGAGAGTGCTTCGAGAAGGCTGGAGGAATCGTTTTTGATGTCGATGGAGTTTCCCTGCCGATAGAGGGGAATCACCACGCTATTGAAATTTTAGATTTGATTCCCGAATTGCTTCCTCGGGAAGAGCGACGTTCTTTTTTCCCAAATCTAAATACCAGGCGTAAATTTCAGATAGCAGAATTCACACTTGCAAATCAGCGCGAAGAAAATATGGATTGTGCTGATCTTGAATTTTTGAAGATTGAAAATTCGATGGTCTTTTGTGAAAAGCTTCAAGATCTTCGAATCTTGACAGTCTTCTCGGCTTCTCGCTATGGACGCGAGCGAGTTGTTCGCGCTTTGCTAGACCCAAAATCACCGGTTCCAACAAAGTGGAAAGCTATGATTTTGCAGTCCAGAGGCATGAGGCAGCAGGAATATACCACGCTGCGAGGACCAAGTGGTTTTTATAGGCCAGGAGTTTGGGCCTTGGGAAATACCGTAGGTTCACAATCACCGATGGGTAATCTACAGGTTGGTGAGTCGATTCTTATGGCTTCGCGGTTATTTGAATTTCTTTGCTCAATGACGAGCCGCAGTAGTCTCTTGATGGAAGCAGAAGATTGGCGTTTGCGAGAGGCGAAGGCTTTTGAGCGGGCTCTGAATCGCGGACGCATTTTGGAAAGTATTATTTTCAAGGATCAGTGGGCACGCGGTGCCAAGTCACAAATCGTTTCATTATTGCCACCTCGATGGCGCCAGAAATTGGCTTCTCCTGTGTGAATTGAATCGTTTTGTAGTAGAACGAGTCCTCGTAAGATTTAAATATAATTTTCAAATAAAAATTCAGGAGGAATTTATGGAAACACTTGTAGGAAAAAAGGCCCCTTATTTTGAAGCAGAAGCCGTCATTGGCAATGATTTTAAAAAAGTTTCACTTAATGATTTTAAAGGCAAATATTTGTGTTTGTTTTTCTACCCATTGGATTTTACTTTTGTTTGTCCAACTGAGTTGCACGCTTTTTCGGATAAGTTGGCAGAGTTTAAAAAACGAAACTGTGAAGTTGTTGGCGTGTCTGTCGACAGTCATTTTAGTCACCTAGCTTGGCTAAACACTCCAAAAGCACAAGGCGGCATTCAGGGGGTTAAATACCCTTTGATTTCGGACCTTCATAAGACCATTGCAAGAAGCTACGGAACGCTTTTTGAAGACGAAGGCATTGCCTTTCGTGGGCTCTTTTTGATCGATAAAGAAGGCGTTGTTCAGCACGTCACAATTAATAATTTACCACTTGGTCGCAATGTGAATGAATACATTCGATTGCTAGACGCGATTCAATTTCACGAAGAGCACGGCGAAGTTTGCCCTGCCAACTGGCAAGCTGGAGATAAAGGAATGGAAACCAGCTCTGAAGGTCTTAAAGAATACTTCAAAGGCTGATTTTTTATCGCTGAGATTAAACGACAAAACCCGCTTCATGACTGAGGCGGGTTTTTTGATTTTCTCCCAGTTTTTGTATCGAGCGCTTAGGGCGCGATCTAGTGATGGGAGGCCTATTCAATCTCCTCCTTGACGATCGAAGCATCTACGGGATTGAAATAGATTTCAACTTTCTTCCCGTCTTTATTCGTTCCGTAGATTTCATAGCAAGTACCAGGTTGCTTGAATTTTCGAATTTTGAATCCTTGCCCTTCTACCTTTGTTTTAAAGGCTTCCTCACTCATCCATTTCTCCTTTGGCTGGTCTGTACAACTTTTTCTGGCATGTGCGGTTCCTGTAAGTCCTATAATTGCTGCGATGATAAGTTTCTTTTTCATTTTCTTTTCTCCTTTAGGCGACGCATTTGTTTCGTCGTACCCACAATAATATCGGCCCAAGCGCTGTTTTGTGAATTGAGCAAATGACCTATGTGTCTGAAAACTAAGGCCATAGTTCATTTGCCCAATGGCTTTTTCTGGCTCTAAGTACGAAGATTGTACTCAGCTAACGCAAAACTGTTGGCAATGATGGGAGACATTATGAAAAAGCAGCTTGTTTACGATTTACCAACTAGGGCCTTTCACTGGCTATTTGCCGGACTATTCATTGTCGCATTTGTCATAGCAAAGACCATAGACGATGATTCGCCAATCTATGCGTATCATATGTTGGCGGGGCTCTTACTAGGATTTACAGTTCTACTGCGACTTATTTGGGGGATTGTTGGGACAAAGTACGCACGATTTTCCTCTTTCGCCCTTCATCCCAAAGAATTGCTCTCATACTTGAAAGGAATTGTTTCTGGAGACAAAAGGCGATGGGAAGGCCACAATCCAGCCTCTAGCTGGTCAGCCATCATCATGATGGGGTGCGCCTTGGGGTTGGGAATCACCGGCTATTTGATGGCCAATGGTCAGAAAGAAAGTTTTGAAGACGTACACGAGCTTCTCGCAAATGGCTTTCTCATTGTTGTCCTGCTTCACATTGCCGGCGTCATCCTACATGCACTTCGGCATCAAGATGGAATTGGGCTGACAATGCTCAATGGACAAAAGCCTGAGCTTAGCCCAAATGGATTTATCGCGAATGTGAGGCCAGGTGTCGCACTTTTATTTGTCGTCCTAATAGCTAGCTTCTCCATGTACCTTGCCAACAACTACAATTCTCAGAATCAATCACTTCAATTATTCGGAAGCACACTGCAACTTGGCGAGAATGAAGACGGTAAAGGAAAACGTGGATCCCACGATAAAGAGAACAGAAAATCTCGCGAAAGCGAGTATGATAATGACGATGATGACTGATAGGTGCTGGCCATGAATCAACGTGAACGCTTAGTGATCGGATCCATTCTAATCCTTGTAGCAATCTTGGTTTCGGTCGATATATACAATGACTCTAGCGAGGGAGTGGTTCTGTGGCATGTTTTATTTGAGTGCTTGATCGGCTTGCTCGCATTGATGGGGGTTTTCTATCTGATGCGCGGATCGATTACCCTTAAGCATCGATTACAGAAAGAAGTAGCAGATTTTTCGGCTTTCAAATGTGAGGCAGAAAGCTGGCGAGCGGAGTCTCGCAAATACATCGATGGCTTGTCTCTGGCCATCGATCAACAACTTAGCAAATGGAATCTCACGACCGCCGAGAAGGAAGTGGCTTTCTTACTTTTAAAGGGTTTGAGCCTAAAAGAAGTCGCAGAGGTTAGAGAGACCGCTGAAAAAACAGCTAGGGCTCAATCTATGGCTATTTACTCGAAAGCAGGGATTTCTGGGAGATCTGAGCTCGCCGCCTTTTTTCTAGAAGATCTTTTGTTGCCAGCCCAGTTAGAATGAAGCTACGTAGCAGGTGATTTTAGAGCCCCTTTGCGCCGCGGCAAAGGGGCTTTTTATGCCCAATTTTGTTCAACTATTTGGATTCATGTGTCGATAGAACAAGTGGGAGATCTATTTGATATCATGCTAATTTTTAAGACTGCTCAACGTTCTGCGTTTTCATTTTGTTTTTGCCTCGTCCTTGCATCTTGTGCACCTTCGCATGAGCCAATAAGCCGCCTCTATGTTCCCGCTCCGGAAGAAAAAAAAGCCGCAGTGCTGAATGAAAAGCAAAAAGAGTCGGTGCGCATTCAGCTTCAAAAAAATATTCCCAGTCTTAGCATCGAGTCCGTTTGCCATGACGTTGTCAAAACGAGGGCTGCGTTGGCAAAGTTAAATGCAAAAATAATTTATGATCCTAACGAAACAGATGGGACCGAGATCCCATTTATCGTTTTTGAAATCGATCCCAAAGTCTTGCTCGACGATAGTTTGATGGCCGAAATGGATCTTGAGGTCTTTAATATTTCTTCCTCAAAAACTGAACAGATCGAGAGGGAAAAAGGATTTCATCTTCAAACTGTTGGGGTTCCTAATGTTGGAAGCAATTTCCCGAGTGAAGAAACGGGGCTCAATACCTTTCGTGCAAAAGGACTTCCTGGGGCTGACGGGTCAGAATCTTTGGTTGCCGTGATTGATACCGGAATCGATGTCACGCATCCCTTTTTCCAAAATAGAGTTACATTCTTGTCTGATGAAACCGATGAAGGTCGTTTTGTATTGGAGGAAGTTAGTGTCGCAGACGGAAAAGTAGTTTTGCCTGATGCCGAAAAATATAAAACAAAAGAGTTAAAACTTCCTGAAGGCTTTAAGGAGCTTGAGTCGGTGAAAGTAGCCATGATCAGTGAAGCTGCTATTGCGGAGCAATCCATGGCGGCAGATCCTAAAAAGAATTTAAGTGTTGACCTTAACTTGGACGGAGATCTTGATGATAGTTGGCTTGTTGTTGTGGGCTCAAACGAGAAAGAAGGCTCCGCAGTTTCATCCAGCATTGCCTTCGTAGACTACAATGGTGATGGCGAAATATCTGGGACAAAGGAACTAAAACCCATTTTAGATTTCAATAGTCAGTCTAAATTGTCTGCGGCACAAAAAAGTTTCTTTGATTTAAGTTTTACAAATAAAAAGTACAAGTATCCACTCCTTTTTGACATGGAGAATGATGATAAACACATTACACTTTTCGCTGATTTTGGCGCTCACGGAACTCACGTGTCTGGAATCATCGGAGGCAATGACGAAAAGAACGGAAAATTTATTGGAGTTGCCCCCAGGGTAAAATTCATGGGCGTTAAGGCGTTAAGCTCAGCGGGGTCTTCTGTTGGAATCTCGGTTTCAAGGGCCGTTATCAAGGCCGTCTATAATAGCAAGGGTCTCAGGCCGGATGTTATTAACTTATCACTTGGATCAAGCAATGAAGAGGAAATAGCTTTGATCGAGTCGTTGATGAGAGATATCGCGAATCGTACCGGTGTCGTTTTTGTAATTTCCGCAAGCAATTCTGGACCTGCTTTCTACACACTAAATGGAATGGGAAAATTTGGTCCCTTTGTATCGGTAGGGGCTTTTCTGAGCCGCAGCATGATTTCTAAAAATCATGTGAGCAGCGGAAGCGGTGATCCCGAAGAGCAAATGTACTCATTCAGCAGCGTAGGCCCCAGCTTTACCGGAGAAATTCGCCCCAATATTGTGGCACCTGGTGGAATGGTATCTTCCGTCCCTCTTGCGCAAGGAGCGTTGCAAATGATGCAAGGAACCAGCATGTCGGCGCCTTATGTGACGGGAGTTATTGCCTCCGTGTTGTCGGCGTTGAAGAAAAACGAAAGTACAAAAAGTTTTTGGAACAAACAAAAGAGCTCTTTGAAGGGTGATAACAAGCCTTCACTAAGCTTTATGCCGATGACCATAAGGCAGGCTCTTGAATTAAGTGCTAAAAAAATTCCCAAGTCATCTCCCCTTCATCAAGGCAACGGTTTGATTCAGGTTGGTCCATTTTTTGAAATGTTGAAAGATAGCATAGAAAAATCGAATCTTGTTGAGAGTGATTTTATCTTGAACGGGAATGAATTCGATGCCGATAGAAGCATTGCTTATCATCGAAGCGGCTTGATAGAGCCAAATCAAGTCTTTAAGTTTTCATTGCCAAGAAACTCTAGATTTACACATGATGATTTGATTCGCCTCAAGGCGACGCCTTTGAAAGTAAAATTGTCTCATGTTTATGTTCAAAGCGCAGCTCAAAGCAATTTTGAAGAACTCACAGACAAAAGATCTTGGCCTTTTTATATTTTCTCTTATGGCGAGCCAGAAAAGAAAAAATATGAATATGAACTAAATTGGGCCTCAGACAATCAAGACTTTTTTAGAAGTGCACGCGTGATCAGCGGCATGAATGAAGGCAGCAGCTATTTGGCAGAATATGAACTCTGGTGGGGAGAGCAGCGCATTCAAAAGTTTGCTGACTTAGTTCACAAGCCATCACATCTGCCTGCGGCAGAGCAAAATCTTTATGATCCCGTCTTAGAACAACATGTGCCAACGGAATTTGGTTTTGAAAAACGGGATCGAGTGCTAAATCCCGGAGAAATTCATAGATACTTCTTTTACGTCCCTAGGCAAGTTGGGGCCCTCCAGTTTGGTATTAGAATTCATGGAGACGGAATGCTTCAATATGCCGTCACTAAGCCTACCGGCATTGGACTTTTTGAAGGCTATTTGTACCAAGACGAAGCACGCGGAAAAGAAATCAAAACGTCTAAATCAAGCAAGGAAATTCTTGCTCCTGGTATTTATGAGTTAACCATCGCTAACTACGACACCGTATGGAGTCGGTCTATGAAATATAGTTTTCTTGTGGCAGGGCATGACTATAAACAAAATTTAGAAAAAATTGTTTTAACGTCCGGAGGCCAGGAAAGCGTTTCGTTGAGCTTTAGCGGAAAATATGATGGTGAAGTTTTTGCCGATGTTCTTGACCCTCAATTACATGAAGTTGAAGTGGTTAAAAATTTAAAAACGTTTGCTTTGCATGAGACGTTGGTCCCCGTAACAATTTCAAAAAAGTCAATAATAGAATTTGAGCTTGATGGCGCTTCGTCAGAGGTTAATTTTAATCCTAGCATTCAAAAAAGAGAGGCAGAAAAATTTGCAGAGGTAGCACGAGGCACGATTTTGGGAAATGGAAATCTTCAAGTCGTGTTAGATGCTGGCGATTACTATGTGTCTGTTTTGAATGATGAAACTTCTTCGAATTTGCGTGGAATTTTTTCATTAAAAATTCATGACCTCATGTCCAAAGCTCCAGAGGGACTTGTGACCGTCGATGAAGAAGAGGGACAGGCTACTGGAATTCGAATTTACAGAATCAATCTTAAGAGTTCAGAAAACATTGGGCACTACGAAGGATTGCTATATGTTTCAACGCCGTTCTATAAAAGAATTCCAGTGATTGTTAATCCGGAATAGTTCTAAGATTTCGGTGAATCGCGCCAATCAAGGGCAGCTTCGGGGTCGTCGGTGATGATGCCCTTAGCACCCCATTCGAGCAATTTTTCCCATTCTCTCTGCTGATTGCAGGTCCAGCAATAAAAGTGAAGCCCTGCTTTTGCCATGTCTCCGCATCGTTGATCGTTCAACAAAGAATACTTTGGAGAAAGGCATTTGATGTCTAAGGTCAGTGCAGAATCAATGACATCATCCGACCAGGCTTCTATTAAGTATGAAATTTCATGGGTGGATCCTGCTGACTTGAGGGCCATGATCATTCTGGGGTCAAAGGATTGAAAGAGAATTCGCCCGGGAGCGATCATATACTTTTTTAAAAGACTAAGAATCCCTTCCGCAAATTCCTCAGGACTCCAGGTTTCTTCTGGGTGAAAGGGGCAGGTTTTGATTTCTAAATTAAGACGAACTCCAGGGTAGGGATCGAAAAATTGTAAAAATGATTCTAGGCTTGGAATGCGACTATTGGGTTGAAGGCGTTGATGGGGGAAGTCTTTATTGATTTTATCTCCGACATCAAAGCGTTGAATTTCGCTCCAACGAAGATTTTTTATAAGCTTTCCTTGAATATCTCGATCGTGATTGAGTACAAAAACTTTATCTTTGCTAAGACCGATGTCGACTTCGATGGCGTCGGCCCCTACTTGCATGGCATATCGAAAGCCATTCATTGTATTTTCGGGAAGACGCGCTCTCGCTCCACGGTGGCCGTGAATCTCTATTTTATTCATAATTTTTTAAAAAAGTTTCTGACGGTTTCAATCACGTAGCTTTGCTCGCTTTCGTTCATATAAGCATAGCAAGGCAGATTGATAACGCTTTGAGTGATGGTTGAGGCCGTTCCGTCGATCATCAGCTCAGTCTTAAAGGTCTTTGTCCCGGGCTGTTCAGATACGGGAGTCGGGTAGACAGTTCCATAGCCAACGAAGTTTTCATTAAGGTGGGCGATTAGAGCCGGCCTGAGGGCGGGGGCAATTTTTGCCACCGATAAATATCCATTTTCTTCAACGCCAGGGGCCGGACTTAAAATTTCTAGTGCATCTATTTTAAGTTCATCACGATAGCGTTGGCAGATTTGTTGGCGGCTCTCAATGCGTTTGTCGAGATGCTTTAAAGATTCTTCAAGGAAAATACATTCGTAAATTCCAACGCGACTGTTCCATCCTACGTAACCATGGTGATAGTGGTTGATTCTTCCGTGATCTCCGAGTCTTCGAGTGAGGTCGATGACTTGTGGGTCGAGTCCGAAGACGGCGCCGGCATCGCCGGAAGCGCCAAGTACTTTTGCTGGGTAAAAGCTTGTGGTGGCTAGGGGGGCGGTGCCAATCAAAGATTTTCCATTCAATTTTACGCCAATAGCTTGGGCAGAATCTTCGACAATTATTTTGCCCTTATCGGAGCAAAATTTTCGGATGTCTTCGGTTTGTGGTGTGGCCCATCCAAACAAATGAACTAGCATGATGCCGTCGGCATTAAATTTTTCGAAAGCATCAAAACATTTTTCTTTGTTGAGGTGCCAAGTGGAAGGATCAACGTCGACGACAATTGGAATGGCGCCGACATTTACAATGGCTTCATAACTTGCCCAGAAGGTGAAATTGGGAACAATGATTTTGTCTCCAGTTTTTACGCCAGCGGCTCTAAGTGCAAGTTGAATAGCATCGGTGCCATTTGCACATAGATTTAAATGAGCCGATTTTGTGAATGCTTTAAGCGCAGTTTCACAGGGGTCTCTTTCGGGGCCTCCAACGAAATGAGCTTCTTCCAGCGCGTGTCCTACCCGATTTTTAACGTTTTCCAAAAATCCGTTTTCGTATCTTTTGAGATCTATAAAGGGAACTTTTATTTGGCTCATGGGCTAAACCTAGCAGTATCGCATTGGTAAAAAAAGGTGTGTCTAAAATTGTGCCTAAAAAATTTAAGAAAATTAAAATAGAAAAGATCAGGCTAAAAGCATGGCGTTGGCGATTGTCGCATTTTGGCAACATTCCCAAAGGGGGCGTTGCTATTTACAGACACAAAAAGACCTTAAAAGTAATACCGAGCGCCTATGGCAGCTTGAAGCCAAAAATCAGTGGCAGGACTGACAGTCTGGAGAGCTGCAAGTTCAATAAAAGTTTGAATATCAGGGTTGCTGAAATAGTAGCTAAGACCAATGGGAACTCGAATTCCAAAGCCATTATTTATGGCAGAAGAAGTAATCATCCCAACGCCAACGCCGTAATGGAGATCAAGTTTGATTCTGTCGATTCGAACAAATTTTGGTTTCTCAAAAAGGAAGGTGCTACTAAGGGCAACATATCCATTCGAATTAAGCGACCACCCTAGGCTGGCGTCGATAGCCGTATTGTTGCCAAGGTCGTATCGGGCAGAAATTCCGGATGGCTGTCCAATTACGACGCCAAGGCCAAAGGGGCCGGGCTTCGCGTATGACTGAGAGGAAAAAAGAACTCCAATAAAAATGAATGTGCGGACAAAGATTTTCATATATTTTTAGACTTAATCTTCTTTAGGCCAAAACTCAATGCGTTCTCGTTTGAGCTGCGCTGAGCCGGAAAATGGAGTGACGAGGTCAAAGCCACTATCCTTAAGGCTTTTTTGAAATCTTGAATTGCACGCGTAACTAAAAATTCGGCTTTGAGGATTCATAACGCACTTTAGTTTTGCAAGAGACTCAACTGAGTAGGCTTCTGGGTTGACGTCAAAGCCAAAAGGATCAAAAAAGCATAAATCGTATAGATTATTTGGCGTGCTGGTGTTGTGCGAGTGCGCCAAACAATCCTCTAGGGAAGCAAATATTTTTAAACGTTCTTTTGAACTTATAAGCTGTTCTTTGATTTCTTCGGGGGCGAGCTGAATATTCAGTGAGGTTGCTTTTGATATCATCGCAGCAATTTCTGGAGCCGCGTTCATCCAATGATCAAATCCAAGTTCAAAACTGCGAAGATCTTTCTCGATCACGTGATACTCAAAATTTTTGGAGAGCAGGGACCACAGGAGCCAATTCGTTCCGGGTCCCAATCCGAATTCCAAAACTTTGAGTGATTCATTTTGCGCTTTGTTCGTGCTTTGAGTCGTGCAAAATTCCAAGGCGGGCTTTACAAAGACATGGTAACTCTCGGTGAAGGCCCCATTTTGGGATCTAAAGGCCGCTCCTTCCTCGTTGTGAAAAAGGGTGGGCGATCCGTCCCGTGTGCGTATCCAGCTAAAGCTATCCATATCTGTAGCTTTGCTAGCACAAATTGATTGCTGAGACAGGGTTTTTGGTGTTTTAAGGGGGGCATGGAAAGCATCCCCCATGAGCCTTGGCAGAATTTTGATTTTGCCCCAAAACGTTGGAATTATTTCAAAGATGTTTTGATTCGAAAATTCGGGACCAAGGTCTACAAGGTTGGTGTGAATGCAGGTTTTGACTGCCCAAACCGAGACGGCACCAAAGCCTTTGGTGGCTGCGCGTATTGTTCACAGGAGGGTTCATTGAGTCCTCATCAAGACCCCAAGGCTGAAGTTGCAGCGCAAATTGAGAAGGGCAAGGCCTTTGTCAAACGACGCTATGGCGCCGAAAAATACATTGCGTATTTTCAGGCCTTCACAAATACTTATGCTCCGGTGGAGGTTTTAAGGGAACGTTTTGAGCCGGCCATTGGGCAGGATGATTGCGTGGGAATGAGTGTCGCAACTCGCCCCGATTGTGTGAATCAAAACAATATTGGATACCTTGCCGAACTTGCAGAACGTTTGCCTTATTTTACTTTAGAGCTGGGTTTGCAGAGTGTTTATCAAAATCGTTTGGATTGGGTGAACAGGCAAGAAACCGTTCAAGACTATATTGATGCCATGACTTTGCTTAACAAGCACAACGTGAAGGTCATCACCCACGTAATATTGGGATTTCCCGGAGAATCACGGCGCGAGATGGAAGATACGGTGAGCCTTGCCGATGAAATGGGAACTTTGGGGATTAAGCTTCAGATGCTTCACGTGATCAAGCGGACAAAGCTTGCGCATTTATACTCTAAAGATCCTTTTGAACTTATGGATATGGAAGAATACCTTGATACCGTTATTCATATGGTTGAACGTTTAAGGCCCGAAGTTGAAATCCACCGCATCACCGGCGAAACAGATTCTCGCGACTTGGTGGCCCCTGAGTGGACCAATCAAAAGGGAATATTCTTCAAGCGTTTTGAGGAAGAGCTCGAGCGCCGCAATACCTGGCAAGGCAAATTTTACTGTGCTCCATAGACTGTGCTCCATAGACTGTGCGCGCTAAAGAGTTGCTGGCAGCTGAGTTTAGTTAATAATATCGCTAAGCTTCTGAAATTCATCACAAATGAGTGCCCAATCATTCCAAGGGCCTAATAATTAAAGACTAATTTGTGCTCAGCAACTCTTTAGCGCGCACAGTGAAAAATTACTTCTGGCGGTTTTTCATGAAGTTAAGCGCGGCGGCCATTCCTGGATTCACGGCCCCAGAATCAGCGGGTCGGTCGCTTCCTTTGGGGGCTGACCCACCGTTCGAAGCCGAGTCATCTGACTGATCGCCGTCGTGTTCACGCGGGCCGGAAAGGGCCATGTTGCGCTCTTGCTCAAGGCGTCGGCGTTGCGAATCGCGCTTTCGGGCTTCTTCTTCTTCGGGCGTCATGAACCTAAAGGTATAGAGCCTTGTCAGCGTATTTTGGCGGATGGTCTGGTCAAGAAGCTTGAACATTTGAAAGCCTTCTTTGCGATATTCAACCAACGGATCTTTTTGAGCATAGCCTCGAAGGTAAATGCCTTCTTTGAGATGATCCAGTGACAGCAAATGTTCTTTCCAATGAGAATCGATGGATTGAATAAAGAAATATCTTTCGATATCGGTCATTCTCTCATCGCCGTACTCTTTAACTTTGGCTTTGTAGGAAGTGTGGGCTTTTTCTGCGACATCTTTTGCAATGTCGATTGTGCTAATTTGTCCTTTTTTCTTTTCAGAAGCCATGACGTCTTCTTTTGAATAATCAAAGGCAAAAGTAGTGCGCACGGCATTTCGAAAACCTTCAATATCCCAATGCTCGGGATCTGTTTTTGACGGGCAGAATTGTTCTACAATGTCAGTAGCAAGTCGATCGGTTAAATCCGAAATCAAGTTACGAGTTTCTTTGCCTTCAAGCACGAGCCTTCTCATGGAATAAATCACTTCGCGTTGTTTGTTAAGGACGTCGTCGTATTTAAGCAAATGTTCGCGTTGATCGAAGTGATGCGATTCCACCTTCTTAACAGCGTTGGCAATTGTTTTTGAAATTAAGCCGTCACTGATAGGCACGTCTTCTTCCATTCCCAATTTGTCCATAAGGGCAACAATGCGATCACCCGCGAATATCCGCATGAGGTCGTCTTCTAGTGACAAATAAAATACGCTTGATCCTGGATCGCCTTGTCGACCCGCGCGACCACGAAGCTGATTGTCGATCCTTCGTGATTCGTGTCGCTCCGTTGCAATCACGTGAAGACCACCCGCCTCGCGCACGCCGTGTCCAAGAACAATGTCAGTTCCACGACCAGCCATGTTGGTAGCAATGGTGACGGATCCGGATTGTCCAGCGTTAGCAATGATTTCCGCTTCGTTCTCATGGTTCTTGGCGTTCAACACATTGTGAGGAATGCCAACGCGAGATAGAAGTTTAGAAACCCTTTCACTTTTTGCAACTGAAACTGTTCCAACTAAGACGGGGCGTCCGCCTTGATATTTCTCTTTGATGTCTTCGATAACAGCGCGGTATTTGCCCGCTTCGTTTCGGTAAACCAAATCATTGGTGTCTACACGGATGACGGGTTTGTTGGTGGGAATAGAAAGCACGCCAAGGCCGTAAATTTTCTCAAACTCGGTAGCCTCTGTCGCGGCAGTTCCCGTCATGCCCGAAAGTTTGTTGTAGGTTCTAAAATAGTTTTGCAGTGTAATCGTCGCGAGTGTTTGGTTCTCGGCTTGAATATCAACATTTTCTTTTGCTTCGATGGCCTGATGCAGGCCATCCGACCATCTGCGGCCCGGCATCAAGCGGCCTGTGAATTCATCGACAATAATAATTTCACCGCCACGAACGACATAGTCGGTATCTTTTTTGAAAATAGAGTGAGCCCGAAGACTCGCTTGGCAATGGTGAACTAAGTTCAGGTTCTCTGGCGCATAAAGGTTTTCAATTTTCAACAAACCTTCTAAACGCAAAATGCCTTCTTCGTTAAGAGTTACGTTTTTAGATTTTTCTTCAATCGTATAATCGATATCTTTGCGTAAATGTCTTACCGCTTTATCGGCTGAGACATACATTTCTGCGCGATGCTCGGCTGGTCCACTGATAATCAATGGCGTTCTTGCTTCGTCGATAAGAATCGAATCCACCTCGTCAATGATGGCAAAATTTGGATCGCGTTGAACATAGAGATCCAGCGATGGCTTCATGTTGTCGCGCAAATAATCGAAACCAAATTCATTGTTTGTTCCGTAGGTAATGTCAGCAGCGTAAACCGCCTTTCGTTCTGAATCGCCCATATGGTTGAGCAAACAAGAAACTTCTAAACCCAAAAATCTGTGAACGCGTCCCATCCATTCGGCATCCCTTTTGGCGAGGTAATCGTTTACAGTAACTACGTGAACACCTTTGCCGGTGAGACCATTCAAATAACAAGCCAGAGTAGAGACTAAAGTTTTACCCTCTCCTGTCTTCATCTCTGCAATTTTGCCTCTGTGAAGCGCCATGCCTCCAACTAGCTGCACGTCAAAATGTCGCATGCCAAGAACGCGAGCACTTGCTTCGCGACAAACTGCAAAGGCTTCGACGAGAATGTCATCTAACGAAGCACCGTTTGCTAACTTGCTTTTGAATTCACCAGTTTTAGCTTGCAACTGGGCATCACTAAGACTTCTGATTTCCTTCTCGCGCTGATTGATCAGCTGAACCAAGGGAAGAAGTTTTTTTAGTTCTTTGTCGTTTTCAGAACCAACTATTTTTGTCCATATAGACTTGAGCAACATCGTGCATAAAAGCTAGCACCAACAGGGGGTGAAAACGAGTTTATGCTGCGCATTAACAACTTCCAGCGCAAAGAATTCTGGTGCACTGGGTCTGGAGTGATAAAGAAATTGAGTGACGAAGCAAGCCATGCTGGAGTGCAGTCGGTGATAAAGCATGTTTTTTTGGTGTCCAAAAAGGACGACATTCTCGCCGTAAGGGCAAAAGAGGCTCTTACCCGTGAGGGTGTTAGGCGTGGTTGGGTTGTCGTCGAGCCAGAGCTCAAAGAGTCTGACGCGATATCAAATGACTACATTGCGGATTTGGTCATTTGTATTGGGGGCGACGGCACCTTCTTGTCGACACTTCGAAAGTTAGGTCCTCTGAGGCACAAAACAAAAATTCTTGGCATTCATGGTAGTCGTGGCTTGGGATTTTTACATCCACTTAGTGTCCCGACTGAGGGGGGCGATTTCGAGCTTTGGGCCAGTAACTTGGTTGAAACTCTGATGTCCGGTCAATTTGAGTGCGAACGCAGATGGGGGCTAGAGGCTAGAATCGAAGACGAAGACACTCAGTCTGATTTTAAATGGCATTGGGCTCTCAATGATTTTGTTGTGGGGCGAGCTTCGATTTCTAGAATGGTAGAATTAGAATTGAAAGTTGACGAAGAAATCTTGGTCCCCCTGCTTAAGGGGGATGGCATGATTATTTCATCGTCAACAGGGTCGACAGCTTATTCGTTGTCTGCAGGAGGGCCTGTGCTGGATCCACTTATAAAATCACTACTTGTCACACCTATTTGTAGTCATACAATGATGATTCGACCTATGGTTTTGAAGCACCAAAAAATATTAAAAATTCGCCGTTGCGATGACAACACCGATAGTTTGCTTACCGCCGATGGCCAAGAGGCTCGCAGTCTGGGGCCGGGGCAAACAGTTGTGATTCGTTGTAGTCTCAAAGGGGTCAGTATTGTTAAGCCATGCTCGAAAGAATGTGTGTCTCCAAGTTATTTAGATGTTCTTCGCTCGAAACTAGGTTTCGGAAAGGGTCGCAATGTTAAGTGAATTGAGAGTTAAGAATTTTGCTATTGTTGAAGATGGTCAGCTAGAATTTTCAAAAGGCATGATTGCCTTTACGGGTGAAACAGGGGCGGGCAAAAGTTTGCTGCTTGATGCCATCACTTTGCTTTTGGGGGCTAAGGCTCGGCGCGATTTGGTGCGCACAGGTTCTGAGACCGCAGAAGTCGAGGGAGTTTTCGACCTTAGCGACGCACCAGAACAAAGAGAGAGATTGAAGAACTTAGGTTTTGAAGTTGATGGTGAAGATGGTCATTTGCTTTTGATAAGGCGGGAATTTTCTGCTGATCTCATCAATAAAAATAGAATTTGGATTCAAGGTCGTTCGGCCACGCGCAAACAACTCCAGGGTGCCTTAGGGGACTTGGTCGAAATTTCTGGTCAGCATGAATTTCTTCGATTAGGCCGCGAAGATTTTATTTTAAATCTTGTGGATCAATACGGTGGATTGAAATCTGATTTGCAAGAATATGAGGCTTTGTATTTTCAGTATCACGATGTCAAATCGGAACTTGAAGAATTAGAGCGTGGGGCTGGTGAAAAACAAAGTCGTATAGATTTTTTAAAATTTCAGATTGAAGAGTTAGAGCGGGCAGGAATTGCTCCCGGGCTTGAAGTCGAAGAAGCTCAGTGGCTTCAGATTCGCGGCCGATTAGGGAATGTTGAAAAACTTCAATTTTCTCTAGGCAAATCAAAGGCCTTATTGGATGGGTCAGAGATGGATGGTTTGGGTGGAGAAGGCGTAGTCTCTTCTTTAACAAGCATTGAGCGAGAATGTGCTGGCATTGAAGAGTTTGGAACTCAATTCAAAGATCTTTCAGCAAGTGCTGAAAGTTTAAGAGTTCAAGCAGAAGAATTGCGACTATCGGTTGCGCATCTGTTGAGCAATCTCGAGGCTGATCCTGAAACTTTGGACAATGCCGAAGAAAGATTGTCTCAGCTAAAAAAACTCAAACGTAAATATTCCTTAGAAACGGAAGGTCTCATTCAACATGTCAAAGATCTTCGTGCAGAGCTAGATCGATTAGACATGTCGGAAGAAAAGATTTCATTGAAGCAAAAACATTTTGCCACAATGGAAAAAGCTCTCTTCGACAAAGCTTACATTTTGCATGAACGCCGGGTCTTGGCCGCAAAAGAAATGCAAAAAAGATGGCAAGTTGATATTAGACTCTTGGGGATGCCTCAAGCGCAGCTTAATTTAGAGCTCGAAATTGTCGCGGTTCCAGGACATTCTGGAATGAGCAAACTGACAGCACTATTTACGGCTAACAAAGGCGAAAAATTGCACGTATTAGGCAAAGTCGCCAGCGGAGGCGAGCTTTCAAGAATATTATTGGCGCTTAAGAACATTGTGGCTTCTAAAAGTGAAGTCGGGGTGTATTTGTTCGACGAAGTGGATGCCGGAATTGGTGGAGAAACCGCCCTGCGAGTCGCCGAACGATTAAAAGCAATATCGAAAGACAACCAAGTTCTTGTAGTCACCCATTTGGCTAGTATTGCATCATATGCAAACGCGCAGATTTTTATTGAAAAAGAAACTCACAAAGGACGTACCCGCACGCTTGTGAGACCGTTGTCTGAAAAAGAACGAGTTCCTGAAATTGCACGAATGTTGGGGCAGTCATCATCAAAAGCCGCAATGAAACTTGCACAAGAAATGCTCGAGTCTGCTCAGCAGTCAGGGAAATCAAAGGCAAAGCAAGCCGTCGAAAAATCTTCTGTAAAATCTTCTGTAAAATCTCCAGCGTCGCGATCTCGAAGGGTGGAAATTTGAGTTACGAACCATGGGATCCTGAACAGACCATAGAGAACTTGCGAGCACTGCTGGCGGGAGTGTCGGGTGTTGAAAAATACGAAATATTTGTAAGAAAAGTAGGCGAGCTCGAAATAAGGGCAAAGAATCAAAACCTAAGCGAGTTAAGAGATGAATATTTGTGCGAAGCCTCGTTGAGATTGCAAAAGGGGAGCAATTGTATTGTTGCAGCAAGTTCGGATTTGTCTGATCATGGCCTAAAATCTCTTATAGCGAATGCTAGATCTTTATTGCGAGGGGCCCAGGTTGGACCAACTAAGCGAATCATTGCACCTGATAGCGTGCCTATTGGTATGGAATATGACGGTTGTTTTGCTGATGTCCCGGTCGATGAAAAAGTATCAAGAGTTCTCAATATGTGTGCGTCTATCGTCAAACATTCGGCGAGGTATCCCAAAGATGTGAAGTCTACATACTTTGAACAAAAAGTCGAGGAATGGATGTGGACCTCTGGAGGGCGAAGTCTTCTAAAACACAAAAGTATGTGGGGTAAAATTGCAGCGAGATCTCTTTTAGAAAAAACAGAAGCCTCAATGGGTTTTGTTAGTTCCGAATTAAAAACTCAATATTTTGATTTAGACTGGGCAGGCGTTGCTAAAAGTGCTGGCGAGGGAGCGTCTCTAATTGACGAATCTCGAACTCCAAAATCGGGCACCTTTAAGGCTATTGTCGAAGCTCCGGTGGCCATGGCTATGTTGGAATTATTTTCAAAAGCTTTGCGAGGTGATCGTGTTCTCAACGGGCGTTCTTTTTTAGGAATTGAAGATTTAGAAAAACCGCTTTTCTCTTCGGTCCTTAATTTGGTTGATGATCCTGAGCGCAGCTCAAGATCTGGGTATCGGTTTTGGGATGCCGAGGGCGGACTGACATCTAAAAAAGTTTTTATAGAAGATGGCCGGCTTTTGGCATTTGCCTTTGATAATAGTGCAGGCTGTAGCGAAGGTTATGAGTCAAATATGCAGGCCATTAGGCCTCGGTTATCTGCTCATCCACATCCAGGTTTTCATTCGCTATCCATTGTTCCGGTCAATAAGGACCTGATTGATTTGAAGCGGGAAATGGACGAAGGCCTTTGGTTGAGAAATTTGGACTCATTGTCCATGTTACAGCCAGGTTCGGGTGAATATATTGCATCTTTTTCCGGCGGATGGCTCTCAAAGGGCGAACTTCAACACGGTTTGACTCGGATTATCGTTCGCGGGGATTTAAAAACTTTCTTTTCCAAGATAGTCTCAGTTGGTAGGGATATGGCTTGGGGTGAGCACTTTGGAGCTCCGAGTTTGCTGCTTTCCGAAATTGAGGTTTTGGGTAGCTAGTAAATCGTTAAAGGAAGATCTATTGAAGACAACTTTAAACATTACCGTTCATGGCAAAAGCGATATTGGTCGTAAGCGAAGTAACAATCAGGATTCGTTTTTGATCAAGCAGGATCTCTCTTTGTTTGCTGTGGCCGATGGTATGGGCGGTCATAGTGGCGGGGAAGTGGCTTCGGCAATGGCCGTCAAAACACTTGAAAAAATTTTTCACGACCGGGTGGATCTCTCTGTCGAAAAACGACTTTTAGAATCTGCTCAACTTGCAAATCAGGCCATTTGGGAACATTCCAACAAGGAAGCTAGTTTGCGAGGCATGGGAACAACTTTAACCGCCGTCGCTCTCGAGGATTCTTGGCTTTATGTTGCTCAGGTCGGAGATTCCAGATGTTATTTGTATAGAGACCATGAGCTTTTTCAAATGACTGAGGATCATTCACAATATTACGAACTTCTTCGAGCTGGGATGATTCACGAAATAGAAAGTTTTGGAGTTCAGAAGAACGTGATCACTCGTTCCGTCGGATATGAGCGAAATGTTAAAGTAGATTTGTACGCAAGGAAAATGAATTCTGGCGATCAGTATTTGATTTGTAGTGATGGATTAACGGGCATGGTGTCCAATGATCAAATTGCTCAAGTTCTGCAGAATTTTGAACCAGAGTTGGCCGTCCAAAATCTCGTCGATCTCGCAAATTTGCAAGGTGGTGAAGACAATATTTCGGTCATAGTTTTTAATGTTGAATGATAGCGAGGATCTTTAATCGTGCTTCCACTTCGCGCAACCGAGTCGGTAAAAAAGTTTCCCAAAGGCATTCTAGTTTTTATTGTTTTTCTTATTGCGCTTCAAATTTTCACCTATATAGCGGCACATGGAAATCATTCAGATTTTATTCTATCTTTGGCACTCAATGGTGAAGGTTTTTTAGGGCTAAAAAACTTTTTTAAAGCGCTCCTGCTCCATGAAAACTTTTTTTCGCTTTGGATTAGCTGCGTCTATCTATGGAGTTTTGCCCCTCGTTTATTTGAGAGACGTCCTTTTTGGAGCATTATCCCGGAAGCCGTCTTGGCAACGGCCTGTTCAGCAAGTTTCTATTATGCTTATCATGGCGTTGGCATTCATGCGTATTTGTTGCTGGGGCAAGTTTTTATAAGTGCCTTGCTTGGTGTGGCCATGAAAGGCGAAATTTGGTCGACAGTGAATACCTTGGTGATTGGTCCAAAAATTCTGCAGGTTTTTGAAGTTCCAAGTTATGTGCTGTTATTCTTTTGGTTTTTTTATATCATGCTTGGAAATTTGTTTATGTCGGTACCCTTCAGTGAAGCACCAACGATTTATTTCCTGCCACTAGTTGCTTTTTTAGTTGGATTTTTGCTCGAGCTTGCGACAGAAAAATTTATTAAGACTCCAGCTTAAGAATTCAACTTAAGAATCTAACTGTGGAGTAGAGACATCAGGTGGTTTTTTTGATTCTGGCCAGCCCCAAGCAAAAAACATTAAGGGAATTCCAACGATAAGTCTCGAAAATATCCATACAAGATGAATGGCACTCGAGTAAGCAAGGGCCTCGCTTTCGGCCAAATTGATAATTCCAGCAAGTGCGACTGCTGCCCACTGCGCAGCTCCTAGTCCAGCGGGTAACATAGGAATCGCTCCAGCCAGGGTCATGCTCACCAAAAGTGCAAAAGCGGCTTTGGGGTCACCAACGACTGCGAGAATGCCTAGCGAATTGGCCATCCAAGTCGCTGTAGAAATTAGAACAGCCCAAGCAAATTTTTCTTTTTTCCCTAGCGGACCTGCGATGTCGGAAAAATGTTTTTGCTTAGAAAAATAATCTTTAACCTGCAAACGTTTGAGGCATAACAAAATGCTGATCGCAATAAAGGCCACTCCAAATATCAGAGCATTGGGACCAATTTTTTGATCGAGCTTTATCTGAGGTAAAAAATAAATGAGGCCACCTCCCACAACAAAAATGAGCATGCTCGAAAATTCGGTGATCTTTTCGAAGAGTGTCCATCCGATGATCTCTTTCAGGTGAAGATCAGGCCACCATCTTTTTAGATAAGTGGGGCGCACAGCTTCTCCGGCTCTTCCTGGTAAAAGTATATTGACCGTGTGATTGCAAAAATTTAGACCAATATGCTGCCAAATGTTCGCACGATTTGGAAAAATTAAGAAAAATCGTAAACCCTGGAGGACAGCGTATATTAAGCTCCATGCCAGGAGCCAGGGCAATTGGCCTGCTTCCCAAAAGTTTCGCATTTGTCGAACAAACTCATCATAGTCAATTCTTTGGAATAAAAGGACAATTAGAGCAATGGCTAATATGCCCGAAAATAACACGGTGATTTTGCGCGACACGATTCATTAAGTAAAGACGTGCCTCAGGTGTTTGGCAAGCGTACGCATGAGGAGTTTTGAAATATGGAAGTCGTCATTATTCTGACCTACTTGGATATGCCAGTTATGAGCGGCATACTATAGGAGATATGGATATTGAAAAACGCGAGAAAGCGCTGCTTCGAAAAACGCAATATAAAGTCTTGGCGCTGTTTGCTTCTGCGGCTGGGTTGGCACTTTTGTTTGCCTATTGGCTAGGTGCCTTTGGGCTTGGACAAACTCACAGTCTACAGCTCCGCTATCGCTTTGCAGGTGGCATCGATAAAGGATCTCCAGTAAGACTTGGAGGTATTCGTGTCGGGCGCGTCTCTGGTGTAAAATTTGTAGATGATCCCGAGGCGAATATTCAGGTTAACATTCAAGTGAGTCCAGATGCATTTAGGCAAATCACTTCGGATTCAAAATTTTATATCAATTTGGCAGGGCTTATTGGCGAGCGTTATGTTGAGGTTGTCAGGGGTGACGCAAGTCCTGTTGAAGGTGGAATGGTGCTGAGAGGCATTGATCCTCCTAGAATTGATCAGCTGATCAGCCAGGGCTACGGATTTTTTGAAGATCTTAGAGGCTTCTTTAATGAAAACAAAAGCGAACTTGGAGAATTGCTAACAGCACTGAACTCGCTTTCAAAAAATGTTAACTCTGTTATTGGCGGCAAGGGCGGAAAAACTTTGCTTAGTGGCGCCAAAGGGCTGGATAATTTAAGCCGTGAGTTACTTGTTCTGACACAAAGTATGAACAAAAGTTTTGGCTATCTTGAAGACAATAACATCGGAGCAACCTTTAAGGATTTGCAATCGCTGCTTCGCAAGGGCAATCGGATTGATGTTAACGACATTCGCAGATTGATGCTTCAAGACGGGGTGAAGGTGAACTTTAGTTCCAAAGAAATTCCCGAACTACCCCCAAAAGCTTCTGAAAAAGGCTCAAAAAGCAAAGATTGATTTTGTTTCAATTGTTGCGGCCTTTAAAGAAGAGTCTTAGACTGGAAAATGTGAGATCTATTGCCAAGCTACTAACTGTTTCAATATTTTTACTTAGCTCCTCTGGTTGGGCTTTGCCTCGTGATGTTTCTAAAATCTTCGATCGCAACAAAAGGCGTCTCGATGCCCCTCCGTCAGAACTTCGTTCAGATGAAGTGGGCGGGGAGGGACGGTATCAGACCGCCGAAGATAGTCTTGATGAAGTCATGAAGGTTGAGCCAAACGCTAGTCAAAAAGAGATTAGGATCAATTCTGGACGAAACGAGCAGAGGCAAGAGCAGCTCGATAGATATGCTTTTTCGGGCAAACGCATTTTTGGAGTTGGTTTTGTAGGTGCAGGAGCCTATGGCATTTTTGGGGGCGAAGTCGACTTCGGTTTCGGCAACGAATGGTCTGGTGGGTTGGGAATTGGTACTGGAATGGCCTACGCCACCTGGGGAGTCCATGCGAGAAGGTATTTTCAGCAAGGAAATTTAACGCCCTATTTTCAGGTGGGCTACGCCAACTGGATCATGAATCGTGACCCTTATCGGGAAGATGAAATTTATCCTCTCTATTTGGGCGAACAGTTTCTTCAAAATAGCGATGGATCTTGGAAGGTCCGCAAGCGAATTCACCTTATTTATCCAGCTATTGGCGTCTTATTTCAGTCCTCTAGTGGCATTTCATTCAATATGCATCTGCAATATCTGATTTCGGCCCTGGACTTCAAAGGGGCTCTTGCGGGTTCATTTGGCATGCATTTCTATTTTTGATTGTTTTCGGGATGGGTGTGGGTTAGGACTAGTCGGATAGATGGCAAGAGACGATTTAGCTAAAGTAGACGGTGTGATAACGGCAACCCCTGGTGGGGGAAATTATATGGTAGAGCTTCCCAACGGGAAAATTATCACCGCTAAACTCTCTGGAAAAATGAAACAATTTAAAATTCGATGCATCGTTGGTGACGCGGTGACAATTGGTTTGTCTAAATATGATCTCAACAATGGAATCATTCTATTCCGTCAACGTGGCTCCAAAAAACCTATTCCTGGTTTCGATGATGAATCTTCTGCGACTAACGCTGATTAATTGACCTGATTATTTGATCGCGTTAACCGAACAGATTAATCGAGCAGATTAATTGAGCAGATTTAAATTATTCGGAATAATTTTTAAATTTGGATGAATCTGCGTCTTATTTCTGGAGCAGCACTTTCAAGTTAGCTTCCTATCTAAATTTCTATCTAACTTGCTGTCCAAAATTCTATCCAAGATTCTATCCAAAGCCGGTCGCCACGAGTAAGCCATTCTTGTGAAAAGCTTTTATCTCGGCCAGCATTTTTTTAGATGAGAAGCGACTCATGCCAAGAATTGTTTCGCAATTGTTCACGCGAAGGTAGTTTTTTAATTTTAAAAAATCTTTACCCCAGCCCGAAAGAATTCTTGTAAAAGGTTTGTGGTCCCAAAAACGTAATGTAGCAATTTCAGTCGGGCCACCTGTTCCCCCCTTTTTCCCCTTTTTTGCGCCGGTCATTAATCTTGCAAGTTCTCCCGTAAACCCACGAATAAACGCGGAATAGAGCCGTCGTTGTTTGGGAATCCTCATGATGATGTGAATGTGATTGCCACCATTTGCCATCTCATAGATTCGAATGCCTTTGCTCTTGGCGTGCCTTTGAATAACGGATTCAACTTTTTGACCAAAATATAAAAAAGATTTTCGACCCGTTGCTTGAGTTGAGCGTACAACAAGGTGAATAGGTTTTTTAGAGTCAAGAACTCGCTCTGTTTTGGCATTTGATTTTTTAAGGAGCGAGCCTCCAAACTTTAGACCATCACGCCCAAAAGATTTTTCTGTGAATATTGCGGAATTGTGACCCTTATTTTTGCGCGATCGTTTTTTAGAGAAGGTGCTTAAGCGGGTAGCACTGTTTTTTGTTCGCGCTCGGCTTTTCACTGCCGCACGGCGAGTTGTTGGGGCATTCGACGCACCAAGACCCGCGTCTAACAAAAGCTGCTTGGCTCTTTTCATTGAAGCTAAAAGTAGCTATGTTATTGTGGATTGTCAAGGGCGGTTTCAAGAATCCAAGTATTTTTCTTGGACGATTGTTCATTTGATACGACAAGGACTTTAGCATTTGTGGTGTAACGTCCTTGAATGGCGTCCCTTTTTTGTAGGTTCTTCGGATTATGCCGTTGGTGTTTTCAACTGTACCGCGTACCTGTGAAGCGTAAGGTGTTGTGAGGTAGACCTTTATCCCCGTAATGCTGGTAAACTGTTCATGCGCACTAAATTCGCGGCCATTGTCGACTGTAAGTGTTTTTGTAGACGGAAATTATTTGCCTAGGAAAACAAGAGTTTTAAGAACTTCTAGTTTTCCTTTTGTTTGTAGTTTTTTAAGTTCAACCTGTCTTGAAAGGCGGCGGGTTCAAAAGGGGAGGTTGGATGAGGCAGAATTTCCCTACTAATTGACGATAAAAATATTCCCAGCTCGCGCCAGATAGATTTGCATTTTATTGATCGGTAAAATGTTGATCCGCGCCTACTGATCCTCAGCTCAAAACAGGAAATCCAAATAGCAGTTCAACCCGCGTCCAAAAGATCACCCGTATTTATAACGTTTACGGGCATACACCAATCGAATGAGCACAGGGAGCAAGATCATTGCTGAAGTGATAGAGGCTAATTCTCCAAGCAAGGCAAGCTTTGCAAAGCTCACAAGAGCTTGGTTGGAGGCACCTAAAAGCGTTGAATATCCAATGATCGTTGTGAGAGCACATAGAATAACAGCCGTTCCTGTTGTCGTGAGAACTTTTCCAAATTCTTGGTAATTGAGTTCTCTAAATCTTACAAAGGCGTTGATGGGGTAGTCGATTCCGATTCCAAAAGTTAAAGGAAGGGCAATGAAATTCAAGAAATTGTATTTGAGCTCTATCATTCCTTGCATGCAAAGTAGCCACCAGGTTCCAAACAACATGCAAGTCGCCATTAGGAGCCCGCTTTTTATGGAACCTGTCAAAATGAACGCCAAGGCCAAGACGCAAAGGAAAGCAGCTAGCGAAGCTCGAGGACCGTCTATACTAATTCCCCTTAGTAAGTCGGCCAAAATAAAATGCTCCCCAGCCGCTGAAACTATGGTTTCGGTTTCTGGCAGCCAAATTTTTCTAAAACTTCTGGTGTAGTTAAGAAGATTACGTCCGTTCTCGAGCGGCTTAGAATTGTCCGGGTAAATAAAACCAACAAGACCTAGGTCGCCACTTTTCTCGACAAATCGCCGTTTCAATTGTTCCGGAATATCCTTAAGGGTGGGGGTTTTCTCGGAAGCATTTCTATGAATTCTTTTTAGAAGTCCCGCAAGCTCGGAATCAGAAAATTTTAGCCAGCGATCTCCCATAAGCTTTAGAATGTCAGCACGTAAAGAGCGTCTTAATTTGTTTTCTTCTTCAGACACCGCTTGCGGCGGAAGAAGCTCATAAAGGCTAAGGCAGGCCTCAAAAACTTTGTCACTTTCATCGATTTTACTCACTAAATTTCGAACTGTCGGACAAAGTTCTTTTGCTTGTGATTCGTTTTCGAGCAATATGACAGCAGGAACAAGACTACTCTTGTAAACATCTTCCTGGATGCGCCAATGCAAAGCGGAGGCACCACTGCCTTTGGTTGTTTTGTTTTGTAGCTTCGAAAAATCATATTCTAATGGGTTTTCCCAAAGTGTTTTAAATCCTGTGGCACCCAAGGCCGTTAGCACCAATAGGACGCTGGCCATGAGCGGAGCCTTGCGAATGATAAAATGTCCGGTTTTCATTCCGAATTGATAAAAAATTTGTCCCAGAGGATGAGGCTTTACGGGCTTCGGAAAGCGTCTTTCGATGGCATCTATCCAAAGAGGTAAGAGGGTGAAACAACTTGTCCAACATAGAATGACACCGACGCCTCCAATGATTCCGAATTGTGAAAAACCTTTATTGTTCGCAACTAATAAACTTATAAATGAAGCGGCGGTCGTTCCAGAAGCTAGTAAGGTCGCTAAAGACGTCGAAGAAAGACTTTTGATTAGTGCTTCTCGATACTCTACCCCAAGTTTTCTCTCTTCAAGATATCTGGAGATCAATATGATTCCATAGTTAATGCCTGTTCCTGCAACCAAGCTGCTAAGAAAAGCCGTCATTGTGTTCAAATAGCCAACGGCAATTTGAGTAAATCCAAAGGTGCACACAACCGCAAATATCAAATTACCTAAAACCAGAAAAACCCAACGTGGAGACCACAAAAACAAAAATAAGACGACAAGAATTAGCGTCACCAAAAGCAGCGCGGTATTCAGGATGTCTTTTTTAATGGTGTCGACTTCCTCGATGGCTCTTTTCACGTTGCCGGCATAATTCACGGTCATTTCTTCGTTAAAACTTTTAGGGTTTAATTCGAGCACCATTTTGTCGATGCTTTGGACAAGATCTTGGGCCTCGTTCAGGGAGAGACTTGAATTGGCGGCCTGTACTCCGATGGCCACGAGTTTGCCGTCATCCGAAGCAAGATAATTGTCGGGATAGGATAGGAATCTTTGAATGCGGGGGTCTACTTCTCCCAGGAGTTCATCTTTTGAAATGCTATCTTTGGCTTCTTTTTTATCTTTTTCATTGTCATCACCAAGGAGGTCATCAAAACCTAAGAAGCCGCCAAAAGCAGAGTCTTTGTTTTCTTGAATGGTGTTTGTTAAATTATTTTTTAGCTTAAATAGGTCCGAAGTGCTTAAGTAGTGGAGACCATAGTTTTCGAAGAAGCGGGCAATTTTTGAAAACTTATATTCAAACGATTTAATTTTGGTGCCTTCGAGAGCACTCAATTTTTCTGCCAAAGCATCTGCGAATTTTTTGTTGGCTTTAAAGTTGGGACTTTCAATGCCGATCAATAAAAGCCCAGTGCCCCCGAAGCGTTCGGCCACAAGATTAGCTTGCTGCACACTTTCTAAATTTTGCGGAAGTAGCGCAGAAAAGCTGGGCTTAAGTTGAAGTTTACTCGCTAAAAAGATCCCAGTAACGAATGCAATGATGGATAATATGTGGATTTTCCAACGATGGCGATAAAGCCAATTAAAGTATCTCGTAGCTTTTTCGTATTGTGGATCATTCATGCAGGCAAAAATAAGTATCTTCTGAATTTTAATTCAAAAGACTTTTATCCCTCAATTGAAATTCTGGAATTTTTATTTTGAGAGATTTCCCCGAAGGGTTTTTGAAGGTGTAGTAGCCTTTCATGGATCCTGTGGGAGTATCAAGCGGGCATGCACTTGTGTAGGAGTAGCTTTCTCCTGGGGCTAAAATAGGTTTTTCCCCAACAACGCCTTCGCCATCAACGGTTTCAAAATCACCAAAGCCATTCTTGATTTCCCAATGGCGTTTCATCAGCTGGACGGTCGCTCGACCTTCGTTTGTCATGGTAATGGTATAAGCATAATAATAGTTGCTGGTTTCGACATTAGAGTTTTCCGGGATAAACTTCGGGAGTACCGTAATTCTAATGCTTTCTGTGACTGCTTCATACAAAGGTGCAACGGGTATCTGATCATCAAGATCTAAGGTTGATTTCATAAATTTAAGATTCTCCTTCAGGGGCGGTATTGGCCAAACGTTTGTCAAACTTTTCGAGCAAAGCTTGTCCCCAATCAGATAAATTCAACATGTCAAAATAGACTAGAAGATCAAAGCACTTGAAGATAGGGTCATAAGCTGGTCGCCCTAATATTTTGGCTCCGAATTCTAAGTACATGGCGACAAGCGGCGGAATTTGAGGATTCCCTTTGCTGGCATCACCTTTAAATTGATTTGCGGCAAGTGGCGCGACTCCGCAATTAAGGTCTACCTGACCTTTGCCCACTAGTTCCTTGAATGTGGCTTCGGCATCGTCGTTACTCATCAGGGGAAGCGAGCCGCATCCCATAAAGTATCTTGAGCCTCTGAAATTTGCATATTGATGAAGTCCCCAAAAAAGAGACATTAAAGTGCTGCGCTTTCTATGAACAGGGTCAATGCAGGCCCTACCAAGTTCAACCATGAGGTTCATGTCCAAATTTAGCTTTGAAATATCAAACTCGGTTTGAGTGTAGAAACCTTCCTTGGGCCTATTGGGGCCAGGTAAGACTCTATAGGTGCCGACAACATTGCTGCCTTCTAATACCAAAAGATGATCACAGAATTGATCGAAGCTATCGGTATCCATGCCCGTTTTTTCGTTTTCCGGAAGACCTTCCTTTAGTTCTTCATTAAAGACTCTAAATCGTAGACGAAAGGCCTGTTCCTTTTCTTCATCAGTCGAGGCAAGCTTAATTGTTTGCGCCCCACAGGGCAGCCCTTTTTTGATATCTGGCACCTTTTAGACTTTAGAACCGGATGGCGTCATGCTCAAGCGTTTTAAAGAAGTTTTTCATTCTTAGAAACCTTGCATGAAATCTGATGCCGTGGGAACTTTGAAGGGTGAGAAAAATAAAGGTTGGAGTAGCCGGAGCCAGCGGCTACTCAGGGCAAGAAATTCAGCATTATTTAAAGAATTGCCATAATTTTGACCTCGAATGTACGGTGGGGCGAGAAGGCTTTTCGAGCGGCGATTATCAAAAAATGGATTTGGTGTTTTTGTGCACTCCCAATGAAGCTTCAATGGAATGGGCACCAGAGGCCTTAGCGGCGGGGTGCCACGTCATAGATTTGTCGGGAGCCTTTCGACTCAAGACGTACTCTTATGATGAATGGTATGGTTTTTCTCATACTCAAAAGGCTTGGCTTGAGAAAGCGGAGTATTCATTGATGCCATGGCAAAAGTTGCCTTCTTTGGATGATCGTCCCGGACCGCGATTGATTGCGAATCCTGGCTGTTTCGCAACGGCCGTGGAAATGGCATTGATTCCTTTGATCAAAGATGGTGTCATTGATCCGCTAAGAATTAGCGTCGACGCCAAAAGCGGCAGCTCTGGAGCTGGCCGAAAAGCTGATGTGGGATTGTTGTTTACCGAGTTATATGGAGAATTCAAACCTTACAAAGTTGGCAAGCATCAGCATTGGCCAGAAATTATGGAAAGTCTTGAGGCCTATGCGGGCAAAAAAGCGAGCTTGTCGTTTATTACTGAATTGTTGCCGATTGAACGAGGCATTTCGGCTTCGTTTTTTTTGGATTGGAATGAAAAGCTTCCAGGGGCGCAAAGAAATTCGCAGACGATGCTAGCTAGCTTTCAAAAATATTATTCTTCATCCAAAGATATTTCTGTGGGAATCGAGGATCATTATTCTCACCTCAAACAGGTTCAACGCAGCAATCGAATAAGTTTGCAATGTACAACGGCCTTTGACAGGCCCATGGTGTTTTCTTGTATTGATAATTTGGGACGAGGTGCGGCTGGGCAAGCTGTTGCCAATGCCCACGCGTTATATAATTTTTCTATGCCGGAGTGTTTATTATGATACCAAATGTAGATTTACCAAAAGGCTTTTCAGCAACAGGTGTTAATTCGGGGGTGCGACGCTATCGTCCGGATTTAGGTATTTTAAAAAGCGAGGTGCCGTGCGTAGCCGTTGGCACTTTTACAACAAATACTTTTAAGGCGTCGCCTGTCTTGTACAACATGGCGCTCATGCCTTCGGATTCCATTTATGCTTTGGTCTGTAATAGCGGACATGCGAATGCTGCGACCGGTGAAATGGGAATGAAAGATAACATTGAATTCGCTCGCGAAACGGCAAAAGTGCTCGATATCAAACAAGAGCAAGTATTGGTGGCGAGCACGGGTGTTGTTGGAGAACGTTTGCCTCTCATGAAATTGATTCCTTCTCTGCCTCTCGCGGTGCGTGGATTTTCTGGGGCGATGAATAATTTTGCTTTAGCCATTATGACAACCGACCTTGTTCCAAAATTTGCAACTGAGTTGATTCAATTGTCCGAAGGGGAAGTTCGTATCACGGCTTGCGCCAAAGGTTCCGGAATGATTCATCCCAACATGGCAACCATGTTATGTTTTTTAGCTACGGATCTTAAAATATCAAAAGAAGATTTTCAGGCGATACTTTCTGAGTCGGTAAAAGATTCCTTTAATATGATCAGCGTTGATGGAGAAACCAGCACCAATGATATGGTCATTGCTCTCGCTAATGGAGAAAGTCATGTTTCTTTAAAAACAAAAGAAGATCGTGAAATTTTTGTAAACGCTTTTGATGGTTTGTTAAAAGCACTCGCCATTTCGATTGCCAAAGACGGAGAAGGGGCTTCAAAACTAATTACCGTTGAGGTCACAGACGCGCCGAGCGAAGAACTGGCGCGTGAATGCGCTCGCATGATCACCATTTCTCCTCTCATTAAATCGGCCGTGCATGGTGAGGATCCTAACTGGGGTCGTATTCTTGTTCGCCTGGGGCAGACAGGTGTTCCCGAAGAATTGTTCAACAAACTCGAAATTTGGATGCAAGATTTTCCGGTGTTCAAGAAGGGTTCTCCTCAGACCATCGACCGCGCTATGGCAAAAAGCAAACTACAGTCCGATGAAGTTTTAATTCGTGTGGTTTTAGGCGAAGGCAATTTTAAGGCGACCGCCTGGGGTTGTGATTTGACCAAACGTTATGTCGAAATCAATACGGAATATTCTTAAGCGCTATAGGGCAGACGGGCAAAAAGGTAGTATTGAATGACAACTGTTTTTAAGCTCGGAGGTAGGGTTTTAGAAAATCTTATTCAAAATCCGCAGACTCTTTCTGGGTGGACTTCGATTTCTGAAGCCATTTGCTTTGTCCACGGAGGCGGAGCCGTTATCAATCAGACGGCAGAAAAGCTTGGACTTCAATTTAGTTTTGTGGATGGCCAAAGAGTAAGTAGTCCCGATGTCGTGGACGTCGTGGAAATGGTTTTACGTGGGAAGATGAATCCGGCACTAGTGAGATGCCTTGAAACTCATGGCCTTAAAGCGCTTGGTGTGTGCGCTTCGGATGCAAAAATTTTGGAATGCGACATTGACGAGCCAAAGCTAGGGCTTGTTGGAAAAATTAAAAAAACGAATACTGCGATTTTGGATCTTCTTATAAAAAGTGGCGTTGTTCCGGTAGTCGCGCCACTTGGATCATATAAAAGCGAAACTCGTGACATTGTGAATTGCAACGCGGATGTGGGTGCGCTGGCGATTGCAACCGGCCTTGGTGCACGGACTTTGGTATTTTTCTCGGATACAGATGGCATTTTAGATAAACACAAAAATAATATTTCAGCTTTGAAGGCGGCAGAAGTTCAAGGCCTAATTGATGATGGAACCATTCAAGGCGGGATGCATATTAAGATGCGATCAATCTTGAACTACTTGAGTGAGAACTCTCAAAATAAGGTTTGGATTGTCAACGGACTAAAGCCTTTTGATGTTTCGACATTGTTTAATTTTAAGGAAATAAATTTTGGAACTCTTATCACCCATTAGCAATAGGGGGATCGCATGGGCTTATACAGACGGCGCGTGTTCTGGAAATCCGGGACGTGGAGGCTGGGCCTATATCGTAGCTTATCAAGATAGTAAAAATAAATTTAAAATCATCGAGGCGTCTGGTTACGAAAAAAGTACTACCAATAATCGCATGGAGATGGATGCTGTTTTAAAGGTCATGCGCCATCTTAAGCAATCGGGCTTTGATCAACAGGTTTATTGTTTCACCGACTCTTCTTATGTTGCGAGTGGGCTCAACGCTTGGGTTTTTGGGTGGGCGCGTAATGGCTGGAAGAAGAAAGATGGCAGCGATGTTGCCAATGCAGATTTGTGGGAAAATCTTATGCAGGCAAAAAAAGCTTTCAAAAAATTTGAGTTGCTTGTGGTCCCTGGGCATTCGCAGGTTTTGGGAAATGAATATGTAGATCAGCTTGCTGTTGCTGCCTACGAGCAGAGTGAAGGTGTTTCTGTGCGCGAAGTTTCCGATGGTGGGCGCGCTATTGTAGAGGCGTTTAAGCTAGCGCCATTGTTGCGCGAGGAGATGGATAAATCTTCGGAGTCTGGCAAAAAAAAATCGAGCAGCAAAAAGGCACTTTTTTACATGAGCCTGGTGGGTGGCGAGTTGCAAAAGCATCAATCATGGTCCGAATGCGAAGCCCGCGTAAAAGGGCGATCGGGAGCAAAGTTTAAAAAAGTAACAGTGCCAGAAGAAGAGGCCGAAATTAAAAAGGGCTGGGGCCTGGCTTAGTCTTGAAGGCTTATATGGGCAAGGTGTTAAATTTGATTATAAACCGACTCGCAAGAATCCAAAGTTTGGCAACAATACTGCTAAGTCCCTTGAAGTTGATTTGTCTGGCGGATTTGTAGGTCAAAATTGTAAAAAGGCTAAATGTCCGGGGATTCCTTAACTCCTGAATGAGAGTTAAATCAGCTCTCATTCAGGCTATTAAAATTATTTACCATTTTCGAGTGTAAGTCGGGCCGGCGGTTGAGCGGAATTGGCTAGCCATCGATGCTGGAAGTCCTGGCATGTCGCCTGGCGCGATTGCCCAAGCTCTATCCATGTAATCGAAGTAAGCAGGCCAGTTCCAAGCTTGAGTGCCTCCATCTAGAAACCGTATGGCAAGTGAGGTGCCAAATTGTCCTATGTAGTTCATGCTTCTGTAGTATGCGCCCCATTCTCGCGAATCGCGCTGTCTGCCGCCAGCATGCTGTTCACCCCACTCGGCGAGTCCTAAGTCAGATTGCTGGTAAGGGACCCGGCCACGCCCGTCACTATTGTCTACCCACTGCCCTATATCACCTTGAGTAACATAGAAAGTTTGGAAATCCTCGTGGAATATCCAGCCTTGAGCAGATTGAGCATTCGCGTATTTTTTTATGTTTGTATCGTTTAGGGCAACAGCTGCCAGGACTAGGGCAGGTTTTCTTCCGGCATTAAACCCACCAGCTGCATACCAATTCCCACCAGTTTTAGCGACTCCGTATATGTCAATGCCGTATTGTACAAGTCTTATGTATAGAGTTTCTTTTTGGGCATCTGTGTAGTTTAAGTGTAGAGACAACATGGCGTTGCCGAGCACTTCATTGAAGTATGCTCCATACTCGTTCTGGCCGTGATTTTTGGGGTGATAGTTACGTCCCATCTCTGAAGTATCGAGTTCAAACCAACCTTTCTCAAAAGTCCCGGCCATTGAATCAGGAGACGGCCCGCCCGATAAATTGAACTTTCTTAAAATGTTATAGTTGAGATTACTTTTGTTCCAGTGGTGAGTTTTATCTGTTCCGGCATATGGCGGCCTAAACGAGCCATTGGCAGGGGCACTAGATACCACTGTAAGAATAGCAAGATCAGCAATTGTTGGTCGTTGGAATACAGATGGGTCTGGTTGGCCATTTGCGTTGAGAGCAATGTGACTGAAAGTTGAGATCAAAGATGAACCATTGTTAACTTTGAGTATGCTGCTGGCGCTTACATTGCGACCAACGTTTAGACTTGCAACATATTTTGCATTGCTATCAGTCCAGCCACCCATATGACTATCAAATCCTTGAGATACCCACTGACCACCATTTGGATTGATGACGGAACCGTTGACGATTCGCCCATTAGACTTGGTCTCTGATTTAGGACTTATGCTTGTAATATTTACAGGTCCCACGACCCAGTAATCACCATTAGCGTATTTTCCACAAGGATAAGATTTATCAAAAGTCCAAGTGAAAATATTGCGCTTGATAGAGGAACACTGACCAACATTGTTGGGGTCGGGCTCGACCTGACAAGAATCAAAAGTATTTGAAGGGATAGATGTTAGTGAACCATCATTGCATGTTTTTGTAACAGCGATTTGTTGGCAAGTTTGTCCAAAGGGGACTGTTGCCTTGGTGTAGGCTGTCGATGATTCTGACTCTCCATGCGCCAAGGTACCGCAACTTTGAGGGAGAACCTGCGTCGCTTCACAACTTACATAGGTGTAGCTTCCAGAAAAAGAGCTAAGGACCCCGTTATTGCAAGTAGCGGTTTGTGTTTGGCTTATGCAGCTTTGACCTGCAGGTGGCAAGTCACTTTGAAAGCGAACTCTTGATACGGTGCCTCCGTTGGGAGTCGATCCACATGCCAGCGGTGCTGGTGCTGAAATGCTTTTGATCGTGACTTCGCCATTTTCATGCGATCCAATATAAGCTCTTATCGACACTTTACTTAGGCTGCTTACGGAGCTTTGCTGCGTTCTAAATGCAATGTCGTTGGCTAGAGACAATTCCGCTGCACCTTCTGGCTTAACAAAAACTGAATAACGGCGACTCGCCAAATGAATTTCCATCCTAATCTGATAAATCTTGTTTGCTTCGTAGTTAATCACGCGATCTGCTAGATAATTTGAACCATCTCTGGCATCAAACTGACCAGAGGCATTCATTCGAACTGTGACGGCCATATCGGCATACCCAGTCGCAGCCATGGCAGAAAGGCTTGCTACTGAATCAATATTGTTAGCAAGAGGAGTTACGTTAAATTTTGCCTCAAATGATCCTGTTTGTACTGATGGCATATCAAAGTTTTTAAATGTCGAATCTGAAAATCTAGATAAATCTTGGACAGGTGGTTGAATGATAGAGCAAGCGAGGTTTGAAAAGCTGCCGCTATAGGCAGAAAACGATCCATTGTTACAAGTCCGTACTTGCGTTTCGCTCAAACATGTCGCAGGTGCCGTGACACTTGCCGCTTGGAAGCGTATTCGAGTTTGGCTATCACCACTGGCAACGCTTCCGCACGACTGCAGCGGGGCTGCGACAACAGAACAAGATAGTTTGCTGTAGCTGCCACTAAATGAAGAAAAAACTCCGTCGGCGCAAGTTCGTGTTTGAGTTTCGCTTACGCAAGATGCTGGTGCTGTAACGCTCTCTGCTTGGAAGCGTATTCGAGTTTGGCTATCACCACTGGCAACGCTGCCACATGACTTAGGTATCACAACAACGGGGGGCTGAACAATCGGCGCATCCTCAACCTTACAGGTAGCGCTTGTAAAACTTCCATTAAAAGCAGAAAACACCCCATCGTTACAAACGCGCACTTGAAGTTCAGCCTGGCAGGACGCAGGTGCCACAACACTTGCCGCCTCATATCGTGTTCTGGATTCGGTGGCGCCGCTAGCCACGTTTCCGCATGACTGGGGGGTTTGATCTCCACCATCCCCGCCACCCACTGTCTCATTAGTTTGCTTAATCCCGATATCTAATTCACATCCGGCAATGACAAATAAAGAAATTCCTAACAATAATATTCGACTCATTTCTACAAACGTTTTACTCATAAATCTTCCTACTTCGATTCAGGTGCAAACTGTTCCAGAAACGTTCTTCATTTGCACCTAAGGTATTTTTTAATCTCAACATCTAACCTTAGAATACGTTTCTAATTGAATTTAAAAAATCAAAATAATGTTGCTAGATTAATGATGGGTTAAGAATGAACTCGGTTTTCTGTTGGGTATAAAAATCTAATCACCGGCGTCAGGCGCTCCTTGACCCAATCTTAATAGAGCCGTTATGTTTTATTTTTTTTATATCTTAATAAAAGTTTGTTCTTAAATGTTAAGAGGATAGGGTTTGGCCTTTTGGAACAACAACGAGGGTTATGAAGATCTCGATACCTCTTATGATTTAAAATTATAGTAAAAAAATAAAGAGTTCATTATTCTTCAGACTTGTTAAGCCATTCATACTTCCCAAAACCGCACTTATTTAGCTGGGGCAAACACATACAGGCTAAGCCTCCAGGCGCGCTATTGGGACTTGCTCCACAATTTCCGCATTCGGAATTTGTTTTGCAATCGCCGCCGGTAACATTTCCCTTCCATTCTTCAGTCTTAGATGGCTTCTGAGCTACCGGAACGGCATTTTGCGCCGAGCACGATACCGAAAATAACGTAAGGAAAAAAGTTAGAATGAATATCATAACAAATTAAACCCGGTACTTTCTTTTGGCGATCCTGCAAGGCAGGAGTTTTCCTATCGGTTCGTATCAATTTTTGGGTAATGTTCCATTCGGAGCTTTGTCCCCTAAAATGATAGCCCCTGCTTTGGGATATTGTTTTTCAATAAGATCAGCCAAAATGTTTAGCGATTCGTCAATGTAAGGCTTCTGAAGATCAGCAACACGTTCTTTGAACGACTTCTCATCTTCGTCCTTTTTCTTTTTCGCCTTTTCTTCTTTTTCTTTTTTAATCATTTCAGCAAGCTTTACAATGCCGTCATTTTTATTCATTTCTGTAATATCTTTTTCTATTTCAATGAATTTATCATTTTTGCTAACCCGCTCAGTGGAAAGTTTCTGCAATTGCTTTGCAAGAGAAGTGGTAATTGGCTTCCACTGATTGTCGCCGATGTCTTTGCTTTTGAAGGGACTAATTTTTAAAGGGGGCAGAGCATTGTCCAAATTCTTTTCACCTAAGTCATCAGTGCTTAGCGTTGATGGTAGTACCACGTGCCCGGCGACACCTAGGTTTTGTGTGGAGTTCCCGCCTGGAACGAAGAACATTCCAGTTGTAACTTTCATGGCTCCAAGATTTGCAGGTAAATCAAGGACGGCTTGAACGCTTCCTTTGCCAAATGTGTTGTCGGCTCCTACCACAAGCGCTCGGTTGTAGTCCCTAAGTGCGCCTGCCAAAATTTCTGAAGCTGAAGCGCTGGCACGACTTGTTAAAACTATTAATGGTTTGTCAAATTGAATGGTTGGATCTTTGTCCCTCAAGATATTTACATCTTTGCGAGAATTTAAGGTTGCAACAATCGCACCTTCTTTTATGAATAAACCTGAAATTCGAACGGCATCTTCCAGCAAGCCTCCGCCATTTCGTGCAAGATTCAAGATGAGGCCATCGACATTTTTCGCATTGGCTTCGGCTAAGAGCTTTTTCATGTCAACATAGCCTGAGCGATCACCTGATTGATCCCCATAAAAGGAGGGGAGATCGATGACGGCTAGATTTAGATTTTTGCCATTCGGAAGTTTATGTTCGTGGTATGAAATTTTTGCAGCTTGATCTTCAAGATTAATTTTATCTCGAACGATGATGACTTCTTGGCGTTTGGTTGTCTCGCCTTCTTTTCGCAAAAGACTCAGTCTAACTTTTGAACCTTTTTTGCCTCGGATTAGTCGAACGACGTCTTTAAGGTCCATATCCATAACCGACTGGGTGGGGCCTTTTTCGCCCTGTCCTACAGCAATGATTTTGTCTTTAGGAACAAGTACTTTTGCTCGATCGGCAGCGCCGCCAGGAATGATGTCTTCTACAATAGTATATCCATCACTCGAGCTTAGCGAGGCGCCAATGCCCTCTAAGGACAGGCTCATGTCGATACGAAAATCATCCAAACGATCCTTTGAAAAATAGCTGGTGTGAGGGTCAAGCGCGTTAGTAAACGCATCAATAAAGCTAACAAGCAAATCTACTTGGCTTCGTTCTACAACCCGTTTGGTAGCAAGTTCATAGCGGTGAATTAATTTTTCTTTGGCTTCGTCTTTCTTCGTGTCGCTACTTAGATAGTTCCACATTTGAAAGTTTAAACTTTTTCGTATCAGTTCTTCTTTTTCAGACAATGTTTTTGGGTTGTGGCGTTTATCCGGATTCAAAACAAGCTCAATATTTTCGTCAATTTTAAATTCTTTTTCAGTAATCAATTTTTTAACTGTGGCTTCATTCTCTTTGACTCTTTTGACTATGAGTTTTTGAATGTCATCTAGGGGAGAGCAATCACCATTCTTCCTCATCCCAAGAAAGAGCTTTTGGATGTTCTTTTTCACCGCGCCAATATCTTCTTCTAGAAAAAGCATTTTTGTTGGATCAGTAAGTTTTACGTATTGCTCCATTGTTCGAACTTGCAATTCCGGAGTTAGACTTTTGTGAACAATGTGTTGTGTAAGGTAAGCCCTAAAAAGGTCGGGAATAGTCTTGCAGGTTAACTCATAGTCGACAGCTCGCGCTTGATTGGAAAACGCAACTCCCAATAGCAAAAACAAAACAAAAGTTTTAGAAAAAAGTCTTTGAAGTGGTGTGGTCATTGTTTGTGTTGAATTCATCTTTTCTTAATACTCCTAGAAGGTCTTCATTCTATATCCGCAAGTGGCCCGAAAAAAGTAAAGTTTCGGTGAGATTTCAATGAATGTTTGATTGTATATTGCAGTGAAGCAGGGCGACGATTAAAAGGGGCTGAATGACAAGAATCGCCTCCTGGAATGTGAATGGGATTAGGGCCTGTGCAAAAAATGGATTTGTAGATTGGTTGAAATCCGAGGACTTCGACGCAATATTGCTGCAAGAAGTTCGTGCTGAGGAAGATCAAATTCCCATTGAAATACGAGAGCTTGAGGGCTACCACAAAGCATGGCATTCGGCGACGGCGAAAAAGGGATATAGCGGAGTGGCTATTTTGAGCAAGGAAGCTCCGATAAAAATTCATCTTGGGATGGGGGCTCCAGAGTTCGATGCTGAGGGGCGTGTCATTTCTGCCGAGTTCGAGGAACTGATTTTAGTCAGCGCGTATTTTCCAAACAGCCAAGATAAGGGACGGCGAATCGACTATAAATTGGCGTTTTGTGAGCAAATCATTAAGTGGCTAAATAAGTTGCGTAAAACAGGTAAAGTCGTTGTTCTTGCTGGGGACTTAAATATTGCCCACGAAGAAATCGATTTAGCTCGTCCAGAATCAAATCACGGGTCTCCAGGGTTTTTGCCCGAAGAGCGAAAATGGATGAGCAAATTTTTAGACAAGGGTTGGGTCGACACTTTTAGATCATTATATCCTGAAGAAGAAGTTTATAGTTGGTGGAGCGCACGCACCCGAGCTCGTGACCGTAACATTGGTTGGAGAATTGATTATCACTTAATACACGAAGACGACATCGATGTCTTAGAGGACGCTGGTATTCAAACTCAAGTCTTAGGTTCGGATCATTGCCCGGTCACCCTCGACCTCAAAATTTAACTGTAAATTTATCTGTGACTCTCATCAACCCATTTTTCGAAAGGGCCATATGCGTGACTCGACCTATAAGCTACTAGGCATGGCACATCGTAGGGATGATTTTTAATGATCAATTTTTCGAGCGCAATCCAATTATTTTCCGAGCACTTCAAGAGCAGTAGACTCTCTTCTTCAATCTTCATGTCGCCCTCCCAGATGTAGACCGATCTCATGCTGGGAACGATATTTGCGCATGCGGCAAGGCGCTCCTGGACGCAAATTTTCGCAAGCTCAGTGGCTTCTTGAAAATTGGGACAAGTGACGTAGACCAAAAGCATAGCTTGAGCGTAGTATAGTAGAAAATGTTTGGCAAAAACCCTTCAAAAGAGCTCACCCCGTTTTGGTGCTTGTTTATTTTAACAGGTCTCAATTTGTTTAATTATTTTGATCGCTATGTCTTGTCCTCTACTTTGGTTCCTATAAAAGCTGAGCTGGGACTTAGTGATGGTCAACTTGGAAGCTTGTCTACAGCATTTTTGATAGGATATTTTGTAAGTTCACCATTTTTTGGTTACCTGGGTGATCGATTCAATCGAAAATGGCTCATTTCGGTTGGGGTTTTTGTTTGGAGCGCAGCCACGTTTGGAACCGGTTTTGCTCTAGGCTTTTTGTCGTTTATGGCACTTAGAGTTTTAGTAGGTTTTGGTGAAGCTAGCTACGCAACAATTTCTCCAAGCCTTATTACTGACGTTTTTCCATCGCAAAAGCGCAACAACGCCCTTACGATTTTTTATGTCGCTATCCCCGTCGGATCGGCGCTTGGATTTATGTTCGGTGGAGTAATGAGCGAAAGTTTTGATTGGCGTTTAGCCTTTATGGTAGCAGGCGCTCCCGGACTTATTCTGATGCTCTCACTCATTCCCTTTAAAGAGCCTAGGCGCGGACAAAGCGACACTTCGGATGCAAATAAGGATCGAGATTCTTCTGAATTAAAAGCACTGCCAGATTGGAAAGATGTTTTTTCGTTATTTAAAATAAAAGAATTCGCTTTGGTATGCTGGGGCTACGCCGCCTACACTTTTGCACTTGGTGCTTATGCTCATTGGGGACCCACGTTTTTGCATCGTACCCATGGGGTTTCCAATAAAGATGCCTCGCTTTTTTTCGGTGGCGTTTTGGTTGTCTCAGGATTAGTGGGAACTTTGATTGGTGGATTGCTCGCGACGAAATTATTTAAAAAACATCCATCTGGATATGCCTGGGTTTTAACTGCGGCGACTTTTTTAACGGTCCCAACTTCTTTGCTTGCTTTTTGGTCCCCGAACGTGGCGGTCTCTGAAATTTGCATGGCACTTGCAATGCTCTTTGCGTTTCTTCCAACGGGTCCAGTCAATACCTTGATACTCGAAACAGTTCCCCCAACTCAGCGGGCAAGTGCGATGGCGCTTTCGCTTTTTGTTACACATCTTTTTGGAGATATGTGGTCGCCCGCAATCGTTGGCGCTTTGTCAGATACCTGGGGAAGCCTTCGTCCTGCAATTTCTATATTGCCTATCGCATTTTTGGTTGGCGCCTTGTTTTGGCTCCGAGTTGCTTTGAGGCAACAAAAAAGTGGAAGACTTGTAAGGGGGAATGCTTAGTGGCATCTGCACTCAATTTTTGCGCAAAATTGTTCATTTTTTAGTCACTATATTCGCCTAAATTCAGTGATTTAAGTGGGGCATGGGTCTTGCTCTCTACAGTCGGATGAGTTTTCCTGCCAAGTCATACAAGTTCGTTGTTTTAGCTTTATCGTCTCAGGTACTTCTCGGTGCTTGCTCAGATGCCTATATCTCAGACCCGATACCACCGGTACACTACCAAGAAGGCGCCAAAATCCAAAGTGCAGAAGTTGAACTTCAAAGAATAGACCGTGTACAAAAGGTGATATTCGAGGAAAAATGGCGATGCGAAAATACCCAAGATATCAATCCAGTTGAGGTGTATCAATTGTCTCAAGAACTGGGTAAGGCATACGATGGTTACCTCGCCACGCAAAGTTCGCTCGCAAAAAAGTTGGCACAAGGTCCAGATTTGTCAGATGGTAAAATCCCAAAGGCCATTCCCGTTTTCGAATCACCCTATAAAAATCTTACAGAAAATATTCTCTATACTCCCGGAGATCGAGAAGTCATTGCAATGGAAAAATATCAAGCGTTGCAGCGGCATTCTCATTACGAAGCACCTGCAAAGGCAACCATCGCTGGAGAAGGTTTTTCGAGTTTTGAGGTTAGTTGGATCAAGGCTTATGCGGGCCTAAAAGAAATCGAGCGAAAAACCAGGACACAGTTTGGTTTTGATTTTACTCAAAAAGATGTGGCAAAAAACCTAAACGTTTATAGAAATTGGGTAAAACGTTTAATTCAATGGGATACCTTTCGTATCATTCACGATTGGAACTACTACACAGATCAAAAGACACTCGCTCACCTTAATCGAATGCAGCGAATCTTGAATAAGTACAAGGGAAACAAAACATTCAACGAGCTTTGGGAGACAACATCTGACGAGTCAGAAGAATTTAAAATCTTTTGGCTCAACGTTCCTTTTTTTAAAAAAAGGCTGAAACAAAGCGGTGAAAACTTAATCACTGAAAAGGCCGATTTTAATAAATTTATAGGCAAGGTTGATGATTGGAGGAGTTTCCACTACGGAAACCCCCGCAATAACTTAAAGTTTAGATCGCCTCATAGTCTTGTGCTTTATATGGATGCTGGAGAGTTCGAAGGCGCTGAAAATCTTTTGAAAAAATGGGTTGTGGGCGAGTGGAATTTTTCAAAGGCATTAAATATCGACATTGAATGGGTTGAGAAATCAAAATTTAATATTCGTAATTATGTTCCTATGAAAATGCTCTATCACGATGATTTTTCATACACACCAAATGTAATTTGGAACGACAATCTTTTAAATTTGCCTGCAGGATTTAGGGTTTCAACTTATCTTCACGAGATGGGGCACGCCCTCGGATTGCCTGATGAATACTACGATGTTTGGCGCGAAGAGGAATGTACCTATTCCGTTGTTAGCAATTCGCAGGATTTGATGTCATCGTCGTCTACGGGATGGGTGAATGAGGCGCACATTCAGCGCATCATCGACCTGCATAGAAAACAATAACAATAGACTACCTTAAATTTCTAAACTCATCTGTTGCGCGTATCAGAGCATCTACAAGCTGCGGTTCGCTAGCAGAGTGGCCACATCTTGGAATGATTTCTAGTTCCGCCGCCGTCCACAGTTTGTTCAATTCCCAGGCATTTTCGAGGGGACAGACGACATCGTAACGGCCGTGCACAATTCTTCCGGGGATATGGGCAAATTTATGCGTGTTATCTAGTATCCAGTTGGGTGTTTCCATAAAAGCATCATTCACAAAATAATGATTCTCAATGCGCGCAAAGGGCAGCGCTTTCACGGGTTCGGTGAATAGCTCCACATCTTTCGGATCGGTTTCCATGCGGCACAGTGTGGCCTCCCAAATGGACCAGGCTCTCGCGGCCGCAAGCTTTTCTTCTTCATCATCAGAATTCAAGCGCGTCCAATAAGCATTGATCATGTCTCCGCGTTCACACGCAGGAATGGGTGCCACAAAGTTTTCCCAAGCATCCGGAAAAAGGTGATGGGCGCCATACTGATAAAACCAGTAGATCTCTTTGGGACGGCATAAAAATATTCCGCGAACAATCATTCCCTTAACTCGGTCGGGGTGTTTGATGGCATAGCTGAGCGCAAGAGTGCTTCCCCATGAGCCGCCAAAGACCATCCAATTTTTGATACTCAAACGCTCGCGCAGGCGTTCAATGTCTGCAACCAAGTCCCAGGTTGTGTTGTTGTTAAGCTCAGCAAAGGGCGTGCTTCGTCCGCAACCGCGTTGGTCGAACAAGACAATGCGATAGGCATTTGGATCAAAGTAGCTTCGATGGCCTTCGTCACATCCACCACCGGGGCCCCCGTGTAAAAAAACGACAGGAATTCCTTTGGGGTTGCCGCATTCCTCAAAATAAACTTGATGGCCGTTTCCTACATCAAGCATGCCTTGATTGTAGGGGTTAATGTCCGGGTATTTCGCTCTGAGTGTTGTTGCTTCCACGTTCAAAATTTTCCTTATACAAATTTTCAATTTCATCGACCAAGGTCAAATGACCTTGAATGTTCATGAGTTTGTTGATGAGGGGCAGGGCCGTGGGGCTTGTGATATTCACCTCAGTTAAGTTATTTCCAATAAAATCTAGGCCCACCAAATAAATGCCTTCTTTGGCTAAGTCTTTGCTAACGACGTCTGCACATTCTCTGTGAAAGTCATTGATCTCGTAGGCTTCGCCGTGGGCGCCTTGATGTAAGTTGGCTAAGCGTGAACCTTTTTTGGGAACCCGTAAAACACTTCCCAAAATGGCACCGTTCATGACCAGCACTCTCAAATCCCCTGATGATTCAATGTCTTTGATGAAGGGTTGCACAATCACACGCGGTTTGCGTTTCTCCCAAAATTCTTTGAGTGTCGATTCAGCTTCGGTATTTTTGTAAAATTCTATTCCAAGTCCTGAACATTCGTTGTGTGGTTTACAGACGGCTTCTGTGGGACAAGCTCGGACAGCTTTTACAAATTCTTCAAAATTTTTGCAGACGAATGTTTTGGCTCCAAATTTTGGATATCGTAGCGGCAATTCATGCTCGTGTAAGGTGGCAATCTTGGCTGGATTGTTGATTTGCAAAATATGCTTCGGCAATGTCTCAAAAATTTTACATTTCTTGATATAAAAATTATCAACGGGAGGATCTTTGCGGTGAATGACAACATCGTATTCTTCGAAAACATTTTTGTTTTCGGCCGGTGCTAGCCCAATGAAGCAAGGAGCATCATTGTCCGCAAAAAGAATTTTTTGAACCTTAAGGCTTTTGAGGTAGCTTTCAGGGGCCAGATTAAGATCTGTTTGAAATAAATCGCAGTAATCAACATCGTAACCACGTTTAAGAAGCTCATGTGACATCAACAATGTTGTATCAAATTCGGGCTGCATCGTTTTGGTGGGATCCCCCGTGATAAGAAAGCGGGGACTGGTGCGGGGCTCTTTTGCCAAATAAAGATTTGTCATAAATGAACCCTGGTTTTAACAGCTCAACAGCTTGAGCTGCAAGGGCCTTGCGGCAAAGCTTGCTCCCGTCGTCGTGCTTGCGCGGCGCACCAGTGACTTTTACCCGTGATGTCTTCTCGAACGGACTCTATTGCGTAGCGACGTAGCCGGTGCTTGAATCTAGAAGTTACGATATTTTGGAGGAATCACTTTTGAATTTATTTTCTAAAAAGACAGGGCTTGTCGTTCTCACTTTCTGTATCACTTTTTGTGGCGGATTATTTTCGCTTGGAGCTCAAGCTTCTGGATTTGAAAAGGGACTCACATGGTCTGGAAAAAACACAGGCGTTGCGAATGCGGTGGTTTCAAGTGTTTCGAATTCTGAATCATTGTATTTTAACCCCGCTGGGCTTGGATTTATGGAATCCGATTTTGACTTGTCATTAAACTTCTCCCCGACCTTTAGTCAATTTGAGGGGCCTCTCAACAATGGTGGCAGCGGAGCCCTCGCTCAAAACACAAGTGATCGATCCTTCTCTCCAATTATGGGGTCTACAGTCGGGTACAAGCCAAGTTCAAAATTTGGAGTTGGAGCAGGATTTTTTGTCAGTGGTGGCAGCAAGGCCAACTATAGCGCCATTGATTTCTCGCAGGTTTCTGCGGTGTTGGTTTATAAGCCACGAGCTAGTACAGAATTGGCTTTGACTGAGCTTTCAGTTGGTGCCGCCTTTAAGGTCATGCCTAAATTATCTATCGGAGCCAGCTGGCGCATTGCCTTTGTTTCGGCTGAGCTCTGGGAGCCAAGTGTTAATACTGGGACTGGCGTGATTACAGAGACGGCGTTTAAAGATTTGTCAGATACCAATGCTGGGTCATTTAGAATTGGTACCCAATACAAAGACGATTCGTGGGGCATTGGTGCAGTTGTTCGGACGCCGATTAGCTTTAAAGCCGAAGGTACCTTGGGAGTGCGAACCATCGCTCCGGGCACGACGACAGTCGTTAATCAAGCCGCTTTTGGTGATGGAACGGCTGCAAGCATTGAATCCACATTCCCACTACAGGTTGAAATTGGCTCTCACTTTAATTTGGGCACAAACAACAAGATTTTGCTTGTGTATGGCTACACAAAATATTCGTCGAACGATTTTCTCACACAAAACGTTGTTAGCGGAACCGTTAAAACCGCTCTAAATTGGAACGACCAGCACCATTTTCGCCTGGGATATGAGCACGAAAACTTTTTTGGCAAAATGCCTCTTAAAGTTGGATATATGCTAGCGACTCCAGCTGTGCCAAGTCGTTTTGCAAAAATCACTTTCTCATCTCCAGGGCTCGGACATGCATTTGCAGTTGGCTCGGGTTACGCGTTCGCTAACGGAATTGAAGCTGACTTTGCGGTTGAATACGCACTCGCCAACGGTAGCGATAAATATTCGGCATCAGGCGTCTTTGGTGACTATAATTCAAATGCTTATGCTTTCCATACTGGCGTGAATTACAAATTTTAGCTAAGACTCCATCTATAGGTTAGGACTTATAGATGGAAAAAATTTACTGGAAACCTTCGGAAGAGCTAAGGCATTCAAGCGCGATGTCGCGTTTTGCCTCTTTCTTTGCAAAAAAAATAGACAAAAATATTAAAGACTATGAGTCGCTTTGCGACGCCAGCATTCAAAAATTTCCTCAATTTTGGAAGGAGTATCTACAATTTTCAGAGCTAGTGTATGAAGGTCCACTTTTGCCAGTGCAGGTAGAAGCTCCAGAATTTCGGAATCAAAAATTTTTCCCAAATTTAAAGTTGTCCTACCCGGAAAATTTATTGAGGCGCTTCCACGACGATGAAGAAATAATCCTTGTTGGACTTTGCGAAGATTCTTCGATCCGGCGTGAATGGTCCCTTGCTAAAGCAAAAAAAGCCATTGCGGCGATTCAATCGAAACTTAAAAAAGCAGGTGTCGCTAAGGGTGATCGAGTTGCGGCTTTGATGCCTAATTCCCCTGAAGTTGTTATAGCTATGATGGCCGCAACGGGCCTTGGTGCCATTTGGTCGAGCTGCTCCCCTGACTTTGGCGAAAAAGGTATTTTGGATCGCTTTTCACAGATTGAGCCAAAGTTTTTATTTGTGTCCGACTCGGTTATCTACAATGGAAAAACCTTTAACCTTGAACAAAAAAACTCAATACTCATTAAGGCCCTGCCAAGCCTCAAAGCGCATCACTGTTTTAAGCAGCTTGTGTCTAATTGTGAAGAGGCAATTAATTTAAAAGGCTCACTAGAGAGCGCTTCAGAAAAGTTGAGCGCTCCTCAGTTTTTACGCGTTGAATTCAATGACCCCCTCTTTATCATGTTTTCGTCTGGAACAACCGGTACTCCTAAGTGCATCGTTCACGGGGTGGGGGGCACGTTGCTTCAGCATTCAAAAGAGCATCAATTACATTGTGATTTAAAGTCCCAAGAAAAAATACTGTATTACACGACCTGTGGCTGGATGATGTGGAATTGGGTTGTCAGTGCCCTTTTGCAAGGAGCGAAGCTTTTTTGCTATGACGGTTCTCCCGCAGCACCTAACGTAGACTCTATGTGGGAAATCGCAGACCGCGAAGAGTTGAATGTATTTGGCACTTCCGCAAAGTTTATTGCGTCTTGTCGGAATCAAAATCTTGAAGCTAAGAAAAAGTATCAATTCAAAAACTTGCGCTTAGTTTTGTCGACAGGCTCGCCATTGCTGCCAGAAGATTTTGATTATTTCTATACCTATGTTGAATCTCAAAATCCACTTCAACTTGCTTCTATAAGCGGAGGGACTGATATTCTTTCATGTTTTATGCTCGGCAATCCCCTGAAGCCTGTGGTGCGCGGCGAAATACAGGGGCGCGGTCTGGGAATGGATGTGCAGGCATGGAATGATCAAGGGCATCCCGTCGTTGGTGAGCAGGGTGAGCTTGTTTGTTGCAGGCCTTTTCCCTCGATGCCAACGGAGTTTTGGAACGATCCTTCAGGCGAGAAATATCAATCAGCCTACTTTAGACACTTCCCGAATATATGGCATCACGGTGATTATGTTGAAATGCGTCCTAATGGAGGAATTGTCATTTATGGACGCTCCGACGCAACACTAAATCCAGGAGGAGTTCGTATTGGAACAGCCGAGATTTATAGGCAAGTCGAAACCCATCCGCTGGTTGCTGATAGTCTCGCGGTAGGAAAAATGATTGATGGAGATGAGGAAGTTCAGCTTTTTGTAAAATTAAAGCCTGCTAATCCTCTCAGCGATTCAGAGCTCGAAGAGTTTAACAGGGATATCAAGACGCGTATTCGAAGCGGAGCTTCGCCCAGGCATGTCCCTAAAAAAATATTTATTGTTAAGGATATTCCTTACACCGTCAGTGGCAAAAAAGTTGAGATTGCAATTAAAAAAATATTGCACGGACAAGACCCCGGAAACCGCGAAGCGCTCGCGAACCCTGATTCCTTAGAAGAATACAAAAAATTTATTTAGCTTGGTCGGCTGATTAAATTTTTGATTCGGTTTCTAATATGGAAGACTTCGCAAACAATACCGCTTCTTTTACCAAAAGAATGGCTCTCTCTCGGTCAGTCGAGATCGGAGCATTTTCGCATATCGCTCTCGCCAGATTGAGTGCACGTGAGTAAATCAACTCTATCCGCTCCCTTTGATCTTCATCTTTTGTTTCATGAAAACTAAACATATGATCTAAACTAGTATTTTGAGTCATGGTAGTGAGTATAATCAAATTCATCAAAATTTAATATGATTTGGATCATAAAATTTTTTTTAACATTCTGACTTGACCTTATAAAATTAGACCACATGTTTATACCAAGGGCGAAAGTCCCGAAAAACTTTATCAAATAGAAGGAGTTCATATTATGAGAAATGGTTCTTTATTCCCCGAAATTTGGAATGGCATGGATCGTTGGTTTGCGGACACATTGCCGGGCACTCCCTATGCAACTTCCAAACAAACCCTTGGTGCGGTCGATGTCGAAGAGACCGACAATGCCTATCTTTTGCATTTTGATATTCCAGGTTTAAAAAAAGAAGATGTAAAGATTGAGATTCAAAATAATGAATTAAAGGTTGCCGGCTCCAGAGAATTCTCAAAAGATGAAAATCATAAAAGCTTCAAACTTAGAGAGCGGAGCAGCGGCTCATTTGAGAGGGTGTTTCATCTGGGCGATCAGGTAGATCTGGATTCTGTCGACGCAAAATTTGAAGATGGCGTGTTAAATATCAGTCTCGAAAAGAAGGCCTCCCCAAAGCCACGTCAGATCGAGATTCGCTAAAGGCTAACTGCCCGATAGCGTTATGTCCCCTCCCTGCGGGTCGAAGTCTGAGGGCTTCGGCCCGTAATTTTTAGAGGACTTTGGCCTTAAGTGCTGATAAGACCGGGGTATGGCCGACCCAAACTTTATTCCAAGACAAATGGATTCAAAGACTCTTAAGGAGATTATCTCCAAGGGATTTTCAGGGAAGACTCAGGTCGACGTCTTGGATGTAACTGGGGATGGCTATCATTTTGAGGTTCAAGTAGTATCACCAGATTTTGAAGGTCTTACAACTATCAAGCAGCATCAAAAGGTTTATGATTTGGTCGGAGAAGAATTCAAGAAAAAATTACACGCGATGACTCTTAAGACGTCAACTCCGAAGAGTTGAAGTCCGTTTGTTAAGTAATTAAGGAGAAAACAGTATGAACGAAGCTGAAAGCCACAAATTGATTGAAAATGAAATTGCGTCCAACAAGGTTGTCTTGTTTATGAAGGGAACCCCTGATTTCCCGATGTGCGGTTTTTCTGGCAGAGTTGTTCAAATTTTGCGGCACTTTGAAGTCCCCTTTAAGGGGATCAATATTCTTGATGATGAAAATCTTCGTCAGGGCATCAAGACTTTTAGCAATTGGCCCACTATTCCTCAGCTTTATGTTAAAGGAGAATTTCTGGGCGGTTGTGACATTGCTGTTGAGATGGCTCAAAGCGGAGAACTCGAAAAGCTTCTAAAAGATCTTTAAGGTGTTTTTAAGCTGCATAACACTGTCGTAAAGACGGGCCGTGCAGATTTTCCAGGTTGGAATGGTCGCCTGATTTTTTGTCGCGCGACTTAATTGATTTGCTTTAGGGAATTTCTTTAAAACTTCATCCAAACTTTGCTTCCAAGATTCTATCGAGTTGGCATCTGGAACAAAAATCACGCCTTCTGGCTGCTGAGACATCGTCGGAATAACTCCAATTTCATCCATGACCACGGGACATCCTTGCGACAAGGCTTCGAGTGCGACCAACGGGCCTCCTTCCCATTTAGAAGTTAAAATAAGCGCATCGGCCTTTTTGTAAATTTCTTTGAGTTGTATGGGGCTTAATTTGCCGGTGTTGAATACGTTTGAAAAATCGGAAGCTTCGCCAGGTGCTGCCACTAGATTGGCTGCGCCTTCTGCATAGAATAAATTTCTCACACGATCGAAGGCTTTCACCGGATCATTTTGTCTACCAACAAATAGAAAAAACGAAGCTGGGAGTTCTTGACTCGAAATCTTCGAATTGAGCTTCGAATCAAAGGATGAGTCATTTTCAAGCTGAGGTCCTAAAATCTCAACGCTATCCCATGCGTTTCCATGAACGACTGTAGTTTTTCCTAGAAATTTTGCAAGCTTTAGAAGCCCAAGGCCCGGGTGAACCGATGCCACAAGGTCGGCCATCAGGCAGCCTCTGATCTCTCTAAAATAGGCTTTCCATAAACCGATTTTGTGTAGTTTTTTGAGCGCCCACATGATGCCAATATTTTCGCCATGAAGAGTATGAATGTAGACTGGGTGAGATGCGGAATTGCTACCAGAAAAAATTTGTTTCAGTTTCTTTATGATACGTTTTCTTAAAAACTTTTTTGGCAACGCCGACCCGTGAGTTTGAATCACATCGTAGTCTGAACTCCAGAGGTCTTCATTTATATTCGAAGCGCTCCACTCAACATTATGGTCGTTGATCAGGTAATGGCCTAGGCACAAAGTGTGAATTTCGGAGCCTCCAATTTCCTTGTACGGATCAACAAGGGACCAGCTTAACCATTTCATACTATCTTCCACATTTTTTACTTTAAATTTTCAAGGGATCTAGCGTCGTTGCAGAGGGCTGATCGGTGGGTAAAATAATTAGCTCTTGAATATTAATGTGCTTGGGTTGCTCGATGATCCAGGCAATGCTTTGTGCGACATCGCTGGATGTCATGACACGATATCCTTCATAAACGCTTTTCGCCTTTTCAGAATCGCCCTTGAAGCGAACATTCGAAAATTCTGTTTCCGCTACGCGCCCTGGTGCCACCGTCGATACGCGAATGCCTGTTCCGCCCAAGTCCATGCGAAGGCAATCTGTGATCATGTGGACAGCCGCCTTGGTAGCGCAATAAGTGGTGCCACCTTTGTAGGGAGTGAGTCCAGCGACAGACCCAATATTCAACACGTGCCCGCTTTTTTTGGCTTTCATAAAAGGCAAGATGGCTCTGGTCAGCGTGAGAAGTCCTGTTACATTGGTGGCAAACATGGTTTCGTGATCTTCGTCGGAGGTGTCGGGAAAAGCCTCTCGCCCTAGGGCCAAACCCGCATTGTTGATGAGCACATCGACATCTTTCAACCAGTCGTTGTGTTTTTCTGCAAAGGCATGTGTGGACTCTTTGTCGCTCACATCAAGCTCATCTAACAAAAAACTTCCCACGATGGTCGAAGATGTTTGCGCAATTTCTTCTAACTTATCTTTGCGCCTTGCCGCCATAAAAACTTCATGACCTTTGCGTGCAAGCAGCAGCGCTGTTGCTTTTCCAATTCCACTCGAGGCTCCTGTGATTAAAATTTTCATTGAGCTTTCCACTCCTTATAAAAGCGTTTGGCGCCTTCTTCTAAGCTTGTAAATTCGCCACGGTAGCCAGCATCGCGCAAGCGATCTAACTTGGCTTCCGTGAAATACTGATAGTGCTCGCGCAAATTTTCGGGTGTGTCCACCCAATCGATTTTGGCTTCGATGCCAATGGCCTGGGCTGCAGCGTGCGCAAGACTTAAAAATGTTTCAGCTTTCCCCGATCCAACATTATAGATTCCATTTTTAAGTTTTTGATCACTGAAACTGAGAAGGACATTGCACAAATCGTCGACAAACACAAAATCACGCTTTTGTTCTCCATCCAAAAAACCATCCTTGTGGGATCTAAAAAGTTTCATGCGACCATGTTCGGTTAGTTGTTTGAAGGCATGCATCAAGACAGAGGCCTGATTTGTTTTGTGCGCTTCTCCGGGGCCATAAACATTGAAGAATTTAAAGCCAGCCCAGTGGGGAGGGGTTTGTTCTTTTTTTATTTCTTCCAGAACAAACAAATCAAATTCTTGCTTGCTCCAACCGTACAAATTAAGTGCTTTGAGTTTGGGAATGACGGCGTGGTCATCGTCATAGCCGTGTTCGCCCCCGCCATAAGTTGCCGCTGAACTTGCGTAGTACAAATTTATTTTTTGTTCACAGCAGGCAGCCCAAATTTGCTGGGAATAGCGTACATTGTTTTCGAGTAAGAAATTTTTTCGTGTTTCATCTGTTCTGGAGCAGGCCCCCATATGAAATATTTCTTTGATAGCTAATTGCCCGCGCTTGAGCTGATTAATAAAATCCGCGGGAGATAAATATTTTACGTTTTTAAATTGGTTTTTAAATTGTTGGAAGGGTTCGCAGCATTGCCGTGTTGAAAAATATTCCAAATTATCAACAAGTAGCAGGGGGGAGGAAGGGTTCTCAGTGTAAACTTTTGTGGCGAGCCTGGCTCCAATAAAGCCACCTGCCCCTGTGATAACTGTAAATTCTTCCGACATAAACTCTCCCTAAATACTCGTTGTTTTAAAATCCAATTTACCCTAGGATCCCTTCATTATGTTCATTGCAATGAATTCATTCCAAGTCAAAGGCGATCAGGCTGATGCTTTCGAGAAAGTATGGCGCGAGCGCGAATCATTTTTGTCCGAGTTTTCTGGGTTTATGGAGTTCAAGCTATTGCGCTCTAAGCCATCTGACGAAGGTGCTGTGACATTTGTATCTCATTCTACGTGGCTCCATGAGGCGGCTTTTCAAGAGTGGGTTAACTCTGATCACATGAAAAAAGCTCATTCTGGGGCCTCAAAGACTCGAGATATGGTTCTGGGGCCTCCTAAATTTCAGGGATTTGAAGTGGTGATGGATCAAGTCGGCGGTGAGCGCACGGATTATCGCTCGACGCATCAAGATTTGATTGTCGAAAAAAGCTTTGTTCGCGAAACTGCTGAGCAGATTGATCTGCGCAATTGGGCGAAGGAAAATAATTTTCCCGCCATTCGAATCGGCGCCTTTGAGGGGCAGCTCATCGAAACATTGCTTCGTGCGCGTGGCGCCAAAAAAGGAGTCGAAGTGGGAACTCTTGGTGGCTACAGCGCCAGTTGGATTTTACGCGCTTTGCCTGACGACGGTGAGTTGCATACCTTAGAGCTTGATCCTAAACGTGCCGCGCTGGTCACGGAAAAATTTAAAGAGTTTGGTTGGGATAAGAGGTCTACCGTTCATGCGGGTGACGCGCGAGAATTGTTGGCGGGTCCCTTGAGCGATCTCAAAGATCTGGACTTTGTTTTTATTGATGCTGATAAAGCTTCTTATGCTCAATATGCCGAATGGGCTATTCCTCGGCTTAAAAAAGGCGGCTTGCTGCTAGCTGATAACGCTTATATTTGGGGTGGAATGGAAAATTTTCCAGCTAATCCCGAAGACTTGCCATCTCCGGTCTTTGCCTCTCAGAAAATTTATACAAAAACTCAGTATGCTGGAATGAGCCAATGTTGGAAGCTTCTAGCGGAAGATCCCAGTCTTTCATCTTTAATTATTCCGACAGGTGAAGGATTGGGTATCGCAGTTAAAAAATAGCTCCCTCCAGCTCCTGCCTCCCCGGCCAATATTTTTTACTGTGCGCGGGGAAGAGGTGGTGAGATCATGAACCCCCAATGATTACGGAGTGTTGTGTTCAGGAGATTTGGGAGGGGGCCAATATTCTCAATAATATCAATACTATCTTGAAAATTGGCGACTTAGACTAGTTCCACCACCTCTTCCCCGCGCACAGTTAATAAAAGTGCGTCGTCGGCTTTTTTCCCTATGCAATTCAGTCCCTTATTGTTAGAAACGCGCCCATTATATTCTAAGGAGTTCTATTAAAAGTTATGGCTAAATCACCTACAAATCTTGACCTCAATAAAATGCGCAATATCGGGATTTCTGCCCACATCGACTCAGGAAAGACCACTCTTTCTGAACGCATACTTTTTTACACAGGACAAATTCACGCGATCCACGAAGTTCGCGGAAAAGACGGCGTGGGTTCAAAAATGGACTCCATGGATCTTGAAAGAGAAAAGGGCATCACCATTCAATCGGCTGCTACTTTTTGTCAGTGGAAAGATCACTTCATTAACTTGATCGACACCCCCGGCCACGTGGACTTTACAGTTGAAGTTGAGCGCGCACTCCGCGTTCTAGACGGAGCTGTCTTGGTACTTTGTTCTGTGGCTGGTGTTCAATCACAGTCCATCACGGTTGACCGTCAGATGAAGCGCTATAGCGTTCCTCGTCTTTGCTTTATCAATAAAATGGACCGAGCGGGTGCAAACCCCTTCCGTGGCGTGGACATGCTTCGTGAAAAACTCAGTCACAATGCGCATCTCGTGATGTACCCCATTGGTGCTGAAGAAGATTTCAAAGGTGTTGTGGATTTGTGTACTCGCAAAGCCTTCTACTTTGACGGTGACAATGGTGAGGTTGTTCGTGAGGAAGAATGTCCTGCAGAGCTTAAAGATAAAGTGGAAGAATACCGCAACAAGCTTATTGAGGCTTTGGCGGATTTTGATGACCAATTAGCCGAAAAATTCTTAGAGGGACAGACTGTCACTGAAGATGAAATGCGTCCTGTGATTCGTAAAGCTACTTTGTCTCTAAATTTTACTCCGGTATTTGTTGGATCTGCTTTTAAGAACAAAGGTGTTCAGAATTTGCTAGATGGAGTTTTGTCTTACTTGCCAAGTCCGTTAGTGTTCCCCGCAAAAGCTCTCGATCAAAAAAATAAAGAAGCAGAAGTCATGCTAATTCCGGACCCCGCGAAGCCTCTTGTTGCCCTTGCATTCAAACTTGAAGATGGACGCTATGGTCAGCTCACTTACATGCGTGTTTATCAAGGAACCATGAATAAAGGTGACTTCATTTATAACGTTGTAAACGGTAAAAAAGTTAAAGTACCTAGAATTGTCCGCATGCACTCTGATGAAATGATTGACGTGGATAGCGTTGCTGGTGGAGATATTGTGGCATTGTTTGGCGTTGAGTGTGCCTCTGGTGATACTTTCACTGACGGCACTATTGAATATTCAATGGAGTCCATGCACATCGCAGATCCCGTTATTTCTTTGTCAATCAGACCAAAAGAGCGAAACGCTCAGGTTAACTTTTCCAAAGCACTTGGAAAATTCACTCGTGAAGACCCTACGTTAAGGGTTCACCGTGACGAAGAGTCCGGCGAAACAATTATTAGCGGAATGGGTGAGCTGCACTTAGAAATTTATGTCGAACGTATGGCTCGAGAATTTGGTTGTGCTGTTGAAGTGGGTCAACCTCAGGTTGCTTACCGTGAAACCATCTTAAGCACTGCCGTCATTGATTATACTCACAAAAAGCAATCGGGTGGTGCTGGTCAATTTGCTAAGATTCAAGGAAAAATGGAACCACTTCCAGCGGATTCCGCTTCGACTTATGAGTTTGTAAACGAAGTAGTCGGTGGATCGATTCCTAAGGAATACATTCCAGCTTGTGACAAAGGTTTCAAAGAGCAACTTACAAAAGGGATGCTCATTGGTGCTCCTGTTGTTGGCGTCCGATGTGTTGTTAGCGATGGACAATATCACCCCGTCGACTCAAGCGAGATGGCGTTCCGATTGGCAGCCATGGCCGGTATCCGCGAATCATACATGAAGGCGAGTCCTACTATTCTTGAGCCAATTATGAACGTAGAAGTTCAAGCTCCAGAAGAGTTTCAGGGAACTGTCATCGGCCAGTTAAACCAACGTCGAGGCGTTATTCAAGATACCGCGACTAACGAAGGATATGTGGTTGCATCAGCTCACGTTCCTTTCTCTGAAATGTTTGGTTATTCAACTGACCTTCGCTCGGTCACTCAAGGTAAGGGTGAATTCTCGATGGAGTTCCAAAAATACGAACCAGCTCCTAAGAGTGTTCAAGAAACTCTTATGAAAGAGTACGAAAAGAAAAGGCTTGAAGGCAAAAAGTAACGAGATTGTTGTATCTCGATTGTTGTATTGAATTAAAAAAACCCTCGTGAATTGAGTTCACGAGGGTTTTTTATTTGAGTAATGTTTGTCACTTTCTTCTTAGGACACGCGAATAAATAACTTATTTATTAAGAAATGAAGGATCAAATATAAAGCTTTGGCCTATGATTTTTCGTTTTCCATTCGAAAGATATTCGTAAAAGTTGCCTTTGCCACTTGTAAACCAAACATGGTCGTAACTGCCATTGTCATCGAGGTTTTCAAGTCCTGGGTCGACAGGCGAAACTTTGTAGTCCGCCGCAATCACGCGGCAGCCAGTCGTTTTAGCGATGGCGGTCCCAAAGTCTTTGGATATGGAACAGGCGTGCATGTAAATTTCGCATTCAGAACAAAATCGAATGCTTTTATCGGCAATTCCAGACTTTAGACTCCCATAAACACTAGCGCGTTTTTTGCCCGTTAAGTAAAAACCTTTATCGGCGTCTCTATAAATGGAGCCTTTGGCGACGACATCTGTTGAGATGCCATTTCCGGCGAGAGGGGAGCCCCAGCCATGTCCACCCATAAGGAGGGTGGGAATACAGGCTTTTTTGCTATAATCTTTTAGAGCGGCCATAAAATCGCTACCTGTGAGGCCATTGCTTTTGTCATAGACAGCTTCGGTCATCATTTCGGCATTGTTTGCAAAAACCCATTCCCTTCCGAAGGCAAAACCTAGCCCTCGGGTCTGACCCGGCTGTCTTGGCCTAAACCCTGTTTTGCCTACAATTTCTGACGGCTTGGTGATCATGGGCGTGGCTGTATCTTTGGCATACATATATTTTGTAGCTATCTCCGCCTGAGCATGTGGCAGCATAAGAATGAATGAAAATGTGAGCAGGTATTTGATTCGATTCATGTAAAAAATTCTCCTAGGACTTCTTTTGACACGGCATACCTAAAAATGACACAACGTGCAATCTTTTGTAATTACGCAATGCGTTAAGTGCCCGGCTCTTATGGCTAAATCTCAAATTTTTTTTAAGTGGGTTACTATAGCCATATGACAGTCCTCTCCGGTGCAAAGTCTTTGGAGCTTCGATTAGAGATCGCCAATGAGGTGCACGAATTTGTACTCAAAGACGGCGAAAGCTTGGTCGTAGGACGCGATAAAGACTGTCAGGTCGTGCTGAGCGATGACTCAATCTCACATCGCCATCTTGAACTAAGATGGCATAATAAAAAAATTGAAATTCGTGATTTGGAGTCGTCGAATGGAACTTTTAGGATGCCGCAAGATGCTCCTTTTGTTGAAGCAAAAATAGATGTGCTTCAACAGATGCTCGACCTTCGTTTGGCAAAAATTCCAATGAAGCTTTCGTGGATTGTGGCCGATGCTGGGCCACAAGTGAAAGATTTTTCAAAAGGAAAGTCGACATTAAAGCAATCTTTGAAAGCTCGAATGCGTGGTGGTTCAGAATTTGATTCAAAAAATTCCGAGCTTTCCGAGGCTCGTAGATCAGAGCTGCTTAGTGCACTAAGGAAAAAATTATTTTTATATTTTTCTTTGTCTTCGTTTGTGTTGATTGTTTTTCTCAATGCAGCAGACTTTAGTCCTTTGCTTAGGTTGGGTCCAAAAGCGATAAAGTTAGGCGTAGGGTTTGATCTTCTTGAAATGATTTTTCAAAAAAAGGGGCAGTGGTTTGGGGTTGTCATTTCGATGGCCGTCCTCTTTGCGTTCATTCATTTAAAATTCTCTCATAGGCTAAAGGAATCTGCCGGAAATCAAAACGACAAGGTCATGGTGTTTTGTGGGTGGGCTTTTTTGCTTTTGCCTCTTATTTTTCCACTTGGAATTTTGCTTATGATGGGCAATCCCTCTCAAAAATTTAGTGAATATAATCGTCTCAAGGAAGTCGAAAGCATTGTGTTCAGCCATGATTATTCCTCAAGGGAGGAGAATCTTCGGGTATCTAAAATACTAAGAGATAGCGACAAAATATTTTTTGGAAGCAGTATATTTTATTCATTGCTCTATAATTTTCAAAAGAAACGTGCGGTTCATGAATGCGAAGGACTGGGAGAAAGCGCTTGGAGTAAAAAAAGGTTCTGTTTGGTGCTTCTTTACGCTCTTTCGGTAGAGTCCTATGCCGTAGTAAGACCGCTTTATTTGTATCAGACCTCCGCGACGTTGGTTCTCTTGTCGAGTCTCGATGGAATTGTAAGGGTATTGGCTGCCGAAGGGCCTGACTCTCAATATCTCGAACTTTTCCTAAAATCTTTAGACAAAGTTGGACTCGACAAAGAGCTTGTGACACTCCAAAAATTTGTAAAAAGTTTTAAAGGAAAAAGTTTTGATGAGCTTATGAAGGCATTGTTGGAACTTAGATTAGAGCTCGAAAAGCGAGTAACAAAACTCCAGATGGAAAATTCTTTTCCAAAAAAATACGCTTTAGATTTACGTGGCCCACTCGAAATGGGAATTTAACGAAGACGAGAATCTAAAATGCCTTGATCATCCCCACAAAGAATGATGGGGTTTTTTCAAAATGAAAAGTTCTGTAGTTCCCAATGTGTGACCAGCCTAAACGGCCTCTGATATTGAGATTGTTGTTTGCTTTCCATTTTAAGGAGGCTGCAAATGTGGAAATATCAGAAAGATCTTCTGCAGCGGCAAGTTTGATTGTGTTTTTTATATGGAGATGGCCAATGTCTACGCCGCAGCTAATAGATTCTCCGATGCAAGTAAAGTGACCTGCAATGTTGACCTTCCAAGCCGTATAGGACGAGTTTTTAAGTGAGAACAATAAATGTGATCTAGCTTGAAAAGCTATTCTAGATTGTGTTTGCCCCACAATGGGAAGGCCATCTTTAGTTGAGGAGGCTCCCATTTTAATGCTCATGAAAAGTGGGTTGTCGGCAAAGGAAACCCCGAGTGTAGAGGCCACCTCGTTTGCCGCGGGTGAAAATTTTGGCCGTTCACTGCGAAGAGATACCTCCATGTATCCGCGAAGTCCTTTGTAAAACTCGGCATCATCGGAGGCGGTGCCTCTCCCAAGTGCAGCCTCATAAAAATAAGTACTAGGGTAGAAAATTTTATTGGTAATATGGTTGTAGTCACTGATTCCTGCTTTAAGGGCCCACATCCATCCCGCACTTCGTGCCTCATTAGATTTAATAAAGGGGAGAGCCATGCCTAGGCTCACAGTCGAGGGGAGACTCTTAATCTGCAAAGTAGAATCAAAACTAAAGCCGGGTTCTCCTAGCAAAATACTAGGCAAGAGCGCTGCTTCATCGTCCAATAAATTTGGAAGGGGGATCACAAGTGTTTTTGCATTTGCCTTGATCACAAACAAGGCGAGTAGAATTCCAAAAAGGGCCCTTAACATGGGCCCTTATATAAGCCTATTTCATCGAGTTCGTCACGGAAGCAGCTTCACGACCGTTTTCTTTGCTGCGTTTAGCTAGCTTGTCAAAATCTAAGCTCTTTAGAAGGATGGATGCGTGTTTGGAGTGAACAATGGTTGTTCTCGCAAGGAGAACTCGAATGCCTCCGTCGCCAATGGCTTCAATTCCGGCTGGCGAACGATCCCCTTCTGCGACTTCTTCTTTTTCTTTAAATTCTGAGAATCCGTTGCCGAAGCCGCCGCCGTCTTTTTCATTAGCAGCAGATGCAGCAGTTCCAGACCATGCACTTCCTGCGTCAGTTTGTGGAGGTAATGGACTGCCGCCAGAGTAATCGCCTCCGCCGCCACCGAAGGCCCCAAAGTCGGGCTCTCCAGCTCCACCGCCGCCGGCTGAGCCGCCTCCGCCACCACCGCCAGTGCCAGCGCCGCCGCCCTTGTTTCCAAAAAGTTTTGAAAACGGTTCGTCGTTACTGCCTGGTAAGTCAGTAACCAGCGGATCGCCAACAGCTATGGAGCCTGGAGGAAGATCTTCTTCGTTGGTGTTTAAAATATCAGCTTGTTTTCTACGATTTCTAGTCCCGTACTCTGCGGATACTCGCGCCATTGTAAGATCTCTAGCTTTTTGAGCTTCAAGATTTGAAAGGCTACTTTGGAGAGCTGCGATTTGATTGTTGACCTGTAGGTCACATAGTTTTTCTGCTTCGCTGGCATTTGCTTTCATTCCTGCTGCTTGTTCGGCTGCTTGTTTTTTGAGCATGTTGCCCGTGAGTCCTGCAACAGCTAATTGAATTCCGCTACCAAGCAATTCGCCCATACCACTGTCTAGTTCGTTTATCTCACTTGAAAGGGCAGTTATCTTGCTGGTGTATCTACTTGCTTCGGATGAAGCATATTGTCTACATTGACCTTGATCTGGATAACCTGCAGTCGCGCACCCAGTGGTTGAGAGCATTGGTTCAGCACCATTTTTGTCGCAATCTAAAACACCAGTTCCCTGACACGTGTTAATCATTTTCTGTAGCTGCGCTTCCTTAGTTGACTTCTCGCTCCCCGCGCCGCCCATGACGCTGTCAAGCGCGTGTCCTACGGTTTCGGTTCCTGGTTCGAGCATGTTTTGCATGGCTTGTGCACTGGCAGCTGAGGCTCCTGCATCGGCTTGCGAAATAGCTTCGCGAGTGGCTTGGATACATTGCTGTTTTCCTGATGTGGATAAATCTTGAATTTGAGATTTAATGCTAGATATTTGAGGATCGTAAGTGCTCAAAACATTGTTGATGGCTTCTTGATATTGAACTTCAGCCTGATCGTCCAAAACGTCTGTCGCAGTGCCTGTTGAGTGAGTGTCGTCCTGCGCGAATGCCTTTTTAAGGTGAAACGCGGATACATATATAGATAAGCATGCTAGTGCGAGATACTTCTTCATGTATCTATTATCGATGAAAATAGTGTCAAACCATAGTTAAGATTCGGTTAAGAATGTGTTTTGGCGGGTCTTTATGATGTCGTGTGGGTGATTCACTCACAGTCTTATTATTTAGCGCGAGGGGAAATGGTACAGATTTGTGGTTTGCGTTATATATGGAGCCTCTAAATAACTCGGCTAGTTTTTGCTTTTTCATAGGTAAATTACCAAGCAGACAGCAAAACTTGTTTCATTCAAAACAACTTAGACAGGCTTCAATGTCATTTGGTGGCGCTCCGGCAATCAGGGCTAAAGCATCTGGGGCCAAAGCATCAGGTGCCACGGTATCAAATCCAAAAACTGCAAGACCCGTGTCGTGTAAGCATGCAAATCATGTGGTGCTCAAGTCTTATAAGGCAATAGGGTCGCGTTCATTTATCAGGCATGAGAGATGGATTTTAAATAAATCACGTTCATTGGCGACAAGGCTCGGTGTCGAGTTAAAAGATATTGTCGTGCACAGCAATCATATACATTTGCTGCTAAGAGTTTCACGCAGGAGAGGTCTTCTGAGGAACGTAAAAATTGTTTTAGCAGGCGGATAGTTGGACTTTTAATAAAATACCAACTTTTGACTTAGCAGCTCGACTTCAATCGGACTATTTGTATACACGATGGCTTAAGTATCGGGCACATCACCCACATGACATCATAAAGACCAATTTTGGCGGGACTTGGGTAAAGATATGGCGCACTCCACTCCATATTCGAGTAGAGTGCGCTTGGAGGGCGGGCTAATTTTAGGTTTAATCTAAGGGGCTATCTCACCAAGACAAATTTCTCCAATTTCAAGTTCCTCATTCCAGCATGCGTTTAATTTGGAGTCTGTAATCTTTAACGGAATTTCGCTTCGTGAAGGCTCTGGAATGATCTCATCCAATCTGCGATCCGCTGAAAATAATTCAAAGCTGTTTATTTTTGGGCTGACTTCTTTTGGAAGATGCGACTCTGAAACATAGACTCCAACTCTCGTTTTCGACAAACGTTTTTGACCGGCTTGAGTTGAGATGAATTGGTATTCAATCGACCCAATATGATCTCCAAAAATTTCTCCATCTTCGCGGCGTCCAAAAACTTCTTTAAGCAACGCCTTGCCGCTTAGGGGAAAAATGTTGTACCAAGCTACACGCGCACTTTTGTTAATATCAAGGTAAACGTGTGTGGGTCCCATAAGGTTTTCAAAAGACTGTGCTCCGTGTAGGACCGGGTCGAATTCATTTGGAATATCCGAGGCATCGGCAAAATAGCTAGCATCTGTGGCTCTAAACATTTTTAGAGATGCCGTCGGTATGATCTGTTTGACCAAGCTTTCACCAGTCGTAAATTGTTCTTTGAACAGTCCCATTTTGAACTCCGCATGCAATCGTTTTCCTACCTTTTTCATATAGAAGGGCGTGACCCTGTAGAGACCAATAGGAATTGTATAGACAACGTTTTCGTCAGAACTCGACTTAAAGTAGCGATCTCCTATGCCAACGGCCAAAGGTTCATCCAGGTTCACCTGTGCATAAAGGTTCTCAGTGTTAAGCAGGCTAATAAGCCCGAGGGCTAATATGATAATTTTTTTCATTGTATATTCTCCTTATTCGCAAAGAAACTTTTCTAGACAGCCGCCTAGTTTGGGTTGCTTAAAAGATTCTTCAAAATGTTTGGTGTGAAGTTGTTGTTTGATAAAAAAGTCGTATCTGGCATTGAGCCCAAATAAAAGATCAACCAGAGGATCTATCTCTGCGTCAGCGTATAGATCCGAACAATCATTTAGGGCGTACAAAATATTATCTAGTTTGCAGTAACCTTGGTTGTTTTCTGTCTGGACGACATCGATGGGGGGAGAAGGGTGACCAACGTCAGTGTTCCCAGAGAAATCATTCTCTTTCTCAGAATGAATCTCCCTTCCACAGTTTGAAAGACTGCACGCTAAAAAGACGAGTAATAGCGTTTTAAAGATAGATGATTTCATGGCGTCCTCAGTTCTTCGCAGCTCACTTGAGACTTTGCATCTCTGGCTAAACTAAGCTGGGCCCAACATTTAATCTTTATCTCTTTTCGTCCTTCTATGAGTATCACTGAGTCTCCGTCTAGGGACTCTTTTATCAATTCTCCATATTTTCCAAAGACTAGCTTTCTTAAAAACATTTCAGCAATGTGCTCTGATTCTGGCAGGCTTAGGTGAGAGGAAACAAAGCTTGCAGTACGAAGCCATTCAGAAACCTTTTGAATCCTATCCTCGTATTTTAAGTTTTTACCGACATAGCTTTTTAGCTCGTTCATTTGAGTAGGGTTTAAGTTCACCCTTAAATACTCAATGTTGCGGTATGAATTAATTGTAAAGGAGCTCTGAAAGCTTCCAATACCATTTTTCTGTTTGAATCGAGTTTTCAAACTTTCTACCTTTGACGGGGGAACTCTCATATAAATACTTTGGTAGGGATGATCGCTGCTAAGATTAAGCCGGCCATTGCTCGTGGGCATACCACCATCCGGCACATACTCAATGTCATCTAAGTCAAAGCTTTCTTCCAGGCCCAATACAAAGGAATGCACATCGTTTATAAAGTAGACTTTTGTTTGGCCCTCTTTTTTGAGTGATTTGATGTAGGATTCTTGTTCTTCGTTTAGGCTATTGTACAAATTTATTTTGCAGAGCACTTTGTTGCCTATAGTTGCTGAATTTAGGCAGTCTAATTCTGCATTGAAAAAGTATGGAATCACCCAGCGATCTTTGGAAAATTCACCTAGTACGTGTGTGCTAAGATTTTCGTTTGAATTCTCCATAGAAAATTCTGGCATAATCGGAGCAGCCTCCAGGGCTTGCGTTTGCAAGCCCTGGAACAAGATAAAATTAAGACCGATGATTTTTATTAAATTTTTCATATTTATTATCTCCACTAATTAATTTTTATTTAATCGCCATTCGTACGGAAATAAGTGATTCCTTTAGAGACACAGATTTTGACTGCAAAATAGCAACATAATGATTTTGTTCCTCGGAGTAGCGATAGTCGCTTCGAAGGCTCCACGCTTTCCCACGTCCAGCCATTGGTCCATCTGGTAATTTTAAGGTGCGTGTAAACAAGTTTGCTGTAATTTGTGAAACGACTTCATCCCAGGCTGCCTTCAGTTGAGTTTTGAATTCTGAGTCTGGCAAAGTATCGTCTTGGTATGCCTCAATCTCTATGATTTTTTCTCGACGTAATTTTTCTGTCAAAGCATGTAAATCAACTTCCCACCACAGGCCCTGGGCGTGGGCAGCGCTTTCGAATCGTTTATAGATATCATTCATATTGGCTGTAAATTTTAGTTTGTAAGCTGTGCTGACGGCCTTAAATTTTACTCCTACAGTGCAGCCTAGGCCGCCATGGTTGAAGTGGTAGGATACCTCTTCTTTAACCTGTGGATCAGTTGTTCTGAACGAAATAGGAAGCACTTCTAAGTAATTTCCAATGGACGAAGGAAAAATCCATTTTGTTTGAGGGTTATCAGCATAAAAATTCTGACAAATTAGGTTTTCGGATCGTTCATACGAAATGGGAACAAGTTTTCCAACTGGAACTCCAATATTCTCGGCAACTTCCTCTAGCATTTCTTTGTTAACGCTAGCTTGGCCACGAAATACAAAACTTAAAACGGTGTCATTTTCATAGAGTGAGCTTTTATATTGAGAATTACGGGTCCAAGGGTCAATCGAAATGGGGATATACCAATAGACATCATCACGTTCATGATCAGGAAATACTTTGACCGGCACGGATCCTGTTTCAACGGCGGCATCAACTCTTGGTAAGGCCTGTGCGCTATCAATTGATACGCCACTAATGCCTGCAAGTATTACAGCCTGTAGAATGGGTTTTAGGATATATGTTTTTGTTTTCACTTAGGAACTCCTTTTTTTTGTACAAGCGGGCCCCCCGCTGTACGGTTAGTTTTCAAGAAAAGACGACCATCGAATTTTCTTGACCTGAAAGGAGAGATTGAGCAATCTAGTGACTATCAAGCTCTGACCTCGGGAACACTCTTAAGACTTTGACCTGCAAGTTTTATTCTTAAGTGTGAATCAGGTTGGGGCTTTTTTCGTTTTAAACTTCTATTTTAGTAACAGCTTAAACTCCAGAGACGCCACTGCCGATATGTGAACTATCCGGAGGGCAATTTCCAGACTGCCCATCGTTATCCTGATTGGCAGTTGCGATAGCTGGAAGGCTTAGCAGAATCATTGCGATAAAAAGTTTTTTAAAAATTGTGCTTGTTTTCATGAAGGCGCTTCTAGGGATTTCAATTTTTTCTCGCAAATGAAAAAAGAACATTTTCTTCTTGCGCGGAACAATCTGTTCCCATTATAGGGCTAAGTATGCGATTTCCCGATCTCCTAGATACCGTTATGTCTGAATCCAATCTCAAGAACGCAGCCCAACTTTTTGAGCTGCTGGGAGGAGAAGCTAAATTAAAATGCACAAAGCGATCGTTTGATTTGATTCGAACGGGTGAAAGAAATCCGACACCTGCATTTTTTCATCGGTTGTTTGCCGAGTTGCCTCATCCCTTTCGAAAGATGGCCATAGAATCTTTTTTTGAGTCTTCACTTGAGACGGCCAATCTTACGGATTCTGCGCTGATGAAGTTTTTAGATCAAAATCTTTCGCCGGGAGTTCCCGATGAACATGAAAGTGTCTGGGATAAGAACGAAGATAAGCTTTATTTTTTACAGCCGCAGCAAATGGAATATATGATTGGCAATCATTCGGCCTTACGACTCTTTATTAGAACATTGCTTTATGAAAAAATTCCAAATCATGAACTTCTGCCACTTCAAGAAGAAGTTAAACATTTAAATAGACTGGGCTTAACTCAACTTGGGAGAGAGGGACTATATTTGCTCCATAATATCGTCAAAGTTCCTTCACATAAAAATTCTTCTAAGCGCATGGCCGAGTTGGGCATGAAGTATATACTTGAGCACATTCCAGCTTTTGTAGATTATTCAGATACCAAAAAACAGGTAATTTCGTATGCGATGCAAAAGGTGAAGCCGGAGCACGTTGAAATGATTAACAAGGCAGTCAATACAATGAATAAGTGGATTCAGGATTTAGCGGTTATGGACGAGGGAGACAGTCAGGCGGTGCCATATTTTTTTGTTGGTCTCGGTGGCGTTTTAGGCGAGAAAGATTTTTAAATGAAAGCAGCGTCTCAAGAAAATGCACTTCTTTCAAAAATTACCTTGATTACTAACATTGGTGATTTTGTTTCTCTTTTTGCGATCTTTAAAATCACTCATCTTATTACAAATGATGTTCTTATCGCCGGCTATGCTGTGGCCGTTGGATCTCTTGCGACGGCCATTGCCGGGATGCTTTTGCCCTCAGCGTTGTGCCGCCTTTCGACTAGGTCTCTTATTTTGATCACTCAAGGTGTTTCAGCATTGGTGATGCTTGGGTTGTGGATTTGCTATTCGAATCAAATCTTATTGTCTCCTTGGTCCTTCCTCGGAGGATGGTTTGTTATCACGGTTTTGAACGAAATCTTTAAGGCTTCGCGCGAAACGCATTCGCAAAACCTTAGCCAAGATGGAGAGGCGCAGCGAGGTCTTACGGCTGAACTGATGGCAAGTTTTTATGGTGCACAGTTTGTCGGGCCAATCTTTGCATTTTTCTTGCTGTTGCTTTTGCCACTGTGGGTAGCTCTTGCGGTTGATACAATTAGCTTTGTGTTGGCTTTCGTCTATGCGTTTAAGCTGATGCGTGGCCCAGTTTACAATCATTCGATGACATTTATGAAGCCTTTGGGCTATGTTTTTCGCAGGGCGATTTTAAGGAATCTTTTCCTTTTAAGGTCGGTTTACGTTTGGATTCCCCTGGGAATCTTTAACGTTATGGTATTTCCACTGATTACAGAAAAATTGAATCTTGGTATAGAATATTCTGCTTGGGTTTATTCTTTGGTGGGTTTTGGCGCAACGATGATTGCTATCTTATTGAGGTCGCCCCGCTCGCAGGCACGTAACTGGATTTCAAAAAAAGACGACCGCGGCGTTGCCTTTGCGGGATTAACATTGATGGCACTGGTGACGGTGGGTGTTTCTCTAGGTATGGGAAGATTTGGAAGTGCATTGCTTATGGTTTTATTTGGGGGGGCTATGAGCCTAAACGCTATCGCCACTCAATCTATGCGTAGGCGTATTTGTAGCGCAAAAGAATTCCCTGAGGTTGTTGGACTGGAGCTTATTGTTGGGAAGCTCATGGAGTGGTTTGTAGTTTCTGTTGTGGTGGTTTATCTGGGGCAATGGGGGCTTAACGTCAACGGGGCTTTTATCGTATCTGGAGTTGCGCTGTTATTACTAGCTCTTTATGTTTTGCAGTTTAAGGAGGAGTGGCTGACTAAGAATTCATCAGCCGCCTAAGGTTATTTTAAAAAGTTTGGTAAAATAACTTTTCCCTCTTCGACCCCAGGTTGATTGTATGGATTGATTTCAAAGGCGGCACCAACCATCGAGGTAAAATCCATATAGAATGCCATCAAAGCGCTTACACTCGCTTCAGAAATTTCGGGTAAGTGAATTCTATAGGTAGGGCGAGCACGATTTTGTAAAACACTTTGTGTTGCTTGCGATTGGGCCACTAAAATTTCAGCAAAAGTTTTGCCATGCGCAAAGGCAAGCCCACTAAAATCTTTTGGAAGAGTCGCAGGCATTTTGCAATCAAACTTGCCCTCGGTAATTTTTTCTGTCGCTTTTTCGGTCGACCAATTGCCAATGCTAATAAATGCCGTGGTTATTTTTCTCGGGCCTTCAACTAAAAGTTGCAAAAGAGAATGTTGATCAGTGGCGCCTGTTGCTGCAACTGGAGTGCTTCCTCTGCAAATTCCTTGAGTCGATTCTTTTCCTAGGCTTTCTCCCCAGAGCTGAACAAACCACGAAGAAAATTCTTTAAGCACTGAGGCGTAGGGCATCATGACATGAGCATCAAAGCCTTCGCTTTCAAGTTCAAAGATTCTGTAAGCTGCCAAAGCAAAGCTGTGTGAAGATTCAAAACCTTTTCCTTTGTAAAAATCTTGAGCTCCACTCATAAGCTTTTGAACATTGACGCCTGCAAAGGCAAGTGGCAGCAAGCCGACAGGAGTAAAGACACTAAAGCGACCACCGACATCACTGGGCACGCTTAGGCTGTGCTTGATTCCTCCGTCATTGACCCATTTGCGTAAGGCGCCAGACTCGGGATCAGTAATGGCCACTAAATGATTGGCTGGATCAAGGCCCGCAGCTTTTAATCTTTCGATGATAAGTGCACACTGGGCCATGGTTTCTAGTGTCCCGCCAGATTTAGAGATGACAGTGAAAACTGTTCTTGCAGGATTCAGGTTTTTCCAAACTCGTTCAAAAACAATAGGATCAAGATTGTCTAAAATATCAACAGGCTTAGATTCGATGCTGAGGTGGCTTATGGATTCTAAAACGGCGCGAGTCCCGAGGGCCGAGCCGCCTATCCCAAGAACCACCATTCGATCAAAGTTTTTTCTAAGCTCCGCTGCCAATTTTGTGCTTTCAGCTAAGCCTTCAGTGGCAAGAATTTGTCTTCTGTAGCCGGAAGACACAGCGTCTTTGAAGGGGGGGGTGGTCCATTTCTCAAAACGTGTTTTTAGCTGTTTTAATTTGTCATCTGAGGGAGCGTGAGGGACCCAGTAATTTAGCTTTTCATCAAATAAGGGGCCAAAATTAAATTGTAACAATGCTGACATATAGCTTCTCCTAAAATTTTTGAGCGGAACTTTGAAAAATCAATTTTATTAAAATTAAAATCCTGGGTAAATTTCTTTCGAAAGCTGTTTTGCTAAGATCACACGCATGATTTCATTGGTGCCTGCGCCGATTTCAATTAGTTTTGCATCTCTCATGTAACGTTCGACTGGGTATTCCTTGGTGTAACCATATCCGCCAAGGATTTGAATGGCATCCAAACATATTTTGGTAGCTCGATGTGCCGCAAATAGTTTTGCACTACTGCCTAGCTGCAGTGCTAATGAGGAACCAGGTCCCTCTTTGTCAAAGGCGGCAGCTGCTTCGTAGGTTAGGCTGCGGGCTGCTAGATATTCTGCCGTGGCATCGGTAAGCATTTGTGAAACCATTTGGAATTCAAAAATAGCTTTTCCAAATTGCTTTCGATCTTTGGCGTATTGTGTGGCATATGCAATGGCTGAACGTGAAAGACCGAGCGATATTCCCGCAATGGTGATGCGTTCTACAAGTAAATTTGCCCGCATATGAGAGCCGCTACTTCCCTCGCTGCCCACTATATTGCTCGCAGGGATCTTGCAGTTCTGAAAAATTAATTCAGAAGTTGGGGAGGCTCGCATTCCCAATTTGTTTAGTTTTTTTCCAACACTAAATCCTGGAAACGTTTTTTCTACAATAAATGTTGAAACATCTTTGTTGGTCGGGCCCGTTTTTGCGTAGACCCAAAAAAAGTCGGCATAAGGACCGTTGGTGATCCACATTTTTGTTCCGTTTAAAATGTAGAAGTCGCCTTCTTTTCGAGCTTGGCACTGCAAGCCCATGGCGTCAGAGCCAGCACCTGGTTCACTTATGGCCATGGCCCCAATCCATTCTCCCGAACAGAGTTTTGGTAAATATTTTGCTTTTTGTTCTTCGCTGCCGTTTGAATTCAAATTGTTCACGGCCAAAATTGAATGAGCCAAATACGAAAGTGTTGTGCTGGCACAAACGGCTCCGAATTCTTCCATTACCATGGTTGCCGCAACAACATCTAAGTCGCTGCCGCCGTACTTTGAGCTTGCGGTGATGCCCAAGAGTCCAAGCTCACCCATTTTTCGAAGGGCCTCAATGTTAAACCCTTGTTCTTCATCCAAGGCTTCAGCTTTGGGCGCGAGCTCGGTTTCGGCAAAGCGACGAAGGCTATCTCTGAGGGCAAGGTGAGTTTCATTAAAGAACAAGCTCATAGTAAGGCAGAATTTAAGCGGTTTTTCGAGTTTTCGTCAAAGCACTTTTGAGATAGAGTTGCCTTCGATGTCATCTAAAATTTATCAGTCGATGGAAGAATTAATTGGCCATACGCCGGTAGTTCGTCTCAACAATGCCGTTAAAAATATTCCCATAGGGCAATGGCTTCGTTCTGAGCTTGCTGGCGGTGCTTCAGTCGGAACCACTTTCGACTTGAAAAGTGAACTATATGCCAAAATCGAATTTATGAATCCAGCTGGGAGCGTCAAAGACCGAGTGGCTTTGAGCATCATTGATGGCGCCGAAAAACGTGGGGAGCTTTTGCCGGGTGGAACCATTGTTGAGGCGACTTCTGGCAACACCGGAGCGGGCCTCGCCCTGGTCGCCGCTTTGCGTGGATACAAATGCATCTTTGTAATGCCGGACAAAATGTCTGCAGAAAAAATCAATGCACTTCGAGCTTATGGAGCTAAAGTTCTGGTTTGCCCATGTGTAGATCCCGAACATCCTAATTCTTATTACAATGTTGCTAGAAGAAGCTCTCAGGAAGTCGAGAAAGGCTTTCTTGCGAATCAATATTATAATCCAGACAATCCGAAAGCTCATTTCGAAACAACGGGTCCCGAGATTTGGGATGCCTTTGGAAATTCTTTAGACGTTTATTTTGCGGGGCTTGGCACGGGCGGAACCTTTTCAGGAACGGCAAAATACTTAAAAGAAAAACACCCAAAGCTTCTCAATGTGGGCATCGATCCAGAAGGAAGTTTGTATTACGGGCTCATTCGAGAAAAAAAAGAATCACCAATTCACAATTATTTGATTGAAGGAGTTGGTGAAGATTTTGTTCCTGGAACGGTGGATCTTTCACTGGCTGATGATTGTGTGCAGATTGGTGATGCAGAGGCATTTGCAGCTACCCAGATGCTCGCACGAAAAGAAGGTTTGTTGGTTGGCGGAAGTTGCGGCATGGCATTTTATGGCGCTGCTCAATGGCTCATTCGCCATGAACTCAAGGGCGGGAAGCCCCTCAAGGCTTTGGTCATTCTTCCCGATTCTGGGTCTAGATATCTATCTAAAGTTTTTAATGAAACTTGGTTGAATGAAAATAAAATGGAAACTCAATGGCCTCAATCAGGACAGACGGGTGCTGTTGAGTATATTGCTGAAGCTCGAAAGATTCCGGGAGTTTGATATGTCAATGTATGGAGATCCTAAAAAACGTTTAGCCGCATTTCGTGAAATGGCATTTTCAAGCGTCGCGATTCACGGTGGGCAGTATCCCGATCCTATTACGGGTGCCGTGATGCCGCCCATTTTTCAAACGTCTACTTATGCTCAAACCGAGGCAGGTGTGACCATTGGGGGCTATGAGTATTCGAGGTCGCACAATCCTACCCGAAGAATGTTAGAGGACAATTTAGCGTTACTCGAGGGAGGCACTTATGGTTTGGCCATGGCCTCTGGTATGGCGGCCGTTACATTGGTGCTCGCTCAATTCAATCCCGGAGATGAAATTGTTTGCTGTGATGATGTTTACGGTGGCACCTATAGATTTTTTACAAAAATTCTTGAGCGCCAGGGCTACAAATTTAAATTTGTTGATTTGTCAGACGAGTCTTTGATTGCCGCTTCGATTACAAAAGATACAAAATTGGTTTGGATTGAAACGCCTACCAATCCTTTGTTGAAATTGATTCCAATCAAAAAAGTAGCAGAGCGTGCAAAGGCAGTTGGGGCCTGGACCGTTGTTGATAACACCTTTATGAGTCCTTATTTTCAAAAACCTCTTGCTCTTGGTGCTGATATCGTTTTGCATTCTCTAACCAAATACATCAACGGTCATAGCGATGTCGTTGGTGGATGTCTTGTGACAGAACGTGAAGACATCGCCGAAAAATTATATTTTTCTCAGAATACAATGGGGGCTGTTTTGGCGCCCTTTGATTCTTGGCTTGTTATGAGAAGTATAAAAACGCTTCCGCTAAGAATGAAGGCGCATGCTGAGCAGGCCATTGAGATTGCAAAATTTTTGGACAAACATCCTCGGGTAACTAAGGTTATTTATCCTGGACTCGAGTCTCATCCGCAACATGCATTGGCAAAAGAACAAATGTCTGGATTTGGTGGTATGCTTAGCTTTTATATTGATGGCGGCCTTAAGGACGCTCAAAAATTTTTAAAGTCAGTCAAACTGTTCACATTAGCCGAATCGCTTGGCGGAGTTGAAAGCTTAATCGAGCATCCGGCGATAATGACTCACGCGAGTGTTCCCTTGGCTATTCGTGAAAAAAATGGCATCGCTGACGGCTTCATTCGTGTCAGCGTGGGCTTAGAGGCTCTCGAGGATTTAAAAGCAGATTTATCCCAAGCCCTAAAGTAACCTGATACCTTTACCTGCCTCCGTTATGTGGCACTTTTATCTGGCCCCTTAATCAAATCTTAACTTTTTGTTGCGTTGCGAGAATTGCATAATAAAAATATATGCATAGGCTTTTTATTGCACGATGCCATGCCGATAAGTCGAGAGTGAGTTCTAGAACAAAATCTCGGTCTAAAAAGAGCGGGCAAATTTTAATTTTGATGGCGATGATGAGCACGACTCTCGTCATTTTTTTTGGAATGGTGGTAAGCATCGGCCACCTCATACAAGCTCGAATCAATTTACAAAACTCTGTTGATCTTGCGGCGATGGTGGGTGCCTCTTATCAAGCGCGGTATTTGAATACGATTAGCATTGTTAATTATCGCATGAGGCAAAACTACAAATTTGTTCTATCGGATTTATATATGACCCAATCAAGATTCAATAAGGGCTGGCAAACGGCGGTTAAGGGTGGATCACCGAATGGAAAAATTGATCTTAATGGAGACACGGTGGGGATTTGTATGCAGGCCCCTCAGTACACCCCAACGACACCAGAGGAGAAAGCAACGGGCGGACGCGCCTTTCCCGAGACGAATTTATGTCAACATTTGTTTTCTGGAAGCAGCGGGATTCCTCATATCCATTGGACTCCTGTCCCAAGTGCGAACGTCATTGTTCAGGCGATTAACCTTACCAACTTCACCCTATCAGAAGATTTTAAGAAGACCTGCGAAGAGGCGCGGGATCTCAACGGAGCTTATTTTGAATACATTACAAAACGTCTTAATCAGAGAAACCAAAATCTGGTGGAGGTTATGGCGCAAGTTTTGATGGATTTTTCTAAGGCTTTTCCAAGAACCTCAGACCGTGAAGCTGTGGGGCAAACAAACTTGGATGCGGATCTCGCTATTTATAAAACTTTTAGACAAAATCTCATTCAAGCAAATGATATCAATTTTAATAGCGATGGCGAATTTGAATATATCAACTCTACGGCGACTCGAACTTTCGACTACAGTGGCAATATCAACGCCCTCAGGAACCAAGCTTTGAGCAGTGGAGGGGGGGGAGATTTTGCTAACTATTTTGATCGACAGCTAACGAATATATCCATCAACGTTATTAAGTTTGCCAATACTGGTGGAGCTTGTAGGGCAAGCGTCGAAAGAAAAGTTGCCAATCAAATATTTTTAGGCCTTAGCCGGTCTCGTGAACCCAATCCTACTGGATCGTTAAACAATATCAACAGAGTCAAAACTCCCTTTCATATTGTGCTAAGAGCTCGCGTGAGACCTAACATACTGTTTTGGCCACGCGGCCTGACGCCGTACATTACTGCAGTGGGTGCTGCCAAACCTTTTGGTAGCCGCATTGGTCCACGTATTCGAGACTCAAATATTGAGCTTACAGGCAATGCGAATGCGGGAGGCGGAGGATCGCTTGCCAACATAAGTTTTTTCCCAGGCGATATTCCCTCAGGTACAAGCGATGACTACGGCTACGCACATAAAATCATATTACGACAATTGTTGGCCACTGCCTTTTCAGGTGGTGGTGCAGATTCGGGCAATCCATACGTCCGCCCAAAACCTGGAAATGACGCCTATATGAAAATGACCTTGGCGCCTACGCTGTATGAGGGACTTATGTGGAGTATTTTTCCATTCCCAGAAGATCAGTATTCAAGAGGGCCAGCTGATTATGCGGCCTATCCTAGAGTATTTGATTTGTCCGGGGGGCTAACCAATATTGAAGCTTACAAACTCGAAGATAGAAATGGCGGAGGGACGCCCGCTACTTGGCATACCACGGCGCCCACTCTTGGAAGTGAAGATATCTTTAGGAAAGGCTCTAAGCCACATTTCTATGCTGATTACGTTTCTTCTGCTTCAGCTTTCAATCCAGAAATTCAAGATGCCAGCGGGGTCACTGAATTTCTTTCTAGGGGTGGAAAAGGAGATTATTCGGGGCGAACGGGCTATCAAATCAAACTCGCGTCGATTCCACAAATTTGCAAAGAGCTCGATGGAACAAATGTGGGGGTCAATTCCACTTTGGATCCTTACTGCAATAGTGCAGAACTTCAATTAAAGTATTAGGAAATGGGAATATTTAAAAATGACAAATAGCGGATCAAAAAAGCCCAGTGATAAGTCAGGAATTCACGAGAACTGGGAAAACGTACGCATGACTTCTACAAAGACAGAAGTTATTACAGACACCACCGAGGGCGATGATTTGTTAACTAAGGTTGACCCAGCCTTGATCGCCATTCAGGGAGACATGTTGGGCAGAGTCTTTCGATTGCTAGAGGGCGTGAATTCTATAGGTCGCCAAACCGATAATGCAATTGTTATCAATCAACGTGCTGTCTCTGGCCGCCACGCATGTGTAAAACGTGAAGGACAAAATGTGATTTTGGAAGATCTCCAAAGTACTAACGGAACTATTTTAAATACAAAACGAATCGATCGCCCGATGCTTCTTCAGCAAGACGATGTGGTTAAAATTGGAACGAGCGTTTTTAAATACACAGAAAACAATTTGGACACGGCGTTTACCGAGTCCCTTCATCATAAGGGCACAACGGACGAGTTAACGGGGGTCTATAACAAAGCTTATTTGTTGCAGTCCTTGGGGCAAGCGATCGAAGTTGCTAAAAGTGGTTTTCCATTGAGCATCATTATTTTTGATCTAGATCATTTCAAAAAAGTGAATGATAATTTTGGACATATCGCTGGAGATTTTGTGCTCAAAGAAACTTGTCGACTTATAAAAGAGTCGGTGATTCGTTCTGAGGATATTTTAGGGCGCTTTGGTGGCGAAGAATTTGTTCTTGTCATGCCCGATGCAAAACTAGAAGTTGCTGTTGGTGTTGCCGAACGTGTCCGCAAAACAATCGAAGACCATATTTTTGAGTTCTCTAACCACCAGATTCCAGTAACAACTTCTTTGGGGGTCTCTACTTGGAGACCCGCTATTAAATCGGCGGATGATTTTTTGGAAGAGGCCGATAGGCTGCTCTATAAATCAAAAGAAGGCGGTCGGAATAAGGTCAGCTCTTAAAGACCTGCTACAAAGGCCTTTTTGATGTCGTTGTCAGCCCAAACCATATCGCGACCAAGTTTGATAGCCGCAATGATTTTATTGCCTGTTTCTGTGATTACAAATTGAATTTCAATTTGGTGTTTCTCATCAAAATTCTTGAGCGCCTCTTGAACGCCAGCTTCAGTGTTGGCTTCTGCAAGTAAAGATGCAAAAAGAGCGCGGCCCAATTTCGTATGACCTTCTTCTCCTGCTTTGATGCGTGACATTTGAATTTGCTTACGTTGATTACGAAGCTTGGCTTTTTCTGATTCAGAACTTGTTTTGAGCTCTTGCTCAAGTTTGATTCGCTCGCTACGAACGCGGTTGATCACTTTAGTGACTTCAATTTTTTCGGAATCGCTAAGTGAGAAATAGAAAGATGGCGCTACAGCAGTCACTTCCTGTGACTGCTGAGCTTCCTGGCTAGACGGGTCCCGAGACTTGATTCCCAGAAGCGTCTGTAAATCCTCTGCCGTGAGGAATGCTCTACCTTGAGCTGGAAGTTCTACCTTGAACTTCTCTTGGTTGGACTCGGCGCCATCTGCTCCAGCCGTGGAACTTAAGATGGCACAACACATAAGGCTTCCTGCTATAAGTGTTCTTTTAAAGTTGAGAATTCCGTTTCTCATAAGCGATTCCTTTCCTAGCTCTTTCCAGAAAATCGTTTCCTGGAATTCTCTTCTTGAGATCGGGAGAGCTCCCCATTGATTGCAGTTCCTGTGCCAGGTGCCTTTGGCCGCATAAAAAGTCTTTAATTTCATTGGTTTGTGACGATTTTGCTCCCTGTTGAACTTTTTTGATAGTGTCGAATTCTTCTACAGATTTTCGAAAATTATTGGGAAAAGACGCAATCTGCCTGCATATGACACCTTTGGGTGGTGTGTAAGCTCCTGAAATCAATTGTTAAAATTGCATTAAGACAAATTTTGCAGGGGGGGTGTTGAAGTTGTGGACACAAAACTCTGCAAGAGTATAGGTCTTAGACATGTTTGAGAAAAACACTGAAGGTGGCATCACACTCAATAGAGTAAAACTTTTGGATTCCGAAATTGTTGGTCGAATTGCTGCCGGTGAAGTGGTGGATAGGCCTGCCTCTGTTCTTAAAGAGCTTATAGACAATTCAATCGATGCTGGCGCGAGCAAAATCAAAGTTTTGCTTCTCGATGCTGGAATGAAGCGCATCGAAGTTGAGGACGATGGTTCAGGAATGGGGCCCGAAGATTTGAAACTATGCACGCTAAGGCATGCCACCAGTAAAATAGTCAATATAGAAGACCTTGACCATATTGAATCTCTTGGCTTTCGCGGAGAGGCTCTGGCGGCGACGGCATCGGTTGCAAAATTAAAAATTGAAAGCCTTCAGCAGGGTAAAAGCGAGGCTTGGTCTTGGGAAACGTTGGGCTCGACTCAAGGCAGGCTAAGTCCGGCTACCATTTCTAAGGGCACGAAGGTTCGAATTGAAGATTTGTTTTTTAATGTTCCTGCCCGCAAAAAGTTTTTGAAAAGTTTAACAAGCGAATATCATGAATGTTTATTGGTGCTTCAAAATATGGCATTGGCGCATCCAGGAGTTTCGTTCCAGTGGAATTTCTTAAATGAGTCGGGTGAGCTCAAAGAAAGTTTTGAATGTAGTTCCGAGTCGCTAGGCGCTCGATTTAAAAAACTTTTTCCTCAAGATGGAGAACTTCTAAATGTTCGCGCCGAAAAAGTTGCTGAGGGTGTCGAAAAAGTCTTGATGTCTTTTTATAAGGCTCCCATTTCATCTAGATTTCGCAAAGACGTTCATTTGATTGTGAACGGCAGACCTGTTGAGGACGTAAGATTACCCTATGCCCTACGTGAGGCCTATGCGGGGCTCATTGAAAGCTCACGCTATCCCGTTGGCGTTGTCGATTTGAGGGTGGATCCCTCTATAATTGACGTCAACATTCATCCTCAAAAGAAAGAGGTGCGCTGGCCTAAAGGATTCAGTGTCGCTTCAATTGCATATAGTTTGTTGCGTCCTCATATGGAAGTTCGTCGTAGTGCTCCATTGGAAGGCCAATCGACACAGGTGTCATTGGGCGCCAATTCCAGCGAAGGGGCATCGTTTCGATCATCGCCGGGTTTTGAAAACTGGGGCTTTGATTCCAAGGATATGCAAAAATTTCCCGTGGAAGAGTTCCGTGCGTCGATGGCTCCTTTTAGAGAAGGCACTGAATCGCAAGTTTCTGCTGTTAGCTCCTTTGAAAAATTGTCGACTTACCAAGAAGAGCAACCGGCCTTTTTGTTTTCGGAACTCCGTGTTGTAGGAGAAGTGGGCGCTGCTTGGATTGTATGCGAATCTAGCTCTGGATTGATTTTGCTCGATCAGCATGCGGCCCATGAGAGAATTAATTTTGAAAAAATAATCAGATCAAAAAATCTCATTCGTTCAAAGGCTTTGCTTTTGCCTGTCGATTTTAAATTGCCTCCCTTCGCACACGACGATGCTTTGGAGCTCCAGAAAGTTTTTGAAGATTTTGGATTCGAATTAAGCGATGAATCGTTAGAAAATTTGAAATCAAAAAACGCAGATAGCATTGAGTTCATTGCGGTCCCCGAAGCTGACAGAAAACTGGATTGGGAAGAGCTATTGGAATCCTTATTTGCAGAGCTTCGCCAAGAGGGGCAACCTGAGTTGTGGAAAGACAAAATTAAATACCGCATTGCTGCTTCGCTAGCCTGTCATGGAAGTGTTCGCAGGGGGCAGCGCTTAAACCATGAGCAAATCAAGGCGTTACTTGCTGACATGGATTCCATTCAGTGGGGGGGATTGTGTCCTCATGGACGGCCGGTTTGGCTCCCACTAAGTCACGAATGGATTGAGACAGCTTTTCATAGATAAGAGTTAGGCCGTTATTTGATGAAGCGTAAGATTATTTCAGATATTAGCCAATGGAGCCGTCAGGGTGTGTTGTCGGTTTTGGGACCAACGGGATCTGGGAAAACTTCATTGGTTCTAAATTTTTTAAAGTCGTTACCTTCTAATGAGGCCTCTCAATATTTGCTCGTGAGTGTCGATTCGGTTGCCTTTTATAGGGGTCTCGATATCGGTTCAGCAAAAGTTGTGGGCCATGAACGCAATCATTTTTATTGGTGTGGACTCGATTTTTTAAATATTGATGAAGCCGCGACTACAAAACTTTTTTTGAAAGAAGTTGAAGAACCTATCCTAAAACATCTTGAGGCACGGCGACCCGTCATACTGGTGGGAGGAAGTGGCTTTTATGAAAGAGCTTTGGTTGATGGAATGGCTCCTGGTGAAAAGAGCGATGAAGTTTATCAAAAAGAGCTAGAAAGTTTTTCCAATGAAATATTGCATGCGAAGCTTTTGAGCTTTGATCCGAAATGGGCACAAAAAATTTACCCAAACGATCGTTATCGCATCACACGTTATTTGGATTTGGTTGATAGACAAGGGCTTAGCTGGAAAGATCTTAACGAAACGCGTCTTCGCAATGCCAATCTTCAAAAACTTTGGAATGAAACTTCGACATTAATATTGGGGACACAGACTGCCCGAGAAGATTTTCGAGTCCCCCTAAAAACTAGGATAGAAGAAATGTTGCTTGCTGGCTGGGAAGACGAAGTAAGAAAGTTGCTGAAAATGTTTTCGCCAAGAACCCCAGGCATGCAGTCTATGGGATATCGTGAAATGAGTGGGTATGTCGAAGGGGAGTATGGGCTCGAAGACTGCAAAGTACTTATTTTAAAAGCTCACATGGCCTATGTTAAAAGGCAAAAAACTTGGTTCAACGCTATTATTACAAAATCCAATATCTAAGAAAAGATTTTTCGCCATATGCACATTGAGGTATTGGAGTGATTGATTTTCCAGTCCTCCAATTTGTCAATTCTGTATGGTTCGTAAAAGTCCTGTCCAGGTTTCTCGAAATAGTATCCATGTCCAAGTGAGTATGCAGCATGGACCACTTTATCCTCTCTTGAAAAGACAAGCACGTCACCGGCAAGCGGAGTTTCGAATTGAATTTCTGAAAAATGATTATTTTTTAAAAATTCTATAAATTCTGTACCCAGCATCCAATGATTTGCGAGGTCTTTGTCAAAGTGAGACGATAAAAGTGCAGACGTCGTCGCAAGACAATTTGGCCCCGAGCGTTTCGCAAAACTATTAAGAACCGAATCTATTCCAAGGCGTTTTGCAATATTTTGAACCGACGTAGGCAGGTCGTCCAAACTAAAACTTTGATAAGTATGAATTTCATTTTGGCTATGCCATGCCAAAACTGCCTTTTGTTTTTGCGTTTCTGACAAACTAAGCCATGCCTTTGAGCTTAACCAAAGGTGCTGGTCAAAGTGGAGGAGCTTTTCGCTAATGTCGTCTGTGACAAGCGATGTCTTAATTAAGGTTGGCACCTTCAAGTTGATTTGTGCTTCTGCAAGCAATGGTTGCACCTTTGCCGGAAGTCTTTCAAGTTGCCCCGTTGTGAGCCACGCGCAATGTGAGGCATTTGACAATGAATAGCCATACCAACTTCGATGATTCAAATTCCATAGATCTTCTGTGTGGACGCGGACTTCTTCTGGTGTCATCAGCGTAAAGGGAGAGTCTTGGAGTTTTTCTACCTGTAATTTTTTTACAGTGGCATCATCCAAAAAAATTAAGTCACCCGAAGTTGGGAAGCACTCGCACCAGTTTTTGAGGTCAGACTGGCTTGGAACGATTTTCATTTTTTACATGATCTCAACGCTGATAACACCGGGAACACCTTCTAGATCTTTCACGCAGGCTAGAAGTTCGGCGCGGCTTGTAACTTGAAGGTCAAAAAAGCCTGTGGCTTTTCGATCGGGATTAACTTTAATGTTGATAGACTTCATGTTGATGCCTTTGGCGCTAATGGTTTTTGTCATTTGATTCATGAGGCCTTGATTGTCGGTCACAATGATTTTGATTTTTACGTCTCGCAAAATTTTTCGATTATTTGCGTCAGCCCAGGTAACATCAACGGCTCTTCCCGAATCAACATCAAGAACTTTGGGGCAATTCACCCTATGACAAATGACGCCTCGGCCGCGAGAAATGAATCCTACAATTTCGTCGCCCGGCAGGGGATTGCAGCATTTTGCAAACCGCACCATCACATCATCGATGCCTTCAATTAAGACAGGGCTTCGTTTGGAATCTTTTAGCGTCCGACCTTTGATAGTAGTTTCGTCGAGTATTGCCTGAGCTTCTTCCTCAAGGGTTTCGGGTTCTGCTTCTTTATATTTGTTTGGAAATATTTTTGGCAGCAATTTTTCTGGAGCTGTTCGGCCATATCCGACAGAAATGATCATTTCGTCGAGCGATGCAAAGGAAAGATCGCTCGCTTTTTCATCAACATCTTTGGATTTTTCAAACTTGCTAAAATTTTCTCCGAGTCTTCTGAATTCACGCTCCAAAACGTCGCGGCCAATATTCCTGGCTCGTTCACGTTCCTCCGTCTTAATAAAGGCACGAATTTTTGATTTTGCACGGCCAGTTTTAACAATCTTCAACCAGTCTTTGCTGGGTCTTTGGGTGGGCGAAGTCATGATTTCTACGGTATCGCCGGATCGTAATTTATATTTGAGTGGAACCATTCGCCCGTTGACCTTGGCTCCAATGCATTTGTTGCCAACGTCAGTGTGAACAGAGAAGGCGAAATCTAGGGGAGTCGATCCAACGGGATATTCTTTAAGTTCACCTTTAGGGGTAAAAACATAAATTTCTCCCGCAAAGAGATCGAGTTTTATGGATTCATAAAATTCGGTTGAGTTGTCTAGGGTTTCCTGTGCTTCAATCACTTGTCTTAGCCAGTGAAAGCGTTCAGCGTCCTTTGAACTTAGTTTGCCTTCTTTGTATTGCCAGTGGGCGGCGACGCCGGCCTCGGCAACTCTGTGCATGTCTTCGGTACGAATTTGGACTTCAAGTCGTTCACCGTAGGGACCAATCACGGTGGTGTGAAGAGATTGGTACATGTTGTTCTTCGGCATCGCAATGTAGTCTTTAAAGCGTCCAGGAACCGGTTTAAAGAAAGAGTGAACGATTCCTAGAACTTCATAACATTCAGCAACCGAATTGGTGATAACTCTAAAGGCAACGATGTCGTGAATTTCTTCGAAGTCTAAATTGCGAGATTCCATTTTTTTATAAATGGAATAAAAATGTTTTGGTCTGCCCGTGACGTCTACCTTCAGACCATATTCTCCTGCTTTTTCTATCAGGATTTTGATCATGGTTGCCGTGTATTTTTTTCGAGCTTCTTGCTTTTCGCCTATGAGTTTTGAGAGTTTTTGATAAACCTCGGGATGCAGGTATCTCAGACACAAATCCTCGAGCTCAATTTTCATCCAAGAAATTCCGAGGCGGTTTGCTAGGGGGACGTAGATTTCAAGAGTTTCACTAGCAATGTCTTCCTGTTTGTGTCCTGGCATATGTTGCAGGGTTCGCATGTTGTGAGTTCGGTCTGCTAATTTAATCAGAATAACTCTGAGATCTTTGGCAGTTGCTAAGATCATCTTCCGAAAGTTTTCGGCCTGTTTTTCATGCTTTGATTTAAAGCTAATTTTAGAAATTTTAGTGACACCATCAACAAGCTGAGCGACTTCTTTGCCAAATTCTTCTGCTAATTCTTCACAACTTGTTTCGGTGTCTTCAACCACGTCGTGCAAAATCCCTGTAACGATAGTGGCCAAGTCCATTTTCATGGAGGCTAAAATATATGAAACGGCTATGGGGTGCATAATGTAGGGCTCGCCAGATTTGCGCATTTGGCCTTCATGCAAAGACAGGGCATAGTCATGGGCCTTTTGTAGTAAACCAAAGTCAGCCTCTGGAAAGTAGGATTTCACTTTTGCTTTAAGATCATCAAAGGTGGGAGTCGGCAGGACTTTTTTTGAAGTTGAAGCAGCGGCAGGCTTGTCAGTCATCGCTAATCAATCTTCCTTCTCGCGGCACATTGTCGCCTCACTTAAGCAAGATTTTTCTTAATGATAGATTCAATTTCGAGGGCAGCGCGGTCGAGGCGATCATTCAGAACTTGGAAGTCAAATTGGTTAGCAAGGGCAATTTCTTTCCTAGCATTTTCAAGGCGCTTGCGAATGTCGGCATCGTTTTCCGTACCACGTTTGCGTAGGCGGTTTTCCAAAATATCGAAATCAGGAGGCATGACAAAAATGCTGATGGCCTGGTTGAAGGCGCTCTTAATGCTCTGAGCTCCTTGCACATCTATCGTCATGATCAAGATTTCTCCCTTATCAAGCGAATCTTGTACAACTTGTTTTCGAGTTCCGTAGCGGTATCCATGAACCATCGCCCACTCAGCAAATTCTCCGCGATTGAGCATGCTTTCAAATTCATCTTCTCCGAGGAAAATATAATCTTGGTCTGGAATTTCTGTCGGACGAGCAGGTCTTGTGGTGCATGTGATTGATCTTCGAGCGTTCGGAAAACGGTTAATCAATTCATTGGCCAAGGTTGTTTTCCCACCCCCGCTCGGCGCCGCAATTACTACCAACAATCCTGACTTTGATCCCATGTAGGCACATTAACACGGGATTTTGCTAAAATCGCTGTCGTTCACTAATGCGGCGCGTGCATGGATTTTTGGCGCTGGTTGGCTCTAACTTTGTAGTCGCTCGGACAAAGTCTCTCTGGCGACGGCAGAAAGGACGACATGGTTGGAATCCAAAATAACAACGGTTCGAACTTTCCGCCCCTTGGTAGCGTCTATAACTTTGTGTGCCCGCTCTAGTTCCTGACAATGTCTTTTGACGGGATCAGAATCGTAAGCCATCAAACCAATCACTCGTGATTTGGGAACTGTGTTCCCGAATCCGACATCCATTATTTTAATTTGTTCAGCCATTATCTATTTGAACCCCGCAACCTTCCGAGTAGCAAAACTCTTCTACACTAAATTTAGGCTTTGTTCCCTAATTTTCTCGACCTGTAACTTTGCGAGACCAATGAATTCTGAGGTTTCGGGGTCTTGTGTCTTATTATTTAAGGTTGTGAATTCCCGATTGAGCTCTTGGGCAAGAAAATCTAGTTTTTTACCGATTTGCATCTCACTGGGAGCGTCCAACATTTTCTTCAAAGCTTTTAGATGCGAATCAATCCTTTGAAGTTCTTCGCTGACATCTTTCTTGTCGGCTAGCATCACAAATTCCTGATAAATTCGGCTGGAGTCTGGTGACGCCTGCTCGAGCTTTTCTGCGAGTTTTGCAATGCGTTCTTCCATGTTTTTGCGCCACTCTTCAAGAAGGGCTGGAATTTTTGAGTTTAACAAGTTTAAAGATCTCAGGAGGGAATCGTGAATTTCCAAAATTGCCAAGTGCGTTTGAGCCCCTTCTCTCAGGCGTTCTTCGTGAAGTTTTTCAGCAAGCTCTTCAATCCACTTTTTTAGATTGTCCACGCCAATGATTTCTTTGGGGGAAGCGTTGGCGGAATTGTCTAATTCGGACATCCACAAATGCGAATTGTTTAATAGGGCGAACGCTTTGATGGCGGTTCCGACAATGGGATTCGACATTTTTACATCTTCACCATATTCAAGTGCCGACTTAAACTGCTTGAGAAAAGTAGAGACTTTATTTTTTGTCGAATCCTGTTCCGGTGCTATAGAATTTGAAGAATAATCAATCCAAAGATCCAAGCTCCCTCTAATGAGTGGGGCTTTCAACCAAGATTTGATTTCATTTTCTAAAATTTGCCAATCTCGACCAGCTCTTAGTTTTAAATCAAAGAACCTATGGTTCACGCATTTTGCTTGAAACTTATAATGTTGGCCTTGCCACTCTTTTTCCAGCTCGGCGAAAGCTGTCATAGATGTCCACGCGTTTTTTTCTTTTGAATTTTTTTCAGAGGAAGGAGGCATCAGCTTCGCGCCTTGTTTTTAATATTATGAGAGTCAATATTGCGAAATTTATTGTAGCGATTTTCGATAAGACTTAGCATCTCTTTTCCGCGAAAAGAAAGCAGCTCCCTGGAAATCGCCTCCCGTAGGACGTTCGCTGAAGCTTCGAGATTTTCATGAGCACCTTCAAATTTTTCTTCGATAATGCCGTCACAGAGTCCAAGTTCTAGAGTCTCTTTCGCTGAAAGCTTTAGGGCTAAAGCAGCTTGCCTCATTTCTCCTGAGTTTCCCCATAAAATTGCGGCACAACTTTCGGGACTAATCACCGAGTAAATAGAATTTTCTAGCATTAACAATCGATCGGTGACTCCCAGGGCTAGCGCTCCACCTGAGCCACCTTCTCCGATTACGATTCCAATCGAAGGACAGGCGATTTCAAACATCTTTCGGATGCTTTCAGCTATAGCTACCGCTTGCCCACGCTCTTCTGCGCCCACTCCAGGAAAGGCGCCGGGTGTATCAATAAAGGTGATCAAGGGTTTCTTGAATCGTTCGGCGAGATCATAGAGTCTCATGGCTTTGCGGTATCCCTCGGGGCGTGCCATTCCAAAATTGCGTTCAACCTTTTCTTTGGTCTTTCGTCCCTTTTGGTTTGCAACAATAAAGACACCCTCGGTTTCACCAGTGGATGGATGAGTAAATTCTGCAATTCCGCCTACGATAGCAGGATCATCTCTGTATGAGCGATCGCCCTTGAGTTCTTCGAAGTTCGTAAAAATTTCGCCGACGTAATCAAGGGCATAGGGCCTAAGGGGATGGCGACTTTTCTCGACGACTTTCCATGCACTATCTATGGGGGAGGTGACTGTATTTTTATTTTCACTCATAATTTTTTTCCGCTTCTTGGTTTCCCCTATGAAAGTAGGAGCTTTTTGATCAAAAAACAAAGTTCATCGTAAATTATTTTTATCAGTTCTGTGTTTTTGCGCATTATTTCGGATGAAGGCGTAAGTTTTAGGGCTGAGAACTTTTGAAATTTGGGACTGTGCTAAAAAGAGGGAAAATTTTGTGCGAATTGTGCATAACTCTGAGGATAAACTGTGTATAACTTGCCCCTCGACACCCCTTTGATGTCAATAAAATCAATAGGTTATAAAATAAATGAAAAAACTTAAAAAAACTTCACTGAAACAGTTGACATAGTCTTCGCTCATCCGTAGAAGCACCCTTCGTTGTTGTTCTTTGAAAACTAAATAGTAAGGAAAAAAAATGACTCTGAAATTCAGGTCTTGGACGCTTGTGCTTGCACAATCTTCTAAGGTCTAGTTTTGAGAAAATTTTTGTGACATTAAACAAACTAAAAACAGTAATTCAGATCAAGCTTGGTCTGTCTTAAGAAATTAAAACCGACCAGTGTTTGGTCTGTGTTTATAGGATTTAAACTTTATGAAGAGTTTGATCCTGGCTCAGAACGAACGCTGGCGGCGTGCCTAACACATGCAAGTCGAGCGATAAAGTTCCTTCGGGAATGATTAAAGCGGCGCACGGGTGAGTAACACGTAGATAATCTACCTCGGAGTGGGGAATAACTAAGGGAAACTTTAGCTAATACCGCATACGTTCTCTCTATTCGATTAGAGAGAGGAAAGGGGGCTTCGGCTCCCGCCCTGAGATGAGTCTGCGTCCCATTAGCTAGTTGGTAAGGTAAAAGCTTACCAAGGCAACGATGGGTAGCGGGTCTGAGAGGATTACCCGCCACACTGGGACTGAAACACGGCCCAGACTCCTACGGGAGGCAGCAGTGGGGAATATTGCGCAATGGAGGAAACTCTGACGCAGCGACGCCGCGTGAGTGACGAAGGCCTTCGGGTTGTAAAGCTCTGTCAGCAGGGAAGAAATCGCAGTTGTTAATACCAGCTGCGGATGACGGTACCTGCAGAGGAAGCACCGGCTAACTCTGTGCCAGCAGCCGCGGTAATACAGAGGGTGCGAGCGTTGTTCGGAATTACTGGGCGTAAAGAGCATGTAGGCGGTTTGGTAAGTCAGATGTGAAATCCCCGGGCTCAACCCGGGACGTGCATTTGAAACTACCAGGCTCGAGTATGGTAGAGGATTGTGGAATACCCAGTGTAGAGGTGAAATTCGTAGATATTGGGTAGAACACCGGTGGCGAAGGCGGCAATCTGGGCCATAACTGACGCTGAGATGCGAAAGCGTGGGGAGCAAACAGGATTAGATACCCTGGTAGTCCACGCCCTAAACGATGGATACTCACTGTAGCAGGTATTGACCCCCGCTGTAGTCTAGTTAACGCGTTAAGTATCCCGCCTGGGGAGTACGGTCGCAAGATTAAAACTCAAAGGAATTGACGGGGACCCGCACAAGCGGTGGATTATGTGGTTTAATTCGAAGCAACGCGCAAAACCTTACCTGGCCTTGACATGCCCTCGAATATTTCTAGAAATAGATTTAGCTCTTCGGAGCGGGGGACACAGGTGCTGCATGGCTGTCGTCAGCTCGTGTCGTGAGATGTTCGGTTAAGTCCGGCAACGAGCGCAACCCTTATCCTTAGTTGCCATCATTAAGTTGGGCACTCTAGGGAGACTGCCGGTGTTAAACCGGAGGAAGGTGGGGATGACGTCAAGTCCTCATGGCCCTTACGGCCAGGGCTACACACGTAATACAATGGATGGTACAAAGAGCTGCGAACTAGCAATAGGGAGCCAACCTCAAAAAACCATCCTCAGTTCGGATTGGAGTCTGCAACTCGACTCCATGAAGCTGGAATCGCTAGTAATCGCGGATCAGCATGCCGCGGTGAATACGTTCCCGGGTCTTGTACACACCGCCCGTCACACCACGAAAGTTGGTTTCTCCAGACGTCGGTGAGCTAACCTCACGGAGGCAGCCGCCCAAGGAGAGATCGATGATTGGGGTGAAGTCGTAACAAGGTAGCCGTAGGGGAACCTGCGGCTGGATCACCTCCTTTCTAAAGGATTAGACCCAGGATTTCGATCCTGGGTCATCTTTAGGTCAAGCGCTCAAGTCAGTATGATTTATCATGCAGACTTTGTACTAAAGGTACTTAAGAGTGTCCGGAATAGCAGCAATGTTATTCCATCCAGTCTATCCTTACTATTTAGCTTTGAGAGTCCAACTATGGTTGGCGTTAAGAAGGGCCTATAGCTCAGTTGGTTAGAGCGCGTCCCTGATAAGGACGAGGTCAGAAGTTCAACTCTTCTTAGGCCCACCAGCTTACGTGGATCTCAGAGTTCTGGTCGTCAGAATTCGACTTTCGGGTCGAAACCAATTGTGAATTTATTCATGATTGGTTTTTGTTCGGAAGGCGTTCTTTGAAAATTTGGTTAAGAGTAAAGTTCAAGATAGATAGAAAGATTTTGAATTTCGATAATCCGGTCTTAAAGATCGGTATGATAATTACTTTTGTAATTGTCAGCGAAATGTTTAAAGCAATCTGTCATAGCAAGCGGTTAGTAGGCAAGTAATTTGTCAGGCTAATTCGTAATGCTGAATCTCAAGCAAAATTAAGATAACAAAATTGTCAAGCTACTAAGAGCACACGATGGATGCCTTGGTACTGAGAGGCGATGAAGGACGTGGAAACCTGCGATAAGTTACGGGGAGCTGGTAATCAAGCATCGATCCGTAAATGTCCGAATGAGGAAACTCACCTGTTAATACGGGTATCCTACGCTGAATCAATAGGCGTAGGAAGCAAACCCAGGGAACTGAAACATCTAAGTACCTGGAGGAAAAGAAATTAAAAAAGATACCCTAAGTAGTGGCGAGCGAACGGGGTACAGGCCAAACCGATTGTGGCAACATAGTCGGGGTTGTAGGACTGCAATGTGGACTTATTCTTGATAGACGAAGCCCCTGGAAAGCGGCGCTACAAAAGGTGATAGCCCTGTAGTCGAAATCGAGAATATACCTAGCAGTATCCTGAGTACTTTGGGGCACGTGTAACCCTGAAGGAATCTGGGAGGACCATCTTCCAAGCCTAAATACTACTCAGTGACCGATAGTGAACAAGTACCGTGAGGGAAAGGTGAAAAGAACCCCGAAAGGGGAGTGAAATAGACTTTGAAATCGTGTGTTTACAAGCAGTCGAAGAGCTATGGCCGCAAGGCAAAGCTCGACGGCGTGCCTTTTGCATAATGAGCCGGCGAGTTATACTCAGTAGCAAGGTTAAGCCATTTTGGTGTAGCCGTAGCGAAAGCGAGTCTGAATAGGGCGTCAAGTTGCTGGGTATAGACCCGAAACCTAGTGATCTATCCATGAGCAGAGTGAAGCATGTGTAACAACATGTGGAGGCTCGAACCGTTGAAAGTTGAAAATTTCTCGGATGACTTGTGGATAGGGGTGAAAGGCTAATCAAACTAGGAGATAGCTGGTTCTCTTCGAAATATATCTAGGTATAGCGTCATGTAATAAATTTGGGAGGTAGAGCACTGAATGGGCTAGGGGTCTTACCGGATTACCAAACCCAATCAAACTCCGAATTCCTAAATTCGTATCATGGCAGGCAGACAGTGAGTGATAAGGCCCATTGTCGAGAGGGAAAGAGCCCGGATCGTCAGCTAAGGTCCCCAAATCAATACTAAGTGGTAAACGATGTGGATTTGCTCAGACAGCCAGGAGGTTGGCTTAGAAGCAGCCATCCTTTAAAGAAAGCGTAATAGCTCACTGGTCAAGCGAGTCTGCGCGGAAAGTGTAACGGGGCTAAGTATTGTACCGAAGCTACGGGTTCCTCTTCGTGAGGAGCGGTAGGAGAGCATTCTGTTGTAGGCCGAAGCGTGATCGAGAGAACACGTGGACGAGACAGAAGAGATAATGCCGGCATGAGTAGCGACAAAACGAGTGAAAAACTCGTTCGCCGAAAAACCAAGGGTTCCTGGGGAAGGTTCATCCTCCCAGGGTTAGTCGGGCCCTAAGTCGAGGCCGAAAGGCGTAGACGATGGAAAGCAGGTTAATATTCCTGCACCAGTTTTGTAATGTTTGAAACTAAGGAGGGACGCAAAGAAGCAAGCGAGGCACCTGTTGGAATAGGTGCTGAGTCCGCGTAGGAGGGCTAGTAGGTAAATCCGCTAGCCATTCTCTGAGACGGAGGACGGAAGGCCTTTTGGCCCCAAGTCGCTGGGCTTATGTTGCCGAGAAAAGCTTCGTAGTTGAGTTATAAAATTGCCCGTACCGGAAACCGACACAGGTGGTTGGGGTGAATATCCTAAGGCGCTTGAGATAACTATGGTTAAGGAACTCTGCAAATTTGCACCGTAACTTCGGAAGAAGGTGTGCCTTTTAGTGTCAGTCACCTCGCGTGGCGAAGCACTGAGAGGTCGCAGTGAAATGGGGGTAGCGACTGTTTATCAAAAACACAGGTCTCTGCTAAGACGTAGAAGTCGAAGTATAGGGGCTGACGCCTGCCCGGTGC
>JBGSZX010000032.1:0-135936 GCA_041750195.1 Bdellovibrionota bacterium | reverse complement strand
CCCCCCTCCACCCGAAGTAAGGCAGCCCCTTTTAACCTCGCAGTAAGAAAGATTTTGCGATGAAAAAGCCGGACAAATACATTTCAGAAAAATTTTTTGTTCTCGGCGCTATCCTATTGCTCACCACCGGGTGCCTCCCACAATCAGCAATACATCTTTTAAGCTTCGCCGATTCCCCCCCCAATGGTGATCTTTCGCTAAACGAAAATGAATTGGATAAATTGTTTGGTTCCTCAGAAAACGTTCCCGAAGAAAGCAACGAATTGAATGATTGTAGAATCATAAAAACTTCAGTTAACCGTGGCATTCCAAAAAAATGGAGCGATACCATTTACCTTCCGAAATCCGGAATATTTTATCAAGAGGGGCATCTGGTCACGAAGGAAGATGAGATCAAAGGATTTCCAGAATCAAATACGGAAAAAATCGACGAGCACCTACAAAGATCCGCCAAGATACTCGGCGCGGAGATTTCTAAAATATATCCCAATCGCTGGGCCAAACGTTGGACGCCTCCCGAAAACGGCAAGGCTGGCCAAGGCTCTATAGGGCCGGTTAAACCAAGCGCTAAAGAGGAAATGTATATTTTTAACATGATGTTCAAAGATTCATCCATGCCGAAGCGCGGAGAAAAGTGGCTCATGTCCTATAATGGCCGATACGTAATCGTCGTTGGTGGCTATGAAAAAGGACCGAGCTCAAGCAGTCGCCTCGGCGGGGTTCAACCCGAAGTTTTGTTTGTTTTAGGTGCAAAAAATCCCGCGCGCCTAACGCTTCATGGCCCTCTTAAAAATCAAAAAGTAGCGCCTGGACGTATTCAATGTTCAAAAATTGAATACGTAAAAGAATAACTACAACGACAAATGAATCTTCTTCACGTCGTCATGATCTTCTAGTTTGTCCATTAGGGTACGCAAATCATTTTCCTGCTCTTCGCTAATATCTTGAGGCGTTTTTGCACGGAAGGATATTTCGTATTTGAGCACCTGCCATCCGCCACCAGATCCCAACGCACTTTGGACAGCGTCGACTTCTTGCGGATCACAAATAAATTGAAACTGACCATCTTCGAGCGACTCGACCTCGTCCGCGCCGGCGACAATCGCCGCCTCTTCCGCATCAAGATTTTCTTGCTCCGGTTTTGCGATGATCGATCCAATGCGATCAAACATCCATAGCACCGATCCAGATTCTCCCAAGTTTCCACCGCCACGAACAAACATGGCTCGCAAATCTTGAACAGTTCGATTTTTATTATCGGTCAGTGTTTCGACCAACAATGCAACGCCATGCGGACCATAACCTTCGTAGGTCAACTCTTCGTAGTTATCGTCGCCACCCTCGCCCGTACCTTTTTTGATGGCACGTTCAATTGTGTCTCTTGGCATAGATTGAGTGCGTGCATCTTTAAGTGCCATTCTTAAACGAGAGTTTGCATCCGGATCGGCGCCACCAATCTTTACGGCTACAGAAATTTCTCTAGAAAGTTTTGTAAATATTTTGCCTTTTTTTGCCGCGTTCACTTCGCGAATTGCGTTAATCCAACCTCTACCCATGATCTTCTCCTTGAAGCACTTAACAAGCCAATTCTTAGGATCTCAGTTCTTTTCTAAGAATTTTTCCCACATTAGATTTAGGAAGCTCATCTCTAAACTCCACAATCTTAGGAATTTTGTAACCTGTCAAATGCTCCCTACAATGCTTGAGAATCGCCTCCTCAGTAAGGGAAGCGTCTTTTCTAACCACAAAAAGTTTAACGACTTCTCCAGACTTTTCGCTCGGCACCCCAATGGCAGCGGATTCCAGCACAGACTCATGCGTTGCAACAACGTCTTCAATTTCATTTGGATAAACATTGAATCCCGAAACCAGGATCATATCCTTTTTTCTATCTACAATTTTAAAAAATCCATCGCGCTCCATTACCGCAATATCACCAGTCTTAAACCAGCCATCATCGGTCAAGACCTTTGCCGTTTCATCGGGTCTCTCCCAATATCCACGCATGACTTGAGGCCCCTTCGCCCAAAGTTCTCCCGCCTCACCCTGAACAGCTTCCTGGGTATCATCGAGCATGATTTTGATATCGGTATCGGGAGCCGGCAAGCCAATGGTTCCCGTTCTATTTCCTGCTCCTCCCAGCGGATTGCAAGAAAGCAAGGGTGATGTCTCCGTAAGACCATAACCTTCCAAAATGGGTTGTCCCGTAAGCTTCTCCCATTTTTCATTGACCGCCCTTTGAACGGCCATTCCTCCGCCAACTGCAACTTTTAGATGAGAGAAATCTAATGAACGAAAGTCTTCATTATGAAGCAAGCCATTGAACAAAGTATTGAGCCCGACAAAAACGCTAAACTTTTCGTTTTTAATTTCTTTTACAAAGCCTGGAATATCACGAGGATTAGCGATCAAAATATTTCGCCCACCTATTTTCATAAAACACAACCCATTTAAGGTCAGCGAAAATATATGATAGAGAGGTAGCGGCGCCACCACAATTTCCTCTGCTTCTTTTAATCGAGGCGAAATCCACGCCGAAATTTGCTGCATATTTGCAACAATATTTCTATGAGTAAGCATCGCGCCCTTCGCCACCCCCGTTGTGCCACCTGTATATTGCAAGAATGCCAAATCTTCGGGCCCGATATCAACCCTATGAAAACTCTGAATAGACCCCATTAATAAAGCCTTCGAAAAACTTACCGCCTTCGGAAGATTGAATGGAGGCACCAATTTTTTTATGCGTTTTACCACCGTATTGACAATGAATTTTTTTGGAAAGCTCAAAAGATCGCCGAGCTCGGTAGTGATAACGTGCTCAACGGGAACATTGCCTTGTATTTTTTCAAAGGTATGCGCCATGTTCTCCAAAATGATAATGGCACGAGCTCCCGAATCCTTGAGCTGATGTTCCATCTCCCTAGGTGTGTAGAGAGGGTTGGTATTGACAACAATACAGCCAGCTCGCAGAACTCCGAAAAGCGCGACGGGGTATTGCAAAATGTTTGGCATCACCAATGCCACACGGTCTCCCTTTTTCAACCCCAAGACATTCTGAAGATAAGCCGCAAAGTCTCGACTCATTCTGTCTAGATCACCGTAAGAGATCGTCTTACCGAAACTAGTGAAGGATCCTAAAGGCCTATATTTAGCGACGCATTTTTCGAAGACATCTGCGATTGATGCAAATTCCTCTAAATCGATTGAGTGAGGAACTTGTTCCGGATACTGCTTGAACCAAATCTTGTCTTCCATACTCTGAGGATAGTGCCTCTATGCCCCCTTTGAGAAGCCCAAGCTTAAACAATGAGCGACAATTAGCCCGACGCTTCTAAACAGGCGGCAGCAAACTTCTATCAAAAATATCGAATCGAGTGCTTTTTCCCTCTACAGACCGAACGGCATTGCCTGCGAATTCCAGTCTAGGGCTCCAGCTTGGCCGTTTAACAACAACTCGCCTGCGAACACTTGGAAGACACTCCAAAATGAGCACAGTTAGCTCATCATCTGAGAGTTCAGCTGGACCTACTAGTTTTTTGACGATTCTTAATTCTTTTTTATTGAGAGCGACTTTTTTCTTTTCTGGATAAATAGGGTCCAAATACAAAACATCCACAAGAGGATCTATTTCTAACTTTGAACAAGCAAAAGCATCGGCCACACATTTCAAATGAGGCTTTTCCTCTGCATCAGAGTTTAAAAAGGACTCTATGGCAGCAGACAACAAAAATGCTAAGAGTGGATTTTTTTCGAAAGCCAAAACCTCATGCCCCCAAAGAGCCATCATAAAGGCATCCGCTCCGAGCCCAGCCGTCCCATCGACTATTTTTAGAACTTCCCCTCGCTTCGCACCTAGAGCATCTCGCAACAACTCTTTAGAGTTCCAAGTTCTCCGAATTCTCAATTTCCAATCAGAAGTTTCGAAACTCACCATCAAAGGTCGCCACCTGGGCTCACTTAGATCTTTTAGAAGCCACTGCTTTGACTCTTCTTGATGCAAAAAAAATCCGTCAACATAAGATGAAACAGCCTCATCTGGAGAGGCATCCGAGGTCACAAGTTCGACCCCGCACTGCATCCAAATGTCTTTATCCAAAAACGATTCCAGATCTTGCCGATCCTTCAAGGATAATCGCAATTTGGAAGCCTTCATGCCTTCCGATTTAGCATTAGAATGGGCCAGGCGTATACAATGGGAATACATTTTTAACCACAAATACCCCTCGTTCTCTTTAGATAACCGGGAATTAACCGTATACCTATATGTATGGAACATGAATCCACTAGCTTGCTCCCTGAAGTTTTAGAATACGAAGATTTCAGAAGTTATTTAAAGGATTGGTACTTAGCCAATAAGAAGAAAAACTCTAAAATGAGTTTTCGATACTTGTCCCTGCGAAGCGGACTGAAGTCAACCAACTATTGGAAGCTGATTATGGAAGGCAAACGAAATCTGTCCCTCCCCATGATTTCGCGTTTTTCAAAAACGCTTCAGCTCGATTCAGTCCGCTCACATTATTTCCATCACTTAGTAAAAATGAATCAATCACGAAGCATCGATGAAAAAAGTTTTCACGCACGATACGTAATTAAATTGCGAGCTGAAGTCGAGTCTCAACACATTCCCCAATCCCATGCCTCTCTCTATGACAAATGGTATTACCCTATGTTACGAGAAGTCCTGAATCTTAAATACTTTCGCGAGGACCCTCACTGGATTTCGGAATTGCTTTATAATTCTGTGAGCCCGAGCGAAGTTGCCATGGGCCTTGAAGCTCTAGAAAACAGCGGCATAGCCGTAAGAGATAAAAATGGAAAACTCCAGGCCAAAGATGTGGTCATTAGCACCGGTCATCTAGTCCAAAATGCTCTTGCGGCATCACAGCTAAAACAAATGATCATTGAATCCACCAAAGCCCTGGAGTTTTTTAGCGCCAAGGAACGAGAATTCACGGGAATCACACTTAGCCTTGATAACAATGCTTATTTAAAAAGTCGTGAGCTAGTCCAAAGATTTATAAAAGATATTCTTCAACTAGCGAGTGACAAAAATGTGCCGTGTCCAGATAGAATCTACCAACTCAATTTGCAATTATTTCCACTCAGTGAACGCACGAAGGAAGCTAATTTATGAAAACAAAGCAAATCATCAACTCCGCAATCCTTTTATGTTTATCAGCCTGTTTTGGCGGAGAAATTCGAGGCTTGGGCGGATCTCATAATGGCAATCCTGATTCTAAAACGTATGCGGATGATGTTCTAGAACAACACTGCGTTTGGGTCGATTTCTGCGCCGGAGACATTAGCTATGTCGGCTGTGTTGACACCCAACAAGATGCCATCAAAGCTGCGACTAAAGAAATCAAAGACTCTGGTCTAGAAATAGATTTAAGTCGCTATGAAAACATTTCTTGCTCAACAGTTAGCGATAGCTTCAATCAATTTATTTATAAAAATAAAGTTCTTAAATTTTGGAGGAAGGAAGCCTTCATCAACCCCGTTCAGTAAGAACAAAACTTAACCCTTAACAGGAGAACATTATGAAAAATTTTAAAAAGGCCCAACGGGTCACGGGTGTCGCTTACCTTTTATTTGTCACAACTCTTAATGGATGCGGACTTACTCTAAGGCAAGGTGCCACAAACAAAATAGACCTCGAAAGAATTTTTGCTCCCGTCAGAACCTATGATTGCGACGGAAATCTAACGTCCGAGGAAACAAAAGAAATTAGCTCCCCGAGTCGCTGGGTACGCATTTATTCAGAACTTGATGATCCCAGCATATTGAACGCAGAGGTTAGCAACCGCACACTTCCCGAAAATAACACAGGCGTTATCTCCTATTCAGGCAACAACTACATAAGCATATTGCTTCACTACTCCGATACCTTTGTTGGATTTCAGGTTAAAAATGGCATCAATGAAATTGACTATCATTTTGAGCATGGAAGCTATTCACCGCAAGAGTCTGAAAGCGGAACGATGATTGTCGATATCAACTATATCGAAACCTACAAAAGCACCATTCGTCACGATCACCCCTCGGAAGAGACCTGCGAAAATCTTCCTTGAAAAGGATTACTTCTTCGTTTGATTCGAAACTAGTTTTGCAATCCAAATTCGAGGCAGAACCGTGGCCATTAGCAACATAACCCAAGACATAAAGCCCGTCAGAATGATGGGCTTTCCTTGAGCAGCCTGCTCTATAGCTAAAAATGCCGTGTGTTTTGGATCTTCGATAACATATTTCGGAGTTTCCGCTGAGGCCGTATCAAAAAACTCGGTTTCAACAGGGCCCGGACAAACGGCACTGACACTTATTCCCATCTCTTTAAGTTCTTCTGACAGGGCCACCGAAAAACTCAAGACAAAAGCTTTTGTCGCAGCATAAACGGAATAAAACGGAGCCGGAACAAATGCTAATGAGCTAGAGATGTTAACAACTTTTGATCCTTTTTTCATAAAAGGCAACAACCGCCGCGTGATCGAAGTCGAGGCGAGAACATTAAGCATAATCATTTTTTCAACGTGGCTAATTTCCTGAAGCAAAAAGGAACCATTAAATCCAAAACCGGCATTGTTTATCAGCCACCTCAAATTTTGTCCCGATGCCTTAAGCTCATTCTGTAGTTTTAGCCAAGAATTCGGATCAACTAAATCGTAGTCTAAGACTCGAACACTATGCCCTTCTCCGGACAATTCGGCTGCGACAGCCTCTAGCCTATCTTTGCGTCTCGCCACTAACCACAACTCAAGATCATCTTCTTTTCTAAGAAGTCGTGCTATTTCACGTCCAATTCCGCTGCTGGCTCCAGTTACGATGGCAATATCCTTGTGAGTCATTGCTAAACAATCTAGAACTCATTTAAGCAGCTCGCAACACCTGACAAAATCATATGCCACCACTACTTGCGAGCTTCTATGCGGGAGACTAATCTTAAGGCATGTTTAGTTTTAAATTTACGAATCTTTCGCTATGCAAACAAGCCCTGAAGGAGGCATGCAGACGCTTGACCACTCTGGCCAGTCTTGGCGTCATTTCGACAGCGCTTTTAGCTCTGACATCATTGATTTCGAGCGAAGCCCTTGCAGACGATGGCCTTGAGGCCGTTATTGCGCCGCAAATTACTATGGCAATAGGTGGAGGATCTCGAACAAGATACGGCATCGATTTTTACAGAGTCTCTACCGGGCCCTCTCTCTCAATTCATTACGGAACCGGCGGCAATTATAACGACCTAACGGCTCTCTTTAGAATCTCAAATCATTTCTCCCTCAACGATTCCGGCAATTCGACGGGAATCATCTACGGGCTCGGCGTGGGATACACCTGGGCGATGGACTCTACAGACGAAGCAAAAGACAGTTTTGCCTCCGTAAGCCTCAATCCCTATGCAAGGTACCTTTTTGATTTTAACGGTCGCATTGGCACCTACCTAGAACTTGGTTACGAATTCTCTGTAGCAGGATTAAAATACGGAATAAATGCGCCAGCCAAAACGGCTATCCGCTCCAATAGCAACAAATTTATCATTGCCATTGGATTTCCGTTTGAAGCAGAACGTCCAAGATCTCAGTAAATTTTTCTCAGCAATTAAAAAGTTACTGCCGGTTTGGGAGTGACGCTCTTAGAGTTGTAGTTTCCTTTGTTCTTAAATGGAAGCGACACATGCATATGGCCAGCGTGCCTAAGCCCCGCCCCACTGTGGTGCAAGGTTTTGGAAATCACAGCACCGCCCTTAGACGTCATACAGGCTCCGAAGGCACGCCAAAATCTTTGCTGAACCAACTGAGAGATTGTTTTTAGCGAGGACTTTTTCGCGATATCAAGATTTTCCGCATAGGTTCCCACGTTGTGCTGATAAGTCTTCACAAAACCGCCATTTGTTCGGAGCCGAATATGTGAAATATCAATAGCTCTCATTGTGGGCTTCGAATGATAACTAGTAGAAGAATGATTTTCATCGGCAAGAATTCCCTGATGAAGAATTTCTATTCTTGAAACATCTCTAACCGAAGCTTCAATCTCAGACTTGAGCTCACGCTCTGCCCGACCAACTGCCGCAACAATGATATTGTCAACACCGCTACAGTCACTTTTGTCATCCACCCTTGAAACAGACTTCGAAATTTCCTGTCTCGCAGCAGGCGTTGACGCAAAGGCTGCACAGTACGCAAAATTATCGTTGAAAAATATATTCAATTTTTCGGACATCGTCCTAGAGGCACAGCCAACTAACAATTTAGAATCTGTAGGCCAGCTTACTTCTGTACGAGCAGCCGCATAGTCCCAAGTAACCTGACCAGAAATTTTTCCAACGCCGCTAGAACATTCATTCCATTGGACCATCCATTCAGAAAAACCATTTAAGTTTTCCTCGCCCTTAAAGCGGAGGACTTCTCCGTCCTCGTCTAATGCCTTAGTGAAAAATACTCCTGCCTGAAGCTCGACATTTAGTATAGACAGCCCAACAAAAACACCGGTTGCCAAAATAGGATTTGCACGTATTGATATCAATTTATTTGTTTTCATAACTCTCCCCAGAGACTTAAAAGTTGTTGGTTTATTTTATTTCAAAGCATTTTTTGTACATTCTAAAACTTTTTTAAGATTGTCTTTTACTGAATTTCTAAGGGGGCCAAAATGCGAATAGACATTTCCTCTACCCGCCCTAGAAACTAAACTCACACATCGATTTCTTGGATTTTTTATTTTTTGGCGATCGCTCGTATTTGAACGATCTGTTCCCGTCGCGTGAACGGTATTGATTTGTGAGTTAAATGATTGAACGATTTTCTGAACTCCACAATAGGCATTAAGTGATTGCCCGTGCGATGCAAATCCCATTAGCAATTGATCATTACTTGATGAATCGATTTGGCAGGTGCGCCTTCCGGAAAACATCTCATTCCACTGCTCTACACACGGGCCAGCGTTTCCAGAGGTACTCGCGTTGAACTGAAACAAACCAACCACTGGCCAAGTAGGGTATTGCCTATCTAGCTCTTTTTTAACATCTTCCGTCAGAGTTCCCTTCGCCGCAAAGGCCCTAAGCTTAATATAATAATTTCCATTTCGATCGGCACCAAACCATACTCCCTTTGGTCTTTGAATTTGATCAAATTCTCCCACAAAAAATTTTGCCACATTCCCTTGTTTCAAAAGTGCTGTCTCAAAATTTTCATCGGCCTCTTTTTCAACTTCAGGATTAATAATATCCAAAGACTCGGCATAAGCGAGACATCCCATAAGTACCGTCCACCGTTTCGCAAACCTCTCTAACGATTTTCGATCTCCGCGCAATGCGCTTGAGCGCTCTCGATTTGATTCACTGGCAAAGTCCTTCAAATATTTAAGCGAAGCAGCATCAGGAACAAAATCTTCTCCCAACATATGTGCAATATCCGCACGATCTTGCTCACATAGTGGATGACTCAACAAGCTCACTGCTTCCGAACGATCTTCGATAGGTAAACCGTAGCCTCTTTGAATTGCGGAATTAGTTTTAATTTTCTTTGCATCCAACGAGGCACGAACAGCGGCTTCAATGCTTAGGCCAAACGAGTTGTTTCGGCGATCAGGCTGAAGACATGTATCCAAACGAACTTGATTCCTAAATTCTGAAAGCTGATCTCGCCCCCAAGCACGATCAACCGACTTAGCCTGGCCCCAGGGCAGCATCAATGCCTGACCCTGATATGGCATATCAGCCTTAGATTCAAAACAAATCATGGCAATAATAAGTAGGTTAAATTTTACAAATACGTTATTCATATCAATTACTCCAAAAGTTTTTTAGTTAAACCACTTGCCCATGGACCCGGAGGCACTGCGATTACACCCGACAGGTAACCCTCATTTTTAAGCATTCCGAATTGGTTAAAAGGACGAAGCTCAATATTCGTGGCATCGGTTGGATTTCGGGTACTATGAGATTCAATAATCATCCCATGCGACCCCATATAAACATGATAGCCACCATTTGCGACTCCAACAAAAAACGGCAGTTCCTGCAGCTTCTTGAAAGCGACTTCGTTCAATTTAGTTTTTTTAGGATTCGTGGGTCTAAAGTCTAAAGCCATAAAGTCCACTGCGATTCCAGGAAACACTTTGCCGTAGCTCATAACATCTTGCATGTACTTGTGCCCATCTCTCAACATTGCCCAAGTCCAGATGTGATGATCGTTAGAAATCGAAGGTTTTACAACTCTTTCCGTGGGGTCACGCTTGTCTGGATTCCAATAAATCGTTTTCCAGCCATCTTTTTTAAGCTCATTGATCAAATAGGTTCCTTGTCCACTGTTCCCGTATATGACTTTGTCAATTTCCTTAAAGCGATCACCTAGGCCCGCCTCTTGATAGCCAATACGAAGCTGCGATTGCACAAAACCAATGCAAGACGTTTCAACTGGCTCGATAATCTTGGCGGCAAATTTTTTATTTTGCTCTATGAATTTTAGCTTTTCGGAGTCAGTCAACGACGCATATCGCGATCGAGGGCCATACATAATGCCAATGCCGGTGCGAGAAATGGCATCAAAATGGTTTTCAATCGTCTGACTAACCGATCTCAAAGTAGCTTCGGCAACATTTTTCCAAGTATCATTTAATTTGATATCGGTAAGCAATCGCGCCTCACCAACACTTAATTCCACCCCTGAACGATACGCCTCTTCCAACATCCGAACAGAAAATACAGATTTTCCAAAACCCATCTCTCTGGTCTTTTGAGCCATGGGCGGAGCATGCATCAAAAACTCGGATCCCGCGCTCCCCCATGACCTATAGGAACCAGATTTTTTAAAACTTAAATTATTTAGAGAAGCCACAGGTACCGAAAGAAAAATTTTGTAATTCCCTAAAACTCGCAGGGCCTGATTTGGATCAGCGTCATTTTTGTAAGCATCCATCACCGCGCTCAAAGCAGCCGCAATATCAAACCCAATCGGGTATCGTACAAATAGTTTTTCAAGTTCCTTCTTAAAGGAAGAGTTGCCATTGAGCTCACGAATAAGCCCCAATGCTAAAGCGGGCTTTGTGTCCTCATATAAATTGAATTGCAGGTGTCCCCTGTTTGCACGATAAGTTGATCTGAAGCTTTCAACATCAAGATCATCGTTCAACTCGAAGTCGACTAGATATTTTCCTGATTTCCCTGAAATGGTAACGTTAGAAAGAATGCCTTCGCCGCATTTCGCATCCTTTAAAAAAAGCGCTTCAGCAATCATCCGATCACTTCCATCAAAGGGTGTTTGAGTCTTGCTTTTGTATATGGCCTCAAGCAAAGGACAAAAATCAACAGCATCGATCTCTAACTCACCTTGCTTATCAAAGTCTTTGACCGACGATTTCACAGAAGCTTGATAACTCTTAAACAATGCCAAAGCGGTTAACTGAATTCTTTGAAAAACAGATGCAGGCGATTCGGGATCGCTGCCCAATATTTGAACATTGATATCATCTATAGGAATTGAATTGTTTTGGGAAATCTGGTTTTTTTCGCGCCAGTTCTTAATAAAAGTACCAGCCTGCCCACCCAGAACTTCCTTAGAAGAGGGCTGGGGAGTCGTGGAACCAACAAAATCCTTTTCCTGGCGACCACACGCCGCCACGGCAAGAAGCAAGACAAAACCGAGCCCTAGAAAGGCCAATTTTTGCTTTAACAATAAAAACTTGCTTCTCATCTTCAAGCTCCAATTCACAGACATTTAGACCCCATGCGTTATACTCCTAGCCTCGCATGGAGCGGCGTGTCAACCCCTGATCTCCAAGACGGCCGACTCCGCCAAAAGCTTCGGAATTTGCTTAGGTTTTTTTTCTTTTTTGTCGAAGAAAAATCATGGTTTCGCAAAAGGTTAGCAAATGCTTTGGAGCTCTTTGCCTTTCTGTTTGCTTCATCATTTGCCTGCCAGTCCACGCATTTGGGTCCAAGAAACCAAAGGCAACACCGCCGGCCGACCCTAGCTCTGCCTGGGATGACTACCTCAACATAGGAAGAAAAGTTGATGACTATCGGTCGGATTCTCAATTGATTAGAAATCGCGAACCAGCAAGTCATCCTACAGATTCATGTACGCTCGCCAAAAATGGAGACACCTTCGCAGAAATTGTTGGCTGGGGTATCAACGAAGCCTTTGATGCCCGGCCTCAGGAACTCGACTACATCGCATCCCCTTCTTATGATCCCTATCAAATTTATAATCCCCCAAACAAAGTCAACGTGTCTCTTATGAGTCACCGCTTCTGTTCTGTGAGCGAATCAAGCCTTCAAAGAAATATGTCGACTTCAAGCACCGCCGCCAAAATGCCTTCAAGCAAAACAATTCAGAATCTTAGTAATTTTGTAAGCAGATACAATTCGCTACGCGACCGTGCTTTGCAAGGCAATCCCGAAGCACGTGCCGACCTTAAACAACTTTGGGTAAGATTTATGGGATGCCTTAGCTACATTGAATCGCTGGGAGACCCAGACACCTCGCGATCTGAATCTATCTCGAGACGATACGCCCCATCTGGATATGAGCGCCCGCAAGGCGTAAATTTTTACATCGACCCGAATCAGTCTGAAGCGTCAAAACTAAACATTGGTTTGTTTCAATTTGCTCCAGGATCAAACGGAAACATTCAAAGTTGTATCCGGCGATGGAATAAAAAAAATACAAGTTGTAAAATTTCTGAAAAAGCTAGCTCTAGTGAAATGATAAGAATTTTAGGAAGCGCCAAACAAGTTTTCAATTCATTTTGCGGAACTAGCAAAATACTCGACACACTTTATGTTCAAGCCAATTCAAAAAATTCTTACCGAACAGACAATAGCAACATTCGAAATAACAATAGTCTTAAGTCACCAAGCGACAGATGTGTTTCACTAAATTTTCGCAATGGACGCTCCTACAATCACTTTGGCCCGCTGCACAATAGCACCGGAACGAACCTTGGATCTTTAATGAGCTGCGTCATGTTTGAGTGACAAAATTATGCGCTAAGCGTCAAGTGTTCTAGATGTTTGAGAGACTTGGAAAACTGCCTTTTTCATAGCTAAATTTGAATTGACGCCCCCCACCGTAGAACGCTATGCATCGCACCATGACAAATCCAAAAAATAAGTTTTTAAATTTTCATTCTTCAACTTTTTACTCCCTTGTCGCAGCTGTTGTTTTGAATGTTGCGCTAGGCTTATTCACCCCGAAAGTCTTGGCAGAATCTTTTAGAGGAAGCTTTGAAGCCTCAGCACAAGAAAAATCAAAGCACGTTTCTGAAATGTGGCAGTTTTCACGCACTATGCAAGAATGTCTAAATGCTGATTACCAACATCATCTAAATTTCTATCGCCGATATGGAATTTCTCCCTTTTACGGAAGCAATTCGTCTTTCAAGCGCCTCGGATACAACGGAAGAAGAAATTTCTTACGATCCATAGGAAAAGATCCGAACCTAGTTGATGTCATGAAGCCAACTAGCTGTGTCGGACTTGCGACTAAGTGCTTTGAACGCGCCTTCAATCAAACGGGCCAAGGCGCTGTTTGGGCAAGAATCAAACGCTATGTTGCCGCAAACTCCTATGATGGCTCTGCTTTAATCGACGGCTTTCGCCGCTTAGGTTGGTACGTCATGTATTGGAATCCAGATCCTTCACAAAATAATGCTTGGGATTCTGACGAAAAAAGAAGAAACCCATCTAACAACGGGACATGGGGCTACCATGCTTACCGATACAGCACAGCCACCAAGAACAAGAAGTACTACATGAACTCCATAGATGACGCAGAAACATTGGTGGGCTTTGGAACACGCCCTCCACGCGTCCTTGACGATGCAAGCGTCTTCGTCGGAGTCGCCCACGCTGGCTACCACGTGTTTCCTGGATACAAAGGAAAAGTCATTGAAGCACACAGTACCCGAGACATAAGGGATGCCAATTCGGTTGAATCGTCTGACTTCAATCCCATTGAAAGCGGCGGTGCTCCTCGCGGAAACTACCGCTCCGGAATCGTTGCTGTTCCTCCAGGTGAAGGCCCAAGAGCTTCATTTTGGCCCTGGAATTGATTTGAGTATTATCTAGTTAGCGATCGAAGAGAGGATACTTTTTTCGAACGACCGAACCTTGCTGGGCTTCAAAGTGCCACCATTCATTTGGAATAACTTTGAAGCCTCCAGCTCCCATAATTTCCCGCAATAGTTTTCGATTATTCAATTGCTGGCGAGACAATTTCCCCGCCGAGAAAAACTCATCTTCATACTTAGGTTGCGACATTCGTACAAACGAATCAAAGCCCGTCCCCATATCTACTTCATGTCCCTCGGCATCCAGCAATGACAAATCTAAAGCGAATCCAAAACTGTGTATTGATCCGTACTTTGGATTCATAACATATCGCTCTTCATCGGTACCCTCGACCTTGGCCCATAACTTCTTTTGCATCGAGTGAGGACGTAAGGCATCAAATATTAGAAGTTTCCAGCCCGGTTTCTTTATCTTTAAATAAGCGGTTATCTTTGCAAACTGAACCTTTGTGTCTCTATGCAAAAAAGCTCTCGTAAAATCACCATAAATATTTTCATTTAAAAAATTGTTTGTGCTCGCATAGCGCATATCCAGAACAACTTCTGAAAATTCCGTCAATTCAAAATAATCTTTAGGGACCGCAGGTCCCGCTCCATTTGAAAACGCCATCTGACTCCCTAAAAACAATAAAATTATACTCCAATATGCCCTCATCTAAACTCCTCAAATAAATTTTATCGGCTAAATTTTATCGGCGCGAACGCCCCCTCTTGGGTTGGGTTGTGAGACGCTTTTTCGTACTGGGCGCCTCCGAAGAGGCATCTTTAAGTAATTTTTTAATCTCAAAAGTATGGCGCTCCATCTCGGCCTCAGTGGGCTGCCTGCCCTCGTACAGCATAGGCTCCAACACCTTGCTTCGCAAATAGTCACGAGCCTTTTGGGAAGACGGAGTCTGAGCAACCCATGGATAATAGCTCACCATTTCTGGCGAAATTTTTCCGAACATGATTCCACCCCAGAAATCTTTTGAACTTCCATCTACTTTCCTACCATCCACAATTTCTTTAACTCGTTTTTCATAGGCTGGAACAGCAACCGCATAGAGAATGTTGTCTACAAATCCTTCAGAGCCTCCCTGCGACAATAGCAATTTGCTAAGTTTCATCTGAAAGGCTTTATCATCTTTAGCCGAATACTTCGGGTCCGCAATCGTTTTTGACTTGAGTTCATTTAGTAAGACTTTTCCCTCAGAAGAGCTCAAAAGAGTGTCAAGGAGCCGAACAGAGACAATTTTTTCGACAGCTTGCCGCTGGTAATAGCCTCCAGTATCGGCGCCAGAAACGGGGATTGATGAGAGCCTAGACCTCAAGGCCTCAGCTAACTCAGACTTAATTATTCGATCCCCAATTGAGGTGCCTAAAACCATACTGGCAACTGTTTTGGGAGTAGCGCTATTTGCATTTTTTACCAAGTTACCCTGCAAAGCCTGCAGCTCATTAAGACACTGAGGCTTTTCATTTTGGTATCTATCACACGCTCTAATAGACTGAAGTACAAACTTATCAAGTTCGGTAGGATTTTTAATTTCTGGCATCTTAGTTCTTCTAGTCGCATTATTTGTAAATTCTTTGGAAATTTCTATTGCCGCCGCTGGAGCCGCAGCATACGCGCAATCTTTAAGTTGAGTCATGTATTCTTCGCGCCGCTTTAAGTCCTTATCCATGGCACTTCCATTCTTGGTGGACATACAAGCATCAAAAAATATTTGTGCTTGTTTTTCGGGAGAACGCGAAGTTTTATCTAGCGCCGCCAAAGCTGTTGGGTCTAAAAATTTCTTAGCAGAGTCATGGGCAAAGGTGACCGCGACATTACCCACAGTCGACTTCACATATTTATCGACACAAGCAGTAAGTTGCTTTTCAACGGCACTCGTTTCCTGACTGGAATCAATTCCTGATTTGTTTTCTTGAGATCCCCCAAAGACACATTCGAGAAACGCTTTTCTAAATGGAGCCGACACCTGAGCCGCAGATATTCCCTCAGGCAAAGTTTTCTCAAGCTCCTGCAACAAAACTCGCTGAGCAATTTTAGGAGTAATTTGTATGGTGGCATAATTCGTGAGTGCCTTCAGACAATTATCTTCGAGTTTGTCTGAATGAGCAGCTAAATCTTTTGTCTGCTTTGCCCCATGAAATGTTTCATCAACACACTTATCTACAATATTTTTTACCTTGTCCTGAAGATCAGGGAGCAACTCCTGGGTTGAGTCTTTGATAAGCGGGTATTCTTTAGCTAGCTTTTGTTCTAATTGTTTGGGCAAATCAATATTGGCCTTAAATCCAACAAACTCTTTGATGGCACCCTTAGCACATTCTAAGAGTTCGGCGTCTGAGAATTTTGATTCAGATTTTTTAGAAGACTTGCTCGAATGGCCCTCAACGCATTCACGATGCTTGCTTAATATTTTCGCGACCTCTTGCTTTTGTTCAATGGTGAAATCACTCGACATGCCCACAAATTGTTTTGATAGTTGGCTTTCAAGTAAATGTGCTGTTGTCCTTGTAAGAATTTCTTCCTCACAAGCTTCCGGATCAATAAGCGTTGATTTTTTTGTAGATTTTTTTAATCTCTCGATACAAGGTTCATAGACCTTATCAAGAACGTAGTTTTGTAATTCGCCCTCTTGAGCTCCCGTCACTATTGCGTGTTCCCGAGCCCGCTGACTGTCATCAAATGGCCCCACGTGTTCTTCATTTTTCTTAACAATTTCATCGCTCACCTGAGAAATGTGATTTTTAATTTCGGGAGTTTCTAATAGACGATGACCAACAACTTCTCGTCCCGCATCCGAAGTCAATTGATTCAAGCAATTGAAAACTTCACTTTCCATCGCCTTGGTCCCCAGTCCATTTGGTTTGAAATAGACATTTAAAGCATCTAGCGCCTCTCCTCGCGGCGGCGGAGACTCAAGTCCATAGGACTTGGCCAACTTACATTTTGTAGGGTCCAAACTAAAAATTCGTTTTTGGGCAGCCTTTAATGCGTCCCCCTTGAATCCCTCTTCTACCAGAATCTCAGTTGCCTTATTATATGCCAGTAGCCTGGTAGCCTCTACGACTGAAGCCCCCACACAAACCTCAGTATCAACAGTGCGATCTTTCCCGGGATGCTTTAAAACTCGCTCATATGCGCATTTTCTGTAAAACTCACGGGCTTGAGCCACAAGCTCGCTACGTGTATCCGAGTTAGGAACGTGCTCCTTCAATATTTTTTGCACCAGAATTTGCGTCGTTAAAAATCCTACCTTATAAGCAGCCGTCATATCAGCAACGGCCAAGCAGCTTTCAAGTTCTTTCTCTTGAGTCTTTACCTCTAGACACTGTTCAAATTCCTGAAGGGCTGCTGAGCTTAACCACTCTAAATCCGACTCATTGCACCCCAATTCTAAGTCAGCAAATTTTTGGGCGACCATAGCTTTTGCAAAGTTTTTGTAAGCCACTTTACCAACAGCGACATTGCCAGGAAAAAGTTTATAATTTTTAAAATATCTGCCAACTTGCCATGAGACATGTTTTAACTGTTCAGGTTTTAATAGGTTAGAAATTTCGGGAGAACTCGATGCCTTTGAATAGACAGCATCTTTAATTAAGTTAGCACGAGTTTCTTGCGGCATAAAAGTCCAGGCACCAGCCTTTACAAGACTTATAGGAATTGTAAAAATTACTTTAGGGATGACAATAGGATCGAAATCAAATTTTGTACTCGGAAGAACTTGCGGAGGAAGTGCAATTCCCTGGGAACAACTTCGGCCTCGCGATTTCGACGCCTCTACAACACCATCAATATCCGTAGAGGGAATGGTTTGGTTTTCGTGACCGCGGTAAGTAGAGGGGACGCTGTTTCGATGGGAAACATTTGTGCCCTTTCCGGGCGGAAATGCATGAGATATATTCATGCTACAAAAAACAAAAAATAGCGCAGCCCATCCCCGTCCCATTAGTTATTTTCGGACTTTTCTACCTACTAGGTAAAGTGAAGTTTGTGTTAAGAATTATTTCTTAACTTGACGCTAGACTTAAAAAATGAAGCGATTTCTTTAACGATTCTTAACATTTAGCCTCGAAGAATGGCTGAGCTAGCATCTTGACTCATTGCCAAGGCGCCTATAAAAGGGTTCTCAGCCAAAAAATAGTCCCTTAGCTCAGTTGGTTAGAGCACTACCTTGACATGGTAGGGGTCGACAGTTCGAGTCTGTCAGGGACTACCATTCTTCGCAGTCAAAATCTGACTGCAGTCAGATTTTGATGCGATGAGGTCGTTGCCATAGGGAGCTAAGCGTAGCGATGCGAACGTAATGGCAACTAGGGCGGTAGCCCATGTCAACTCGCTTTCGCTTTCGTTAAAAACCTAGATCTTTGTAAACGAATCCTACACGAGGCCAGTATCTTGTCGTAATTTTAGTGACATCATTTGGATCCGCTTTTCGATCAACATCGAAGCTGAAAAACCAACACTTTGCTTCGGAGGCTTCGTAGCGAAGATTGTAATGTTCATCTATAAACGATTTCCCCAAAGCATCGTAACTTCCGGAAATGCCAAAGGTCCACGGTTTAAACACTTTAAGAACCAGGTCCCCTCCGTACTGTTTAAGATTTTCGCGAATCGACTGAACCAAGCGAAGATTTAAAATAGTTTTCTTCACAATAAACTCATTCCTAAAATTTGCATTACCAGAGGCAGGATCAATGGCCATCTCCGTCACTAGGCGATAACCGTTATATTCCCCGAAGGCTGAAATATTAACACTTTTGCCTAAGCGTCTTTTGATGTCATAATCTTGAGTGATACTAGCGCCTAACAATTCAAAATAATCTCTACGTCCATTGTTATCAAAACGACCAAGCAATCGAGACCCCAAACCCCAGGAAGCCAGATGATGTTCGGATAATCGTCTTTCAATACTCGAGGTACTCAATTTCGATAAGTCATCCTCGTTTTGCGGATCAAATATATCAAATCTGGGCGAAGATTCAGTGGTAAAAAAGTCATGTTGAGACCGCCAGTCCGTAGGAGAATAACCCCAGGTAATTGTGGGCTCTATTGTGTGTTTGACAGCCTTAAGGTCTCCCAAATCTACGTCATAAACACTGGAAAGCTCCGCATTGAGCCGCTCTTCCAATACAATTCTCGCCCTATAAGCATTCGATGATTCAACTGGGGCTGGAAATTGATAATAATCTCCGCGCAATTCCAACTTAGTTTCGGCCAATAAAATATTAAACAGATAGTAAGGAGTGAACAACCTCACTGTTGCAGAACTTCGATCACCCTCCCTTATCCATCCCGTCACCGGATCAACGGCTCCACCGTTTCGAGCAAAGGAGCGCCTTGCCAATGTAGCCCCCAAACGTATGGGGCCCAATAAACTAAAACTCGGATAAGAGAAGTAAAGTTCTGGCAAAAGATGAATAGAACCTAAATTATCATTCTTGCTCTCGTCTCGGATCAAATTGTTTCTGTTCGCAATCCCCTGTGCCCAAAAAACTGAGTTTTCGTTCTGCCAAGCTAAAGAAAATCGATTGCTAAGAGCCGGCATTCTATAATCTCGATAGTCTTCATCAAAACTTGCCGAGTATCTGGGATCACTCGCCATTTCTCCCGAGTATCTTTGAACCCAATTTGGGGTAATTTGAAAACGTTCAGAGATGGACAAACCATAGCGATGAGCTCCAACATTCGGAGAATCAAAATTTTTATTATATGAAATCTTACTATCAGAAAAACTTCTCGCTGAGTATCGGAACCGATGTTCGGCGGATACTCTATGCCCACCTTCTGTCATAAGTTGGTATTCAATCGTTGCATCTTGGTCGGGCGCAATGTCTATAAAGTAGGGGATGCCGATGAGCGATCCAACTTCATTAGAAAAGCGATATCTCGGCAGTAAAAAACCCGATTGTCTTTTGACTTTTACCGGGAAGTAAAAAATAGGAAAATAGGCGATAGGCTGATCTTTTATTTGAAACAAGGCGTGATTGATCTCGGCATAACCCTCTAGCTCGAGCTCAATGCTCGCCCCAAAAACACTCCAAGCTTGCGGGCAATCTTGGCATAGAGTTACCTTTCCATTTACTATTCGAAATTTATCATTACCTAAAGATTCAATCTTAGAGCCGCTGACAAATAGCCCAGTGTCGGAACGAAGAATGGCATCATAAAAAACTCCCGTTGACCTATCGGTACTTACTGTCGCCTCACCCGCCGTGATATTGAAAATGCCTTGGCTTAATATGACATTGCCCTTGGCATTTAACAGATTCCTTTCTGGAAAGTAGTCAATCAAATCGGCATTTAAATTTCGCCCTTCCAATAGGACCTTAACGTTACCCTTTGCATGAGTTGCTTTGGTTTTTAAATTCGTTTCATATTCGTCGGACGAAAAATTGATTTTCCCCTGCGCATGCACCTCCAAGCTCAGAAGGCCCAAAACAAGAAATACGAAAGCTTTAAAGTTAAAGGGCTGCTTCATGACCCCAATATCAAGGCCCTAAAATTCGAAGAACTCTAGAAAGATAATCCCTAATTTCTGACCGAGGAACAATTTTATCAATCATTCCATGAGTCAGTAAAAATTCACTTTTTTGAAAGCCCGGAGGAAGAGTTTCGTTGATTGTTTGCTCTATAACTCGAGGTCCCGCAAATCCAACGAGTGCGTTCGGCTCTGCAATATTGATGTCCCCCAAAAGAGCAAAGGAAGCCGCAACACCACCTGTTGTTGGATCGGTAAGTACCGACACGTAGGGAATTCCAGCTTTATTGAGTTTAGATAAAACTCCTAAGGTTTTCGCCATTTGCATAAGAGACGAAAGTCCCTCCTGCATTCTGGCACCGCCACTAGACTGAAATATAATCGCGGGCTGTTTTTTTTCTAAAGATCTTTCGAAAAGTCTAGATATCTTTTCGCCAACGATGGTCCCCATGGATCCACCCATAAACGAAAACTCAAATGAACCAATTTGTATCGGAAGGCCCTCGAGCGTTGCTTCTCCAGACAAAAAGGCATCTTTCATCCCCGTCTTTTTTCGCGCTGAAGAGAGCCGCTCTTTATAGGTCTTTGAATCCACAAAACCTAAAAAATCTTGCGCCTCAAGATCACCATCTTTTTCTAAAAAACTATCTAAATCAACGATGGTTTCAATTCGCTTTTGCGAACCAATTCTAAAATGATGTTGGCACTCTCCACAAACACCAAGAGATTTTTCAACAGCTTCTTGTTGTAGAATGGCTCCGCAATTTGAACATCGAATCCAAAATCCCTCTGGCGCTTTAAAAATAGAATCGTTTTGTGCTTTAGGATTTCCCTTAATTCCGGGAGTTGGTCTACCGTAAGAGTTCATTTGGAGGAAGTCGCCTTTTCGAGCAGTTCTCCCAACGGCGGAAGATATGCCGGCTGCGGAACCCAGAGCCAGTCTCCGTTTCGTGCGAGAAACTTAACTTTGTTAGCCAAGGTTAAAAATTTAGAAACTTGATCTTTGTTAACCCCCAAAGCTTGTGATGCAGCTTCAGGCTTAAAGACAAAAATACGCCCCTCTCCGTTCGGGTCGGCTTTTTTACCTTCGTTTGCCAAATGCCCAAGATAGGTGGCGATGCGAACAAAATCATTTTTATGAATCAAGGCCGCCAACTTAGCGTTCGCGTCTCGAACTCTTCCAGTTAAGGACCAAATGACCTTCATGGCAATTTCAGGAGATCTTTTTACAAGGCCTTCAAATGCTAATCGATTAAGCTCTAACACAGCGACTTCGGTAATTGATTTTACAGTTGCAGCTCGAATTTCTTGCGCTCCGGTGAGAGCCATCTCTCCAAAAAAATCACCATCTTTAAGAGTGGCTAGAACTTTTTCGCCAGCCGGTGTTTTTTTGATAATTGCTACTTTGCCGGACTTGATGAAAAACATAGTTTGTCCCTCATCACCCTCTTTGCAAAGGAATGACTCCGGCGGGAACCGTTTACCAAATTTCTTAAAAAAATCTTCGCTAATTTGAATGCCCGAGGACATAACGTCTTTATACCCCTATTTTGTCTTCATCGTCCACGAACCGTCCCAGCCCTCTTCAGGTGGAGACTCCTGCCATAACGCGCAGCGCCCACTATACATGTCAGATGTAACGTCATCAGCTTTCATGGCGTCAAATTTTGCGGCTGCTTCTTCGAATTTTGCTAAGTAATAAAGATTGAGCGCCTCTTCAAATCTTTGTGCCTTTTCTTTCATGCTATCTGCTTGTGACGATCCTGCCTCACATAAAACCTCAAATATCACCACGGGCTCTTGCTTGCCCTTTACTTTCACGCGATCAAGCTCCCGCATGATGAATTCACCTTCAATATGAGATTTTGTACCTTGGCTCACGATAAATCGCACACCGTATTCTTTGGTAAGCCCTTCTAGTCTTGATCCCAAGTTAACTGAGTCGCCCATGACAGTGTAGGAGAAAATTCGAGTAGACCCCATGTTTCCCACACTCATGTCTCCGGTGTTAACGCCTACGCCGATATCAATCGGAGGCAAGCCTTTTTCAATCCAATTGATTTTCATTTTGTCGAGCTTCTCTAACATTCTCAAGCCAGCTCTCACTGCCATGCGAGCATGTTCTTTATAGGAAACCGGTGCTCCAAAAATAGCCATGATCGCGTCGCCCATATACTTATCAATTGTTCCGCGCTCTTCGATAACAATTTCAGTCATCGGAGTTAAATAATCATTCATAAATTGAGCAAGTTCAGAGGCAGACATTTTTTCTGAGATGCTGGTAAATCCGCGTACGTCAGAGAATAAAACAGATAATTCTTTTTTCTCACCACCCAAATTTAGTTTTTTAGGATCCGAAATAATTGATTTAACCAAATCGGGAGAAACATATTTTTCAAAAGCTCCCTTGAGATATGCTCTGTCTTTTCCTTCGGTAAAATATTTGTAGGCAAGAATCGCTGCAAATACTGCAACCGTTCCAACCAAAGTTGTAATGGATTCAACCACAATCCCCTTGTTTGCAAAGAGCCAATAATCTGCATAAAGGGAGAATCCAAGTAAAACAAAAACAATCCACAGCCCAGAAAATCCATTGGTATAAGTTACAATGAGTGCAACTATAAGGGCCAGCCCCCAAAGAATGGCAATGCCATCTCTAAAAGAAGTTTCATGCATGACATAGTTATCATTCCCGTCCAAGATTTTTTGAAGCATTCTAGAGGCGGCGGTTGCGTGCAGATAAACACCGGCGCCATCATGGTCAACGGGATTTGGCCGAAGGTCATACACACCAATACTTGTTGGCCCAATAAACACTATTGTATTTTCAAGAGGTCTAGACGGATCGAGATCATACAATTTTTGAACCGATGTATGATACAAGGAATTTGGTGGCTCGTTAGGATCGGCCCCAGCTCTTTCAATCAGCCTTCCAAGTGAAACTTTTCCAATAGCTGGCTGCTTACTATTTTGAGTTCCAAAAAATCTTAGTGGCATCGAACCGTCTTCGCTGATCTCAATAGGAACGCGCTGGCCATTTTTTCTTACGATTTCTAAATTTTTAAAACCCAACATTCCATTGGTCTGACGTTCAATGTCCACATCAAAACGGGTGGACTCGGAGACGTTTTCAGAATCTCCGGGGCTATCAACACTGTTCAAATAAGCAAGGACAGCTCTCAGCGCAAGAGAGGGAAATACCGTGGCACCTTTGGTCCATTTTTCATTTAAAAATTCAAGCTCATCTTCTGGAAGACTTTCCATAAGCTGCTGAGCATTTAACCCCGCGATCAAAATTGAACTTCTAAAAATACCGTCTGCATCGGCACTCGCATTAAAAAAACCCTCTTGAGGTGATTGCGCAGCAAGCTGCGTTCTATTGGAAACAGGACAACTAAAAGTCGTGAATAATGGTTTCGAATCGTGCTTTAAAACCGGAAAATTTTCTAAGGTGATGGAATCATCGCTATCAATAAGTGGACCAAAGTTGCCAGTATAGTCGGCTAAAGAAATTTTACCGGCACTTCTGATACGCCTTCTTACATCTGGATTTCCGAGATTGGTCTCGAATGAAAGCTTGCAATCTTCTGGCTCCCATAAATATCCCAGAACTGTATTTGTAGATTTCAAACTATCTCCAAAAATTCCTTCGCCTACGTTACCCAAATTGTTTTGAATGATTTGAATTTGTTCAGTCCGAAGTTCGGCAAGTTTTTGAACTGATTCGGTCATACTCTCGGGTTTGGCCTTAAACACATAGTCAACCCAATCTGGGGTGATTTCAGGCTCTGAAAAAACTACGTCGAATGCAACCGTCTCAGCTCCTAGCTGATATAACTTCGAAATTATTTCTGCATAGGTTGCCCTAGGCCAAGGCCATCTTCCGTATCTTGCCAATGAAAGATCGTCGATTTCAGCAACTATGACTTTCTTAGCAATTTCGTGTGGCTTGGCTTTAAATTTAAAATCATACCAAGATCTTTCTAGGCCTTCGAAGATCTTAATGAAGCCTTTTGCCATTGGAAACTTCTCAGATTCTGGCACGAAGCCTTGCCACATAACAAAACTAAACGTGCTGAGCACGATCGACATAATAATGAAGGGTTTTATAAATTTTTTCATGAGCGTGATTCGACGATAAGTTTATAGGATTCCTGACTACTAAGGGCCTTTAGTTGTGCAAGAATTTTGGCCGCTTTTCGTGGTGCTGCATTTCTAAATTCCAGCAGCTCTTCAACGCTTATGCTTGTCTGCTCGGAGGATGCCAGAGGCTGTCCTTCCATGACCAATGTGAGCTCTCCAATGGCATCATCAGCCTCTAATTTCGCTCTCACCTGCTCAAGAACCTCAATTACAGTCCCCTCAAAAATTTCTTCGTGAGTTTTTGTTAGCTCTCTGGCCAAAAACACCTTTCGTTCTCCCAACTCTAATTCACACAAAGTCTTCAAAGTATTCACGACTTGGTATCGCGTATCAAAAAATACAAAGCTTCTTACTTGATCAATAGCTTTTGCAAAATCCTGAAAAGTTTTTGAATCTTTACCTGCATTTCTGGGTGCGAATCCAAAAAATGCAAATGGTAATCCAAATCCTCCAGTATATTGGAGGGCCAAAACTGGAGCACATGGGCCCGGCAGCGCCTCAAAGCTCCAACCATGTTCTCTTGCATATTGAGTGAGAGCCTTCCCAGGGTCATTTATGATTGGTGTTCCAGCATCAGAGACAATGACAATTGTTTTTCCTGCTGCCTCAACAGCGAGCTTGGACCAATCCACATTCCATTCTTCAGTTCCCGGAATGCTACGGAGCGACACAGAATTTTTTAATACTAATTCCAAAGCTTGAATGAGACTCTTTAGTTTGCGCGTATCCTCGCAGTAAATGATGTCGGCGCCCTGAATCGCTTTAATGGACCTTAGAGAGATATCTTGGCTGTTTCCGATTGGAAGGGCCACGCTTTTGACTGCTGGCAAAGTCTGCTTATCTGACATCCGTTCATTCAAAATCTCTTCTGCGCAGTGTGCAAGGCTCAATGCACTGAGCAGACAGATTTTTGGCAGGCGCAATGGCTCAGATTCTGCAACAATAGATAGATATGAAAGCCAAAATACGCCAAGTAAACGATTGTACCGTGGTTGAATTGAGTGGGTTCATTGACTACGAAACCTTAAGCCCCCTAACGAGACAACTGCAAGAAATATATCGTAGCAATGAGGCTTCAAAAGTCGTGATCAATATGCGCGGACTTAACTTTGTTGGAAGCTCAGGCATATCAACTTTCGTTAAATCACTTGGAGTCTTTAACAGACTTCGAATGAAACCATCCTACTGCGGACTCAAAAAAGAATTTCATAGAATGTTTAAGCTTTTTGAGGATCGCGGAAACTTCGAAATCCTCGACACCGAAGACGCTGCCAAAGACGCTGCCGTTGCTCGCTACGAAGAATGGCAACAACGCACTCCCCGCTCCACCGAGACGCACTAGTATACTGTGCGCTTGGAAAAGTTGCTAAGCAAGAAGCGTCAGTAGGGTATTGGCACCTATCCTGCAATGGCGCAGGGAATGTTTGAAAAATACCATTGTCCTACATGTAATAGTATCGAATTTAAAAAATATGGTTTCTCAAAGCCAGTCCAAAGCTTTAGGGGATTGCTCAGGCAACGTTTTCGTTGTCTCGAATGTGGCAAATGCTTCTGCGAAAATACACTTAAGTTTTCATTTCGTTTAAAAAAGAAAGATCCTGCTTTAAATTCAAAAATATTTTTGAATTTTATATATGGGCTTTCAAATAGGCAAATTGCGGAGGTCCATGGCGTGAGCGAATGTTGCGTACGGATACGCTTGGACAGAATGGCTAAACAGGCGCTTATCTATCAATACCAATCGACTAAAGACTTAAAAATATTCGAAGCTATTGGTTATGATGGATTAGAAAATTTTGCGTATTCACAATATGACCCCAACAATATTCAGCACGCCATAGGTTCTGAGAGTCTCTTTATATATGATTTTAATTTTGCGCCTTTAAATCGAAAAGGATGGATGTCTCATTGGCAAAGAAGGCGACTCGATGAAATTCAGCAAAAATACGGCAGGTATGATCCCAGAGCCATTAGAAAGCAAACAAAACATATATTTAACCGTCTATATACAAAAAGGGCTCATGAGGATTTTGAAATTCATAGCGATGAGCATTTTCAATACAGACGGGTCGTTGAAAAGGACCTAAGAGAGTTAAAGATTAAGCACAAAAAAATTAGCTCCAAGGCCTGCCGGAACTTTCAAAATATATTGTTCGGGGTCAATCACAGCGATTTATTGGCGCGCCATCGACTAGCGAATATGAAAAGAGAGACTATAAGCTTTTCGAAGACGGCGGGGCGAATGTGCCAAAAGTACGCTCTTTTTATGATTCACAAAAACTATATGAGGCCGCAATTTTCGAAAAAGCATGTGAGGCGTCCCGTGGCACATCAAGAAAGTCCTGCTCAAAACTTAAAAATAATAAACAGAATTCTAAAATTTGGAGACATATTTGATAAATACCCCACTAAAAATGTAACTAGAAATTTTCCCCAAGATTGGCAATGCTTTTTTGATGCTCAGGTACCGCAAGAATGCCAAAGGAACCTAAAGTTTTCAAAAAAGGCAGCTTAGAATCTTCGAACTTAGCAACTCTTCCGCGCGCACAGTTGCTAGAGCGCTGAACTTAGCTTGTTGTTGAAATACGTTTTAAGGGACCAAGTCTTGGAGAAGGTGGAGAAGGGGTTGCCTGAGGGGCCGCTTGGCATAGACCAAGTTAGGGCAACATCTTCTCGTGACCATTCCATACATAAACGTGCTGCGGCTCCATGAGTGGCTGGGAATTCAAGCGGGGCATCCGGATCCCAGTCATATTCAAAGCGACCGGGACTATCTAGCGCTCCAGAAACCGGCGGTCGAACAAGTATGCCTTCATGGAACATGGTCCCGATCGGTTCGGGCGCTTTCACAAGAGGATGCAGCCATGAGATTCGATGCCTATTTCCCCAAATCCAGTATTGATACAATTCACCCTGCGATTCAGTCAGCGCGTTGATAGACTTGGTAAATGATTCAATCAAAACTTCGTTCACTGATGACTTCGACCAGCGTTCCCATAATTTTTTGTCATTTTCAAAATCCAAAACGTTATCCACAATTTTGTGTGTGAATGTTCTTCTTTGCCAAGACAACATTAACTTTTTTATGGCCTCTGGATGCTTAGTAGAATTTATGAAATCCTCGGGTAGCATTTTATCGATGAGAGCCCATTTAAAATTCGCATGCCAGAGCGCAATCACTGTTGTTCTAAAATCATTTTCAAGCGCTTTCCCATCCCAGGCATCAACCTCAGACAACATCTTCAAACAAATTGAGTGCCCCAACTGAGTTCCTGCGCACAGACGTTCGGCATTAGCCAAATGTCTTGCCTTTTTGAAAAACATATTTAAACGTGGCGGATAAAAATCTGACTGAGAAAAGCCGAGCTCTCTCACATTTTCATTAAAAAGCTCTGCAATTCTTTGAGCTCGAGCATCGGGAGCCCAGAGATAGGCAAGATCAGAATGAAACTGCGCCCCCTCTCCTTTCGAGCTCCAAATTCCCTGATTGGAACTCACGAGCATAAAAGGGTCTTTGGCGAGGTAACGAGTTAAAAAATATGGTCTATCTTGAGGATACGATACATACCTTTTCGATGCGTTATCATTAGACGACAACGTTTCAAGGCCAGATGACTTGCGATTTTTTCTACCGTACAAATTACCTGTTAAAAAATGCCCTACCTCTGGCTCTTGATTTAAAGCTTCATGAATCCAAACAAAATTTAGAGGAGGATAGGACATTTCCTGACCCAAATCTTTTTCTAAGTCTTTTCCTCCAAAAAGATTCCGTCGAATAAAAAATTCAAGTGTTGAAGGTGTGTTTTTAGAAAGGGGACTATCAAGAGCGATCAATGATGGATACTTACCTTGCAAAGGATACTTTGCGAGATCAACAAAATCTCTATAAATATCATTAATGACGGGACCAAACGAAGACCACAAAGCTGGCACAGTTTTAGTACTGACTTCCCCCGTTTCCATATTTCGGATAATAAACTCTTCAGGAACTTGTTTCACGTTTCTAAGATCTCGCTCAGAGAGGGCAATCAAATCTTGAGTATCAGCGAGCGATCCCGACGTAATTCCCCATAACAGTTTTTGAGACTCCGCAGCAGCATTCAGAGAACGAACCATTCCAATCACAACAGCCGGAGTACCAGGCATCATAAAACCTTTTCCAGAAACTTGATTCTCTATTTGATACGCTATTGGATAAAATGGAGCGGGCCAGGTAAGTCGCAAATGTGTGTCATTACAAAGACTCAAATTTCTTCCAACACGAGGATCTGCGATTACCCAAAGATTCGATGCCCCCTGAAAGGCAGATTCGATTCCCCATGAAGAGGCAAAGTTATCTTGCCGATCCCAGCCTGATTTAGAATGTTCATCAGTGTTTGATTTTTCTTCCGACGCCGGAGGCAGGACGTTCGATGGCAGCTGCAACTTAGGTTCATAGGGCCTCGCAGCGGAGGGAATCACGACCTCTCCCAAACTCGGACGCTTAACAGAGGAAGAAAGCTTTACGAGATCTGCAAGCTTTTGCCCAGACTTTAACAAGAGTTTCTGTTCATACAAAGACACAGTATCCGAACTTGTGGGGGGCTGAAGCCATTTAGATTTTTCTTCTCCAATCAAGCCCTTTAATGCCATGTACATTTTTTCAGTATTATGATCATAGGATAGGCCCCATCCATGAAATCGAGCAATGGCTAGAACATCGACTCCAGTCCATGGCTCAAAGTTGTCTCGCGTAAGCCCCATGATTCTATATTCCAAAGGCAAATCCCGATTTTCTTTTGTAAGAACAATATTTCTTCCCTCTGCAAAAGCAATAGCCGCCTGCCGCGCCAGTGAATCGACAGGCATTTTCTCCCAAACAAGCTCGGCGGCACGATAATTGAATCGCATCAATAGATCATTTGAGATCACTGATTCGCCGAGCATCGAGCTAAGGCTTCCCCTTGCCGCAAGTCGAATCAACTCTGTTTGAAATTCGCGATCCCATCCTTGCACGTATCCCATAGAAAACCAAAGTGACTGTGCATCTTTTGCAGCAACCTCAAAGGCCCCAGAATCTTCCATCCGAGTTGCGGTAAAGGAATAGCGCGAATCGGAATAGCTCAAGCCATTAACATCGCGCCCCCAGTAGATTGACATAGCTTTCGAAAAAACCATCAACATGACAAATAAAAGTAGAACGCCCCAAAATATTTTCTTAAGTCGTTTCATGCCTTCCTTTATCTACGAAATCTCGGGTCAGGCAAGTAATCAAATTGATATTTCTTCTTCGAATAACTTACTAAAAATCCTAATTCGACTCGATGCATTCCCTCCGAGTCTAATAGAGTATCAGGAGGATTGGGAAAAAATGCTAAATTTCTAATTGAATTGACCGCAATGTTATCGAGCTCTTTGACTCCGCTACTTTCTTTGACTTCGACCTTTTGCAAGACACCTTCTCTATTGAGCCAAAAAACACATCGCGTAGAATAAACACCGTCGATCAAGACCAGCGTCGTCTGCAGATAATCCTGTACCATTGGCTCCCACCTAGGACCAATCTCTCTTTTGATTCGATTAAAAAACGACGCATACAAATACTCATCGGTATTCAACAGAGTTTGATTGGAAACTGCAATGGTGTCGTCTAAAGCATCCATGCTGCCCGATAAAACTGTTTTGCCTTTGACTTCGGTATTTAGTTCTTCCGGCAACTTCCAAAGTCCCTTTATAAGTTCAAAATTTTCGGTTTTTTTTTGTCGAGAGGACTTTTCGGTACCGAGCTTTTCGCTGCCCTCTACCGAGCCAAAACGATTGGCTCTTGATTGTTTCTCGACTCGTTGGGTACGCTCCCCGAGGTATTTCGTTTTTTCGTGAGAAGAAATCACATTTTTCGCCGCCGCACTTTCAACGATTTGTTTCATTTCTTGTGAATCTAAAGTCCTTACAGCTAAGCTATTCGGTGAAATATACTTAGGCGGAATGGGCTTGGGAAAAAAAGCTTCGCGTTCTTTGGTCGTTTGAAGAGTGCTCAAAAAATAACCGACAAGAAGATGAACTAAAATGGAAAAGAATATCGCCTTTTTCACGATTCAGTTCCCCACGGTTCATAGGATATTTGCACAAGTGATAAACCCTGAGCGGGGGCACAATAGCCAGCCTCTGCACGGCTCCTTGCTTCTGAAATTAAAACTGAAACATCTTCAACTGAACGCTTGCCCTGCCCCACTTCCACCAAAGTTCCGACAATATTACGAACCATTTGTTTCAAAAAACCCTGCCCCGTAATTCGAAGCCTCACAAGAACTCCCGCATCTTGGGTCGACGTCAACCCATACGGTTCGGTGATACACCTAACTGCGATGATATTTCTTACGGTGCTTTGTGCCGCATGATCAGCGGCAGCAAAGGCTTTAAAATCGTGCGTCCCCTCAAAAAGAGGAAGCGCCTTTAAAAAGGCTCGGCTATCAAAATTTTTCCAGTCTTGAACCACAGACCACATCAAATCTTGACCGTGAACAGCTTTGCTCTCTCTAAAAAGGATGGTGTATTCATAAGTTTTCCAAGCGATTTCATCGATCACATGAAAATCATCATCATGTCTAAATGCATGTGTGACCGCTATAGATTCGGGCAAAACACCGTTCAAACTTCGTCGAAGCTTCTCAATGTTTTCGTCGTCTGTCGAAAAATCCAAACTTTCTGGAATTATAAAACTGCAAAAATATTCTCTTGCATGAACGCCAGAGTCAGTTCGTCCACTCCCCTGGGTAGGAATCCGTTCGGAAGAACGCAGAAGCATTTTCAAGGCTCGTTCTATCGTACCTTGAATGCTTGGAATTTGTGCCTCGCTTTGCTCCGACTGCAACTGCCATCCACAATAGCCTTTGCCATGGAACTCGAGCCTCAAAACAAGGCGTCGGCTCACCGCTGACTTAGGCTTAGGAAAAATCAACTTTTATCCTCGTTCTCTCAATGCTTTGATAATCTGTAGCGCGTTTGTTGCAGCACCCTTGCGAAGCTGATCACCCGCAATAAAAAAGTGCCATGTTTTTTTGTGTCTCAAGTCTTGGCGTATTCTCCCTACCAAAACGTCATCTTGGTCTTGCGCTTTCTGTGGGCTTGGAAAACTGCGCTTCATAGGTTCATCAACAATTTTAATGCCCGGTGCTTTCGCAAATGCTTCTTGAATTTCTTGAAGAGTCGCTTCGCTCTCTAAATCAACGGTGACGCTCTCGGCATGAGCCCGAATGACGGGGACCCTGACACATGTTGCCGAAATCCAGAGATCATCTAAATCCAGTATTTTTTTAGATTCCTCAACAACTTTGTACTCTTCGTCATTATACAAATAAGCATCCAACTCAGGATCTAGACGAGCCATAGAATTATGGCTCAAGACATTGAGAGCCAAGGCTTCGCCAAAAACTTCGGTGGACCACTTTTCGCTTGGAGTCTCCCATTGGCGGAGTTGCGATTTTAGTTCCTCTAAACCAGGCAAGCCTGCTCCGCTAGCTGCCTGATAGGTACTAACCACAATTCGCTTTAACCCTTTGTGTGCAATTGCATTTAAAGCTACGCATAAAATCGCAGCTGTGCAATTTGGATTGGCGACAATGTTCGAATTAAAATCCTTCAACAACTCCCCATTAACCTCTGGAACTATCAAGGGGACCATTTCATTCATTCTAAAGGCAGACGAATTATCGACCATAATCTGCCCCTTTTGCAATCGTTCCGCCACCCAAATGGCCTGGTCTGCATTCGCTGCATTGATTACAAATTCACAAGAATTTAAAAGCTCTTGAGAATCTTCAAGCTTAAAAATCTTTTGGCCGCTCTCGCTAGTTCTAGCATTTGAAGCAAAGGGCAATATTTCTATTTTAGGATCTGCAAGGATTTCTGATGCCAATCGCCATGCCTCTTGCCCGACCACTCCTGTCGCACCTACGATTCCAATTTTCATAAACGGCTCCTTATTTTTTCGATTTTGGGATGATTCTAAAAAATCTCTTCCAAACTAAGCGACTCAGTTCCCCAAGCGGCCCCCACAAAACATACATCATGGCAACGGGAAAAAGTGTCAGCTCAGGCTTTGGAGACACCACAATGATCGACACCGCTATTAGCAACATCCAAGCAAAAGTTTTTTGTGATTTAAATTTCAAATCTTTAAAACTTCGATAGCGCAGAGTTGAAATCATGGAAACGGCCAATACAAAAGCAAGAACAACTGTAAACGGCTCGCGGAAATCTGTGACTAAGCCCATTTCTCTATAAAAAAGAACGGCCGAGGCGACAGCTCCAGCGGCAAAGGGACTCGGAAGTCCCTGAAAATATCGCTTCTCGACACTTTGTTTTAAAACGTTGAAACGAGCTAGCCTTAAAGCTGCGCACAATAAAAATGCGAAAGCTGCAATCCATCCCAGTCTTCCAAACGGCTGAAGAGCCCAAAAATACAGAAGCATCGCGGGTGCCATTCCAAAACTTATGAGATCGGCTAGAGAATCATATTCCTCGCCAAAGGCAGATTGTGCTTTGGTCAAACGAGCAACTCGTCCATCAAGACCATCTGCAAACGCCGCAACAAAAATTGCATAGGCAGCTGTAACCCATCGACCTTGAAAAGAATTAAGTACAGAAAAAAATCCGAAAAAAAGATTCGCAGACGTAAAAAGATTTGGGAGGAAAAAAATTAGAATTTCTTTTCTTTTTCCCCTAATTCTTTCAGTTTTCAATCAAAATCAGAACTGTCGGTAGGTGAAATCACAGGAGGATTGGCTGCTTCAATTACTTTTGGAGTTTCATCAAAGTATGAATTGTCCCTAAAAGAATCGGTACTAGGCTTCGCAATAAAAGCCGAGTCAGTTTTTCCAATGGGCTCATCCCGCTCATCACCACGCGAACCTTCTGCCTCTTCATTATTAATGATGGCATTAAACTCAATGAAGTCAGCATTGGCTGATTCATCGGGCAACGCCTCAAGATGTTTCTCGAGTTCTCCAGGCTTAATCAACCCCAAAGTCAATGATCTCAATCGAACACGAGTATCAAAAACACTAGGGTAAACTGGGGAATTTTTAGGCACAAAATAAACTTTTTTATCACTCATATTTTTTTTCCTTCGATCAAAACCCAGCTACGCTAGGGTTACAGATTTATCTAAATAGACGTCTTGAATACCTTGCAGCAATTCAACGCCTTCTTTGAATGGACGCTGAAAGGCTTTGCGGCCAGCTATGAGCCCCATTCCACCAGCGCGTTTGTTGATGATTGCAGTTTTCACAGCCTCTGCTTTGTCGGTTGCACCCTCAGAAGCGCCACCAGAATTGATAAGCCCGATGCGGCCATTGTATCCGTTAAGAACTTGATAGCGACACAAATCAATGGGGTGATCTGAAGTTAATTTTTCATAAACATCTTTGTGGGTTTTTCCATGCTTCGTTGCAAGGTATCCACCATTATTAGTTGGCAGTTTTTGTTTTAATATGTCGGCCTTGATTGTCGCACCAAGATGGTTGGCTTGGCCCGTTAAGTCAGCGCTAGAATGATAGTCTATTCCATCAACAACAAATCCAGGATTGCGAGTGTAGCACCAAAGAATAGTTGTCATGCCCATTTCATGGGCCGCTTCAAAGGCTTCTGAAACTTCCATGATTTGACGACGAGATTCTTGCGCTCCAAAATAAATGGTGGCTCCAACGGCAGCAGCTCCCATATCATAGGCCTGCTTCACGCTGGCATACATTGTTTGGTCGTATTGATTGGGCATGCTCAAAAACTCGTTATGGTTGAGCTTCACAACAAAAGGAATCTTGTGCGCGTATTTTCGAGACATGATTCCCAAAACACCTAGCGTAGAAGCAACGCCACTACAGCCAGCCTCCAAAGCCATTTTAATAATGTTTTCTGGATCAAAAAATAATGGATTGGGAGCAAAGGATGCTCCCGCTGAATGTTCCACACCTTGGTCGACAGGAAAGATTGAAACGTAACCCGATCCACCTAGTCTTCCATGGTTTAAAATTCTCTGTATTGAATTCAAAACTGGAACAGGCCTGTCACTGTTTACAAAAATGTCGCTGACCCATTCCGGATGCGGTGTTTTTAAAGTCTCTGCCGGAATTGTTTTACATTTGTGGCTTAAAAGATATTCGGCGTCTGCGCCTAAAAGTTCTTGATAATTTAAGGACATAGGCACATGGCTTAGGCGAGAATCCTAGGCTTTTCAACTCAAATCAGCCGTGCCTTTGAATCTTCGAACATCTAGCGTGCCATCACGTCGTCACATCAGTCATCTACGTTCAAAGAGGCGCCCACAAAGTCACGAAATAGCGGATGGCCCGTTTCGGGACGGCTCTTAAACTCAGGATGAAACTGACAGCCCAAATACCAGGGATGGCCCTTAAGCTCAAGGATTTCAACTAGGTGCGGCTTTGGATGGATACCAGATAAAATCATCCCATTTTTTTCAAACAATTTTTGATAACGATTTTGAAACTCAAGACGATGGCGATGGCGCTCCCAGATAACCGACTTCTTATAGGCTTTAAACGCCAGCGAGGCCTTCTTGAGGCGGCATTCATATGAGCCCAATCGCATGGTCCCACCTTTTTTGGAATCCCGTTGACCTTCCATGTAATCCACTATTTTCTGGGCCTTTGAGCTAGAAGAGCTCACAAATTCGGCACTATTGGCGCTTTTTATTCCACAAACGTGCCGTGCAAATTCAACGGCCATCAATTGCATTCCCAAACAAATTCCAAACAAAGGAACATCTTTGACCCGTGCAAATTCTATGGCCCTAAGTTTGCCAGCAACTCCGCGAGCTCCGAAGCCTCCTGGTATCAGAATTCCATCACATTCGTTCAACAATTCTGCTCGCGAATCAATGGAACTATACTTTGCGGATTCAAGCTCTTCGGCATCGATATAGTGAATTTTTAAAGCAGCACGATGATAAGCCGCCGCATGAACCAAAGCTTCATGCAATGATTTGTACGACTCGGTAAGACCCGTATATTTTCCCACAACGCCGATATTGACGGTGCATAGAGGATTCATGAGGCGATCGACAAAGTCGCGCCATGGCTTTAACTTTTCATTGTTGGCCTTAACGGGCAAACCTAAAATCTTACAAAGTTTTTTGTCAAAGCCATCGGCCTCCAATACAAGCGGCAGTTGATAGATGCTCTCAACATCTTTAGCCGTAATAACTCTCTCAACAGGAATATTTGAAAACAACGCGATTTTCGCTTTAGAATCTTTTTCTAGGTCTCTATCGGAACGACAGACTAAAAAATCCGGCTGAATACCGATTCGCCTAAGCTCCTGAACACTATGTTGGGTGGGTTTGGTTTTTAATTCATGTGCCGTCGCAATATAAGGCACTAAGGTTAAATGAACATAGCAGACGTCTTTTGCGCCCAAATCAAATTTGAGCTGCCTCACCGCCTCAAGAAAAGGTAACGATTCGATATCGCCAACCGTCCCGCCAATTTCCACAAGCGCAACATCATAGCCATCGACCAATTTAACAATATGATCTTTGATCTCATTTGTAACATGAGGAATCACCTGAACCGTCGCACCCAAAAAATCTCCAGCGCGCTCTTTTCCAAGGACACGCTCATAGATTTGCCCGCTGGTAATATTGTGTCGCCTAGAAACGCTTTCATCGGTAAAGCGCTCATAATGCCCTAAATCTAAATCCGTCTCGGCGCCGTCATCGGTGACAAACACTTCTCCATGTTGAAAAGGCGACATGGTTCCCGGATCAACATTCAGATAAGGATCCATTTTTAACTGAACAACTTTGAGCCCTCGCCTCTTAAGAAGCATGGCCATACTTGCTGCCGTTAAGCCTTTCCCAAGACTTGATATAACCCCCCCCGTAACAACAACAATTTTGGCTTGTTTTTTATTTTTCATAAAACTTGCTCCGACCACTATGGTCATTATCCAATATAAAAATCTACTTGTTCATGCCACCGGCCACACCATTCTCTCAAATATGCATGTGGCCGACTGGGGTTAGTGGAATAGTCTATAAACGCATAGGTATAGCGAGTCCCTTTACCTAAATTCAGAAGGGACAAGTTTGTAACTTCTGTCCAAGTCCCTGTGTTGATATACTCACGCCCATCTTCAAACTGTTTATACTGTGGGTAATGCGTATGACCCATTATGACCGTATGAAACTCCGGGTTATCATCCAAAATTTTCTTGGCCGACTCGGTGATAGAGGGATGATAAAAAAGAATTTCTTTTATGATCTTAAAAGTCGTTACAAGATTGCTAGTTCTATAAAGCGATCTAGAGAAGCGGGTTGCAAAAAAGTAAAAGAAGCCTCGAATCATGAGCTTGATTGTCCACCAAGTGTCCGTTAACAAACTCCAACGAATAAATGCTTTTACTGGACGAACTTTGTCGATAGCAGGCCGCTCTAATTTGATGGGTATGATAAAATTTACAATAAAATGGGATCCCCAAGGCAAATTAAGAATGGGCTCTCGAAGTCCCTTTGAAATGAATAGTTTTTTGGGATTGAGCCTATTCACAGCTTCGTGTTGCTGCCCATGTTCATACAAAATACCGTCGGCCACGTATCTAAAATTTCTCCACGTAACCGGACATTCAATTTCCTTAGAAAATAAATCTCGACAGCGCTCCCAAATCATTTCTGTATCATGATTACCAAGGATAAAAACGACTGACTTATTGGGCAATTTTAAAAATTCCCTGAGAGCCTTGAAGAATTCGGGATGACCCTTAACACATGATTTCAATTTTTCTAAACTGATTTCTTCGGTGAGAACCGGACTATAGTACCCCCTATAATCAACCTGAATCAGATTCAAGATGTCGCCGAGAAGTATCAATTCTACTTCCGCATCGTAAAACTTACCTGCGCTATAATGATCTAAAAACTCTGAAAACTTAGAGTCCGCAATAAAATCTTCGAGGACGTTGACGGTCCCGTCGGGGAGTACGCTTCCTTTTCCGATATGAAAATCCGAAACTACGAGCTTGTACTTCGCCACGGCATAAGCCTACTCGAAAGAGCCGGAATTTGCGACCGAGTCTTTTCAAAATGAGTCGTGCGTCTTAAGCAGCCACTAGCGTATTGCGTGACTTTCTTTTGGCTTCGAACATCGCACGATCTGCCTCGTCGATAATCCCCTGAGGACTGTCGCCCTCTCTTATGACGCGTATCCCCACCGAAATAGTGATTTTAACGATTCCTTGGCCTGCGAGCCCACTCACCGGAAACTCTTCGGCTTCGATAGCAGCCCTTAATCGCTCACCAATGACGGTAGCACCTTCGAGACCTCCCGAGACCAGCACGACAAACTCGTCGCCACCATACCTAAATGCAATGTCATCAGCCCTAATCAACTGAGCTATTTTTCGTCCAACAGAATTCAGCAACTTTCCGCCCGTTTGATGTCCGTGCTTTTCGTTAACGGCTTTAAAGTAGTCAACGTCTATAAAAAGCAAAGCTGGTCGAAGCAAGTCTCGGCTCTCAATGGCCGCCTCAAGTCGATGTCTAAGGTGCCGAGCATTGAACAATCCCGTCAAATCATCGAGCATCAACTCTGTTTGTAATTCTCTAATTTTTTCGCGCAACTGCACAACTTCCATTTGCAAATCCTCCTTGGATTTTTCGCGATCTTCTTTGCGTTTATTTCGACTCATGCTGCATCATCCCCTTTATCGAAACCTGAGAATGCGACATCGCGATCACTTGCAGATGGCAGCACTTCTTCCCCAAGCCCAGACAGCAGGTCATTGGCCAATTTAAGTGACTGAGTTGCTCGTTTTAACCGAGCCGAACGATCTTCGGCTTTTTCGGTTTCCTCAACCATTCGCTCTCTCAATCCTTCGAGCTCATAGTGAAGTCTATCAATTTCTCGTCTTTGATCTAACAATTGTTCGTCTTTGGAAGCAAGCAAGGCCTCAGCATCTCGCTTCTGAAGTTCGAGCTTATTAAACAACTCTCGCTCTTGCGCCCTAATTTTTACCAAATCTGTCCGCACGCGATCCCTAAACTCTTCAAGTTTATTTTGGGATTTGCTGGCTTGAAAAATTGCGTTATCTAAACGCAAACTTAAAGCTCTCATTTCTTCTTGATGCAGACCATCCATTTTTTGGATATGAAACTTTTTTTGACTCAAATCTTCGTCCAGCGTGGTGACTTGGTTTTTAAGCTCTGAATTCTCGACGCTCAAACGACGTCTTTCTTGTGCACTATTTTTTATTTTGGCTTCGAACTTCGCCATCTGTCCCTTTAGAACACGAATGGTCGCTTCTTTTTCTCGAGCTTCCCGCTCTTTGATAGCTGCATATTTTTGGATGGTAGAGAGGTCTTCTGATTTTAAGGAATGTGCCAAATTAGGATCAACCATAGAGGCAACTCTTGCAACACTCTCTAAGGATCTGTCGAGCTCGCTATCAAAATGATTGTCATCAGCAGGCACTAAAGGCTCATCCAATAATTCTGCAGCAAAGGTCTCGCGCCCCGCCAAAGGCTTTCGAATATCTGAATCCGGGTGTTTAATTTTGGAATCAAAAACCAAGGTTCCGTCACTATTAGCAGCCGAATCATCATTGGCATCAAAATCGACATTTGGTGCCGCAAATTCTTCGTCTTCGATACTCAAACCAAAATTATCTTCACTTTCGCTCTTATCAATCGATGAACTTGCCTCTTTGAATTGAAGAACGTCATCGCCGCCGTCTTCATCGGATACGGATGGCAAATGATCTTTAAAAAGTCCGGACTCAGCTGCCTCAGATTCAAAATTGAAGGCCCCAGGTTCTTGATCCGGAAGTGACGCAGAATCTCCCAAATCAAAGACGGCGCCTTCAGCTTCAGACTCAAAGGAAAACTCTCCTTCTGACGAGGATTCGGAAGCGGAATCAACCCCAAAGACCAAACCTTGATCTGATGACTCATCTGAAAGTCCTTGAAGATCCATTTCGTCATGAGATTCAAAGACATCAATATTTATTGGATTTCCAACGTTAGAATCTGGCCGCAAACTCAAGCTTCCATCTGAAGGAAGTTGATCTTCTTCAAATAAGTAATCAATGCTTTCCGCTAAAGCATGGTCTTCGCCGATTTCAATTTCAGGATCAAGTATTTCTCGCCATTCATCTCGAATTTCTCGATCATACAACACTAAAAACCGCGAAGTTATTTCTCCGGCACGAACCTTTTGAACCCAGTCATTGATTCCAGCCTTGTCCTGTCCCGTGGCAATTATAAACACCAAATCAAAATCCGCATGTTGATACGAATTTGCATCGGTCATGCACTTATATTCTTCGTGATTTGAAGACAATAAGTTCATTAACTCAGTTGCACGTGCGGATTTGATGGAATCCTTCGTACCAACAACAAGTGTCTTATATCGAGTCATCTTAAAGAGTTATCGGAACTAAGGAGATAAAATATGAGGGAATGATTAAGAATCGGACAGACAATTTCGAATATTTTAGTGACTTAGGCAGTTGCCGCAATGGGCAAAGTAATTTCAAAGCAGCTTCCAGACTTTGATTTTAATAACTTAATGCGGCCTCCCATCTCTTCAATGATACTGCGAGAAAGATACAAACCCAGACCGCTACCAGAAGCGCTTGCAGAAATTGGCGCATTGGAAGCGTCAATATTCTGATGAATGTGGCCTAATTGCCCCTTCGTTGTAAAAAAGGGTTCGAAAACGCGCTCGTGATATAGATCAGGAATTCCCGGGCCATTGTCTTTCACCATCAAAGAATACAATTTATCTTTTACCGCTTTTCCTTCGACCAAAATAGTTTTGGATTCTTCAAAATTTGGAGGAAAGGCTTCCGACGCATTTTTAACTAAATTTAGCAAAACTTCATAGAAGCGATTTTCATTGCCATAAAACTCAACAGGTTCACAGGAAAATTGAAGATCTATGGAATCGCGAATCAAATTTTTAGAAAAGTGTTTTGTTAGTCCGTCACAAATTTTACTGAGAGCAAAAACCTCTACGCTTTCTTCGCTGGGCCCCGACAAACCTTGTAAGCCTTTTGTAATTCGTAAACTTCTCGCACATGCCTCTCGAACAACTTCAAGCGCCTCCTTCATGTCATTTTTTTCATCACTATCTAACGCCCATTCAGCGTGGCCATCAGCCGCACCTAAAATATTATTAAATTCATGAGCCACGCCCGAAGCCAAAAGACGGCCATCCCAGGCTATCCCCTTTGCAACTTTACTGCGCACGGAATCGTGCCTCACCCTTTCGGCCACCATAAGCTGTCTTTTTAAATCCCGAATTTGCTCCTTGAGAGTTTCAATTAATTTTTCTTCCTTAGTTTGAGGACTGTTCTTTTTTGTATTCATTTTCAAAAAGTCTCTCCATCTCTCATTAATAAATCGAGTTTTCTCATTCTCGAAACCTGATCACGCAATTTGGCAGCGGCCTCAAAGTTAAGCTCTTTGGCTTGTTGCCGCATTTTAGTCTCTGTCGATCGTAAAAGCTTTGTGAGCTCTTTAATATTTTTAGGAAGATCATCAAATTCATCGAGAATATCGGCAAGTTCTTTTTGCTCTTTCTCAATTCTCTCTGTGACATCGCTTTTGCCGGAACTCGTTGTGGACCGAGGGACAATGCCATGTTCCTTGTTATAGTCAGCCTGAATCTCTCGGCGACGCTGAGTTTCCTGCATAGCCTCGCCCATACTCCGCGTGATTCGATCGGCATACATGATCACATGACCGTGTAAATTTCGCGCAGCCCTTCCAAAGGTTTGAATCAACGCCGTCTTAGACCGTAAAAAGCCTTCCTTATCGGCGTCTAAAATAGCCACAAGGGAAACCTCTGGAAGATCTAGCCCCTCTCGAAGCAAGTTAATCCCTATTAAAACGTCGAATTTCCCTTTTCTTAGGTCGCGTAAAATTTCGACACGCTCCAAGGTTTCAATATCGGAATGCATATATCGAACTCGAACACCTTTTTGTGCAAAAAATTCGGTGAGATCTTCTGACATTTTTTTCGTTAAGGTGGTAACAAGAACGCGTTCTCCACGGGCCGTACGCTCCCGACATCTTTCGAGCAAATCTTTGACCTGATCGGTAGCCGGACGTACTTCCAAAGTAGGGTCAAGCAGCCCGGTTGGACGAATGATTTGTTCTACAATTCGTCCCTGTGATTTTTCAAACTCATAGGCAGATGGTGTGGCACTGACAAAAATAGCTTGCGATATTAAATTTTCAAATTCCTCAAATTTTAAAGGTCGATTGTCTAGTGCGCTAGGCAAGCGAAATCCATGCTCAACCAGATTCATCTTTCGAGCCCTATCTCCTCGATACATAGCCCCCACTTGTGGAATGGTGACATGGCTCTCGTCTACGAGAAGCAACCAATCCTTAGGAAAATATTCAATAAGCGTAGGCGGCTGCTCGCCTTCTTTTCGTCCAGACAAATGCCTGGAATAGTTTTCAACACCGGAGCAATATCCCACCTCTTGCATCATCTCAATGTCGTAGAGGGTTCGCTGCTCGAGCCGCTGGTATTCCACGTGCTTACCTAGCGACTTTAACTGAACTAGCCTTTCACGAAGCTCCTCTTGAATGCTGGCAACGGCGCGCTTCTTTGTATCAGCGTCGGAGACATAATGTGAGCCAGGATAAATACCAACGCGCTTTAGTGAATTTAAACGCTGCCCTGTTAAGGGATCGAGTTCATCGATGGAATCAATTTCGTTTCCAAAAAAAGATATCCGGATGGCACGCATTCCCTCATAAGCTGGAAAAACATCTACAGTATCGCCTCGAACCCTAAAAGTGCCTCGATGAAAGTCGATGTCACTTCGGTTATAGCTAATATCAACGAGTTTTTTTAAAAAATCATCACGACGAATTTTTTTGCCAACTTCAACCATCAAAAGCATTTTCAAATACTCTTCCGGACTTCCCAAACCGTAAATACAACTCACACTCGCCACAATCAAAACATCACGCCTCTCAAACAATGAACGTGTTGCCGAATGTCGAAGCTTATCGATTTCGTCATTTACCGCCGAATCTTTTTCGATAAACGTGTCCGTTGAGGGGATATAGGCTTCAGGCTGGTAGTAATCATAGTAAGAAACAAAGTACTCAACCGCGTTTTTTGGGAAGAGTGATTTAAATTCGGAATAAAGCTGGGCCGCAAGTGTCTTGTTTGGCGCCAAAACCAAAGTCGGCTTATTTACCTTCGAAACAACCTGAGCCATCGTAAAAGTTTTACCCGACCCCGTAACACCCAGGAGAGTTTGATGTTTTAAATTGCTCTGAATCCCCTCAGTGAGTTCTTCAATCGCACGCGGCTGATCACCAGCAGGCGTAAAATCTGTCACTAATTCGAATCGATCTTCTTCAGTCATGATAAATAATGTGTTAATTCTACACGGCCTCGCTACAAAGCGTTGTAATACTTTAGACAATATTTGGCTTCGAGCGCCATAGCGTAGCATTTATAATTCCAAGTGCTTAGGCCCATTGTGTCTAATCTTCAGACAATTTTTCAGGCTAAGTTGGCAAATTCCTTGATTTTTCTACCCCAACTCTTAACACAAAATAACTCAACCCTTTGCGACTTAGTTACGAAGTAGCCTATGTAGAGCGAATGTAGGCTGAGGTTGAACGTCTCATGAAAAGGATATTGAAATAATGGCTTCATCTTTAAATTTTAGTCCGAGAATTAAAACTCTCATCCCCGTTGATGTGATGACTCGCTTAAGCATAATTCCCATAGACCTCAAAGATGACAAACTTTGTATGGTGGCCCTCAGACCTCTCAGCGATCAAGCGCTCATCGAATTAAAAATGATCACTGGCGTAGAAGACTACGAACTTCAAATCGTAGGCGAAGATGTCATCAAAGCTTACATTGATTGCTTTGTTGATGGGACTCTTTTCACGACAGCTGCATAAAATATTTTGAATTTTTGCGGCTCGATTTTTATTCAATAGCTTTTCCGTAGATGTCTGGCGCTACGGAACTCACCATATCGAGCGCCTTTAAGGCCTCGGCAGCACGATTCCAAGAATCATGTTTCAATACTGGGAAACTAATCAAATACAAATGATTGCTTTGAAGTTTTTTCCTTAATTCGAATCCAAGCTTTTCAACAGATCTAGAGACCATGGCCTCATCCCAGCCGTCTTTGATTTTGACGACAATGTGATCGGCCACAAATTGCCTTTCACCTACAAATTTTCTAGCTCCTCCATTTTCGGAAGAAAGTTCATAGACTTTTTGCTTCATAACCATGGGGTATTTTGCTTCAATTTTGTAAATTTCTTGAGAATACAAACGAGTCGGTGATTCTTGATATTCACCCGAAAAAAGGGGCTGTGGATTTACTTTGTCATTTGGGGGCACATTATTATCCTGACCATCATTTGCGTCTGTTGAAGCTGCCAAATCTTGCGCTGAAGGATCCTGAGGAGTTTCTGTATTCTCTGGTATCTGCGCTTCACCTAAGGGACTTTCAGCCACGTTTGCGACTTTATCGTCCTGGAAATAGCCCTTTTCCTCGGTCGCAACAAACCAAAGACCACGAATCACAAATGACAGCACTGTTGCCACTACAAAAAATATGATTAAATTTCGTTTGGATTCCACAAGCCTTAGACTAACTCAAAGTAACGATTAGTTGCACGCAGCTCCACCAATAAAATCTCGAGAGGCTTCAATCGCCGCGCCCACATCAAGATGGCCACCAGTGAGCAAATAACTTCCCGGAGTCCCCGCAGCCCCACTATGTGATTCAACGTTATTAAGAAGCAAAGATTTGAGTTGAGCAGAATTGATTTGAGTTTTTCCAATGCAATGCCACATCAGGGCTAAGGTTCCCGTCACCATAGGCGCCGCCATGCTAGTTCCCGACTTATCGCCATAAGCCCCGTTAGGGGCCGAACCTGTCGCAGGCAACGTGCTATAAATGGTGACTCCAGGTGCCGATAGGTGCACTGTGCCCCCGCCATAATTAGAGCTCGCAAATAAACCATCAGACGCATGTCCTTCATTATTCGCAGCCACACTAATGATACTGCTAGAAATTAATGAAGCTGGATAAGTACGATTGATATCGGTATTGGAACCATTGTTTCCCGATGCAGCTACAATGAGTGCTCCATTTGATTCGGCCTTAGCCGTTACACCAGAAAAGACATCTTCAAAACTTGCGTTTTCACTTTCAGTCGTGGCAGCCACATAAGAGCCTAAAGAGGCATTGATAACACTAGCGCCCTGATCCAATAAATAATCCATCCCATCAACCACATCTGACAAATAAGCGCTGCCTTGGGCATCTGTCACTTTGGCCATCATTACTTGAGCGTTCCAACAAACCCCAGAGACTCCTTTGTTATTGTTTCCGACAGCAGCGATGATGCCCGACACGTGAGTGCCATGCCCATTTTGATCACTGATATCAGTAGTCGAAGGAGTAACGGTAAAGTTTTTTCCTCCACTTAAGAGGTTTGCACTTAGATCTTCATGGGCAGAATAAACTCCCGAATCAACAACACCAATTTTGATATCGGAACAATCGGTACTACGATTCCAAGCTTTTGGAGCTCTCAAGGCATTGAAAAGCGCAGTTTGCAAACTATAAAAAGTATCACTGGGCGTGTTCGACGATATAGAATTTAAATTGTAAATGCTCCCATTGGGAGTGATAGCATTCTTAACCGGCAATATGACGCCGGCTGCCCCATCAGACGTAGTCGTATCGCCCCGCGAGAAGCAGCCCGAACAAACGGCCAAAAGCAACGCATCTAATAATATGTGATTACATCCAATTTTCAGCACATCTTAATTCTACGCGTCACGGCCTTTTGGGAGTGTTATTTTAAGGTTAAGATCTCAATAAAATTTTATTTATTTTCAGGCACTTATGCCTTGCGAACTCCCTTTGACACTTAGCCCAATAAAAGATAGGAAGGGCCCGTGAAGTCGCCCCAATCAAATCTCCGCATGTTCATGCTTTTCGCCGGGATTTGCTTTTTGTTTTTTGGCTGTTCGGAGCGACCAAAACAAACAATCAGAATAAACTCGAGTTGCTCTAGCATTCCCTTACAAAGCAGCGTTTGGACCGAGGCCATCACCAAAAATGTTTTTGAGTGCCTTTATAGCCAAGCACTCAATAAAGAAATCGCGTCCGATGTTCTTGAAAACAAATCTTTTACTGCTATCACCAAATTACTCAACGATAGTTTTAGAAGCGAAGCCGGGCGTGCAAAACTTGTTCTTCTACTTAAAAAAGCACATGATGCGTTTCCAATTTTTCAAAAAATTATTGCTAAAGAAAGCGCCCAAAGTGTTTTGCAGTTACCAGGTATTGATAAAAATATTAGCTGGCTTGCGCTTAACATTGAGCTTCTTGCTCCCGAATTTGGTGGAAGGCCCAACAGGGCAATTCAGGAAGCCCTCGATATTTTTTCTCTATTCCCCAATGGGGACTCACAACTTGTAGCCCTGAGACCCCTACTAGATCTGCTTCAGCAATCGCATGATAAATACGACAATCCGACTAGATTTCTTCTAAACGCCAGACATATCATGGCGACAATTTCGGAATCGTCTGATGTTGGAATCGTCCTGGACAAATTGTCTAGAAATCATATTTGTAAGAACACATCAAATATTGTTACTGAGTCACCACTCTCAACGTCCATAGATTTTTTTAAGAATGATCGCTTGCATCCATTAAAATTTCTTGAAGCTTCAGAGCAAGGTTACGCATTTTGGCATAAAGTCTGCCAATCTCCCACAGCCAACTCTCCGGAAGAATTAGCAGAAATTTTGAACTGGATTTTTGAGAACTGGAATCTCCTCCAGGATACCATTGCTCTGTCAGATCAAATGCCAGATCAAACGCCAAACAAAAAGCTAAACTGGCTAGACGATAGCATCAAGCTGATTCAACTTAGCAATAGTAGCCACCCCAAACTTTTGCATAACCTCTTCAATACCAACATTGCCAAAACTGCCATAAAAAGAATTTCCATGGACAAATCGCTTCGCACGGAGTGGATACTTGGCTTAAAAAACTGGATGGCGTTTCTTGAATCAGGAGACAGAGGAAGCATAGAATTCTTGCAACATTCACTTCAAGAAATGTCGCAGCATCCACAAGAAATTGGCGACCTGATTAGCATAAGTACCCAACTCACCCCTAAGGCCATCGGAGAAATTTTCCAAACTTTTTACGCCGTATCCTCTGATTCATGGCCAGGTTTTAAGGATTCCGTCACCAGTGGAAAACTTTTAAGCATGCTAGATTTTTTTCAGTGGATTCTCCAAAGGCGAAATCAGCCGATTGTGTCTACGGAAACTCCTACCTACTCCAATTGGGAGTGGAAATCTGAAGAAAACCTAGTCTCCATCGTGCCTAATCCAGAAGCGGAGATTGCCAAAGAATTTGTGAATCAATGTCATCCCAGAAATTCTACTCTCAACGAGACCCATAGCTGTTTGCAACAAAAGGGCCTAATTTTTTCTCCGACCTGGATATCACCCCTATGGAGTTTAAGCGCAGATTCTGAGCTGTTATTACGGGCTCACCCAAAAAATATTGAATATGTTTCGTCACCAGAGTTGGCGCGGCCCTTTTGGAAAAAAATATTTAGATGGTTTTCTTTGTTTAAAATTTCGCCGGATGAGGCTCTTGGTAGCATCAAACCCCTCAATCGGATCATTCAAAAACATGATGATTTCAACTGGAATTCTTTTCTGAGTTCTCAATTCTTTAAATTTCGCTCTGAAGCTACCAGGCCTAGGAATCTCAGAGAACGTGCATTGATGGGCTACAGATTAGAACGCAGTTCGGATGTGAGCCTCTCACCTATTGAAGATGCCGCCACTCGAGACTTTTTATCCAAGCCTCAGTTTTTACGAATGCTAGTCCAGGATTTTTTGACAAAAAAAGAATGGACCGCATCCAAAATTGCTCTCCAAAAGTTAACAAGTAAAAACTTTAGCATGGAGTTTTGGATTTCGGACGGGGTCAAGCGACGTGTGGATTTCAATGCCTTGCTAGCTTTAGACGCCCTGTCTTGGGAATTGCAAATTCCAGTTATTTCATCGAACTCATCGATCGCGAGCACTTTAAACTCTTGGATTGAAGTCCGCAATCCTGAAGAAGCAAAAAATTGGTTTGATTCGAAATATTTTCAATTAGGTCTCGCCGAAAAACTATTCTCGATAAGCAATAGTTCCGGCCACGGAGTTAGACGACGAATTGAGAACGCAATTTTTATAGTAGATGCCCTACGAAAACGACCCGACAATGAAATTCAAAATTTTATTGTCGCCTCAAAATTGCTTGTGTTTTTTCATGACGAACGAAGTCGTCAAACTATAAGCAATACATCCGCAAGTGCGCTTATGATGCTTCATCAAATGGGCTGGGTGCATGCACTCAATGAGGTCTTTTTGCCATCAAATTCCTGGGCAAAAAAAATTGTCCGTCCGCTTGAAAATAATTTTGGAAGCACTCAGCTATTGAAAACTATATCTGAAGAAATGAAAAGATTTATAGACGAGCTCCCGCCCCGCTCAATTCAACAATTTGGCCAGATTCAGGCTCAAAGTGATTTTTGGTTTTTAAGATCGCTAAGCACGGGGGCTGTCTCTGTTCTTTTTGATGCACCCGAATTTATTAAAATTGTTGGTCAAGAAGAAACGCTGAGTAGTGATGCCCTTCGAAAGTTCTCGCAAGTACTTCGAAAGTTTGTATTGGAAAATCCTACCCAACTTTGGCAAGCGACATTTCAGCTTAGAGAAATTCTAAAATCGTATCCCGCCGAAAGCCCAGACGTTAATTTATTGTCGCTGATTGAGGCCGTCGTTCAAGAACCCAAAATGAAAATTCTTTGGAGCACCATTTACGGATTGAACGAAAATGCCATTGAAGATCTAATAGTTTGGCTAGAAACCGGCACGCCGCAGCGACTAATGAAATGGAATCGCCTTATGAAACCATCTGATTTAATAAATTCTAGCCATTTAGAAAATTGAAAGTTTTTTGACACTAAAGAAGTGTTAAACTGTATGACATGCAGGCCCGTCCAAATATTTTTAAGCTAAAACTAGTCGTAGCATTCATTGCTGGTGCAGTGTCTCTTCAAGCAAGGGCAAAAGTTGATGGATTTCAAGACTCACCCAAAGGCGTCACGCTTGGGACCGGCACCTATTATTTCTGGCTACCTAACGACAATAAATTTGATCCCATTCCTTCCTTAGCGCCTGCCGGGTCAACCGTTGCCGACTCGGAAAATCAATTTTTTCTTCCCTCTCGCATTGGATTTTTTATCCAAAGAGGAAAATTAAATTTTGAGGGATTTTTTCGCTACATGCTCAATCTTCGTCGCAACTACACTGTAACTGGGGGGAATACCGGAAGTGGTTATATGACTTTTGGAAGCTACGGTTATGGTTTAAATTTTGGAATTGCCTTGATGCAAAGCCAGAGATTTCAGTTGAATTTTGTAGGCAACGGGGAAATGGTTTTTCAGAAAGCAACGGCCACCTATTCTCCCTCGACGGGAGGTACTGACACCATTAAACTCAAGAGCACCTCCCAATTGATTGGAGTCGGTCTTCAGCCAGAAATATGGCTTGGTGATATGTGGAGCCTTTCTCTGTTTGGGGGCTATCAATATGGATTCCTCCGCTATTGGGACATTGCGAGCGCAGCAAGTTTCATGGGTGATGCCAAGGCCATTGGTCCCCTAGTTGACGCCAATGGAAGCAGGACAAAGGCCCAATTTGGCGGATTTTTGTTTGAAGCCACTCTTAAACTAAGTTTTCAAAGTCCTTAAAAGTTGGCATTTTTTTAGTCCAATTATCCACTTCCAATTATCCGCCGGCTATAAAAATATTTACGCTCCTCAGGAGCCCTCTCTTGCGCGAAACTCTTAGTAGCAAATGTATGTGATTAGAGTGAACAACAATATCTTTTAACTCGACACCAAGCCTTGTCGCCAACGACCGTGATTTATTTAAAATCCATCTCTCATGCTTGATAAATGAACGCGACCCGAGTGATTTATAAGACTTGAGCACCACATGATTTGCATGCTTGCACGACACGGGCCGCGCAGCTTTTGGATTTGATGCCGAGGCGCCAGATGCTTTAGCCTTAATTGCTTTAGCCTTAATTGCCGGAGCGCCACCAAATGACATTGATGTCTTGCTAAATTGTTTTGAATGAAACAAATTTTGCTGTTTATTTTGTATTCGAGTCACTATTTTAATACCATACATCCGTATGGTAGCTATGTCAAAAAATTACTTGCTCGATAGGTAATTTACCTATGAAAAAGCAAAAACTAGGCGAGCTATTTAGAGGCTCCATATTAGAGGCCCCATATATGACACAAACTGCACAATGGACAATTGCACCACGCGCTAACAAACAAGACCGTGAGTGCATCACCCACACGACATCATAAAGACCCAAGAAGTAAACACGATTCATCGCATCTCCTTTTTTGGGCTTAACGCTTAATTCGGAAATGGCAGGCAGCTCGACCACCTTTTTGAACATATTGTTGATGGTGGTCATCAGCCTTTGTAAATGTTCTGGCAGGAGCTATTTCAGTAACAATCTTGCCGTCTAGCTCGCCTGATTTTTGCAAGCGATCTCTCGAAGAAATGGCGGAAGCTTTCTGTATATCAGTATGAAAAAACACGGCTGACCGATACTGCTCACCGAAGTCGGGACCTTGTCTATTAAGAGTTGTGGGGTCATGAAGCGCCCAAAACAAATCAAGCAACTGCTCATATTTTACAACTTTAGGATCATATTCAACTTGAACAGTCTCAGCGTGTCCGGTGTCACCTTCACTAACTTCTCTGTAGGTAGGATTTTTAGTGTGGCCCCCCATAAAACCAACGGCTGTTGCAAGAACTCCCTTTTCTTTTCTAAATTCCTGTTCGACTCCCCAAAAACATCCAGCCGCAAAAGACGCGATCTCTGTTTTATCGGGTAACTTTTTGGGCGCCGATTTTGTTAAGAAGAGGCCATGAGAATTCATGGTAATAGCTTCTTTGGCATCGCCTGAAAAATGAAACAACGTGAATATGGATACTAAGATCGCCGATAAAATTCCTAAAGAACGCATAATTGATTTCCCCCTCCCGTTGGCGTCAAGCGCATTCACTAAGATAGCCACTAATGTGTAAAATTACAATTAAGTTTTTTTCCCCAATTAAACTCACTTCCAATAAATCAGGAGCTTGGAGTTACCAAAAGCAAACAATTAATCTTTCCTTAATCTAGCAAAAAATTTTAGATAGTTTGCCACCTCGCAAAGTGTGATAATCGTATGAGTGAACAAAGAATTGATACGCAAAAGTCTTATTTTTAAGTTAAAAGGAAAGCTTAGCCTTTTAGTTTTGATTTCAAGCCTTTTGCAAATTGCGGCCTGTGAATTGGCTCCCGATACTTCACTTAAATGGAAGTCAAACAATGTAAATCCTCCAACCGATCCACAAGATCCACAAATAATTAAGGCAACTGCAAAAAGCATCTTACAGAAAAATTGCATGGCCTGTCATGGGAGTACGAGTATCGGAGCTGGTGGCATTAATTATATTGATAACGAGACTGAGCTTTTGTTAAAAAAGAAAATTATTCCTGGACGACCGGCGGAGGAGTCACGGGTATTTGCGCGCATCAAAGAAGGAACAATGCCACCAACGGGGCCACTTTCAGAGGCAGATCAAAACATCATAAGAGAATATATCGAAGAAATCCTCAAGCCATTAGATGTCGTGGCAGAATATGACCTTCCACCAGAAACCGTCTGCGCCGACACCAAAAACAAAGGATTCTCTGAGCGCCGGACATGGCGCCTCACGCCCCAGCAAATTGAAAATTCTGTACAAGATATTTTAGGAATCAGTTCAATATTCGCAAGTAATTTTAGCGAAGGACTAGATGTCTTAGGCTACTCAAACAATTCCGACATGAGCAATTACACTGATAGCTTCTTTAGTAGTCTTGAGCAAGCAGCAACGCAAGCTTCATTAGCTGCACTGTCGGTAAAATCAACTCTTCTCAGCTGCTCATCCGGAAACACTTCAAATTCTTCCTGTGTAGAGAGCTTTATCAAAACTAAAGGTCGACTGTTTTTTCGACGAGAAATCACATCGACGGAAGTCGAGAAACTAATGGCTATTTATGACAGCACAAAGACAGTTGCAAATTCCGACTCTGCCTTCCAGGACATTATTCGTGCTTTTATGGTTTCTCCAAGCTTCATATATCGTACTGAAATTGGCGGCACATCAACAAATGGGAATTATCTACTTTCAGGCTACGAAATTGCATCATTATTGGCATTTTCGATTACAAATGCTGGTCCAGATGCCGAACTCTTAGAAAAGGCAAAACTAGGTAACCTCCAAACGAGCGCACAGATCCGATCTGCCGGAGAAGGGCTTCTTAATTCGAGCAAGGCCAGCCGAGGCATTCGGCAATTTGTTTCTGAATTTCTGGGAATCAAAAAGCTAAATCTTGTCATCAAATCACCATCAGTCATCAACAATTTTAGTGACGCCCTTAAGAATGACATGAAGGAAGAAACGCTTCGTTTTGCTGAGAATGTTGTTTCATCTGGTGGGAGCTTATCGACACTCTACTCGGCTCCCTATACCTACCTAAATTCGAGACTTGCCTCCCACTACGGCGTTAATGCACAAGGTGCTAGCAATACTAATTTTGTCAAAGTGCAACCATCGGGCGTGGAGACTTCGGGCATTCTGTCCCAGGGAAGTGTGATGTCAATGTTTTCTAGCGCATCAGAGCCTAGTCCAATTAAGAGAGGGAAATTTGTGAGGGAAAAACTACTTTGTTATCCGCTGCCCGATCCTCCCCCTGGAGTTCCAGAGCTGCCAGACTTAGATCCCAATTTAAGTATTCGAGATCGCTTTGCACTACATTCGTCAGCTGCACAATGTATGGGATGCCATGGTTTAATGGATCCAATTGGATTTGGAATGTTAAATTATGATCCAGTTGGGCGATTTCAAGGATCTGATGGCGGAGGTCCCATTAACAACTCCGGCGAAATTAAAGATGGTGGCGATGCCACGGGAAGCTTTTTTGGTCCCGCTCAACTTGGTAGTCTACTAGGTTCAAGTAAAATTGCTGGCGCATGTTTTGCTACAAATTATTTCAGATATTCGCTAGGCAGGGGAAATTATCAGTCTGATCGTTGTGAAATTGCACAAATTAACAAATCATTCTTTGAGTCAAATATGTCTCTTAAAGAAGCGATTTTAGCTACAGTTAGTTCGGAAGCATTTAGAACAAGGCGATAACAAAAAGGAAAAATAATGGCAAATATTATTCATCGTAGAGATTTTTTAAGAGGCCTTGGAGCAGGGATGTTTTTACTTAATCCCATCATATCAATGTTGGCGCGAGCTCAGGCAGGTGGCGTTGCTAAAAGATTTATATATATGTTTTCAGCAAATGGTACTGTTTTGGAAAATTGGTATGGAAGTGGAAACGCTAATCCAGGCTCCTTAAATTTAGCGAATTCACAAATCTTATCGCCTTTGAACTCATTTAAGAATAAAATCACACTCATTCAAGGTGTTGATAACAACATAGGCGGGCCGGGTGACGACCACGTCCGAGAATGTCTTTCAAGCTTAACGGCGATCGAAAACAATGAAGGAAGTGTTTATACTGTAAATTCTCCAACAGGTTACAACAAAGGGAAATCTATAGACCAATATATTGCTGACTATTACAATCAAAAAGCTGTCGTTGCTGGGGTTCAGAGCGGAGGATTTCAAGGAGGATTTTTTTCTTTGATTTCCTCAAAAGGATCGAACAAACCCGTCGTTCCTGAATCTAACCCAGCAAATTTGCACAATTCTATGTTCACGGGAGTGGTGCCTGCGGGACAACCGGTCCCAACACTTTCGGACAACGATGTGAACAATGTGAGACGAAAGAGTATTCTTGATTTCGCTATTGATGATATGGCCAGACTAAAAAGTCGATTACCAGCTGCGCTAGCGACAAAACTTCAAGATCATGCCGATTCAATACGAGATCTTGAAAAATCGATTGTCATAAATCCTCCAGATTCGGGCGGAGGTGGTGGTGGCCCCGAAGGATGTTCTATTCCTAGTGTTGGTTCTGCATCAAACTATGATAGCAACTCCGAATATCCAGCAGCCGTCTTAATGCAGATGAAAAATATCGTTTATGCAATGGCCTGTGGAAGAACAAACTCTGCTGTTATTGTTTGTGGATATGGAGTAGACTTACATAGTCACTCGTGGCTGAGCATCAACGATGAGCATCACACTATCAGCCATCTCACGGACGGCACTGCTAAAGAAAAACTTACAAAAATAAATAACTGGTATGCTGGGCGATTCAATGATCTTCTTACTTTATTAAACCAAGTTCCCGAGAATGGTGGCACCATGCTCGATAATTCATTAGTCGTTTGGGGCAACGAACTCAGCGCCGGTGCCAACCATAGCCACAAAAACTTACCCTACGTACTTGCTGGTGGTGCTGGAGGCAAGCTTCCAGGCGGCCGCGATATGAACTTTGGGGGAAGAGGTCATGGTGAACTACTAGTTTCGATAGCCAATGCCATGGGTATTCCTATTTCTTCTTACAACACAGGTTCAAAAGCTTTGAATGGACTTATTGTATAATTTAATTATCCTGATAATTAATCGTTGATATTGCACTGAAACTTTAAGTCACCAGGAACTTCCAAATAGCCCCAGTCTTCAAGCGAATTGTTAAGCCGAGCTTTCAACAAGACCTGTCTATTCGAATTGTCGAGAATTTTTACATCAACGCTGGGATAGTCCTGAAACAACTCTGCAGCCACATCAACTAAACGCCATTCAATCGAATACTTCGGCGAAGTATTCGGTAGACGCATCGTTCGAATGCTTGCAAAATCAATAGCTCCCTCATCAGCGCATATATTATCATGCACTTCATTGCCAACACCCTTAATCCAGCAATGAACAAATATGTCACATGCTAAAATCTTGCTACTTGAGAAAACAAGCAAAGTAGACAAACTAAGGTTCAATGTAGCCGTGATTAACTTTTTCATAATTAGTGCTATTTAACACGTTTTAGAACAATAAGCATCTTCTATTCTTGTTCTATTCTTGAATCAGGCTGAAACCAAACTGCTTTGCCGATACTCCTAAGTGCCGGATTGTACAAGTTAGGGGTGGAAAAATCATGGGACTTTTAAGGGCTACGGATTGAATGCAGAACACCCGCTCTGGAATAAACATTTCGAATTGCACTTGAAAATATGGCGCCAATCCAGAATTAGAATGCGGCAAAATCGCAAACAGTTTTACTTGCCCCTTTATGCTCCCTTGATCATTCGAAAATTTAAAAGTTTCTACCTTTACCTCACCCTCGTTTCGAGGAAAAATAATTTCACCGCCTAGTTTTGAAATTGGATACAACGGCACTGGTATATCGCAACTAAGTTCTTTTTCATCCCCAGAATCAACGCAAAGGCGTTGCCAAGACTGAACGCGAAACTGAAATTTGTAAGCCTCTTTTAAAGGTCTTTGCTCCGTAGAATCTACGGCATAGACATCTGTACACAACCCCGTGAAAAAAATGAAAGCGACTAGTAATATAGCAAAACATTTATTCATAGAAACTCAAATGAGGCCTAGAGAGACAAAACGCTCCGCTGAAACAGTTCCAGTTTTTTGAAATTCTGCAATATTTTCAAGAGTTGTTTGCGCAATATTAGTGAGAGCTTCCTTTGTGAGAAAGGCTTGATGCGATGAAATCAAAACATTTGGAAAGGTCAAGAGACGCGCTAAAACATCATCCTGCATTACTTTATCGGAGACATCTTCGAAAAATACGGCCTCCTCTTCTTCGTACACATCTAGGGCCGCGCCACCTACTTGGCCACTTTTTAGACTGTTAACTAGAGCCTTAGAATCAATAAGCGCACCTCTGCCGGTATTGATAATGAACACTCCCTTTTTCATTATAGACAACATAGATTCATCCAAAACATGATGCGTTTCTGGCGTCAGGGGCACATGAAGTGAAATAATGTCTGATTCTTTGCATAGTTTTTCGATATCGACATATTCAATATTTGGATTTTTTTTAAGAATTTGATTGGGAAACTTATCATTACATAGAACTTTGCATCCAAAGGCCAGCAAAATTTCGGCCACGATGACACCTATTTTCCCCGTCCCCATTATGCCCACAGTTTTACCAAAGAGATCAAAGCCAACCAATCCATCTAACGAAAAATTTAACTCTCTTACCCGTAAATAGGATTTATGGATTTTGCGATTTAGGCACAATAAAAGACCAATGGCATATTCCGCCACCGCATGAGGAGAATACCCGGGGACCCGAGCCACAATAAGGCCATTTTCCTGGACGGCCTTGAGATCGACATGATTAAACCCGGCAGATCGAAGAGCAATCAATTGAACACCGTGCTCCTTAAGTATTTCAACACATTTGCGATCGACTTGATCGTTAACAAAGGAACAAACAACTTTGGACCCCTTAGCCAAAGCGGCGGTAGAAGAAGTTAAGCTTGCTTCCAAAAAATTTATCTCAAAATTAAACGCCCTATTTTGATCAACAAAAATGGGCTTTTCAAAAGCATGCGTGTCAAAAAAAGTTACTTTCATTGGGTCTCCGATAGTAAATGTTGAGGGGAATATACACTTAGCCTGCTTTGACAGCAAAATAAAAAGCAAACAAACTTAGCGCTCGTTCTGGACACAAAGCTGGACACAAAGATTAATCGTGAACAATAAATCGCCAAGACCTCAATTTAGGCTCGACTGTTCCTCAAAAAAGTCCAAGAATGTCCCCTATGATCGTTTGCAGGCAGATAGATAGATGAAGGTCTTAAGTTACAACATCCATAAAGGTCGCTCGTTCTTTGTTCGCAGATACGCCCTAGCTGATATCGAATCACAGCTAAAGGAAACCGATGCTGACCTTATATTCCTGCAAGAAATTCATGGTAGCCACCCCCGGCATCTAGCAGATAAATTTTTAGAAATTCCCTTAGAACATATAGCTGAAGGTATTTGGCCGCATCATACTTATGGCCAAAATGCGACTTACGATAAAGGCCATCACGGCAACGCTATTCTAAGCAAATACCCTATTATTAAAAGTGAAAACATAGATATTTCATGTACGCCGTACGCAAAACGCGGACTGCTTCATGCGGTCATTGATCATCCCAATGGGCCTTTTCATGCTATTTGTGTTCATTTGGATCTTTTTGAGTCGGCCCGAACTCAGCAGTCAAAGTTGATAATTGAAAGAATCAACGGACACGTTGGTGCGGATGAAGCCATTATCTTAGCAGGAGATTTTAACGACTGGCGCGGAATTCTAACATCAAATTTTGTTACGGGCCTAAATCTACAAGAAGCTGGGCATTTAAAAACATTCCCAAGCGTGTTTCCAACTCTAGCCATGGACAGAATATATTTTCGTGGCTTTTCGCTAGAAGACAAAAAAACGCTGAATGGCAATCAATGGAGATGGTTGTCTGACCATTTGCCTCTTTTGGTAAAGCTACGGCAGGGTTAGTAGAACTACGGCAGATTTAGACAAACTAGTTACGGGCAATTGTCTCCGGCATCATCAATCATCCAACCGTAGTTATTAACTAGATCATCGTGTTCGGCATCCGCATTGCAGAAATAAACACCAGAAGCACCCAGGGTAAAGTTATTCTGAACTAATCCGGACTGAGACCAACCAATTAAAGTGTCATCATAGGGAAGATCAAACATTCCGCTGGAATTAAACATATAAAACATACTATTCATATTCGTAATATTGCCCGAAACTGAGTCAAAGAAATCAGGTTCCGCTAAGCTGCTTAAATTATAGGTATACATGAACATAAACGTAGCATCTGTTAATCCTATCAAACAATCTTTACGTTCCTCAAAAGACCTCTCTTACGCGAAACTTCTTTGCTATAGCCAAGTTTTTCGAGACGATTCAAATCAAAATATTCCTTAATCGACTTATAGGATTTTCTTCCAAGACTCACGATTCGAGTAAAGGGCCGTCCCGCAAAAAACTTCTCTAAATTTCCTTTGCTCGTATTGCTTTCCTTTTGTCTGGAAGTTTTGGCAAGTCCACGCTCCTTCGACGTGATTTTACGCGCAATCAATCCACATAGAGCTCTCAGAAAAGCAAAGAAAGCTCTCCTGCGTGAAACTCTTAGTAGCAAATGTATGTGATTGGAATGAACAACAATGTCTTTTAATTCGACACCTAGCCTTGTCGCCAACGACCGTGATTTTTTTAAAATCCATCTTTCGTGGCTAATAAATGAACGCGACCCTATTGCCTTATAGGACTTGAATACAAGACTATGAGGGCATCACCCACACGATTTCACATAGACCCGGCCAACTCCACTATCTTACGAACCAAGTCACTAGAATTGACAGGTTTTGCTAAATGAGCCTGGAAGCCAGCTGAAAGCGCATGCTGAACATCTTCCGCGGACGCATAGGCACTCAAAGCGAGTGCCGGAACATTAGCACCCCGATCGGGACCAAGTGCTCTTATTTTTTTGATTAAGTCGTATCCATCTTCACCGGGCATCGCGATATCACTTAGCAATACATCTGGCTTAAATTTCTGGAAAAGATCAAGTGCCTCTTTGACTGATTCCACAGCTTTGGTATCTGCCCCATACGAGGATAACAATTCTCTAATGGCTTCCCTAGCATTTGCCTCATCATCAACAATCAAAACGCGAATTCCTGCCAGTGTGATTGATTCTTCGCCGGAAATACCTGAGCTCTCTGAAAACTTAACAACACCTTCCTGCCCGCTCAATAACTCTTGATCTGATTTTAATGGAAGCATTACGGTAAAGGTGGCTCCCTTCAGGTGACCTAAACTTTCTGCTTTGATGCTTCCGCCATGCAACTCTACAAGGTTCTTTGCGATCGCTAGTCCTAACCCAAGACCTCCGTGAACTCGAACGCTCGTGTTATCTTCTTGAGTGAAATGTTCAAAAATATTTGGCAAAAATTGCGAATCTATCCCCTTACCAGAGTCTGTCACCTTAATCATAACTTGTGCCACATCATTGTTGTCGCCCTTGATGCGCGACATCCCAACAGTCACAACTGCCTGCTCAGGCGAAAATTTTATAGCATTAGACAACAGGTTCCAAAAGACTTGCTGAAGGCGAACGCGATCAGCCAAAATCGTTCCAATATTTGGAGCGAATGAAGTTTCAATCTTAATCGACTTATCGTCGGCCAATGATTGGACGGAATCTATAGCAGACTCAACAATCGTAGACGGGTTGATTTCTTGAAATTCTAGTGAAATTTTACCGGCAATAATACGGGAAACCTCTAGTAAATCATTGATGAGCTTGGACTGTATCTTTCCACTTTCCTCAATAACTTTTGCACCGCGCCGCATTTTCTCTAAATCTAGCTTTCCCGACTGAATCATTTGTGACCATGAAATTATCGCCGTGAGTGGCGTTCTTAGTTCGTGAGAAAGCGTAGCCAAAAATAGATCCTTCGCCCGATGGGCTCTTTCTGCCTCTCCATTAGCTTCTTTAACTTCTTTTAGGTTCAACTTTAAATTATTAATATCAACAAAGACAAGGACAGCTCCGTCGACCATATTATCAATCGTTTTGTATGGTCTCACTTGCAGACGAAACCATCGACCCTCTTCATCCTGAACCTCAAGTTCTTGGAGTTGCAAGGTCCTGATTGTATCGGAAACCATCTGATCTAAATTCAGCTTGTTTCCGGTCCCAGCATTGAACGTAAGCCTAAGATCGTTCAAAGGGCGGCCAATATCGGAAGGAATAAGATTGAGCGCCTTTAAGGCTAACGGGGTAAATCTACGTACTTTTTTATCAATTCCTAACATCACAATTGGAATTTCGACGCTATCCAATAAATTGATGAGGTCATTGTTAGCTTGACTCTGCTCGTGACTTCTCACTTGAAGCTCATCATTTACGGTTGAGAGTTCTTCATTTGAGCTTTGGAGCTCTTCTTTAGTACTCTGAAGTTCCTCGTTGGCACTTTGAAGCTCTTCATTTGCTGCAGACAGATCTTCCTGCGTTCCCTCGAACTGCCGTATCAAAGTCCCTTGATATTCTTGAAATTCATCTAGTTCCTGCTGTAATTCTAAAAGATCGGCATCTTTGCTCTTATCCCCGTCTGTAGTTTTGGAACTCGATGGTGTCGACTTCTTGTCTGTCCTTAGCTTTGACTCCCCAGTCTTTTCAAATAGCACCACATATAATCGATCTCTAGATTCACGTAAAGGTGCAGTGGGTATCACTATCAAATTGAATAATATTTGCTTAGCAAATTCACCAATGCTTAGATCTTCTTTTCTAACTGATACTTTCGAAGTCTTAGCGGCTTGAATTGCATTTCTCAGCTCGCGTACCAGCTTAGGATGCACCATATTTAAAAGATAATAGCTAGGAGCCCCCGGCGCTAGCTCAATAAAAGGATGCGGACGACCAAGCATTTGTACAATATTTAGTTCTTCATTAACAACAACACCCGGAAAGGTTTCCTGCATAGCTTTTTCCGTAACTTTTTGAACATCAAAGGTTGCCTTTGCAAATGTTTTTGATTCAACTATCTTATCTTCAAACCCCCGAAAATAAGTACTCGAAGGGAATCGAAGGTTCACTAAGATTGGCGCATCTTTCCTAATATAAATATTATTTGGCTTATCAACCACGTCAAAAAGATCCGAGAAACCTCCAACAGACTCCGACTTTCCCAGCCACAAAAACCTATTTGGAATCAGTGAATAATGAAAAATTGGCAATACATGCTTTTGAAGTGAAGACGAAAAATAAATCAGCAAGTTTCGGCAAGAAATCAAATCAATTTTCGCAAATGGTGGATCGCTTGTAACATCGTGCCTCGAAAAAAGACAAAGATCTCGAACGGCTTTTTTAATCTTGTATCCCCCATTTTCCATTTTGCTAAAGTAGTTCACCAGACGTTCCGACGATACATTTTTAGAGATGGTTTCTGGATACTCGGCTAGTCGCGCTTTATAAATTGCTTCATCGCTTACATCAGAAGCAAAAATTAAGATAGGCATTTGAGAATACTTGTTGCCCAGGTACTCAATAAGCGCGATAGCAATGGAATAGACTTCCTCACCAGTGGAGCATCCAGGAACCCAGATACGGATTGGAACCCCAGGCCCCCGATTTTCTAGAAGTTTTGGAAAAACCTCCTCCTTTAAGGCTTGAAAAGCTTCTGGGTTGCGGAAGAACTCGGTCACATTGATCAAGATATCCGAAAATAGTGCCTTCACCTCCTCGGAATCGCCTGAAAGATATTCGGAGTATTCTTTTAAATCCTTTGCTTTTTTTAACACCATTCTTCGGGATATTCGTCGCATTATGGTATTTGATTTATAAAAACTAAAATCAACTTGGCATTGATTACGTAATAAAAGAAAAATCTGATCGAGACTATCTTTGTTCTCACCGTGAGTTGCTGGTGACAGCGGTTTATTGTCTAAAGTGCTACCAGGTTCCAAATTCGAATACTTTGCAATTCTAGCCAATTCGTCCGCTACTTCTTCGGGACTTAAAATTAGATCAACATTTCCTGCCGCAATTGCACTCTGAGGCATGCCATCAAATTTTGCTGTTGCAGGAGTTTGCGCAATAGTAATTCCACCCTCTGCCTTAATTGACGACAAACCCTCTGTACCGTCAGAACCTGTACCAGACAAAACAACCCCTACCGCAAAGTTCTTTTGATCTTTCGCAAGAGACTCTAAAAAGAAATCTATAACTAAGTGCTGTCCGCGAGATTCGGTTCTAGGAATCAAAGCAAGAGCTCCGTTCACAATCTTCATACTAAAATTTGGTGGAATAATATAAATACAGTTGGGCTCTACACGCATCCCTTCTTTAACTTCTGCAACCGGCATCCCCGTCGTGCGCGAAAGGATTTCTGCCGACATGCTTACATGTTTGGGATCCAAGTGCTGAATAAGAACAAATGCCATACCAGTATCCATTGGTAATCGATTCAAAAGCTTTGTGAAGGCCTCTAGCCCTCCAGCAGAGGCCCCTATCCCCACAATTGGGAATCTCGGGCTATTCAATGAATCTGTCATATTGCAGTAATTCCACTACAAAAAGCTTGTCTTCCTCGTTCAATAATTCCTCGTTCGATAAACCTGCGAACAGATTCTAAAAAGCCATTTACCTCAAATGGTTTGTGAATATAACCAACAACATTTTTATTGGGGATATCATCCATCCCCGACAAAAACACCACAGGGACGCTATTCGAAAGATCGGGATACCTTTCCTTGAAGACAGTTAAAAACTCCGGACCACTCATGCCAGCCATTTGAACGTCAAGCAAAATCAAATCCGGTTTTGTAATATTACTCAACAACTCTAAAGCAACACGTCCACCAAGCGCGGTAGTGACTTCATAACCTTCTAGCTCTAAAATTAGTTTTTGGAGTTCCAGCAAATCTGCGCAATCATCAACAACTAAAATAGACTCTATCACAGCCGAATTATCGGCCTTAAAACGATCTTTTAGACCTACTAATTTTTCCACTTTTTCCTAACTATAAGACTGACTTATTGACTAACGACAACGATGGTATCGCAATGATTTTTCTAAACCCCTTTTAGGCTCTTTAGCCTGCAAAGTAAATGAACTTATATGCCTGAATCGATTGGATTATGGCGATAGGGAACTAACTACATGATAATGTAGGTGCTTCCCTAAAATCCTAGGTGATCGTTAAAGCCAAATTTCTCCCCGAACCAATGACTCGTTTCTTTAGAAACATCTAAAATAGGAAGGAATTTGGAATCCGAAGGAGCAAAGGCGCCCTTAGCTCGCATCCTTTGAAGCACAATGGCTGAAAACGTTTCCGCAAACCATTCGTGAAGATTTGTTTGCGAATAGCGTGAATGACCGATATCTGTCTTTTCAACCAACGGCCGAAAAAAAAAGTTGTCTAAGAAACTAAGAATCGTATGAGGTGCCAAAATTTTAGAGACCCTTACTTGACTCTCCGCTAGTCCTCGAAGCTCCTGAGGGCTCACAAGCCCAAATAAACTTGCGTGACCAATTTCATGAGCTAAAGTATGCAAAAGATCAACCCTTTGCTCTGTTGATAATTCCTCGCCATAGCTAAGGCGTCCGCCGATACTAATAGCCTTCATCTGCCGATGATAAGCCGCAAAGTTGTTAAATTGGTTATGCCCTGAAAATGCATAAAGAATTTTAAATTCATTCATCCTGGACAAAAATCCGTCGGGAAAACCATTTTCCAAAAGAAATTTAAGGTTACTCAGAACACCTAAGGAATGCTCATCACTATGATTAACGACAAGAATATCGTATCTTTTATACAGCTCTTCTTGAAGTGATTGAAGTTTAATATCTTTATCCAACAAATGGAGAGGCAGGCCAGTCGAGCCCCGAAGAATCTTCGAGGAAACCTTGCTTGGACTTGGATCAAACATATTTTTGATGCCATCGTTGTCAATATCCGGATCATAGGGGATGAGAGTCGTACTAAGCTCTTGCTCGAACGCAATAGTCCAATCAGCAAGACCGTCTTGGTCAGTATCCAGGCGGAGATAAGGCTCGGCGCAGTTCCAGAACTTCTCGTCAAAATGAAGTGTCCAGGAGTAGCTTCCCGGTTTCGAAAGATTGCTCAAGATTTGTTGCAGTTCTGCTGGTTGCAGACTCAAATGAGTTAATCGCGTTTTAAAGTCAGTGCCATATTGGGCACGCGCTTCCCGTGACGCACGTATGAGACTTTCATGGGAAGGCAACTCAAGTCCGGCGTGAAAGCGAAAAACGCGACAAGCTTGGGTGTTTGAGGCAAAAGTGGACAGACTAAAACAGATCACAAATACGAGAATAGTGGGTTTTATACATAAAATTCGAATGTAATGCCCCCCCACTCTTATTATTGTGCCCCAAAAACAAACAAATTGTTTTAAGCCATTGGCCTAAAAAATGCTTACATCAGCACATCGCTATAAACGAACGGACAAGAAGTCCCAAACCTAAACAAAATGGAGAATAAATATGAATATGATTCAAAATATCAAAAAACGAACTCTTTTAACCTTTGTTATGCCACTAGCCTTGCTAATTTGCGGACCCGCCGATGCAAAAGGTAAAACGTCTGCGGCTAAAGAAGCTGTCAATGAGACTGCACAATCAATAGAACAAACCTTAGATCTAAGAAATCAAGTGATACGCAAGGGAAACCTCCATGCGGGATCAGTCACTTTTAGCGAAGGATCTGCCCTGTTAAGCGATGAGGCGCAAGAAAAGCTTCGCGAAGTTTACAATTCTGCAATGGCTGCCGGAAAAATTGACGACATTCAAGTCAGTGTCTGGTCCGACTCAAATTTGCCTAATTCATCTAAAATTGAATTAAGCAAAAATGAAAAAGAGCTCGCGACACGTCGAGGGAATGAAATAAAAAAATTCCTTGAAGAAACGGTAAAAACGCCATCAGTACAAACATTTTCAATGGCTGAACATGCTAACTGGATCGCACGACTCTTTAACACAGATTCGGCAGAACTAAAGTCTTCACTTGCTCGAAGAAGCGATAAAACAAGTGAAGCTAAATTTTACTTTTTGCGTGACGGCGGCCCGTCTACAGCGATGATTGTTATCGAATCCAACAAAAGAAACTAGTCCTTAAAACAACAAAATCCTAAATAAGCCAAACTTCTGTAAAAGGGAGTTTGGCTTAAATTTTTGCAAGTTTACATATCACCACAAAATCAGCTAAACTCAATGCAAATAGCATGATTAAAAATGAGAAGGTTTTCCTAAGCGGCGATGAATATTTTGAGCATGTTTTTGAAGCTATTGACAATGCCAGAGAAGAAATCATCTTAGAAACCTATATATATCAACGAGGGCACCTAACTCATTTCCTGCTCAGCAAACTTCAAACTGCCATCAGCCGTGGCGTAAAAATAAAAATCTTAGTCGATGGTGCTGGAAGCTTCGGAGAAACAAAAGAATTAGAATATTTTTGCAAAAGCAATAATATTGAATTTAAGATATTCCACCCGCTCTATTGGAGTATGCCCCTTACTTCTCTTAGATACTTAAACAGAAGAGATCATCGAAAAATATGTTTGATTGATTCATCCTTAGCCTTTGTAGGGAGTCTTAATTGGTCGGATGACCACGTTTCGTCTTCGAACGCTGCCATTAAATGGAAAGACTACGGGATGTCCTTCGAGGGCGATGCCTGTTTGCTCTTAAAATTAGCTTTTGAACGCATTTTCTATAAAAAAACGATAGACCTCAAAATCAAGCAGATGATTCGTAAAAAATCCTTAGAGTCCCAGCTTGAAGACGACACAAAACACATTATCTTAAATAATTCTCTCTTAAAACGCCAAGGTAACTATAACAAATTGCTTGCACGAATTGCTAATGCGAAAAAAAGAATTTGGCTTGCAAATGCTTATATTTTTCCAGAATATCGAATGCAAAAGCAACTAGAAAATGCTGCAATCCGGGGCGTTGATGTTCGCCTTTTAACCAGCGGATCCAAATCCGATGTATTTTTTATGCCGTGGATGACCCAGTTGTATTATAAGCAGTATTTAAAGGCTGGACTTATACTATACGAATACTTGCCTGCATTTTTTCATGGAAAAATATTCGTCATTGACGACTTCGTTAGCGTTGGAAGCTCTAACTTAAATTTTCGTTCGGTTCTTCATGATCTCGAAGTCGATGTCGCTCTCCAAAGTGAATTTTGCAAAGAAAAAATAACTACGGATCTTCAGGAATGTTTTCGAGACTCAAAGCTAATTGTCGAGCATGATTGGAAGGCCATTCCCCTATGGAAAAAGTTATTTTCACGACTCTTATATTTGTTCAAGACATGGATGTAAGCATGCCAGAAGTTGATTTTTCAATTTAGTCCCACCTACATTTTTCAAAAATAAATTTTTGTGTACTATTTTGCCCCGAACTGACGTGACTTCTTGCCCCGAAAAAACCTATGCGTCATTTCAAGCCTCTGCTAATTTGGCATAACGATTGCACGTTCTTTGGATATCTTTCAAAAACTAAAGATAAATAAAGGAGATAAAATGGGTATTAAAGCAGAAACACAAGATTCAAAAGATTACTTGGGAGAAGTAAAGCACGACTTTAAGCACGATTTCGAAGACGCCAAAAGTCAAGTTATCAGTGCTGCCGATCGAGGCATTAACCGGTCTAAGGAGTTAGCCCATCAGTTAGGTGAAAAAGTCGCCCATGGTGTAGAAGAAAAACCGTTAACATCTATGGCCATTGCATTTGCCACGGGTGCTCTTGTTACGGCTGGCGTCAGCATGTGGGTTCGCTCGCACAGAACTCATAATTAGAGAGTAAACTCTTTCTATGAATAGAGTTGAGATATCCATACAAGACCGAGGCGATTCCCTGAGGCGTTGGGCTCGAAGCAATCCGTTTTGGGCTCTTGCGGGTGCTTTTAGTGCAGGAGCCCTAATGGTTCACCCTAAAGTACGCCGTGAAGTAACGCAGTTGTTGATTACACTTATATAGAATAATTTTTTAAGAACCTGAGTGATATTCTCTTTTAGGGCATGTGCGAATAGAATTGCTCATTCAGTTTTGCTAACTTAGTTAAAATTTCTATTTGTTCGTTTTTCAATTCACCTGATTTTAAGCCTTTTAGATTGTCGATTCGATTATCTAAAAGGCTTAAATTTTCTTCAAAATAGCTAAGTCTGTTTTGGTTTTGCTCCCATAAATCTGGCGAACGCAGTAACTGTTTCTTCCAGTTTTCCACATCGCCCAAAAGTTTTTCAAACGCCTCTTCGATTTCAAGTTTTATTGGCGCAATATCAGCTTTTTCTTCAACATCAGAAGAAGCTAATTTTTTCTTCAATTTTTCTTTTGATGGAATGGGTGGCACTCTAATGCCGCCCCAATACTGAGCTTGCGAATAGCCGTTCGCCAAAAGAAAAAAAAGCGAGAAGTAAAATATTCGTATTAATTTCATACTAGCAATTTGCTAGCAAGTTTTAGGCCTGTTCATCTAACCGCTATTCAAAATCAAATATATCGAGAGCAACCCCACAAATTATGGGACCCAAAAAAAGTCCGCTCGCGCCCCACAAGGCGATGCCTCCAAAAATAGCCCCAAAAGCTACTAGAGGGTGTAAATTTCGGTTACCAGACAAAAGCAATGGGCGCATAAGATTATCAATCAGACCCGCAACAATTCCAAAACTCATCATGACTATTACGGGAGTCGAAAATAGCCCGTACTGGAATGCCAAATAGATGCAAATCGCCGCACTAATGGGCGCCGTTCCTACAAGTGGAATCAATGCCGCTATCATAGCGGCAGCCATAACAAAAATAAAACTCTTAATTCCTACCGAATAGGCGCCTAATCCAATAAGAATTCCTTGAACAAAAGCGCAAACAAAAGACGTAAAAAAAGTGCTGTAAGAATACTTTATGAACGAATTGCTTAGTCGATACAAAATTTTAGGGGACATTAACGATTGTCGGTCGCGGAGTTTGATTAGTTTTTGATGATTAAAATAGATACCAAAATAAGCCAAAATCATAATACATACATCCAATACAAAATTGGGAAGCCGAGAAAAAATACTTCCCAACCATTTAGATGCTTGCCCAATTAAGGCTTGCAGCCCCGAGGATATTTGAGCATCCAGGTTGTCAATTCCTAACTGATTTTGAAGTTGGACGACAAAGTTCCAGAAGGTGGATTCCTTCCACTTTTCTATGCTCGAGGTTATGTTCTCCTGTGTTAAGCTACCTAGACTCGACTTATAAGCGGTTGCAATTCCCCAAGAGACAAGTCCTAAGAACACTATCAAGGCAAGGGACATCAAAAATGGTGCTAAGTACTGTGCTATTTTTTTAGATATTTTTAAGTTCTGAGTTAAAAAGTCTTTAAAGATCCAGGTTACCGTCGCAAAAATAGCACCCATAAATAAAGGCACCGCAAGAGGAATAAAAATAACCACTATTAACAATGCAGCCATAAGCGACAACATTATTGGAATGAAACGCTGAGATTTTGTGGCCAGGAGTGAATTCATTTATCGTGAATCTGTTTCTTGATTCATTGATCTTCGATCGAGTGAATTATCATTGGAAAAAAGAACTCCGGATATTACGGCTCCAAGTGCACCAGCCCCTAGAATGCTCAAATTCGGATGAGAGCGAATGGTCTTTTCCGCGATCCGAGTAGGAAAAATTTCGTTTTTAAGCTCATTCTCTGTATGCCCCAGAGCAAGCGCCAGTCCCGTTGCCGCCTCCTTCATTTGGGCACGCTTTTCCTGAAGCTCATCATCTGCGGCTTCTGATTCGCCTTTTTGATTGGACGGAGTTGAACCTAACACCATCGAGAGCACACCAAATGCTAAAGCCGCAAAGAGTGCTATAAAAAATCCCGTCGTAATGGCTAATCCAAAGACAGGTATAAGCCACCGCGCGACGCCCAAAGCCAAGGCCGCAATCGATAGCCCAATAAACATTGTGCCCATAAGAAGTTTGAGCTCATCGCTTAGATGCGTGCGTAATATCTTTTTTGACCGATAGCTTACAACATCAAGACTAGCCTCATAAAGGGCTTGGAGTTCAGGAACAAGAAAGGCATATTTGTCCCCACTATGTGGGTCTTCATTTGCGTAGCTTTCAGTTTTTCTATTCATACTTGTTTTATCGCTTGTCATAGTTCTATAGGTAGCACACTTCGTGCCATGAATAGACGACTAATAGGCAATCACGCGCTCGAGCATCAAGCCAAAGTTTGTGTCCTGAGCTTCTGCCGCAGATCCAGCATCCTGCGCTTTGCTTTCGATAAACCATCCTTTACCAAGTGCGCGACGTAAAGCGAGACTATTTGCCCCAGAACGATCGATCTGCGTTCCTACCCGGAGAGAATAATTTTTATCGAGACTAAACTGAGCCGAAATTTCGCTCTCAGCAACATCATAACCGATACTCTCAACTCGCGTGCCCGCTAAAAGATAAAGCGTCGAGAGCGACAACAATCCTTGTGTCAGTGAGTTCTTTACCCGATCCATCCCCATTCGCCCTTCTGCATCGAGGCCATTCATCGGTCTGCCAAAAAGAAGAACGGAATATATATCATCGTGAGAAAGTGGAGGCGTACTCGTCAGGACAACTTGAGGATCCTTTAATAATCCTTCAACGTCTAACCGGATTCGATATTCCGGTAGTGGGAATTCAACACGACCTTCAAGATGAGGAAGCGATTTGGGCGGCCACCGAATTTGCAAAGATTTCACTTCGATCGGACGTCTTAAAATTTCGTTTTTGAATGGCAGAAGACGAACATAACCTTTCTGGACACCAGTAGGACCGAGCTTTAGATTGGTCATGAACTTAAAATTCATATCCCATAAAGAAGTTTTGATAAAAATTGGATCCTCATTTTTTAAATTGATTGTCCATTCAAAGGGAGATTTACTTTTCGCGATTTCTTTTCGCGCAGAACTCTTATGAATACGCTTATCATGAAACAAACGAGGCACTGGCTCACGAAGAGAAAGTCTAGGCAACTTGAGCTTCATCTTTTTAACATTAAGAAAAATATTCAGCGGCCCGCCCTTAAAATCGGCCGAGGATAAGCTAATTTTCTTATCCGCTAGCGCTTCAAAAAAAAGTTGTTGTCCCTCTCCCTGGAGCTCAACCGTCAAAAGTGCCTCTAATTTAAGTGAATCCTTTGTTGCGTCAGTGCCGCTCGGGCGTAATTTCAAGAGCACGGGGCCATTCATGGCGTTCAAAGGCACCGGCAGTTCCCGGATTCCCTCGGGCAGTCGGTTGAGAAAAGCAGATAGATCTGGAATAGCTAACTCAGCATGAGCAAACGCCAAGAAAGGAATCCACCAATTTGGGGAATCCTTCGCATCAAGCAAAATCTCTTCTTTTCTATCTAGATAAATATTGAAAATCCACTTTTTAACCGAAGGAGAAAAAATATGAATGTGCGTTTCATTGAAAGTAGGGTGAGCTAGGTCACTACTAAGCCTAGTCGAAAATTCGAGTTCCATTGGCGTTTTAAATCGCTTGTGTCTATAAAGTTCGGGGCTCTTAACATTGGCCCGGCAATTCAGCTTTAAGGGACTGCTCTCTTGCGCCACTTCAAGCTGAGAAGCGTGAAATTCGCAATGAGCGTTCTCGAGATAGGGATAAGAGCTGTGAGAAAGATTCGCGACGACAGATAGTTCTTTTTTGTTTAGCGTTAGCTTAATATCAATGGGTTGATTGATTTTCGAAATCGATGAACTAACTTGAGTCAATAGCTCAAGATTATCTTCATTCCCGTATTCTAGTGAAAAACTTTGCAGGCTAAGATAAGTCTCCGATTCGTGAGCAAGTTCAACTTGAGCGATCTTTAGCTGAGCACCTCGAAACAAGGGGTTCAGAATTTCTGATGGGATTTTCTTCCAAAGTAGAGCTTTCTCTTGATCCGCCTGATCAAAGCTAGGATCCTTGGAATCCAATGCCAAATTGAAAGAAAACGAGGCGGCCGATAGCCGTAAAGGCTGAAGCGCCTCCACTGACCAGTCCCACAATTTTCCATCCTCAAAAAGTTTAAAATAAATACGGCAAACGGCACTAAGATCGGCATCTTTTAATTCTAGATAATCTCCATCGAGTTGATAATCGGCATTCAAATTTTTTGCGGAGACGATAAGGTCAAATACCAAAAAATTGGGACTCTTAAGGTCGAAATCCAGATCAGTCCATGTCCAACTTTTCGAAAAGTTCTCTTTTTTAAGCAATGCCACCGCCCATTCTGATTGAAAATAATACTGTGGATAGCGAATCACAAAAAATGTGAGGGCTCCTATCATAAGAACAAAAAAGAAAAGAAAAGGAACGAGCCAATGCATCACGCGTTTCATCAGAACTCTGCTCCCAATGCCGCAAAAAAGTAATAGCGCCCAGGAACAGATCGAGCGACATATCCCTGAACCATACCAATCGGTGAATTCCAACGAAGTCCTGCTCCGAGGCTTTGATATAGGGGCATCTTAACAGTGAGCGTCCTTGCTCCCGTCGCACCTGCATCCCAAAAGAGATAAGGCTCCCACCCCGGCCAGTACAAATCGACACCCCTCAGTTCCATCCCCCAGGCCACGCCTGTTAAAGCCCCAAGCCCCTTATTGCCAGGAATCGAATCCGGCTTAAAGCCTCTTAGCGTTGAAAATCCACCTAAATAAGTTTTCAGTGAAGGGGGAAGTTCCGAAAGATCGCTAGCTTCAGATAAAGTTGCGCTTGCAAGGGCCCTCATGGCAAAAACACATTGGCCTCTTGCACAATGACCAAGTCCAAATATGTTGTGATCCTCAATTTCAAGTTTCGTTGTCCTTTCTGTAAATCCCAAAGAAGGATCACGATGTTCAATGGCGAAATTCAAAAGGTGCCCGCTCTGAGGATGGAAGTCGTAATATTCATAGCTGTGGGTGCGCCATTCACTGCGAAATAGAAAAGCCAATGATGATTCTCTCCGGAATTCAACGTCATCTTCACCCCGAAACCAATTCGTTACAAAAGCCGGCCCTAACGACAAATTCGTTCGCGCCACGTTTGAATCCCACGATGATTCACCCAAGACACTGAGTGTGTCTGAGATTTCGACGAGGGTATCTATTTTTCGGCGTTTGAAGTTCATATTCGGAAGCAAAGCCATTCTAGGAATGTTTCTCCAGGGAAAAATGCGGGCTTGCCCCTGTAAACTCTGCTCGAAAAACGAAATCTGTGTTTGGATTTCAAACAGGGAAGCCATAGGGCCAAAACGGTTATGTGTCCACGAGGCACTAAGCAATGGCCCCACTTCAGTATTGACTCCAAGTCCAAAGCGAAAGCTTCGAGGAGGTCCGACCAAAAACGACTGTTGAATAACAAAGTCTTTGTCTTGAGATCGGCAATTATTTTCAAAGTAGGTGCCCTGAACGAGTTCTCTTCTTAACAATCTTTTTCGATAAAGCTCGAGAAGTTTTATATCGTAAGGATCCTTGGCTTTAAAAGGGCGAAATCTTAAAAGACTTTCCGGGTAAAGGCCCTTGATTTTTTTTGGCGAAAGTGATGAAAAATCGCTAAACATTCCGTTTTGCACCTGAAGGTCAATCCTTTCTCCAAAGGAAATCGCCTTAACCGTGGCACACGGATAACCGCGCTCATGCAAAACACGTGCAAGACTTTCCTGAATTTCGTTAAGCAGCGACGGGCTCAAGGCTCGCCCCTTAAACGTTTCTAATCTCTTTAGTAAGAAAGGATCGGAGGAAGTTAACGAAAAACTTTTTACGTAAGTTTTCTCTCCGGGTTCCACGTTTAAAACTCCGTGTTCAATTTTCAGAACTGGATTAAGATAAGCCCTATCTTCAAGAAACGCCTTAAGATGAATCGATGCTTGAAAAAGTGGAACATCAGAATAAGCAGAATTTTGAGGGTCACCACAAATCCATCTCATTTCGGAATCACGAAGAGGAGGATTCGGGGCTGATTCAAAAACAATTTGCTCACAAGCCGAGCGAGCAGATTTAGCGCTGAGCACGTAGCTAGGAAACAATATAAAAAGAAGAAAGATCGACCAAACTACGCTCTCAAGCCCAGTGTGTTCCTTAAAATTATCGATGAAGTCGCCAAATAACATTTTATCTCATTAAGAATCGCGAAGACTCGCTTCCATATTATGTATTGCAAAATGTTGACCAGCTGTTCGCGCAAATAAGTCCGCCAAAAAGGTGAACATGCCCCGCACCCAAAGATATGAGTCAATATGCCTCACAATATGCTCTGATACTTGCAGTAACCCGTGCTTCATCTTGGTCCCGTAATTGCAGCTATCCCCATCTCAGGAGGAATCATGTTAAAAAAAATAATTATTGCCGCTCTAGTGGGTTCTGTCTCAAGTGCCTATGCCGCTGAAGATAACGTAAAAATTTCACTTGGAATTATTGGTGAAGTTGCTAGAGCAGATTTACCTAAATCCTCGAGGGATCTAACTGATGCAAAGAACAAAGGTGCTATTAGCTATGGTTTAGATGTTGGTATTGCATCCAGCGCCCCGCTAGGACTTCAAATACAATCGGGAATCATGCTCTTAAGACATCGTCAAAAATGGGAGAACAGTACCTTCGCTTACACTCGTTCCCAGTGGAAGGCACGCGTACCAGTTGAGGTTCAAATGAATCTTACGAGTCTACTGACTCTTGGACTGGGTCCTTACCTATCTTTCCCTCTTGGCAGTGCGAGCAATAACTTTTCAGTAGGCGACTCATCCTTGGTTAGTTACGACACTGATAATTCAGTAGGGCTTGAACTTGGCCTAACCACATCAGCACGGCTCAATATTCCCATTAGCAGCCTCGCTTTTTTTGTTGAAGGCAATTATAGCAAAGGACTTACTGATTTATCGAATGACGACGACACTAGGTCCCTATCAGAAGATGTTTCAGGGATTGTTGGGATTGTTTTTGACTTTTAAAAATGACTTAAATTTCAAATTGAATCGACTAAGGCGAAACTTCTACGGGATTAAGCGGCAGCGCTTTTAAAATGTATTCCATAGTTTTTTCGCCGCTTGCTACGATGGCTTCATCTGAGCCGTCGCCCGTATTTGCAACGGAGGTTCCATCAACAAAATATCCATAGGTTGGCACATGTGGTCCCATCACACGAACGATCCATTGCCGAATGCCAGTGCCTGGTGGCAAGACCGTTCCCGCCGTTTCAACCAAACCATCGGTTGGCCCTCTATTGCCAAGAAATCTCATCGCATGCCGTGAAAAACTTGCAAGAATAGCCCAATCTGGAATGTGCCCATCTTCATCTGAGGGGATCATAGAAAAATTAATCCAAACAAAGTTATCATGCATCGCAGGGAGCTGATTGTAGTTATAATTTTCCCAAGCATCTATTCTTGTAGATTTTATGCCTTCAAGATTTTTTTTCTCATGCGTTTTAAATCGTGAAAAAAATCGAAGCAACTCCATACGAATTCCTTTGGCCGTCGCGACCCAGTCCGCAATATAGGAACTGCGCAAAACTCCAGACAATGAAACCACAGCATGAATCTTACTTTGATCCCGTTCGCTCCAACGAGGCAAGTGGTGCAAATAAAAGTGGGTTAATTCTTGGCCCCCTTTTGAAGCACCGAAAAGTACCATTGAATCAACCGAATTTAGCTCGGCGCGAAGTTCCTGATTGATAATTTCTGAATTGGTAGAGACCTTTCCCACAGGAAGCGTATCAAAAGATTTGGCTCGAAAGCCAAGTGCCTTTGCCTTTGCGATCATGCGCCTGACAATCATTGCGGAAGTACCGGAGTCATGACCGTAACCGAGTGCCGCGTAAATACCGACTTTGGCTCGTTCAGATCTAGATAGTTTCATGAGAGAATCAGAAAATACAAAGTTAGTATGTTTTCGCACATAGATGGATCGTTTTTCAAAAAGCTGATTATCTGTATCCAACTTGGCTAATGCTTTAGGCATCAAGTCACGAGTACGCCTAAGTCCCACCTCCTGCACCCAGCGACGAGAAGACTTTAATAAATCTGTATCTTGAGCAAACTGAGGATTATCAATTTCATCATTGATACGACGAACGCCATCCAAGCGACAATCGCTAGCACCCGTAGCAACCGCAAACCAACACTCCCTCTGCGTCCTAGACATATCCTTTGGGATATCTTTTTTTGCATCAAGTTCAACCCACGCTTTGCGGTAGGAAGATCCCCGAGGTGTACGGGTCCATTTATTTTTATACTCTTTTAGTTCGGCTTCATGTGGAGCAGTCTTCTTGAATTTAATGCGGCGCCTCCCCAGAACAGAATCAAAATCTCGAGGCATATATTGCTGGGCTTGAAGCGGAAGAACCTGAAAAAAGAAGATGAGACCCCAAAGAATCGTACAGAGAAACGATTTACTCGACATTATAATAATTTTATTCGGTTAAATGCCCTATGTCTTCCCACGGGCTTGAAATTTTACAAAAGGCTTTGACTTGTTGAATTGTAAAGAAATGGTGAAACGTTCTCCCACCATTCAGATTTCAATAAAAGAGTCCGAAGCATCTCTCACGAGAAGATGAGGGAATCTATGATTTGCATTCAAAAGAATATTCAACTGGGAGTTTTTGGTGGATTTTTAATATTGTCGGGATCAACCTACGCAAGCTCAGAAAAACCTCACTGGTCATATGAAGGGCATACCGGACCAAGTCAGTGGGCACATCTGGATGATGCCTATTCCGCCTGCGGCAAAGGACATGAGCAGTCACCAATAGATCTTCGTTGGAAACAGCCGCAAACAAATCATTCCATTGAGTTTCATTACGAGGCGACACGGGCAAAAATTGTAGACAATGGTCATACTATTCAAATCAACTTAGAACCCGGCTCTAAAGTAAGCCTAAATGGGTCTAGCTACGATTTGCTTCAATTTCATTTTCACACCCAGAGCGAGCACACTCTGTCTGGAAAACATTTGCCTCTAGAGGCTCATTTTGTTCATAAAAATGAAAAAGGCCAATTAGCGGTTGTGGGGGTTATGTTTAAGGTGGGGAAAAGCAATCCTTGGATAGAAGAATTATGGGACCACATTCCACATCAAAAAAATGTTGAATCTGTAATGTCAGAGAAAACTTTTCACCCTGAACATCTATTACCTAAAAAGTTAACTCACTATCATTATCAGGGCTCATTAACGACACCTCCTTGCTCTGAAGGTGTCAATTGGAACGTGCTAAATACGCCTCTTGAGCTGTCACAGAAACAACTCGATACATTTCAAAAACTCTATTCAGAAAACAACCGACCTGTTCAGCAGGTCCATATGAGACGTCCTGCGAACTATTAAAATTATCTATACACTTTAGTTTTATTCACGTTCGCTAAGTTCTGACTCTAACAAAACTGTTGCTAAACTTGCCGTGAAGGACACGTAAATGGCCGTCCCCATCAGCATCATGAGCATGGATAGCATTCTTCCGCCCTGTGTAACGGGACTAATGTCCCCAAGGCCAACTCCAGTGGTAATAGTTACCGCAAAGTAAAGTGCATCGAAGAGAGAATTGATTTTTGGATTTTCTAAATGTTCCAAAAAATAGATGCCCACCGAACTCAGCCCCATTAGCGTCATACTTAATGTCGTTAAATATAAAAATATGGGACGCCTTAAGCTCTTCAGCAAGGACCCCGAGAGCGATACCATAATACGATGATGTCGGCGTAAGCGTTTCACAACAACTATTTAACTTTTACTTTAATTTTTTGCCCATTGATGACTCTGCCGTTGAACTCATCAACTGCAGCTTTATGAAGCGCTGGATTTTCGAACTCGACAAACCCAAAACCTTTTGAATCACCGGTTTTAGCATCCTTCACTAAAACACACTCTTTTAGCGCCCCGAGCTTCTCAAAACACTTTCTGAGCTCCAATTCGGTAAATTTACGATCAATATTGGTGATTTGAAGTTTCATATTTCCTAAGTCTACTATAGTTAACGGTGCCGTAAATACCCCTCCATTTAGCTGTCTAATTAATGAATGCTAAAAGGCAATTTTTGTCACTTTTGGGCGTTCCAAAAGCAAACGCCTCAAATAAGCCTGAAATATCAGCAATTTACGTTCTAGACTATGGTGGTTCGCTTTTTGCTCTTAAAGCTTTGATATGAATTTTTTAACAAAACTTGAAACCCGCTTCCAGGAACTGCTTTTCCTTTTTGGCCTCATTGGTTTTCCTCTCATGCTTTTTGGAGTTACGGCTCCAATCTGGATGAATGAAACACAATCCCTTCAAAACAGCTTAGGAAGCTGGGGATATGGTTTCTTCAACAATGCTTGGGAACTTTTTGGTTACGCAAGTTTCTTGATCCCCATATTTTTTGTTGAACTATTAATTGCAACAATTCTTCGTTTTCACGAACTCAAGCAACTCGTCCGACAATATCCATTTGTATTATGGAGGACCGGCCTTTATCTCTTTTGTTTAACTGCATTTGCAACTTTATTAGGTGTGACAGAAAGTTCTCGCGTCATTGCTTCAAGCGATGGCGCTGCGATTGCGTCTGCAGCCGCAGAAACTTTAAAAATAAACTTCAGTGGATATATTGGTAACTCATTTGGATTTTGGCTCCATTCTAAACTTGGTGCCTATGGCGCCTTTGGAACCATGGCCTTTTTCATTATTGGTGCAGGTATTTTTTCCGGAGCGCTCGACCTAGTAGCGCTTGCTATGGGAGTCAGCAATCTATGTAAAAAAATCATGGCTCATTTCTTCACAAAGTTTGAAGAAGAACTTAAAAGTACAACAGCTGCTCTTTCTCATGGAAGTATTCTAGCGCCTGGACTCGGATCTTCACCTTCAAATTCTTTTCAAAATTTCTATTCTCAATTTGATTATAGAGACCTAAGAAGCAATACCGGAGTCAATCTCATTGGCCCCTCTCATGAAAACACTACGAAACCTAGTAGAGCCAAAAGAAAAAGCCCCGTAAGCAAAACAAGCGTTGAGTCGACGGAAAAAGTTGAAATTGAAGCTACCGCAGAAATTTCTACAGAAAAAAAGGAATTAGAGCTAAAGCCATATACAAAACGCACTAAGCTTCCTGAAAAAACATGTCTTGATTCTCAGTCAAAATTTAAAATTCCAAGTGAGCAAGAACTCCAAGAAAAATCATTAGTCATCGAAGACCGCCTGCTAAGCTTTGGAGTCAAAGGTTCAATAACTGACGTTCACCCTGGAATTCGTCTGACAATGTTTGAATTTATGCCCGAATCTGGAATTAAGCTCTCTAAAATTTCGGCGCTAAGTTCAGATCTTGCATTGTTACTTGGAGCATCAAGCATTCGAATTCTTGCTCCAATCCCAGGTAAAAGCACAGTAGGTATCGAAGTTCCCAACGAGACAACCACAGCTCTTAATTTTTCGACATGCCTTTCTGCCATTCAAAAGGCTCATAAAACAATGAACCTACCAGTACTCATTGGCGAAGATGTCACAAGAAAAGTCCATGTTCAAGATCTGTCCGCAATGCCTCACCTCCTTATCTCTGGAACAACGGGTTCTGGAAAAAGTGTTTTTGTTAACACTCTCATCAATTCTCTAATTTTCACAAAAAGCCCTAAAGATCTTCGAATGATCATGATTGATCCTAAAATGATTGAATTGACCCCGTACAACTCTTTACCGCATCTCGCGAAGCCAGTGATTTCAGACGTTACTGAAGCCAAAGAAACTTTGCAGTGGGCGGAACGCGAAATGGATCGAAGGTATAATGCCTTTGCTGAAATCGGCGCTAGAAACATTGAATCATTCAACGAAAAAATCAAACAAATATCTAAAGCTCGGGTAGAAGAAAGTCTCGGACGAAAAATAGATTGGAATTGGTCAACAATGCCATTCTTAGTCATCATCATCGACGAGCTAGCAGACCTTATGATCACCCAAGGTAAAGAAGTTGAAATTCCTATCACTCGAATTGCTCAAAAAGCACGAGCGTGTGGAATACATATGGTTCTTTGCACACAAAGACCATCTGCAGATATTGTCACGGGATTAATTAAAACTAACTTCCCCTCAAGAATTTCTTTTAAAGTGTCTTCCAATATCGATTCACGAACAATCATTGACCAATCTGGAGCTGAGAAGCTTCTTGGAAATGGTGACATGTTATTCCTACCAAACGGGAAAAGCATTGAAAGACTGCAAGGAGCCTTTATTTCGGAAACCGAAGTAAACTCCGTGGTATCGAATTTAACTAATTCATAGACGACTATCTAAAGAGTCAATAAATAAAATTAAGCCCCCATCAATGCTGTTTTTCAGCACTGATGGGGGTTTTTTCTTTTTTGAATAGTTTTTTACTATATCCAGATCCGCAAAGATCAAAATCCGGCAAAGCAACTTCACCAATTGTCCCCGTTGTAATGTTGCCAGCCCTATTTTTATCAGAACCTTCTAGTGCTTCAAAAATAGATCGCGTCTCGGAGTCTATACAATTATTTAAGCATTCGTCATCATTAATCCGAATACCTGTGCCCCAATCCGGATTCTGAGTCCCAGAGCAAGAAATCTTTGTTCCTTTAAAAACATTACCGTTAGCGCATCTAGCACGTTTAAGCGCGAGATCATGGTTATAAATTTCTTCAAGTATTAGCTCGGGGGAAACAGCTCTCTTTAAAGCTTCCTCTTTAACTTCTGCCATTGGAAAAATATTTTGAGGATTTTTTTGCTCTGATTCAAATAATTTTCTATAGAACAATGAATTTAATTTTAAGTCTTTTCCGACTTTGAATCCCTGCTCACGAGCAAGCAACCTAAATCTTGCTGTATCTACCCTCCCAGAATGAGAGCTGGCCAGGAAAACACCTTGGTATCCATTACACATAATCTCTGAATCAATCCACTTGTTCCCGTTAAGTTCACGCGCAAAAACACCTTGATGTTTGTTATGAGAAAGACTGGTTCTTAAAAAAGTATTATTGTTAAAGTTTAAATCGAGTGAGGCCCCTGCTCCCTGATTGTGACTTAGTTCTGAGTCTTCAATGATCGAATCAGTTGTCTGATATCCGGCAAAGCCGTCAAACCAATTATTGCGTGCTTTCATATTTTTTACATGAAGATTTTTAACGTATTTTTCTGTGACCATTCCACCGGAAGCATTGCTATCTAAAACTACATCATTAACCTCAATGTCCTCGGCACCACGAATGGTTATTCCATTGTTTCTGATGGCTGACGGCCCACTTCCAGAGCAGGTTGAATTTGAGATGGGCTCCCCTTTTTTACGAGCGGGCCCCTTATGGTTTGGGGTCCAACATTCAAAGCTTTGATGGTCTTTATTCCCATCTATACTAATGCCAGACAAACTTACATTTTTTACAACAGTTATATTGCTCGATTCCTCTGAATCGACCGTGTAAAAATCTATTTTTCCAGTAGTGGGATGCTTCATCCATTGAGTATGGCGAGAACCAATAACCAAAACTGGCGCATTCGCGTTATCGGCAAGTTTAATTCTGACTCCACTAGATCCGCCCTCTCCAACAATATTTAGATTACTTTTTTCTATAAAAATTGGATCATTACAAACATAATTACCCGACGGTATTACAACTGTTTTAGAAGCTCCTGGCACGCTTGAGGCAGAATCAATTATCTTTTGAATCTCCTTGCAATCCCTTTCCGGCGTACTCGCAGCCCTTAAAGACGTGCTTAACGACGTCGCAAATCCCAAAGCTAAAAGCGTCAATGTTTTGATTGTTTTCATATTTATAATTCTAGCAATAAACATCATTTTTACCAGATAAGCTTGGCTAAAAAACACCCCGCTATGCCAACTCCCCAGGTCAAATAGCTTCCCTGAACAAAATATGGGTAGATCATCAAACCAGCCCCAACAACCATGAGCCCAAATTGCCCATTTCTCTTTCCTTCACGAAAAATCCATATACCAATGATTCCAAAAATAAGACTTGCGATCAGCGCCGAAAAATTCATAAAACTCCATTCCCCCTTGTCGTAAACAAGCGCAAACCAACTGTAAGACTCAACGCTGACGGCACTAAGAACGCCCAGAACTGAAATTTCTGGAATACAAATATTCCAACAACACTTCCCAGAACAAATGAAAATATGATATCAATTCTAATTTTATTAATTTTGCCTTCTTTAACATCTTTAGAAATAAAATATTTTGCCAAACCTATTCCAAGGTCTGTTGTAATCCCTGTAAGATGGGTTGTTCGAATAATAGAGTTTGAGTAGTGGGTAAAAATAGCATTTTGCATCCCGCAAGAGAAAGCCAACAAACTTAAAAGAATAAAATCTCTAAAGTTTTCAAACGGCTCACCAAACTCACCAAAAAAATTAACAGACCCAGCAATTGAGATGCTTAAGAATATTGCCGCTAGTATTAGAAGAATGAAAATATATATGGGTTGCTTGTTTCTGAATTTTCTCAACTCAGTAAATACAGAACTAACAAAAGCTCCCACTAAAAAAAACATTGGAACTAGCAAAAAATAGACCGAACGTTTTAGATTCGACTCCGCTATAGAGGTAGCAAGGTGGGCCGAAAAACCTGTTATATGGGAAACAAACATATGTATGGTAAGCAAACCACCTACATTAAGAAAACCACCTTGGAAGGCCAGTAATCCCCACGTAAACCTGTTTTTGGGTTGCAAAATGCTATCAATCATAAATTAAGATTAAATGTCCCATATTGTTCAAATATTATTTTACCTTTCTCATCGTAGTTGTTAAACTGATTAAATGACAAAATTATTGGCACTTTTGCTATTGTTTGCTTCTCCAGTGATCAATTCAGAGAGTAATTCAGAAAGTGTCAGCAACGGAATTGACGTTTTAGAGTCCAAAGATTTTAAATCACTCAAGGGACTACGCGTGGGACTGATAACGAACCCGTCAGGAGTCAATAAAGCATTCATTTCGACTATAGACCTCTTTCACGAGTCAAAGAATGTGAACCTAGTACGCCTATTTAGTCCCGAGCATGGAATTAGAGGGCTACTGGACCAACCAATCATATCAGACGATATCGACCCCAAAACAGGATTAACTATTATAAGTTTATTCGGCGACAACAAAGCCCCCTTGGCAAAGCATCTTAAAGATTTAGATATTTTAGTCTTCGATATTCAAGATATTGGCACAAGATTTTTTACCTATATTTCAACCATGAAACTCAGCATGAAAGCAGCCAGCGACGCTAAGATAAAATTTATGGTGTTAGACCGAATAAACCCCATTGGTGGCATAAAAGTTGAGGGACCAATGAAAATTGACCAAGAAGTTTTTGTTGGAATTCATTCAATACCGGTTAGGCATGGCATGACCGTTGGAGAACTTGCCAAGCTATTTAAGCATGATTTAAAATTGAATAACTTGGACCTCTCGATTGTGCCTATTACTGGATGGTCGCGCTCGATGACCTATGCCGATACCCACTTGAGATGGATCAACCCATCCCCTATTATGAACGGCCCGACTACCGCACTTTTGTATCCGGGAATCGGCCTACTAGAGTTCGAAATCAGTGTGGGGCGTGGTACGGACTTTCCCTTTGAAGTCATCGGAGCCCCGTACATAAACTCGGAACGATTATTGAAAGAGTTACAAAAATTAAACATCAAAGGCATTGCCTTAGAAAAGTATAGCTTCACTCCAGAAAAAAGTGTTTTTGCCGAGGAAGAATGTTTTGGACTAAAAATCAGCATCACTGATCCAGCAACTTTTGAGCCCGTGACTCTGGGGCTTGCGATTGCCTATTCAATTTACAAAATTTACCCAAGAAATTTTTCGTTAGAAAAATTTAATATTTTGTTACTTAACAAGCAGATAATTTCTGCTATCCAAAAAACTCGACCATTCAAAGAAATTTTAAATATTGCAAAAACTCAGAGCCAAGATTTTGGAAAAGGTCGCCGTGAGTTTTTACTATATTGAATCAAATAGTTTTGATTCAAGGCTTTTTTAGATCCGGGCTCACGCTAAAGCTAAGCCTCAATCCTGCTAACTTTCGATGAATCTTAGCTACGTCCGCCAAAGGCCACCACTCATAGAGAAATATATTAATAGGCTTCCACATAGAGACCCAGCCAATCAATAAAAAACCTTCAGTTAAAAATTTGTCAAAAATTTCGCCTGCGGCCGTATACTTTGCGAGGAAAGGCAATGTCACAGCAAAAGATAGAAACGCAATCCCAATGAATAGCGTTTTCACCCCCAACATAAGTGTCGCAGTTAACTGTTTTAGCGTAATCTCTTCCCGGTAAAGAAAAAAATCCTTGATAGCCACCTCTAAGTCATTTTTGTCATCAGTCGACCATTCTATAGGTGAGATGATTTGAATACCCCCCAAACTACGGTAGCCGACCTCCTGAGTTGAAGAAATCAAATACTCAACAATGTCTTCATCCAAGTCTTTTGTTCGATAGGGATTGGGGTCGCGTTTATCAAAAAGCTGATCCAAGCTGCTAACGCTGATTTCTAATATCGTTTTGTTATTTTCGATTTTGTATCGCTTATGGCGACTCATAATATCCTCAAATTTTTATCCCATATATTAACTAAAAAAACTCACTTATATTCATAGACCTATAGACCAGTTTACGTATCGAGATAGTATATTGAACAAAGGCTAAATAAATGAGACCCCTAATTAAATATTTTTGTGATCGAAGCTTTTTAGTAAACCTACTTTCGGCCTTAGTTCTCATTGGCGGCCTTTTTACACTAAAGTTTATTCATACTGACATGATGCCCCAGGTGGAAAGGCCTAGCATTGAGGTCTCAGGGTCTATGCCTGGAGCATCTGCGCTTCAAATCGAACGCTATGTGGTCCATCGGCTGGAGGATAAACTGAAATCAGTATCTTCCATGGAACTAATGACGAGCCGTATCTCAAGTGGATCTTTTAACATAGAGCTTAATTTTAACGCTTCACACCATCAGATGCTAGCTTCAAAAGACGAGGTTGAGAGCTCAATAGCCCAACTGAAAGCCGATCTCCCGGAGTCATTAGAAAATTTACAGGTCAATCAAAGTACAAGTCGTCGCAGCGGGTGGATGGGATCACTCAATATAATTGGTCTTGATCCAGAAGTTGGTGAATCGAGAGAAATCACCAATAAAATCATTCGTGAATTCCAAAATATTCCGGGGATTGTGGAAGCCAGCAGTGAGCTAAGCCCCAGGAGATTGATTATTAGACTCAAAACCGAGGTCATATCCAACTCTGCTCTTAGCACCGATCAAATTTTAGCATCTATTCGCACGCAGCTGCTTCCCAAATACGGTGGCAGTGTTGAAAAAGACTCTAAATCGATCAGTTTAGAAATTTTAGACCCTCCTCTATCCCTAGAATACTTTTCGAATCTACCCGTCATAACAAATTCTCTTGGTAAAACATTTTTGCTAAAAGATATCTCAGATTTAGAATGGCAATATTCAAAGAATCCAACCCTTCGAAGGTTAAACGGAGAGACTTATACAAGGTTTTGGATTTTTAAAAATTTTAACTCGGATATTCTTGACCTCGAAAAAAAAGTGCTAGCAAAGGTAGAAGAGATAAACGACACAACTCTCAAAGGCCTTCCTTACACCCTAAAGCCTAGCAATTTAGCCTCTCAATACGTCAGGACACAAATAGATACTTTAAAATGGAATGCCATTTTAGGACTTATTTTAGTTCTGTTGGTTCTGGGGTATGTCTTAGGATTTAGAAGTGCCATCCTCGCTTCTTTTAGCGTTCCCCTCGCCTACTGTTTTGCTTTAATTATTTTTAGCATCATTGGTATTTCAATCAACATCGTTAGCCTAGTTGGCATGATTCTCGTTCTAGGATTGTTAGTTGATGACGCCATCATTGTGACAGAAAAGTACACTCAAAATCTAGACGAAGGCATAGAACCCACAAAAGCAGCCTTATCCTCGGCCTCGCAGCTGCTTGCACCTGTCACTGCAACCATCGCAACCACAGCTATCGCCTTTTTGCCTATTTTAGCCGTGGATGGCTATTTAAAGGAAATGTTTTTTGCTATTCCAATTGTCTTGGCTGCTACTTTATTTGCCAGTTGGTTCGAATCTTTTTTTATACTTCCCAATCATTTAAAGGAATTTTTAAAAAAATCAAACACAGAAAAACCTATCATTATTCGCCTTCAAAATTTTTACGAAAAAACTCTGATGGTTGCCCTAAGATTTCGATACTTGATTGTTCTTGCTCTAGTCATATTAACTTCTGCGAGTATATGGCTAGGTACTCAAAAAATTAAATCTAAGTTTTTTATGCGCTTTGGTGGAGAATCCATTGAGGTTTCAGCCTTTTTGAAAGAATCTTCTAGCCTTAAAGAATCAGAAGAAAAAATGAAGCCCATCGAAACCTTTCTTCTTGACCTCAAAAAAGAAAACAAAGAAGTCTCAGAAGTTTCGTTTAATATCGGCAGAGTCTGGGTTGAAAGACTCATGAAAGTCCATCCCCGTTTTGCGAGATTTAATATTGAACTTGAATCATCCAGTACCAACATTGAGTCCGACAAAAAAAAATTCATAGCTATCATAGATAAGTATCTACAATCATACCCAGATAAAGATGCTTACGAGCGCTTGAATGTAGCCACGAGAAACTCCAGAAGTGAATCCAATTTAGACCAAACGGTGAGTGTGCATTTTTCTGGCAATACCAGTCGAGATTTTGAAACTTTAAAGCATGAAACTGAACGGGTGGCTAAAGACATTCCAGGATTTATGAGTTTTAGCTATGACGAAGAACTTCTGACAAGATCGTGGGTTTTCGAACCGAATCTTAAAAAGCTAAATGCATTGAGTTTTGATATCGATGACATTAGCAAACAACTTTCGCTTTATACCTCGAATAGAAAAATTGGCAGCACCTTTTTAGGGGAAGAAGAAATTTTTATTTATTCCTCGATGAGCGACTTTTCCCTGAATCCAAGTTTTGAAAAATTGAACTCCATTCAACTGCTAAGCAATCAAAATATTTTAGTCCCCATCAAAGACTTTGGAACATGGACACAGAAGGATAGCTTTGATTCAATTTCTAGAGAAAATGGCAATCGTATTCTTCGTTTTGACCTACAGTTTAACCCCGAATTAACTGATGCATTAAAATTTGGAGACCAAGTTGAAAAAGTTATCATTCCCCAGCTGGGCAAGTCTTTCCCAGACTACAAAGTAACCAGCAAACTAGCCAATGCTGAAGCCGAGGAAAACAAATCTTCCATAGTTAAAGTTTCACTTATGTGTCTCTTAGGAATCTTGTTTATTCTCGCCCTCCAAACAGGCTCTGTCACACAGCCATTGTTAGTTGCTTCCGTCATTCCATTTGGTATCTTTGGAGCTCTTTGGGCACTCTACTTTCATGGGATGGATCTGGACCTAATGGCCATGGTAGGACTTCTTGGTGTCGCAGGAGTCGCCGTAAATGATGCCATTGTCCTTGTGGACCAATGTAATATTTATCAAAAAGAGCCTATAGCGGCAAATTCAAGCGACAGATTTGGCTACATCGTAAGAGGTTCGAAGGGTCGGCTTCGGGCAATTCTTCTAACCACCCTAACAACCCTAGGTGGACTTTTTCCTATGGCCTATGGAATTGGTGGTGATTCGGCACTCACTCGTCCCATCGCGTTTTCGATGAGTTGGGGTCTTTTAGGCTCGACCCTTTTAACCTTGATAGCTCTTCCCGCATTTCTTGCAATCCGCGACGATTTGATTTCATATTTTAAAGAAAAAATAAATAAATATAGAACTGCTTCTTAGCGCTTCGAAAACTTTCGGCGTTTTTTTACGTCCATCGTAATCGCTTTCCATCTCTTCTTGGCATTTGAGTGCGCCTGCTTATCCATTTTTCGCTCTGCAAATTCTAGCTCTCTGCTTAGCTTGTTAAACTGTTCCCATTCAGTGTTTGAGAGCTCGCCAGATTCCAGTGCCCCAAGTATGGCACAACCCGGCTCCGCGACATGAGTGCAATCAGAAAATTTACACTTGCCCTTCAAATCGCTGATATGCGTAAATCCTGAATCTAAAAGCTCTTGTGCACCAAAAACCTGAATTTCTCTGAGGCCCGGAGTATCAATGATAAGGCCACCATTCTCGAGCACAAATAGTTCCCGTGACGTTGTTGTGTGCATGCCCTTATCGTCATCGTCTCGAATCTGGCGAACTTCCTGAATTTCTGATCCTAAAAAATAATTTACTAAGGTAGATTTGCCAACACCGGATGATCCAAGAACCACACTTGTAGAACCACTAATTAAAAACGGCAATAATTCATTCACGCCAATATTATTCAAACTGCTAATACAAAAAACACGAATGCCTCTGAATTCATTTTTTATTTTGTGTTCTATTGTTTTGTAATTGGGATCTAAATCAATCTTTGAGAGAATAATAATGGGTTCAACCGAGCCACCTTGAGCAATCATCACATAACGCCTTAGGCGATTCAAATTTAAATCATGGTTAGTTGAGGTGACTATAAAAGCAAATTCGACGTTTGCCGCTAGGACTTGTTCTTCGGATTCTGTCCCAGCTTTGATTCTTGAGATTTTAGAAAAACGTGGAATCAAACTTTCAATATTAGCTTGATTTTTTCCGTGGGCATCTTTAAAAACAGGAGCTATTCGTACCCAATCACCAATGGCGGGATACTCACCAGAATTTTCAACCTTCTGCAAAAACTTTCCTGGAAGAGTAAGAACCAGCTCCCCCATGACCCCTAAAGCTTTGTACTGTCCTCTCAACACGGCCGAAATTCTGGCCAAGCCATGCGCATTCTCGGTTTCACTGGGCCAACTATTGGGCCATCCTAGGGCTTTTAAACTCACAGAAACAAAATATGGCAGTTCTTTTGACTGATCAAGAATTAAAAAATAGGCTGCAAAAAGATGTCTGACCTACCTCCATGTCCAAAATGCCAATCTACCTTCGTTTATGCCGATGCTTCACTCCTTATTTGCCCAGAATGCGCACATGAGTGGTCCGAGCAAGCTAGCCAAGCTCAAGAAGAAGCACCTTCAATCAAAGATGCCAATGGGAATATCTTAGCCGATGGCGATAGCGTGAGCGTCTTAAAGGATCTAAAAGTCAAAGGAAGCTCTGATACAGTAAAAGTTGGCACCAAAGTAAAGGGTATAAAGCTAGTTCTTGGAAGCACAGATGGCCATAATCTTGACTGTAAAGTCAAGGGAATCGGATCCATCATGCTGAAATCAGAATTTGTAAAAAAAATTACGAGTTAGTCACACCTTTTTTCAAAACGAAAAAAACCCTTGGGGAAAAAAAATGTTCTCAGGATCAAAATGTTCCTTTAACAATTTAAACATCTGCCGCTGATTATCCGAATAAAACTGTTCAATAAAACGCCTCTTTAAGATACCCACTCCATGTTCGGCAAAGGGCGACCCTTTCATCGCAAAAACCTCTTTATAAAATTCTTCGAGTAGATCTTGGGTATAGGGGTATTCAGCTTCGGAGGGCATAAAATTAAAATGTAAATGCGCGTCTCCGAAATGTCCAAACAGGTTGTATCCTAGCTCTAATTTGGACCATGATCTATAAATGTCCATAAGCTTTGAAAAATCGCCAGGCTTCACCTGTACGTCGGTTCCCACCTTGCTAACCTTCATATGCTGATTAGCCTCAAAAATATATCGGGGAATATTCATTCTAAATTCACGACATTTCTTAGCACTGAGTTCGAAAATGTTATCTGCTGACGTTAATTTTAGCTGACCAACAAACTTGTCATAAACTTCCTCAAAGCGATCCTGGCAAATTTCTAAAAAAATGAGGTCGCAGTCTGAAGCAATCTTTTTATCCTCGGGCAAATACTTAGACGAATTATCATCAATCAACTCACAGGCATAAATCAGAGACCGCAAGCCCTGGACTTTTTCAAAAACCTCTAAATGTGGTTCATAATTTTCTTCCCATTTGGGCAATTTAATAAATAAATACATAGCCTCAGACCAAGGCACCGTCTTAAATGTTGCTTCCGTTACAACTCCCAATTGCCCCTCGGTTCCAATTAGCAAATCAATGGATTTCTCAAACCGCGGGAATGGAGCATTTTTAAACATGCTATATGGAATATATTCGAACTGATACGCACTTAGTGCGACCCTGGCATCGGGATCATCGAAGAGACTTAACTCATCGATTGGCTCCGACGCTTTAAATTTCTGTTCATTCCCAAGGCCGTCGATAAAAGTTAAATCTACAATTTGATCTCGAAGGGTGCCGTAACCAAAGCAACGTTCACCTGTCGCAGAAGTAGCGATCCCCGACAGACACAAGGCTAATTCTTCTGTTGGGGACGTCATGACTTTTCGGCCATTTCGTTTACAAAAATCCATGGCATCCGCCCAAGTTACAGCCCCAGAAACCCTTAAGTTACCGTTTTCATCAAGGTCCATTTTTTTCTCTAGTTTCGACAGATCGGCTAAATTGGTGTCGCCTAGAATCATTTCAATTTTTTCATACGGAATTACGGTTGATGTTCTAGAACCAACGAATAAGACCGGATGCTTTTTGGCTATTAGCTTTTTAATTTCGTCCGTATCTTTTATAAAAATTGTATTCATATTTCTAGCCCATCACCGCTTCTAAAGACATTTAACAACTAAATGAGTCGCATTAAAAGCAAGAACCCTACAATTTTATAGATAATTGAGTTAGGATTGGGCCATGAGCAGCACACAAGTTACGAACAATACCCATGCAAAAAGCATTGGATATATTCTCTGGATATTCGGTTTTATGGGGGCCCACCGATTTTACTATGGGAAACCTTGGACTGGCACCCTCTGGTTTTGCACCTTAGGACTCCTGGGAATAGGCTGGATCGTCGACCTCTTCCTAATACCTAGTATGGATGCAGAAGCCGATAGAAAATACTCCGAAGGCGCCATAGAATACAATGTCGCCTGGATTTTACTTATCATTGTTGGATTGTTTGGAATTCATAGGATCTACATGGGAAAAGTGTGGACGGGAATTTTGTACGCGTTAACGGGAGGGCTTTTCGTAGTTGGCTATCTCTATGACCTTTGGACGCTCAACGAGCAAATTTCGGAAGTTAATTCGAGGACACTGCGCGCGGAACAATAAAAAATCCCAGCCCTATCGATTCTTTGGAAGATGAGTTTTTGAGCAGAGCTCCAAACATGACCTCGCCCCATTTGTTTATTTGGGGAGAGTGATAAAAGGCGATATCTTTTGCAGTGTCAGCGCTCACAATTGCGGGGCCAAGATCACTCTTAATACTGTCCCCACTAAGAATAAAGGACTCAGTCTTCCCGTAACGACTATAAAAGAGATTTTCACCGTTTTTCCCATGAGCTCTAAAAACAACTTCATCGGCATCATTAAAACCGGGATTGAAATAAGGAATTTTATTGATCAAGTTACTTTCGCCTTCTTCAGCAATCTTTGCCGTTGATGTCTCAGTATTAAAAAACAAGGCCCGGCGATTCTCTTTTGAAATCGCCCCAAAAACTAAATGGCCATGAGAATTTACTAGAGGCGTGTTATCGAAAGATAAAAAATCAGAACTAGAATCTGTATCAAAATCGACCACAGTTCTTTGCAACGAAAGCTGCCCATCTAAGCTAATTTTATACACTCGAATTTCATCCGGTTGACGTTCGCCAATCTCGCCGGGACGACCCCGCCTAACTTTTACGCTAATATAGTTTCCATTTGCGCTTACCTGGGGCGGAAAAATCCAAGACAACGAATCAACTCCAGATGATCCATCTTGCCCCGCAAGAAAATCAACTCGCTCAAGAGTCCTTAGATTGAGACCTGACATCGTCTGTGTTTTGTCTTTCTTTGTTGCACGAAAAAGCAATTGCTTACCTTCCGATAGTAACCCCAAATTGGAAGTAAACAAATCCAACACACTCGTCCATTTTTGTTTTAACGTTTTAAAGAGCGAATCAACTTCAAAAATACCCTCGCTAAAATACGAAGTATTCAGAAGCTCAAAATACATTCGATCATTCATAGAATCATATTGCAAATCCGAAGGATATTGATCTGATTTAAATTTAATAACTCTTGCTCGATTTTCGTAGTCCCAAGCCATGATCCCACCATGCTCAGTATCGTCCCATTCCTGAAATCTCAGAAAAATTTTTCGATTATCAGAAAATATAGGGGTCTCTAGAGCTAGCAACACAAAAGACGGAACCTCATAGGGATGTTTGGAATCAAACCTAAATTGAATTTCAGGGGTTTTGAAAGACGCCGGCAAGGCCCATGAAGCTTGACTCGAAACCAGCCCAAAAAATAAAAATATTTTTGTCATTTTAAAATCCATTTCAAATCTATTCCTCTAATTCTTATCCGGTATTTCTCATGCCATTGGCAATTCCATGTATAGTCACAAGAAGGGCATTATTAAGATCCAAAGAATCCTTCCCACTTCGAATTTCAGCCAAAATTTCGGCCTGAAGAATATTTATAGGATCAACATAAGGATTTCTTACTGCGATCGAACGCTTCAAGACAGGATTTGTTTTCTCAAGCAAAGTACTTTCGCCAGAGACCTGACAAAGCATATCTTTTGACAATTGATTTTTCGAGCATAGCTCCTCGAACAGCTCACCGAACTCGTCGGCTCCTAATCTGGCATTATAGTGTGAGAATATATGCATATCAGATTTTGCTAAAACCATTGCCACGAGACTTAATGTTGAGCGAAAAAATGGCCACTGCTTAAACATTTCTTGAAGCGTTTCTAAATTCCCCTCATCGACGGCGCTCTTTAAAGCCGATCCCACACCAAGCCATGATGGCAGCAACAATCTATTTTGAGTCCAAGCAAAAATCCAGGGGATGGCTCGAAGATCTTTGATCTCAAAACCTGATTTCCGTTTTGAAGGGCGACTACCAATATTCAGATCTCCTAAAAAATGTACAGGCGTGACCTGATTGAAATAAGGAATAAAAAGTTTATTTTTAAAAACCAAATTCTGATAGTCCTCGAATGAAGTCGTTGCGATTTTGGCCATGCATTGACGCCATTCTTGTGGGACCTGTACAGGAGACATCAGTTTGGCTCTAAGCACCGATGAAAAATAAATTTCAAAATTTCTGGCTGCAAGTTCCGGAACCGAAAACTTTTTTTGTAAAACTTCTCCCTGCTCCGTCACTCTAAGTCCGCCCACAAGACTTTCTGGCGCCTGCGATTCGAGTGCAAGGTAAGTGGGCCCACCACCTCGTCCAATGCTTCCGCCTCGACCGTGGAAAAATACAATGTCTACTGAATGCTTTTTAGCAACCTTCAGTATTTTTTCTTGTGCCTCATATAGATTCCAAGCGGCACTTAGTCGCCCGCCATCTTTTGCAGAGTCAGAGTAGCCCAACATGATTTCAAATTTAGAGCGACGCGCTTTGCGATAAACCTCATCCTTAAAAGCTTCATCCAGGATTTTGGGCGCGTTCTCTAAATCTTGGATTGTTTCAAACAATGGAATGACATCAAGCTCGAATGGGCAAGCAGCTAAGTTCAATAAATATTCTACGATCAAAATATCTGACAGCTTTTCTGTCATTGAAATCACATAGCCGTGGAAAAACTTCGGCCCAATTATTCCAATACAATTCAAAGTGCGGAAAAGCTCGCTAATCTCGGCGCTGCGCTCGTCATTTGCCCACAGTAATGAATCGAAAGAAGAATGAGGTATGGAATCAGAAGAACCGGAGGAAGTCTCAAAAATCCTTTTTAAAAGAAACTCACATTTTTGCTCTTCATCTAAAGCAGCAAAGCTTGACCCATTTTCTTTGTGGCAAATATATTCCATCGCTCGACGATGGACTCCCGACTCTTGACGAATATCTAACTTAAGAAAGGCCTCGCCAAAAGTTTGAACTCGAATAATAAGGTCTTTTAAATCGGCATTGGCAAGCTCGGCAAGTCCGACCGCCATCAATGAAGAATGACATAGCTCTAGCAGGCGCAAAAACTCATGCTGAGCTAGTTTGAATTCAAATTTTGCACATTTAGGCAACTGCGCAATTTCTTCTAAATATTTTTGAACGTTTTTTTGATCGGCTCTTATTTTTGATAGGAGCTTTTTGAAAATAATTCGATACGGTTCAAACTCCCGCCCGGCCTCTGCGACCAGATCAGGAGTAGCATCCGACAACGACAACTGCATAAAAAGCTTCTCGAGATCATTTATATAAAGTCTGTTGGCATAGAGACGCCCTCTCAAATGCACTTCAAGAGTTGTTTCTGAGGTGACATTGGGGTTTCCATCGCGATCTCCCCCCATCCAAGAACTAAAATGAATTGGAGAAAATTTTAAATCTAAGTTTTTCCCTAACAACTTTTTGGTATTCTCATCGACACTTTTGTAAAACTTGGGCAAACAATTCCAAATTGTTTTTTCTAAAAAATAATAGCCACGTTTTGCTTCATCCAATGGTGTTGGCTTAGATGGTCTTATTTCTGCCGTTTTCCAGCAAAGTAGTATTTGTGTTTTTAACTGTTTCTGTAAATTTTGATTGAGACCTTGGTTGTCGATGACTTCCAGTAATTCTGTAATTTTGGAATATTTTTCTAGAATTGCTGGTCGAGTCACTTCCGTAGGATGTGCGGTAAAACAAAGGTCGATATAGACATTCGACAATTCAGCAAAAATTCGATCATGATTAACACCCGCTTGCAGTAGCTCGTTAACGGTATGCTCAATAGAACCCTGTTGAGGCGCCGAAGAGCTTTCCCTGTAGTGCCTACGTCTTCGCACCCGATGATACTGTTCCGCCAAATTGGCAAGCTGCAGAAATAGCGAAAAAGCTCGCGCAATTTGAAGTTGAACTTTTGTAGGCAAGGCCTGAAGTTCCTGCTTAAGCAGGGATGCTGTCCCTTTATTTTTACGTAACTCAATTGAAAAAAGTCTAATTCTTTCGACCTCTTTATAAAGGATGGGATCTTCGTATTGCTGAAGAATTTCGCCCAAAAGGCGCCCCAACATATCAATGTCAGACCTAAGCCCCTCATGTGCCTTCAAAATAACCTGCGACATTGGTGAACCTTATGACTCATTTCATTCTTGAGCAACAAATTCCATTTATATCCTTAAACGCGATATGCTAAGGTCTATAGAAAAATGGAAGTTGTGGAAACCCACATTGTTCCCCACGGAACAGATCGCATCCGAATATCCGATTATCTGATAGGTATATTTTCGCTTTTGCCCACACGGAGCTCTGTAAGGCGAGCGCTGAAAAGGTCAGAAGTCTTAATTGATGGGCGCGTTGCTAACAGTGCTGACTGGATCATCCCAGATCAACAAATTGAACTGCAAGTTCCGACGCCTAAAGACCTCAAGGACTTTAAGCTCCCGATAGAAATTTTATTCGAGGATGCCTATATGGCTGTCGTTTACAAGCCTCCGGGGCTCGAAGTCCGCTCAAAAGGACTTAAAAATTTGGAAAACGCATTGCGAGCCATTCTTGCTCCGTCTCTGGAAGCAGATGCGCTTCATTTAGCGCGCGCCGTTCACCGCCTCGATTATGGGACCCAAGGTTTGGTGCTGGTCGCAAAAACCCGCAAGTCTCATCAAAAACTTAGCCTGATGTTTGAAATGAGGGAGGTTGCCAAAACTTACCTTGCCATAGTTGAGGGGAATATTCCCGATAGTGGCAGTCTAGATTCCCCAATCGAAGGACGCGTAGCGCTATCTCACTACGAGTGCCAAAGCCGAGTTCATTCGCTCAAAAAGAAGACTCTAAGCCTGGTGAAGCTCATTCCCCATACGGGGCGTCGACACCAGCTACGAATACATTTAGCCAAAGCGGGCTATCCCATTGTCGGCGATCAGCTCTATGCTTCAGATCGTAGTGCTTCAGATCGTAGTGCTTCAGATCATGGTGCTCCCGATGAAGCGCCTCGGCCTTTAAAGGGCAAAGGTCTATTTTTGGCAGCCACGGGCCTCACCCTTAAACACCCCATTCTAGGAGAAGATTTAAAGTTCACAGCTCCGATCCCTCATAAATTCGAATCACTCATGGCCAGAGAAGAAAAACGCTGGAAACGGCACAATCCCGCCTAAAATTTCCACTGTGCGCGGGGAAGAGGTGCTGAGTTTAAAATTTCCAAACAAATCCAAATCGTTCAAGTTGAGGCAATAAAACTGGTACCCCGACCAGGAGTTTTCATTGAATATTCCATGATCTATGGCACTTGGCCCATTCCCACCACCTCTTCCCCGCGCACAGTAAAACTTTCGCTAAGCCTTTAATTCGACTCGACTTTGGAGTACCCTAGCAGGGAAATGACAAAGATAATTTATACTATCACTGACGAAGCCCCTGCCCTTGCGACCCATTCATTTTTACCGATTGTGCAGGCCTTTACCAAGACGGCAAATATTGAAATTCAACCAAAGGACATTTCGTTAGCAGGTCGCATTCTTGCCAATTTTCCGGATCATCTTAAGTCAGATCAAAAAGTGGGCGATGCCCTAACGGAACTTGGGAATCTTGCAAAAACTCCTGAAGCCAATATTATCAAGCTTCCAAATATTAGTGCGTCAGTGCCACAGTTAAAAGCAGCTATTGCCGAGCTGCAAGCACAAGGGTTTGATATTCCAAATTTTCCGGATACTCCTCAAAATGAGGCGGAAAAAGCAATTAAGAATACTTATTCCAAGGTTCTGGGAAGCGCAGTGAACCCTGTCCTGCGAGAAGGCAATTCAGACAGACGTGTTGCCGGGCCCGTTAAAAATTATGCAAAAAAACATCCTCACTCTATGGGCGCCTGGTCGTCCGAATCCAAATCTTACGTTTCACATATGAATGATGGCGATTTTTACGGAACAGAAAAATCGTATGTCATGCCTACACCTGGATCGATTAAAATTGAATTGCTTGATGCTAAAGGAGGGAAGACGACATTAAAAGAATCCCTTTCACTCAAAGAAGGTGAAGTGATTGATGCCTCTAGCATAAGCTGTAAGGCATTATGTGATTTTTACAAAAATGAAATGGCAGCTGCCAAAGCTCAAAATATTTTACTTTCTTTGCATCTAAAAGCCACCATGATGAAAATCTCTGACCCCATCATGTTTGGCTATGCTGTCAAAACTTATTTCGCAAATGTTTTTGAAAAGCACGGAGCACTTTTAGAAAAAATTGGTGCCAATCCCAACAACGGCGTGGGCGATATCTTTAGCAAAATTGAAACTCTTGATGCTCCAATCCGTGAAGAGATCTCTAAAGATCTTCAAGCGGCCCTCGATTCTGGTCCAAGTCTAGCCATGGTAAATTCTGACAAAGGCATCACGAATCTTCACGTACCCAGTGATGTGATCATCGACGCTTCCATGCCAGCCGCTATTCGCACTTCAGGAAAAATGTGGGGATCAGACGGCAAACTACATGACACCAACTTCATGATCCCAGATCGCTGCTATGCTGGCGTCTACAAAACAACCATTGAGTTTTGTAAAAAACACGGAGCTTTTGACCCGACAACTATGGGCAATGTCGCCAACGTTGGACTCATGGCCCAAAAGGCCGAAGAATATGGCTCGCACGATAAAACGTTCGAGATACCAAACAATGGAACTGTTGTGGTGACTGACCAAAATGGAAAAACTATTTTTGAGCACAAAGTAGAAAAAGGCGACATTTGGCGCATGTGCCAGACCAAAGATGTCGCCATCAAGGACTGGGTTAAATTGGCTGTTAGCCGAGCTAAAGCTACCGGGAACCCCGCCATTTTTTGGCTCGACCCACAACGAGCCCATGATGCGAACCTTATAAAAAAGGTAGAAACTTACTTAAAAGAATACAACACTTCCGCTTTGGAAATTAAAATCATGTCTCCCATTGAGGCCACGAAGTATTCATTAGAAAGAATTATCAAAGGCCAAGACACCATATCGGTTACGGGAAATGTGCTAAGAGATTATTTAACCGATCTTTTCCCTATTCTCGAATTGGGCACCAGCGCCAAGATGTTATCTATCGTTCCACTTTTAGCGGGTGGAGGACTGTTTGAAACCGGTGCCGGCGGTTCAGCTCCTAAACACGTTGAACAATTGATCGAAGAAAATCATTTGCGATGGGATTCACTAGGTGAGTTCTTGGCTCTTGCTGTTTCAATCGAAGATTTGGCAGAAAAAACTGGAAACAAAAAGGCGGCGGTCCTAGCGAAAGCCCTTGATACGGCCAATAGTAAATTTCTTGAAACCGACAAGGCCCCGCTAAGAAATGCTGGCGAGCTCGACACAAGAGGTAGCCACTTTTATTTAGCCATGTATTGGGCTCAGGCACTTGCAACACAAAATGACGATGCTGATTTAGCTTCAAAGTTCAAAAACATTGCAGCCGATTTTGAAAGCAACGAAGAAAAAATTGTCACAGAGCTAAACTCGGCTCAAGGTTGCAAAGTTGAAGTTGATGGATACTACCACCCCAATGAGTCGAAACTTGCGAAGGTCATGCGTCCAAGCGCCGAACTTAATCGCATCGTGAATGGGATTGCGTAAAATCGCCCTACACGGCGGCTACAGACATAAAAACTCTTACAAGCTTTGACCAAGTCAATGATTCAAGGCAATCTAGTTCTACCTTTACTGGGAGGGTTATTTTATGTTTTTACGTCGGGTATTTTTAACAACACTTGTATTTGTCGGACTTGCTGCCAATGCGGAAGGCCTTAAAGTTCATTACAAAATTGATAATAAAAATCCTACGACATCGAAGATTGTGGTGAATGTTGAAGCGCAAACGTCTTCGAATATCTCGAATATCTCGACAAAAAAAGTGGGGCATAAACTTCGATCGCTCCCCTACTATATCGCGCACGACGAACACGATCTGGATTATAGCTATGAGGAATGGGAATATTCCTCTCTTGAATCGGCGCCAACAGCTGTAAAAAACTTTGTGAGCAAACGCTCAATTTTGGCTGAGACTCCAGCCCTAGATAATTCTGAAATGCGCATCATTCGCCAGCAAGGCTCCTCCGATAATCGCATTGACCTTACAATTTTGGGTGATGGCTACACACTAGCAGAAAAAGAAAAGTTTTTTGAAGATGTAGAATGGACCGTAAAAGGCCTTTTTGAAACAGCAACTTTTGCCAGCTACCTTCCACTTTTTAATGTTTACGCCGTATTTGTTCCCTCAACGGATTCTGGCATCGGAGATGGAAGTCCTAAAAATACAGCCTTCAAACTTTATAGAAATCCACGCGGATCAAAACGAGGCATCATGCCTGGTGACGAATGGGCCCTATCACAAGCCGTCCGCATGGCACCAGCCACAGATTACCCCATTGTATTGGCCAATGATGATTACTACGGCGGCCTAGGTGGGCGATGGGCGATTTCTACCCGCTCACGAATATCTGGATTAAAAGTTCTTCGCCACGAATTAGGCCACAACTTTGGTGAAGTTGGAGAAGAATATGACAATGGATATGTTTATTCCGGAGCAAACTCATCTGGTTCATCAAGGGTGTCCTGGACTCAATGGTTAGATGATCCCAAACGTGTAGACGTTCACGAAGCTCAATTGCTTTCTGGTGATTACGTCTGGCAAGACCTGGGGCGCTCTTCATACACTCGCAACTTCACTCTTCCCAGCAATACACAAACCTTGGATTTTGATTTAAGTTCTGTTGGCTGGTCGACCCCCAATGATGTGCATGTAGAACTTGATGGTGAATTGCAAGCTCTCGAAGGACATTTCCATGCGGATCGAAGTTTCTTTAACTTTTCAAAATCAAACTTTGCGCCGGGCTCACAGCACACCATAAACATTAAAGAAAACATAAATGACGGCGACAACGTCTTAGGCTTCGCCCTAGCCTATGCCATGCCTGCTAGTTATGACTTCACACTAAATAAAGTGGGGGCTTTTGCCACTTACGATACCTACGGCAGAAAATCATACCGACCTACCCACAAGTCTTGCATTATGAAAGACATGGAACTTGAACATTTTTGCGCCATCGACCAAGAAAATATGTGGATCAAATTCTTGGAAGAAGTCTCGTTGATTGACTCACTCAGCAGCACGGCTCCAGAGATTGTACTCAGCACACAAAACATAGATGATCTGAGCATTCAATGGTTTAAGAAACAGGGATCAGCTTGGACTGAGCTTGAGAATCTACGTGGATTAAAACGTATTGCAAGCGCATCGCTTGAATCCGGCGCCGCATATAAAGTTGTCGTCAAACTTGACACTCCTGAAGTGCGCAAAGAGCTTCGAATTTTTGAAAAATCGGTAGATTTTAGAGCGCCGTAAGCTACTAGTTTTATTATCAATATTAATGTTAATTGAGAATTAATGTTCCTTAATCTAATAAGCCAGGCATTATCAATGAATGGAGTCTTCCGCAGGACGTAGATTGTTAGGATTTGTTTTAGTATTGCCTTTTGTAACAACGTTAGGGGGCTGTGCCGGTGTTATTGGCAGCATTGTCAGCAATACAATAAACTCGGCTCCGGTTGCCGTGGCTCAAATCGAGCTAACGACTTATGACGACGAAGCGCTTGCAATTACGTTAGGCGGATCGGACGTTGAGGGTGACAGCCTCGAGTTTACAGTTGTCACCGAGCCAAGCTATGGAACACTTAGCGGCACGGCACCAAATCTAACTTATACTCCCGATCTTTTTAGAGAATACTCAGACTCGCTCACATTTAAGGTAAGCGATGGCTCCTTAGAATCAGACACCTCGACTGTAACTATCAATGTTCAATTTGATGGCACCGTTAAATATCTTAGAGCAGATGGCAATGATTCAAACGATGGAGGCAGCGCAGCCCCGTTTTTGACGGCACAAGCCGCGGTAGATGATATTAATGCCCTGAGTCCCTCATCTAACAGTAGGTATTTGATTAACGTTGGACCAGGAAGTTTTGGCGACATTATTCTAAATGAGGATTTCGGAGAATATGTTGGTTGGCAGAATTCAGAATCCGGAGTCGCCACTATCGGCAACATAAGCGCCAATGGGCTTAGTGCTTTTGAGAACGGCTATGATATTTTTATTCGTAGTAATTCCAAGGTTACGTTTGGAAATATCGAAAGCCTTGGAGCAACAGAGCTATCCAGCCCAGGTAGCGGGGGCAACATAAGCATTGTTGGAAACACAACGGTTGGCAACATTAGTTCTATTGGCGGCAATGCAACTGCGGCCAATAGTGGCCCAGGCGGAAACGGTGGCATCATTACCATTGGAGCTGGTGTGACTTCTGGCAACATTGCAGCTAATGGGGGCAAACTTGGCGAATATGGGACCAGTGGTGGCATCGGTGGCACAATCACCATTAATGGAAACTCTCAAACTGTTAGTGCGAATGGCGGAGACGTCAGCATATATACCCAGAGTTCAAATGCTGGCAATGGCGGCGTAATTATTATTAACGGTAGTGCAACCGTGATCAGTGCCTTAGGCGGAGCAAATCTAGGCAACAACACAAGAAATGCTGGCAACGGAGGAGATGTAACCATAAATGGCACAGTCACATCTATCAATGCCACTGGAGGCTACGCTAATGTCACAAACAGTACTGGATTAGCAGGCGTAGGTGGCAATGTGATTATCAATGGAGTTGTCACTGCTTCAACGTTAGCAAACGGAGGCAGCAAGTTGGCTAACAATATAGGCCAGATCGGAGGCCTCGGGGGTTCAATAGTTGCAAATTTTGGAGCCAATACAGGAGCGCTGATTGCAGAGGGCGGTTACGCAACCGGTTCCAGTTTTACGTCAGGAGGAGTCGGTGGCAGCATTAGTTACAGCTCTGGAGCCACAATACTTAGCATGAGTGTTGCAGGAGGGACCTCCGAAAACCTCTCCCCAAGTTCTGCGGGCTTTACAGGAGCGAGCGGAAGTCTTATTCCGCTAGACTAGATTTTTTGAGCTTGCCCAAGCGCCAATCGTTTTTTAAGAGCTACCTTTTCTTGACCCTTGCGCTGTTCGCAATAGGGACAAAATTCGTTTTCAACAAACAATGGAGACTGTTTATCCTCAACGGTCAAAGGCGCACGGCATGCAAAGCACATATCAACTTCAATTTCTTTAAGATTGGAATCAACACAAACTCGTTTATCAAAAACAAAGCATCCACCTTTAAAGTGATCGCCGCCGCATTGCTCAAAGTATTTGATGATGCCGCCCTGTAGAAAATAGACTTCTTTAAAGCCAAAATCCTTAAGAACCATGGAAGCTTTTTCGGTTTTGATTCCACCCGTACAAATACTTACAATAGGTTTTGTTTTATCAAACTTATCAAAATAATTTTGAGCTACTTCTGGCAACTCATTAAAGTTGTACATATCAAAATGTTTAGATTTCTCAAAAGCGCCGAGACGATTTTCGTAATCATTACGAACGTCGATGATCTGAATGTCACGATTTTCATCGAGCCACTGCTTAAATTCTTGCGGCGTTAACGGAGTCCCGTTTTCGGCATCAAAGCGATACTCGGGTCCCGCAATGATTTTTTGTTTGTTTTTGATGAGCATTCGATTGTACGGGATCTCTTTCGACCAAGATTCTCGGTAATCGACTTCAGGAAAGTTTAAATCTTTGACCAAATAGTCTTTAAAAGATTCAACATCCTTTTGAATGCCAGCAATCATCACGTTGATGCCTTCGGGGGTAAGCAAGATGCTTCCCATGATGTTTAACTCTTTGCACTTTTCAAGCATGCCATCTCGATAAGAAGGCGCGTCTTCCAACGCAAAAAAGCGGTACCCACTGATATTAAATATATTTTTTTCCATACTCATCCAATCGCAAATTGAATGTTTGGAATCCTAATCTACTTTTGCCCTCTTGTGAAGACTCTTGAATTCAAGGACGACCCCATAACTAGCTGAAATTATATAGCTATCTTGATATTCTGGGGGCGCTATCGAGATTCTTTGCTATGAACTAAAATAAAAATGTGTGGTCAGTCTACGTCATCCTATCCGAATCTGGAAAGTTATATACTGGCGTATCCACCGATGTGAACCGCAGATTTCGCCAGCATCTTGGAGAAATCAAAGGTGGTGCAAAATTTTTTAGAAGCGATCCGCCGTGCTTACTTGTCTATGAAGAATCCGGTTTCAACAGACCACAGGCGCAAGTGAGAGAAGCAGAAATAAAAAAAATGCCACGCAAAATGAAAGAATTTTTGGTCTTTGCCATCTAGAAAAAATTTTGAATCTTCGCCCCAATTATTAGGTTCACACAATCTTCATTAGGTGTTTAGTATCTGCTCGTGCATAATTGTTAATGGACGCACGGAACTCATGTAAGCTTTCTCTATAAGCGCCATCCACCTATTCCCAAAACCAAAAGGACCAAAACATGAAGCTTAAGCTGAAACCAATCGTATTGTCATTTCTCTTACTTTGCTACGGAACCCAAGAGGCTCACGCCTTCGGCTCCAAAGCGCCTCCGGCGACAACACCGCCCTCTTCGGGAGGATCTAACACCGGCGGAGGAGTTGATGCCGGAAATACCATCATTGATCTTGGATTGAATTTTGCGATCATTTACGCAAAACAAGATCCACGTTACTCAACAATATTAGTAGCTCTTGGGATAAACAGCGCACAAGATGTTCGTAATTTTATTCAGGGCAACCAAAACGGAACAAATTTTGGAAATATTATTTCTAGACTAGCCTTTGCGGCGGCACTTAGAAACAATCAGGGACGTGAAATTCTAAATAGATTGGGCATCACGAATGAGCTTCAACTGAGAGAATTCATAAATGCTCAGAATGGAGGCTTTGATTTTGAAACTCTGCTTAGTCTGGCGCTAACTCAGGCAAGCTCTGATTCAAAATACAGCAGATGGCTTAGTGCTATGGGCATCAACGATGTTCAAGACATAAGAAACCTTTTACAAGGTGGCAAAGGTGGCAACATTCAGTCGTTGATTGTAACGGTTGGTCTATACCTAGTTTCTAACAATCCTAAGCTAGAAAAGTATGTTCCTTACATTCAAGCAGCCATGATGACACTTGGATTAACTCAGGGCATGGATGGCACGGGCATGAACGGTGGTTCTGATGATGACATCATCAACCTGGGCGCCTTCAACGGAATGACGGTAGGAGAAACGAAGGCGATTCAATACCTGAATTAAGCTAACCAAAAAGTTGTTGTAGGTGAATTTGAATCGCTGGTGTGATGTCCGGCGATTCAAATACCCTCCTACTATCTATTTAAAAATATCCTCGAATTCAATGGTTTCGCCTTTTAAAAGGAAAACCACCTCGGGGAAATCTTTGGATTTTTCCATAAGCGCTTCGTAATACCTTACATAGCCCTCAATGCTCTCGCCTTCTTTGGGAGGATTCATTCCAAGGAAAACTGTCCCGGCATCCTTTGAATATTTTTGAATAGCCTCAAAATGACTAAGTTCCTCTTCTTTCACATAGACTCTGTTGGTCGCACTGATTCGGCTTCGTTTTACAAATTCAATATTGTTCTTTAAAATTTTTGTTTTTTCAACTTCGTCTTCAGCAAAAGTTTTCAAACACAATTCAGAGCCAATCCAATCAGCACTAGTTTGCAATAAATAAGCAAAGGCCAAAATGAGAGCGTCATTACTATTTTCTTTTCCGATCCAAACATCGATGCGGCTATTTTTGGCGTCTGGCAACAGGTCAGGCTTTCGAACTAGCAATAAGTTTTTCTCGGATTTGTAGATTGAAAAAATGATGTCACACATTGCCTTGGCATCTTTGTTATCACCCTTATGATTATCAAAGCATCCCATAATGATAGTATTAGGAGTCAGAACACCTACGCCATAGTCACTTACCAAATTCTTAATACTTTCTGTGATGTCATCGGCAACTTTTACTTTCACGATGGCTTGAATTTCGGATTTCTCAAGACTTTTTCTGATGGGTGCCTCTAGCAGAGAAAGTGCTTTTCGGCTTTTATCTAGCTGATGAACAATTGATGCGATGATTAAAAATCCCCGCCTTTGAGTAAGCGCATTTGAAATCTGTATTAAATTTGGCTGCGAAGCCGGTTTGGAACTAAGAACCATAATATTTGGACGCCAAGTACGTGCGGCCTCAGTTAACTTTGCCAAACTATAAACCGACGTTCTTGCCATGTGGAGCAAAAGTCCTCGCCTAATATCCGACCACTCTCTCTTATGAGCGTGCGTACGCCTCACAACAAAGTAGACAACAACACAAAAGACTAAGGCAACAACGGTCGCCTGTGGGTCAATAAAAAGCATTGAAACCAAACAGCCCGCTGCTCCCGCAATCGAAATCGTCCAAGGCGTTTTAAAAGAAGGTCGCCATGATGGATTTTGCGTGAGGCCCTCTAGTCCAGCTGCTAAATTTAATGCCCCATAAGAAGTTAGGAAGAACATTGTTAAGATAGGCGCGATGACATCGATGCCGCCCAAAAAATTTATGCTAAGGGCAAGAACAAATGTCACAATCATAGCCACACGAGGATCATCACTAGGGCCAAATCCTCTGGCGAGAATGCTAGGTCCAAGGCCATCTTTAGCCATGGCCTGCAAAGTACGAGGCGCTGCCAATAATCCTCCGAGCGCACTCGACAAAGTTGAACACCAAATTCCGATGTAAATTAGAAACGGCAATTTTGATATCTTTGCTATGATCATACTATCGGAGTTCAAAAGCTCCGTTGGCCCTAAGCGGTCTAAAAATATCATAGTGAAGAGATAAATTAAGAACCCTGAGATAACAGCGGCCAAGGTGCCTATGGGAATAGACTTTCCTGGATCTTCTAAATCTCCGGACATGGATATACCGGTCGTTATTCCCGTCACCGCCGGAAAAAATACCGCAAAAACAATCCAGAAAGAAGATTTTTCGAATGCCTTTAAGGCCTCAGCAGGCGCAATCAGTTTGTCACCTAAATAGAAGGACAAGACTGACAAGAGAATCGCTGCAAAAATAAACAGCTGACTTTTCATCGCTAGTTCAGGTGCGTAATAAACGAGTGCCCCAATAGAAAAAAGTGAGACGATACTAATGATAAAAGTCGGAACCATTGGTAGCAGTTGATGAACCGATTCCGCAAAACCCATCGTATAGAATGTAATACCAATCGCCTGCGCTAAAAAAAGTGGTAATCCAATCGCAGCTCCGGATTCAATTCCAAAACATCTGGACACCATGAAGTAAACTCCGCCGCCCTGAACTTTCATGTTTGTAGCGGTGGCTGACGTTGATAACCCAGTGATGAAGGTTATTGCTGATGCGAAAGTAAGAATCACTATGGCGCTCGTCAACCCAACGTTGGCGACTACCCACCCTAAGCGTAAATATAAAATCACTCCGAGAATGGTTAGAATGCTGGGGACGTAGACGCCTAAGAACGTTCCATATTTTTTTTGTGTTGTAGGACTTTGGGCTTCGCTGCTCATTTCTTCCTCACATCCATTTTCATAGATATTCTACAGGAGCAAGAAATTATGTGTTCAGCACTAGAGCCAAAATGGCGTCAGTTCTGAAGCGAAGCGTGAAAAGCAGTAACCTGTGGGTCAGAGAAAATAGATTCCTCATCCCAACCATCAATCATAAGTGTATCGGCACTTCGCACTCGGCTCAGAGCTACATAGGCTTGGCCTGGTTCCCACAAAGCTTTAATAGAGACAACGGCCCTATCCAAAGTAGCCCCTTGTGCTTTATGAATCGTGACAGCCCAGGCCAGTGAAAGTGGAAAGTTTTTGACGGAGGCCACCTCTTTTCCATCAGCGTCTAAATATCCAAAGGAGGTTTTTGCTATTTCCACCTCTCGGCCCGAGATAAGCTCTATTGTGATTTCTTCTTTTGAAACGGCTTTGACATAGCCCAAGCTTCCGTTGACCCAACGACCCTTTGGATCATTTTGCCTCACCATCACAAAAGCACCTATTTTAAGTTTCAAAATTTCTGGAACAGGCGAATTTTTCTTTAAGGTATTTAAATAGCGATCACCGCCCGTGTATTCACTTTCAAAGGAATGGATATCACCATCAAGCTCCATGAGCTTTCCCATATTGATGCGTTCAACATCCATTTTTCTTGCATACAAAACAGTCGCATGAGGAAAATCGTAAGCGTCATCCAAACTGCGTGCGTTCAAAAGTGTACGCACGCGATCCGAAACAACGCCCTGCCTTATATCACCCAAAACCTCACAGTAGTGCTGATCCTCTTGAGCTCTCATAACTTTATTCAACTGAATGTTCTGAAACTGACTTCTTTCCCAAACCTGACTCAAAAAAGCCCAATCCTTGTTTCTTGAAAATCTATTCACTGGAGGTAGCTGTGCAAAGTCGCCAACAGCGATAATTTTTAATCCCCCCCAAGGCTCCACAGATCTTCTGGCTTCGCAGGCAATACGTTCGGCTAAACTCAAAACTTCACCAGGAATCATTGAGATTTCATCTATAACGATAGCATTGGCTTTTTTGAGTCTTCTCACAACTCTTCGGTCCTTAAGAGCTCGCTCAAGAGTGGCATCGGCCCCTCCCTCTAATATTCCAAGACCAAAAAAGCTATGAATGGTGCGCCCACCAATCAATACGGCAGCTGCCCCCGTTGACGCTAAGACTGGAATCAAATCTCTGTCAGTCCCCTTCAAACACTGCTGCATCAAATAACTTTTTCCTGTTCCCGCGCCACCCGTAACAAAAACATTGCCCCCACCATGGAGCATTCTCATGGCCGCATCTTGATCTTCATTCAAATCTTTGTACATGGACGCGAAAAGTTCGGGTAAAAATGTATTCATATTCTAGACTCCATATTTAGGGCTTTGTGACAAATAGCCTCTGCAACTTTGACACCATCGACGGCGGCAGATGTGATACCTCCGGCATAGCCAGCGCCTTCTCCAGAAGGATAAAAATTTAAATACTTTGGAGAACTCATGCTCTCACTATCACGAACCACTCGAACTGGCGATGATGTGCGGCTTTCCACGCCATGTAACATTGCCTTTTCCGAAACAAAGCCTGGCATCTTGCGATTGAAATTTTCAAGTGCTTCCATAAACGCGTTTGTTAATGCTTCAGGGTAAAGCGAACGCATATTTGTTGCCACAACTCCACTTGGGCAAGATGACTTTTCAAGTATACCGGTTCTATTACTCATAAAGTCCACTACTTTTTGCGCAGGGACTTCTAATTTTCTACCCTGATCATGCACCAATTTTTGAGCTGCGCGTTCTATTTGAGTTTGGAATTCTAATCCCTTAACGGGATCATCTCCGTACCATTTATGCCTATCGATAGTGATAACGATTCCAGAATTCGCAAAGGGGGAAGCATGATTGTAATTGGACATGCCATTGACAACCATTTGCCCTTGTTGAGCACTTGACGCCAAAACATATCCGCCAGGACACATGCAAAAAGAATACACACCAAGATTTGTCTCGCCCGAATGACAGGTTAATTTGTAATTTGCCACGGGAAGTTCTGAATGCTGCCATTCACGCCCATACTGAGCTTCGTTGACCCAAACCTGTGGATGCTCCACCCTAAAGCCCATGGCCATATTTAAGGCCTCACAAGGAACACCACCTTCAAAAAGTTTTCTGTAAACATCGTGTGCGGAATGCCCTGTGGCTAAAATAAAATGATCCGACACAATTTCTTGTCCGTTTTGATCTATAATTTTTTCAAGTTTGTCTTTGGACCAAATAAATTTATCAGCCCGTGTTTCAAACTTTACGGGGCAGCCGTTTTCATCCAAGTATTTTGTAAGGCGATTAATAATAGTCCGGATTTTATTACTGCCCACATGCGGGTTTGATAGATATAAAATTTCATCGGGAGCACCAAAACGAACCATTTGCTCCATCACAAACTTTTTATAAGGAGATTTAATGCGCGTGATTAATTTTCCGTCAGAAAAAGCTCCCGCACCACCTTCGCCAAAACAAACATTTGAATCTTCAACAATATTGCCGTGGCGCCAATGTTGTGCGATGTCTTTCATTCGAGGCAATACAGGCTTGCCCCTTTCAATCACCTGACAAGGCAAGCCCCGCTCCAAAAGCCAAAGAGCCGCAAACAATCCCGCAGGGCCTGCCCCAATCACGGTCGTTGTAGGTTTTAGCTTTATGGAATCTAATTTATTGGGAGCCTGAAATTTATAGGCAGGCGCAACGTCTGATTCAAACGTTTCAACCGAGTAAACATAATGCAAACGATCCTTGCGTCTGGCATCCAGAGACTTTTTTAAAATGCGAAAAGACTTCATCTTAGGATCAAGCATTTGAAGCTTTTCCTTAAGACTTTCTCCCAGGGGAACTTTTATGTGTTCAAACTGAGGCACTCGCCCTGAAGCCTAGATCTGCTTGAGGCCTGTCGCAAGAAGGATCTTCTAAAACTTCTATTATTTTAAGGGGTTCTGAGGTACAATTAAAGCTGTGCGACGCCCCTTGAAGGTCGCGAAATTATGGGCGATAGTGCTCTCTGTGAGCGGCGATAGCATCAACAACAAACTTCAAAGGCTTCGAGATCTTCAATTTTTTGGTGAAGAAGGCGGCGTGGTCCCAGTCATTGACGTAGCTTCGACATCCACCTTCATGAATCCAGAAGACATGCCTCGCGCGTTTAAGGGCGAAATGCAAGGTTGCTATCTTTACAGCCGGCACTCCAATCCTACAGTGCAAATGTTCAGCAAAAAAATAGCAAGCATGGAGGGCTCAGAAGCTGCTCTTGGTGTTGCTAGTGGAATGGCAGCCATCAGTGCTTCGATAGAAGCCATTGCCCAAATGGGCGACCATGTTGTCGCCCATAGCGTGATTTATGGCGGCTCCTACGCCCTCTTTAAAAATATTCTTCCTAAACGTGGCATTGAGGTTAGTTTTGGCAGCTTCGACACGCTAGCGGATATCGAAAAACTTCTAAAAGCAAATACAAAAATTTTATATCTCGAAACATTAAGCAATCCCATGCTCAATATTTCTAATTTTGAAACATTGAGAGCCTTTAAAACTAAATATCCAAACATTAAAATCATCGTCGACAATACCTTTGCCCCCCTGATGGCTTCTCCTCTTAAATGGGGCGCTGATGTTGTTGTTCATTCATGTACAAAATTCATTTCGGGCTCCAGTGATTTGATTGCTGGGGCCATTTGCGGCAGCAAGGAATTTATTGATTCTTTGATCGACATCAATTCTGGCCCCATTATGCTTGGGGGCGCCGTCATGGACCCTCGCGTGGCCCACGAACTTTATATGCGCCTTGATCACCTTCACCTAAGAATGAAAGGTCACTCCGAACGAGCCATGCAAGTTGCTGAACTTGCCGAAAAACTCGAGATCCCCGTAGCCTACCCAGGACTCTCGTCGCACCCACACCATGAGAGAGCCAACAAATATTTTGATACCTCACTAGGCTATGGCGGGATGTTAACTTTGGACTTAGGGACTCCTGAACGTGCTTTCAAAATTGCTTCCCAACTTCAAAAAGATAACTTTGCCTTGTATGCCGTCTCATTAGGATTTTCTCGCACCCTCATAACGTGTCCCGCCTTAAGCACCTCTAGCGAAATTCCTGAAGAAGAACAAAAGGCCATGAGCCTAAGCCCCGGCCTTTTAAGATTAAGTATGGGATTTACCGGGGATGCCACCGTTATGCTAAAGCGATTCGAATCTGCTATTTCTGCTGCGAGACTATAAATTGAAGACGCTGCTTAGATACCGCATTCCACTTGTATACGGACTACTTCTAAATTTTTGCTCTGGCTTTGGACAAACATTTTTTGTTTCGCTTTTTGTCCCCAGTTTTCGGGATAGCTTTTCTTTGAGCGCTGGTGATTTTGGACTCTATTACTCTTCATTAACTTTAACTTCAGCCTTTCTCTTGCCAAAAATGTCGCATGTTCTTGAAAAGCTAAATTGGCGCTGGAGCGCTAGTCTCATTCTATTTGTGCTTTCTTTGGCCGCCTTCACACTTTCTGTAAGCACCACAGTTTGGTTTGCTATCATTGGACTTTTTGGATTACGCCTTTTTGGACAAGGTCTTTCATCACACATCTCGGCTGTGGCTATTGTAAAAACAATTCCCGTTTATAGGGCCACTGCTTTGAGCGTTTCGTCCCTTGGCTACCCCCTTTCGGAAGCCTTTCTTCCTTTCGTTGCCTTTTTAGCCTTAGCTCAATATGGCTGGCACACGAGTTGGACATATTTTTCAATTGCCTGCGCGAGCTTGATTCCATTTTTCTTTTTACTGGGTCGAGAAATGGAAAAACTACCGAAAGATGAACATGAAGCCCACCATAGCCAGGCCAACATTCCACTAAAGAAGATCATCAAAGATCCCGTTTTTATGAAATATCTTCCGGCATCATTGTGCGCCCCATTTTATGCTACCGGAATTTTCTTATATCAAACTTCCATATCTGAACTCAAAGGATGGAATTCTCAAACTTTGTCGTTTGGATTTGCCGCCTTTGCCATAACGAGACTTGTCTTTTCTTTGATCGGGGGACCGGTCATTGACAAATACACCGCCGAAAAAATTTACCCCTACTTCTTAATGCCCATGATGTCCGGAATTTTGGTATTAGCCTTTGTGCCTTACTCATGGGCTGCTTGGGCCTTCATGATTCTAATGGGAATAAGCATTGGCGGATCAGCCTCTTTGAAATCAGCATTATGGTCAGAACTTTTTGGAGCACATTTACATGGACGCTATAGAAGTGTCAGTGCCTCGTTCATGGTATTTAGCACTTCAATAAGCCCCTTACTTTTTGGATTTTTGTTTGATCGAAATATTTCATTACAACTAATTCTAGCCACAAGCGCCGCGACTATTGCTTTGTCAGCCTGGATTGCAAGGCCCAAAAAGACATGAGCCCCTGCCCGCTCTGTCTAGCGACTGAAACATCTCTTAAGTTTATTGAAAACTACTGCCAGTGCACCACCTGTGGATATATTTACATGAACCGAGACAAATTGCCGACAAAGGCAAAAGAACGAAGACTCTATGATTTGCACCAAAACTCTTCAGAAGATTTAAAATATAAAACTTTTTTATCGCGCATCATTGAGCCGCTCGAATGTGAACTCGAAAGATCTACTAATATAGAAACGCCTCTCACCGGTTTAGATTTTGGATCGGGCCCTGGGCCGACATTACATTTGTTACTACGTGATATTGGCTACGATGTTTATAATTATGATCCACTCTATGCACCTGACATTGCTTTGCTTGAACGCAACTGGGACTTCATTTGTGCCACCGAAGTCTTTGAACATCTCCACCATCCGAATGGCGTCTTCAAAAACCTAATCGGCATGTTAAAACCCAAGGGGGTCATTGCCATTATGACATTGCTCTATTCTAGTAAAATTGACTTTAAATCTTGGTTTTACAAGAATGACCCCACCCATGTAGGATTTTTTAGTAAAACAAGTTTGGAATGGATGGCAAAACAATTTAACCTAAGATTGAGAATACACGATGACCGATGCATCACCTTTAAAAAGCTTTGAAATTAATTTAGCCCCGGGAACGCTTGAGGGCCAATCTTGGCTGCCCTCATCTGCAAAACACAATTTATTAGCCCTTCATGGATGGTTAGACAACAGCGCAAGCTTCGAAGTTCTTGGACCTAAAGTCGCAAATGCCTCGTCTTCAAATTTTTATGCTGTGGATTTATGGGGACATGGCCTGTCATCACACAAGTCAAAAATTAACACTTACAATTACCTAGATTGGATTTGTGATCTCCACGAAATTATTACTAATCTTTTCCCAAAAGAGCCGAATGACTACAAAAAGATTGTTTTACTGGGACATTCTCTAGGAGCTTCGATGTGCATGATCTATGCAACACTTTACCCAGAACATGTTTCTCATTTAGTATTGCTAGACGCTGTTGGCCCACTTTTAGATGTTGGACCTACCGACTTCACAAAACGACTTAAATCATTTGTTAATCAAAGCACTGGCGATAAATTTAAAAGAAATACAAGCTCGCCAACTTTCGATGAAATAGTATCTAGACGAATGGCAGCCTCCGACATGTCGCGAGACTTAGCTTCAGTCATCATGAAAAGAAATTCAACTCAAGAAGATGGCAAATGGCATCTAAGAACCGACCCAAAACTACGTATCATGACCCCGCTTCGCCTGCCACAAGAACATGCCATTGAACTCGTCAAAAGCCTAACGGTTCCAACCTGCCTCATTGGAAGTCCATCCATGCTTGGAAGTGGCTATTACCAAGCCTATAAAAGCACCTTTGAAAAGCTCAAAAATACGCAAGTTCATCCCCTTGAGGGTAGTCACTTTGTTCACATGGAGAAACCAGGTGAATGCTCCAAAATAATATCAAATTTTTTAAATGCGACTACTGAATAAAATACGAAATTATATTGGCCAGAAAAATTAAGACTAATGGCCAAATTGTTAAATGCATCCCAATTTTTCGTGGATTAAAATTTGGCTTAGCTAACTGTTCACTTTGTGACAAACCAGAAAAATGAATCAAACGGCCTGCCACAAATAAAACGCCCAGCAAATGAAGAAGGAGGGGCAAATTCGTTCCAACAATTTTTCCGCCCAACTCAAGGCAAAGTAAGGAAACTAAGAAAATAGGTGCGTATGCAGAAAAATTTCCATGAGCACTTACCACACCTGCAATTTCATTATTTTTCCCGTACCCATATGCAATTAGATGCTTCCGCCGACCACCAATTACCGCCAGTGTAAGACGTATATAGATTAAGCCAAGAATACCTGCATAGAGTCCTGTTATCATCGAAGTTAATTTTATTCCAAAACACGGCGCCAAGCGAATCTCATTGATGTAAAAGTTGTTTGGCGGCTTTTTGACACCCATCCCATCTGTCTGAAAGTAGTGTAAAATATAGAAATCAATTATGGCTAAGACTTATGATTTTGAAATTGCAATAATTGGGTCCGGGCCGGGAGGACAAAGAGCGGCTGTCCAAGCGGCTAAACTCCATAAAAAGGTTCTTCTAATTGAAGCCGATGAAATTGGTGGAAACTGTTTACATTTAGGAACAATTCCCAGCAAAACCCTAAGGGAAGCTGTCCTCAACAAATCCAAATACGAGAATTTAAACAGCGTTATGAAGCGCAAATCCGATGTCATCAGCGCCGAAGCCCAAGTCGTTACCGAGCAGATTCGACGTAATAACATTCGAGTCATATACGGAAGAGCTTCTTTTAAGGATGAGCACACCCTTCATATTGACCTTAAAGATGGAGGCGATGTTAGCTTTACCGCGAATAATTTTGTTATCGCAACTGGAACTCGTCCGCGCAAGCCCGATGAAATTGATTTTTCCCACCCCCATGTCTATGACAGCGATTCAATATTAGAAATCAAAGAAATTCCCAAAACGCTCTGTATTATGGGCGCCGGAGTTGTTGGCTGTGAATATGTAAGCATCTTTGCAGAAATGGGTTGTGAAGTAACTCTTGTAGATAAAAGAACTCAGCTTCTACAGGGCGTCGATAGAGAAATTGTAGACAGATTAACCATCTACATGAAAGACAAAAACGTTAAGCTTATATTAGGGCCTAATGCCATTGACGAAAAAACTCTCCAACATAGTTGCCGAGAACCAAATAAAGTTTGCTTAAGATTCAAGGAACAAGACTTCGAATTCGATGCTTTGCTATACTGCATGGGCAGAACGGGAAACATTGAATCACTCAATCTCGATTCCATTGGAGTTAAACCAACTCAACGTGGCCTCATTGAAGTTAATGAGTTTTTCCAAACTTCACAAAAGCATATTTACGCTGTTGGGGATATCATTGGGAATCCAGCCCTAGCGGCCTCTGCCTTCGCGCAGGGTCGAATTGCGGCTGCACACGCTTTTGGAATTTGTAATCAAAGATTTCCTAACATCTACCCCTATGGCATTTATACTATTCCAGAAATTTCATCTGTTGGTGCTGATGATTCGGATTTGCTAAAATCAAAGACACCCTTTATTTGTGGCTATGCAAAATATTCGGAATTAGCTCGCGGAAAAATATTAGGAGATGAATACGGCTTGTTAAAGCTTCTATTCCACGAGAAATCTCGCAAATTATTGGGTGCTCATATTATAGGAACGAACGCCTCAGAACTCATCCACATCGCTCAGGTCGCCATGAGCTTTGATGCCGACATTCAACATTTGATTGATATGATTTTCAATTATCCAACCCTCGCTGAAGCCTATAAAGTAGCATCGCTCAACGCGTACAATAAATTTCCACAGTAATTTTTACCAGTAATTTTTACCAGTAAATTTTTCTAGTAAAATTTTGCCATTTAACATAATTGGAATAGTCTCTTTATAAGTATGTTTGGTTTTTCAAAAGTTAGATTTTCCTTTTTTATGCAACTACTCGCCGTCGGTACGTTTCTTAGCTATTCTGGTGAGACGTATTCGATTGGGCGGGAAATGATATCTACGCCTCAAGTATTGTCAAAGGTTAACACATATACGAGTTTATATAGTCCCTATTTTTCCTTAACAGTCACCGTCGTTAACCTTTCTTCGGTCGACCAGCCCGTGACGGTAACCATAAAAAAGCAGAGTTTATTTGGAGGATTCACCCCTTCAGCTGGAGGAGGAATTTTTACTACCCCACTTAGCTTTCCTACAAGACCCGCTACACCTAACACCACAGGCACTTTTTACGCCGACCCTAGCGGCTGGGTTTCTGGCACTCACAAAGTTACAACTGAACCGTCTTTGTCATTCACCTTAAAACCCAAAGGCGATTTCAATGACGACGACCAACATACGTTTTCTTTTCAAAACACGTGCGACTGGACAACAACTAACATGGGGTGTACCACCACCTACACTCCCAATTGCCCTGGCTCTTTTGGAACTTCGCTTAAAACCACCTCATCAATAGAATTCTCGGCAAGCTTAACATATTATTACACCGTAGAAATTAAGGTGGCTGAAGATCTTGGCGCCGTCCTAGCCTCTGCAAAAGGTAGTGGCTACTTTTGCTCCTACGGAGGCGGAGGGTCATCGGACTTGATTTATCACATGAATGGCGGGCGCCCGTTCTAATGTTAAAAACATAAATTCAAAAATCAAGCCCTGCCAAGTTCCGCCAATGCATGAATCATAATTTTAGCGCAAGCTCTAGCATCAGATAGAGCTTCGTGATGCGTGAGTTCAATGTCCAGGACTTCGCAAACATTTGAAAGCTTGGCTGGACTAATGTTTAACAACTTTCTAGCAACTTGTACCGTGCATTTAAATTCTGGAATTGCATCGGCAATTCCTGCAGCTTCACAACAGCTTGTTAAAACCTTACGATCAAAAGAGGCATTGTGCGCGATCAAAAAAGACGAGCCTCTAATAAATGAGAATAATTCAGGCCATACCTGAGCGAAAGTTGGCGCCGTCCTAACATCATTCCAGGTTAATCCGTGAATGTAAGTAAACTTAAAATCTTGCCTAGGCGGCTTGATAAGTCGAAGCATTTCATCCACGATTTTTCCATTCACAACTTTAACAAGCCCCACTGAACAAGCTGAATCGGCACCGTAATCAGCCGTTTCAAAGTCAATGGCAACAAAATTAGATAATCCGCCAAAATCGGAAGCTGGCTCTATACACAAGCTCATTTGCGCGAACCTTGTTTAGGCGTAATTGGAATTTTCAAATAGGAAACTCCATTGTTTTCAGGAACAGGAAATCTTCCCCCATCAACATTTACCTCAATACTGGGAAGCAACAATTTAGGGGCTGAAAGCTTAGCATCACGTTCAGTTCTGAATTTTACAAACTCTTCTTTTGTCGTCGCCTCTTTTAAATGAACATTACTTTTCTTATGTTCGCCCAAAGTAGACTCACATTTATATTCTCTACCGCCAGGTTGATAGTCATGTGCAGTATACGTTCTGGTTTCGTCAGGAAGTTTATAAAGTTTTCCATGAACGGATTCATAAAGGAGTTCAGCACTTCCACCGGGAAAATCGCATCGCCCTACGCCATAATCAGGCATGAACAAAGCGTCGCCCGTAAAAAGTGCATCACCGATATAGTAAGAATAACAAGCGGGAGTATGGCCGGGAGTATGAATGGTACGAAGTTTGATAGAGCCAATCAGTAGCTCATCCCCCTCAACCATCAAATGATCAAACTGGCTGCCATCTGTGGGGAAGCTTTCTGCAAGGTTATAGATTTTTTTGAAAGTTTTTTGAACCTCTGAGATCTCGGCCCCAATAACAATCTTTGGTGTCATCCCCAATGCCACCAATCTTCTTTTAAATTCCTGACTACCCGACAAATGGTCAGCGTGGGCATGCGTTTCCAAAATATATTGAATTTCCAATCCAAGGTCTTTGATTTCGGCCATGACCGTTTCAACAGAGTTGTAGAAATAAGTAGACGACGCCGAATCGTAATCCATGACGGGGTCAATGATCATGGCATCCGACGTTTCTGGATCCCAGACCAAATAGGTGATTGTAGAAGTGTCTTGGTGAAAAAAATCTAATACTTCAGGACGTTTCATGACTTAGCTCCCTATTGGCTCTTCAACGCATCTAGAACTGAATCCAATGTTTTGGGATCCAGAGCTTTCTGATAGTGCGTATGCAATTGACGCCCCATAACATTCATCCCGATATAAGAAAGTTGAATGCGCATCGCCATCAAAGCATGGACCCCACCACTACCACTATGAGTTCCAATAACGGCAGTTTTGCCGTTGAACGTTTCTCGCCAGTCCTTAGTAGCAACACTGGCCCATGCAAAAAAGTTAGTAAATGTTGGGGGCAAACCCCCATTGTACTCAGGAGCTAGAAAAAAGAATTTTTGAGTCTCCTGAAGATCTACAAGGATTTCCTTCATAACCTGAGGAATACCATTCGCCTTTTCTTCCCGAGAAGTATACAGAGGCAGGTCCATATCGACCACATTGTAGACTTTGGGATCAAAACCAGCTGTTTTGGAGTGGGCCACTATTTCCTGAGCCAAATCAGAATTTTTCCCTATACTTGTCACAATTATCGCTATTTTTTCTATTTTTGAGCCCATTGCCGGGGTATTTAAACCTAGCTTGAGCCTTTTGTCATTCCCCCAATAATCCGCTAAAAGAGCAACTACATGGGCACCCCTGATGTAGAGGCAGATATAGAGGTACTGAGAAGCCAGATATTGTTGGCCCCTATTAGCGACATGGAGCCCCATATTAAGAGGGGCGCTTTTATAATAGTTAATGAATGCCTAGATCTGGCGAAAGTAGCTTTTGCCATCGCAACCAATCATAAAGAGGAAATACAAAAACACCTTCAAGATTCTCTCATTTGTAAAGGAGACGAAGAATCATTGAAAGTTTGGCGCGAAGAAAAAACGTTCTTTAACTTTATCATTGTTCAACCCTATGTGGTTGCCCAAAAATTTGTGGACCTAAAACCGGCTCCACGCAATTAATAACCAATCGCTGCCATAGGCAGGATAGAAATTTACGAGGATTACATGAATCAAGAAACTAAAAAATACCCTGAGGTAAAAATCAGTCAAACCGTAGCCGTGCTTATAGATGGCAACAACATGGAACGGAGCATTCACTCTGAAGTGGGCCACGATTCGGCCATGCTCAATTATGATGAACTCATTCCCAAACTTGTCGCCAACAGATCCCTAAATAGATTGATCTACTTTAGAGAAGGCCGGGCTATTTCTTCTAAATTAGCCGAACGCCTTCATAGTCGATATCATGGCTCTGTTCGCCCTTGCCATAAAAGCGCTGATATTCCCCTCAGTATCAAGGCCACCCAACTTTCACATAAAGTTGATACCATCATCATTTTATCTGGCGATTCAGATTACGTAGAACTCGTGAACCACTTAAAATCAGAAGGTGTCCGTGTAGAAATTGCTGCTCTTGAAAAAACCACAGCTCAAATTCTACGTGATGAAGCCGACTACTTTCATCCGATTACAAAAGAAGATTGGTTTGTTTTAAAATCTTCCAAGCCAGGCGGAGGCGGACGTAACACCCAAAACCGCAAAAGTAGTCCAAAAAAAACTAAATAGTATCTTGTAAATCATTGTAGAGAGGAATTGGAAACCATGAATGATCCTAAAGTATTATCAGACGAAGACTATATTCAAAGATTGCGGTCTTTTAGGTCTCCTCCTCCCTACCTAGCAATGTTTTCATCTCTTACCGGAGGCATTACTACCAATTCTGAGCTCATGTTGGTTCCAGTTGATGAGCATCAGTTTCATAGAGGCGATGGTGTTTTTGAGGCTTTTCTATGCATAGACGGCGCCCTATACGATCTACAAAGTCATCTGGAACGCCTCAAAAAATCTGCTGATGGCATAGAAATGGAATTACCACTTAGTCTTCCGGAGATTACACAATGCGTGGTTGCGACCTCCAGAGCAAGTGGCGCGCGCAACCATACTGTAAGAATGTACGTCTCTAGGGGGCCAGGTTCCTTTACCGCAAACCCATACGATTGCATTGGGTCACAGCTTTATATAGTTGCCGACCAATCCAAACCTTATGCTCAAAAATATTTCGATGACGGCGCAAAAGTAGGCATCAGCAAATACGTCGCAAAAGACATTCCATTTTGTAATGTGAAAAGCTGCAACTACCTCCTGAATGCCATGCTCAAAAAAGAAGCTGTCGATGCTGGAATGGATTACATGATTCCCATTGATAAGCACGGATATATGACGGAAGGCAGCACTGAAAACATTGCAATGATCGACAAAAATGGCACCTTTAAAGCTCCATTGTTTGAACGAATGCTTAGAGGAACAACCCTTCTGAGAGTCATGGACATTGTAAAAGAGTATGGAAAAGCCTTTGGATTAAAAAATGTTGTCCAAGAAAATCTGACCGTTAAAGATTTTGAAGAAGCGTCAGAAATTTTAATGATCGGCACCACTATGGGCGTCATGCCCGTTGGCGAATTCAATGATGTTAAAATGACAAATATGAAAGCTGAGTCGGCCATGTGGCGAAATTTGCGCGCTAAACTTATCGAAGAGCGCTCATCAACCAAAAGTGTGCGTACAGTAGTTTTTGAGTAATGATTTTAATTTTATGGCTCAGCTTATTTTATTCTATAAATACTATGGCACAGACCGCGCTCATTCCCTCGGCAGAGTCTATAGCAACCATCCGACCAGATTCTAACAAACGACTAGAAATAATTGATAGACTACAAAATGAAACGGGCACTCTTGCACGTCAAACGCTCGATGACTATTCCAGCCCCACCTGGCAAAAACAAATCCAAGAAAGGCTTGCTCGAGTTGCTAAGAGCGGAAACACAGATGATTTTTTTAGCAAAGATGAGCTTGTAAACTATAAAGCCAATAAAATTGAGCTAGAAAAACTTGAACGGTCTTACGCTAAATCTACTATCGTCCAATCAACGGCCATGACAGGTATTGCCGCTCAAAAAATTACTACTACAATAGGCAGCCTCGAACCCAGAGGGAATGAATACAAGTCACTTGTTAATCGCTGGAGCGCTGAGCGAGAAAATAATATTTTATATTCAAACTGGGATACTCCGCTTGAAACAAAATATGGTGATTTTTTTAGTGCCCATACCTGGGGTGAAGTCCTCACCTGGTTTCATAAGGACGACAAATTTAGAAAGAGATGGATTGCCGAGTTTCCTGAAAGCCTGCCACAGATTAATGAAATGACAAAGATATGGTCCTGGGATGATACCGATGTCAGCAAAGTTAGCATTTATAATTTAGGCGAGAAAAATGAATACAGAGTTCTTCAGCGCAGACCCGTCGCTCAATCAAAAAACAGATTCAATGCTATCCGCACACAAGATTGGCAGGCCCTTTCACGGCTTGAATTTGCGCCTGTCATTGAATTCAACCGACTTAGCCACTACACAAAAGAAAGTGACGCCTTAGTGATGCACTATGTTCCGGTTGAAAAAGGCCGCTCCATGAAACCCCTCGGAACACTTGAGACGGTTGAAACAGAGTCGGGACCTCGCACTATAGACAGAAAGCTTTTTGTAGGAGCGGAGCTTATCAGAAAATCAAAGACCGATGAGTTTGGACAACTTGAGAAGGTCAGAACCAGCGAAGTAAATTTATCCCTTGGCCCCAGGCTCCTCCCTGAACATGAAGTTCTAGCTCTAAGAAAAAAATACCCTGTCTTAATGGACACCGTTGGAGCACTTGGTTTTAGTGTTATGGGCGGGCCCGCTCACCTCACAGGTAGCAGAGTCGAAGGCGGTGAAGGGCAGTCATCAAAAATGTTTGCCACCCTTGTAGATCATGTTAAATTCTCGCAACTTGAAGGCCCCAAAAAAGTGAATCAATGGTTTGATATGCAAAAAATGCTTTTTGTCCGAGCCATTGCTGGCGGCGTTGGATCTGGAGGATCTCAAGCTAAGCAAAATCCTGGGACAGCCACCGAATGCAACAGGATCATAAATAAACTTTAACTGTAAATTTTAGCTGTAAATTTTTACTGTGCGCAGAGCAGATTTGTTAAGCTAGTAAATTTCTAATTTTTGAAATCAAATTTTCTTCGTCGCCACGTCCATCGATCAAGAGTTCGTGAGCATTTTCCTTCGACGGTTCCACAAATTGATTGTGCATGGGAAGAACTTGGCGTTGATACTGAAGCAGAACACCCTCCCGATCACGACCACGTTCTGCGATATCGCGATTCATTCTTCTTTCAAATCTTAGTGGCTCAGGTGTGTCGACATAAATGCTAAAATCTAGTTCGGCCACAACCTGTGGTTGGCTAAGAATTAAAATGCCATCCAAAATTATTAGAGGTTTAGGAACAAATCGATTGCTTTGGGGCGAACGTGTGTGAGAAGCAAAATCATAAATAGGCACATCAACGGCAGTCCCTGCCTTAAGTTGCCTTAGATGAGTTGATAGTAAATCAAAATCAAGAGCTTCGGGATGGTCGAAGTTTACACTGCCTCCATCTCCATCAAAACGAGCACTTTGATCTCTATAATAATGATCCTGAAGCAGAACATCCGAAGTGTCTACGCCAAAGACCTCCAGCAACCTTTTGGCAAATGTCGTCTTTCCAGAGCCACTTCCTCCGGCTACGCCTAAAATAAAAACAGGCGATTCATTTTTTTTGGAAGACATTACTTAAATAAATTCTTTCTTTGTAATGATAGGAAGGGTTTGGAAAAGTCTGTCCCCCGCATCACCTAATCCAGGCAAAAGATAGCCCTTGTCATTGAGTTCACGCTCCACAGAAGCCGTGTAGATTTCCACATCAGGGTGGCTTTTGAATATTTTATCAATTCCAATTTTACCAGATAGCAAAGTCACCATTCGGATTGGACCCACTTCGTATTCTTTCAATCGATTGATGGTCGCAATGGCGGTATCACCAGTGGCCAGCAATGGGTCCACTAATAAAATCTTTTTACCTTTATGATTAGGAGGAAGCTTAAAATAGTACTCCACCGTATGATTCATTTGCTTGTCTCGGTAAATGCCCACATGCCCGACACTTGCAAACGGCAAGGCATCTAAGAAACCGTCCATCATTCCAAGTCCAGCACGCATGATTGGGACAATGATCAAATCATCTTTAATAAGTTTGCCCTTGGTCGTTTCGAGAGGTGTTGTAACCTCTACTTCTTTTGTTTCTAAATCGCGAGTTGCCTCATAGGCCAAAATTCTACTTGCTTCATTCAAGGTTCTTCGGAATACCAAAGAAGGCGCATTCACATCACGCATAATAGTTAGCTTATGCTGGAGAACTGGATGTTCAACAATTTTTACATTTTGCATTTAAAACTCCTTTGAAACTGTCGGTATGATCAAAAAACAGTTCCATCACTTATAATTTTAATCGGCGGACTTTTATCTTTTCTTTTTTCTGAAGCAACCAAGCGTCCAGCCCACCAGGTGCCGCCCTCTAATATTTTTGGCAAAGGCAGATCCAACAAATTTAGTTCACGCCTTACATAAGGAGCCAGAGCCTCCAACAATGCCAAGGTCAAGGCTCTCCATTCAACAACCAGTTCAGAGTCTACAGAGTGAGACTTCTTTAAATTTTTCGGATCTCGCAATTGTAAGACACCCGTATCAACAAACAAGCCACCATTTCTATATTCGGCCAACCCAGTTAGCGCATCAATCGCCCAAAGCTCCCAACCTGATCTCTGAAAAGTATCCAACAGAGAATAGCTAAGCCACTGAGAAAGTTTATGAAAAGCAACAAGTCCACCTTTGTATTCCCACACATCGCCCAAAGGAACATCATCTTTAATCAGTCGAGAAGGCCATATAGGCCCAAGACTTAGTAGCAAGGTTTGGAGAAGGATCTCGGCCTCCATCCGTTTATCTGGATATTCGGACAACCAAAAGTCCATAAGATTTCCGGGTCTTGATTCGCAAAAATATTCTTTGGCCGACTCTAAACGATCTCCCAAGTTTTTAAGTAGTTTTAAACGACCCTCAACTCCCTCAAGCGGATTTGATTTTGCGACTTGAAAAATTTCTTCAAGCTCTTTTCGAGTAAAATCTTTTAGTCTAGCTCCATCAACACGAAGTGGGTCGTTTTCAGGATCTTTTGAAAATTTCCCGGCAATAAAAGCGTCGAAGCTAGCTAGTCCCAATCCTTCTGATCGACCCATTTCTTTGTCGAGAAGCGAATCCCTATAAACCCAGTCAGGCCCCGCCCCCGCATCGAGCAAAACAGAAACAACAATCAAATCAATTTCAATCTGTGCTTGCTTTAACGATGAATAATTTTGAATAGCGTTAAAGAAATTATCGATTCGATCTTTTCCAAAGGCGGCAAAATGACTCCATCGTGAGTGATAAGGGATAACAAGAGAGGGATAATTTTCCTTGGTAACTTTTGCGACTAGCGCAGCTACTTCTGGCAACTTTTCTTGATGAACCTCAAAGTAAGTTTGCCCCTCTAAACAAGCCTCAAAGATTTCATGAGACTTGTCCCGAATTGCCTGCGTGCTTAACAAGTATGAAACTTCTGGACTCATTCTTTAAGGTCCCTACCTTTGATGCTCGAAAGTCCTTTCTCATCGAGAACACTTTCATCCGTAAAATATCCTGCCGCTTTTTTTGCTTCCATTTCAACCTGAGCATCAGCCGGAATCAAATCGTGAGGAATGGGAACACGTTTGATGATTTTTATACCACTTTTAACAATGGCATCATGCTTCATGTCGCTCATCGAAATCATGTTATCTATTTTTTTAACGCCCAACCAATGCAAGACATCGGGCATGAGCTCTTGAAAACGCATATCCTGCACTCCGGCCACACACTCTGTACGATAGAAATACTTGTCAGCGGTATCGCCTCCGACTTGTCGCTTGCGAGCGTTATATACTAAAAATTTAGTCACCTCACCAAGAGCGCGACCTTCCTTACGGAAGTAAACAATTAAGCCAACTCCACCATTTTGAGCGGTCCTAACGGCCTCTTCAATTCCATGAGTAAGATAAGGTCTGCAAGTACAAATGTCTGATCCAAAAACATCAGAACCATTGCACTCATCATGAACCCGACAAGTTAATTCGACTTTCTCGTCAGAAAGTTTCTTAGGATCTCCAAAAAAGTAAACGGTTGTGCTTCCAATCGGAGGCAAAAAGACTTTCAAATCAAAGCGAGTCACAAGCTCGGGAAACATCCCCCCTGTTTCTGTGAACAATGATTTTCTTAAATCAGCTTCGGAAGTCCCAAAACGTCTAGCAATCTCTGGGAGATACCAAACGGGCTCGATAGCTGCCTTGGTAACCGCAATCTCACCACCCGCCTTGAGAAATTTACCATCAATTTTTATCCGGCCTTTTTCAATGGCTTCACGAATTTCGGGCAAATGCAGATGCGATTTTGTTACGGCAATCGTTGGGCGAATGTCCATCCCCTTAGAAATTTCATCCTTAAAGATGTCAGCAACTTTTGCGCCCCAAGGATCAAGCGAAACAATTTTAGTAGGATCAGCCCAGCTTTCGAAGGGACCGATATCATCGGTAGGCTCGGTATTTGTTAAGTCGGGCTTGTGATCCAAAGGCAAAGCTCCGGCCGCTGATGCGAGCGCCCTATATAATGTGTAGCTGCCGCTATGAGTGCCAATGGCATTTCGATGTTTGTCTCGAAGCGATGCCACAATAGGGCCACGATCTTTAGGAGTTTTAGCGCCCCAATGAACCGGTGGGCAATCCTTAAAGATCTCGCTTGGATGAGAAGTTAATACAATGTGTGTTTTTCGCTCACTATGAGTTGAATCCATAGGCGGCTCATCTAAGCCGCCTTCTGATTGTTGGTCAAGGTAGAGGACGTGTTCTTAAAAAGCTAACCTGATCTCATTCTTTGACATTTTTGCCCCAATGTAACCCACAAGATTTGCTTTGTTTGAGCCTTCGCTGATTGTGACGCCCAGCAGAAACACCCAAGTGGTGAACCGTAAGTGATCCCACCAATCTTAAACGATAGCCATACAAGTTTTTTCTCAGAGACTTCTTTTCCAATCAGAGATTTGTAAATATCCATCACAGCAGAAGAACTTAACGCAGCTAGAGCCGAATCGAGCGATGACATGGCGGCGGCCAAGGCTCCCTCAAATTGACGATGCCCTAGGCCTAATTTAAGATACTTCTTGGAAAGGCGCAAAATTTCGGAACATTAATAATGAAAAATTTAAACCAGCGCGCTTCTTGTTATGACCCGCGAGACGATTCTTCGACTAGCGCTATCCAAAAAACAGCGTTTCTTGGAATTGGAGCCCATCAAGATGATCTAGAATTTATGTGTTTTGACGCCATTCTTAAGGGGCTCAACGGAGACGGATTCAGCGCCCTTATTCTAAGCGATGGCTCAGGTAGCGCCCGAAATCATTCACATCAAAATTTAAGTCCACAAGAATTTAGCCAGCTACGTAATGAAGAACAAAAAAATGCTGCCAAACTTGCTTCTTACAAGCAGCTCATTCAACTCAATCATCCGAGTTCCGTGATCAAAGAGAGAAACGCTTCCCTGATTGCTGAAATCTCGGATATTATTCAGGCGTCATCACCTCAGGTTATCTATACCCACAACCCATTTGATAAACACCTTAGTCACGTTGCAACATTAGAATGTGTTGTATCCGCAATATTAGAATTAGCCCCACAAGACAGACCTAAAAAACTAATTGGCTGCGAAGTTTGGCGCTCATTGGATTGGTTACCTCAAAAAAGAAAATTGATTTTTGAAATCGATGCTGAGGCACAAATTAGGGATCAGCTTCTGGAATGTTTCCCATCACAAAGTGGTGAGAGTAAAAATTATTCAAAGGCGGTTCAAGGTCGCAGAATATGCAATGCCACATTTTTAGACAGTTACAATAAAGATCAATTTCTACAGGTAGAGTACGCTATTGACCTTAGCGAAGTCATATCACAAAAACCAGTGAGTCTTCATAACTTTAGCAATAGGGTTCTAGAAGAATTCAAGACCGAAATTTTCTTAAATTTGGGTCAACCGAAGACAGATAAAAATAAAGGATAAGCGGAAATGGAAATCGTAATATTACCAACCATTGAGGAAGCCTCACAAAAAGGATGCGAAATCGTATCTACGCTCATTCGCCAGAAATCGTCAGTTGTGCTGGGGCTTGCTACGGGCCGCACCCCCAACGAACTCTACAAAAAACTTATTGAGAAACACAAAACCCGGGCGCTCGATTTTTCTAATGTAACCACCTTTAATCTTGATGAATATGTCGGCCTTCAGCCCTCTGACCCTGCCTCCTACCGACACACGATCAATGATGTCTTCTTAAATCATATCAATATCGACAAAGATAAAACCTTTGTTCCCGATGGCATGGCCTCAAAAATCACGGAGCACTGCAAAGAATACGAAGAAAAAATTAAGTCCTGTGGTGGAATTGATTTGCAAATACTTGGGCTAGGCAACAATGGGCACATTGGCTTCAATGAACCATCGTCATCTTTAGCTTCAAGAACTCGCATCAAAACGCTAACTCAAAAAACTCTCGAGGCGAATAAGTCGCTGTTCAAAGATCCACCCAAGCATTGTATTACCATGGGGATTGCCACAATTATGGAAGCTAAACACTGCCTGCTTTTAGCTTTTGGTGAGTCTAAAGCTCAGGCGGTGGCAGATTTCGTAGAAGGGCCCGTTAGCTCCATGGTTCCCGCTTCAGCCCTTCAATGGCATCCACATGTGACCGTGTTGTTAGACGAAGCTGCGGCTTCGAAATTAAAAAACAGGGACTATTACATGGAAGTTTTAAACTCCAAACCAGAGTGGCAAAATTACTAAGCTAATTTGCTCGCTCATCTAATCCAGCAAGAGCAAGCCTCACATTCCAATTATGTTCGACCAGTGTTTTATAGGCAATATCTTTTTGAACTTTGGCTAGAGTCATAACAAGTCCGATGGCTCTCACCTTTAGCTTATCATTGCTAGCGGCCACATCTATCATGTAGTTGCTCTGAACTTTGCCTAGTTTTGTCATAGCTAGTGTCGTAAAAATATTAAGCGTCATCTTACAAAGCGTTCCCGAACGCAGCCTCGTTGATCCCGTCAATGATTCGGGCCCCGAATTTAAATGAATTTCGCATTCGGCATCAAGCCCCGATCTTTCTCGTAAAAGAGGATTGCAGGTTAGGAATACTGTGCGAGCTTTTCTCTTCTTCGCATATTCTATGCCCGAAAGCACGAAGGGAGTGCGTCCTGATGCCGCAATACCAATCACAATATCGTGTTTTGACAAATCTCTTCGACCCAATTCACGTGGAGCCGCTTGGACATCGTCTTCTGCACCTTCCACCGCCTGAGAGAGTGCCTGCATTCCCCCAGCTATGATTCCTTGCACTTTCCCCTCTGAGACAGAAAAAGTTGGCGGACATTCACTAGCGTCCAAGACTCCAAGACGGCCACTCGTACCCGCACCAAGATAAAACAATCTGCCACCTTCATGAAAAGCATCTACAATTAAATGGACAGCATGAGAAATTTGTTCCTTGGCCTCAAGTAGCACTTTGCTCAGTTGAGCATCTTGTTCAATAAACAAAGTCACCGCATCTTCAATACTTAACTCACTCAACTCGGTTGTATATGGATTTCGTCTTTCGGTGGGAATGGTTGCCTCATCTACCGGTCGAATGGTCAAAGATTGTTCCAGTTTTTCCAGTGAGGGGCTAAGCTTTTTGCGGGCTGCTTTATGGGGACTCAGTTTAGGAAGTTTCGACAAATCAAAGTCAATTCCAGACTTATAGCAACCCCAAAGATGTGCCCCAATAGATGCTTCGTAAAGAGGTCTTTGAATTTTTACATCGGGCCAATGAATTTTTAATTTTTCAGAAAATATATCAAAGTATTCTTGCTGAACTTCGAAAATTCCCCCTGCAACTGCTACCGGCAAATCATTGTTTTTAATTTTTCTCCGCACTGCCAGAACATTAGCTGCCAAAGCTTGAGCACTCGTTTTTAAGATTAAGCGCGATGATAAATGTCCTTTTCGATAGGCATCAAACACAGCTCTTGAGAGCTTTGCGAGCTCGGCCTTGGAACTGCTACTCACAAAGACACTAAGTTCTTCAATACTTTTGACTTTGGCGTAACTCAAAATAGACTTTGCCAATATATCCAATTTTCCGTAGAGATCATAATCCGCAACTGCGCGCCTTAATCCCTGATGAGCAATGTGATAGCCGCTGCCCACATCACCCATCACATGTCCCCAGCCGCCAGCTTTTGCACTTTTATTGTTTTTTAATGCATACACACAAGATCCTGTACCAGAAATTGCGACAATGCCTTCGGCTCGACCATGGCCTGCAAACAAAGCCGAACTTAAGTCACTTGAAATCTGAATATGCTTACTTTGAAGCAATCCGCTAAAGGCTTTTTTTACCTTGCGTTGCGCCTTTTCATTGATAACCCCAGCAAGACAAATGGATGTTAGCTCGAGCTTTGAATTTTTTTTAAGCTTTAAGGCTGACAAGTGCTGTTTAAACACTAGCCGCAGTTCTTCTTCTGACAAAAGGACAGCATTGCACGCCGTTGAAATTGCTTTGCCAAGAATTTTTCCGCCTTGATCAAGCAAAACTGATCGAGACTTTGTTGCCCCCCCGTCAATTGCCAAAAATATTTTTTTCTCTACGCTTTTTGCCATGCTCACACGCTATTATCATGGTCAGATGTCATACGGTCAACATTTGATACTCGGAGTTCCTGGCGCAGAGCTCGACGCTGACACAGCGGCGATTTTTAAGAAAGTTCAGCCGGGAGGCTTCATTCTTTTTGGCCGCAACATCAAATCCCCTACCCAGCTGCGTAAACTGTGTGAGGATCTCATTGACGTTGTAGATCAACGCCCCATCATGTGCATAGACCAAGAAGGCGGAAGAGTTGCCAGGTTACGCGAATTGGGTCACGAACCTCCAAGCGCCAAAGAATTGGTCGAAAACGGCAATACCAAATTAATTGATAGACACGGTGAACTAACAGCTCGGCTGCTCAAAACTTATCTCTTTAATCTAGATTTATGTCCCGTCCTTGATATTTCTTACAAGGGAGACGAGGCCAATAGTTTAAAAAATCGCTGTTGGGGTAAAACTCCCGAAGAGGTCATAAAAAATGCTTCGACCTTCAATCAAGCCCTACGACGAGGCGGCATTGCCAGTTGCGGAAAACATTTTCCAGGTTATTCAAAAGCGGCCATTGATCCACATCATGAACTACCAGTGATAGAACAAAGTCGAGACGACTTAGAATCATGGGAATGGAAACCTTTCCAGGCGCTCCTTCCAGAGCTTGATTCTATGATGATTGGTCATGCTCATTACCCGGCGCTTCAGGGAAGTGAGAAATTTCCCTCATCTTTATCTGCCAAAATCATAAAAAATATCCTTGTTGATGAATGGGGCTACGAAGGGCTCATAATGACTGACGATATCGACATGGGCGCCATCTTAAATCACTATTCTCTTAGTGAAACGTTGCATTTAGCGCTCGACGCAGGCAACCATGTTTCACTTTTGTGCCACAGAGTAGGCCTGGCCCTAGAAGGCTATCAGGCTCTTGAATATTATCATAAGCAAAATCCGAAAAAGGCCCAAATTGCCTTAGAAAAAATTAACGCCTTTAGAGAAAACATCTCTGACAATCCCCCTTTCTCGCTAAAAGAATTCGAGAATCTAGATCAAGAAGTTTTAGAACTAAGAACTCAGGTAGTTGGCCTAGAGAAAGCGCTTCAAAAAAGCCCTGAAAACGCAAATCGTTCTCCAGTGGAAGATTACTGAGGTTCTGCAGGGTCAATTCATTGAATTTTCCTTGAAATGGCGGGGGCTATTTCATATGACTAGAGCATGAATAAAATCCTATCCCTTTTACTTTTTTCCTTAGGCTTCAGCAATTTTGCAAATGCGACTAATACAAATGCTACCGAAAACACATTCCCTCATTTCAGATTTTTTGCCCGCGCCTATACCGAAGCAACGCCTTACCCCGTTGCCAATTTATATGCAGACCTCATTATTTTTAAGAACCTAGAAGAATCACACAACGACCTACTGGCAAAGGTAGAATGGAGCCTCGCTAATCAAGAAGTTTGGTACAATGACCAAGATGCGTTTTGGACTTTCACGGCCTCTCTCACACATGAATCTATGTATTATCATGAGGCCAAGAAAATTCGCCCCATGGGCACTATCAACTCGCCAAGGCCGCTTGTCAGATTTCAAATATTGACTCGTCAGGAAGACTCAGCTCCTCAGATTGAACTTCCAGTGAAAGGTGATCCTCGTTACTACTATAAAAGTTCTCTTCAGACTCTAAAACCGTCTCAAGATCCTTACGGCGACGATTACGAAGAGCTCACATTAGAAATTGCTTGCTTCGATCTTCAAAACTTTGAAGCATGCCCATAAAAAATTATCGATGGAATATGATGTTGCTATTTTAGGAGGAGGCGCTGCAGGTCTTTTTGCAGCGGGCAGTCTTTCTCAAGCTGGTGTTAAATGCGCGATTATAGAAGGCAATAATAGCTTCGGGAAAAAAATTCTTATCTCAGGCGGTGGGCGATGCAATTTTACAAATCTCCAAGTTAGCGACAAAAACTTTAGATCAGAAAATCCACATTTTTCTAAATCCGCTTTGTCGCGCTATACCTCCCAAAATTTTTTACTGGAGATCATAGAAGGCCGCATTCCCTATTTCGAGAAAAAACTTGGTCAACTATTTGCCGAAAAATCTGCTAAAGAGATTCTTCAGGCCCTAGAGGATCGCTGCGATGCAACTCACTTAAGTGCCTACAAAAATCATAAAATTCATTCTGTGGAATATAAAAATGCAGGTTTTGAAATTAAATGTGAAGATCAAGCATCCATAAAAGCAAAAAATATCATTGTAGCCACCGGCGGGCTCTCGATTCCTAAAATTGGAGCCACTGATATTGGCTATAAAATAGCAAAATCCTTTGGCCACAGTGTTACAAAATTGCTACCTGCCCTTGATGGTTTTGTGCTAAGCGAAAAAGACAAAGCTACCTGGAACCCGCTAGCAGGAATTTCTTTAGATGTTGTAATGACGGCTGGTGGATTGAGCTTTCGCGAGAACATACTTTTTACGCATTCTGGCTTAAGCGGCCCCGCCTCTCTTCAATGTTCCTTGCATTGGAATATGGGCGAAAATATTTCTATCAACCTCCTCCCAGATAGGAATATCAAAAAAGAAATCGACGAACTCAAAAATTCTCACCCAGGCGATAATGTTTTATCGATCCTTAGAGAAGCATGGACAAAACGTTTTCTTAAAACCTTTATTGATGAAGATTTGATTCTAAAAAAGCATGCGCAAACTCCTTTTGCCTCCCTATCTACAACCGTAGTGGAGCAAATCCACAATTCCATTCACGCCTGGACACTCTGCCCCACCCGAACGATGGGTTATCAAAAGGCCGAAGTGACTCGTGGCGGGGTTAACTGTGACGAAATTTCCTCAAAGAACATGGAATCGAAGCTCCAAAAGGGCCTTTATTTTGTGGGAGAGGTCATAGATGTTACCGGCTGGCTTGGTGGCTACAATTTTCAGTGGGCTTGGTCCTCTGCCTGGGCGGCCAGCCAAGACCTAATTGAAAAACACGCTCGACATTAGCTAAAAGCCTGAATAAAACTTCGACCATGGCTCAAACAAGTGAACAATCAAAACTTTTTCAATACGAAGTCTGTCCTTTTTGCTGGAAAGTGCGCACGGCTCTGGCTCTAAAGCATGTTCCTTACGAAAAAGTAGAAGTTCACCCCTTGAACAAAAAGGAATTGGCCTTTTCCGAATATAAAAAAGTTCCTGTTTGGACCGATTCCAAAGGTGAGCAAGTTAACGATTCAAACGCGATCATGGCCTACATTGACAGCCACTATGAAGGACCAAAACTTTTTGAAGAAGACGCGGACAGAGCGGCTCGCGAAAAATCGTTGATCGAGTGGTCAGAAAAATACGTAAAAGCCATTCCGCCTGCGATTTACTCGAACTTTGGCGATTCGCTAAAAGCTTTTGACTACATTACAAAAACTTCTAAGTTTTCATGGCATCAAAAAGCATTGATCAAATATTCAGGCGCCGCCGTTATGAAGATGGTCGCCAAGAAAAGCAAACAAAAACAAGGCATCGACGACGCCAACGCTCACCTAGTAAATTTGACCAAAGAATGGGAAACCGCTCTTGAAGGCAAAAAATTTGCTGGCGGCGACAAACCCAATGCCGCAGACGCTGCCGTTTATGGAATCACCATGAGCATTTCTGCCTTACCAGCTTCAAAACTTTTGACCGCCTACCCTGGCTTCCAAAAATGGATGGCCGACATGGGCAAAGAAAGCGGCATTTTATTTGAGATGGCGAATTGACGAGGTCTGCTATCAAAGCGTGGAAAAGCATACACAAAAGAAGCGAAGACTACGCTGAGATAAGAAAAGGCTATGCTAAAGTAGTCATTGCAGAAATTTTAAAGGGGCTTGGTCCCAAAAAAATTGATCTGTGCTTGGATCTGGGCACGGGGACGGGGCAAATCCCGGAACAGCTTGCTAGTCATGCCAAACATATAATTGGAACTGACCCTGAGAAAAATAGAATAGCTGAATCAAAAATTAGATTCAAAGATTTTAATAATATTGAATTTAAAATTGGCTCTGCTGAAGACATTAAATTAAAAAGGCAAAGCGTCGATCTTGTGACGGCGGCTCAATGTTTTCACTACTTCGACAAAAAAAAGTTTTTCATAGAATTACAGCGAATATTGAAGCCAGGAGGAAAAGTTTGTGTTTTGTGGAAATATCCTTCAATGCAAACTTGGCAATCTAAAGCTGTTTTAAAAATAGCAAAAACCGCTATGGAAAAATTTAAGATTGAATTTCCTCTACCAAGAGACATGGGAACACAACTAAGATCAGCCCCCATTTTAGAAAAATTAAAGGACTTTGACTTTGAGAGACGCTCATTCGTAGAGTTATCTGGCAAATATCATTATTCCGTTCACGACTGGATACAATCAGTCTTATGGCCAATGGGCGCGGGCACAGGACAATTGCCTCTAGAAGTTTCAGATTACATAGCAAACAAGCTCTTAATCGAAATCCAAAAAAAGCATTTGAAAAACGGAATCTTCGAAACTTTCGATCACTTTCTGTTTCAGGGATACAAGGCCTAAAATTAATTTTCTAATAGAACAAGCTGATTCGAAATTTCGTTTTTATCATCGGCTTGAAATGGAAAATGCACTGATAACATGTCGCATAGCTCGTTTAGAGTCTGCGCGAAAGCGACTTCGATGCCATCTTTGTGAGCTCTTTGAGAGAGCCCCTGCAAAAGAGTATCCCAAGTTCCTTCCGGAAAATGTTTGTTGATGCCTTCTTCGGCATAAAGGAATGATCGCCTTTCCAAAAGAGACAACACAATAATCAAACCCGATTGATCTTTCGTCCGTCCAGAAACTCTTGCTGCAAATTCTGCAATGGATCGAAGCTCAACTTGTCTTTGCATGTCTGCTTTAGATAAGCACCATCTTTGAACGAGCGGTATCTTTGACAAACCATAAGACACAGCCAACGTTCCCAAAAAAGCTAAGCCTCGCTCTAGGTAGGCTCCACCCCAAAATTCATCGAAGTAAGTCCACAAAGGAGATACAAACAAACAAGCTATCAGAAACAAAAAGATCAATGGGAAAACATGATCCACCGTTGATGAGCGACCAATAATAACTGGTACAATTTCTGCCGAAGTTTTTGCTTCAGCTTTTTGTACTGCGTCTTCAATAAATTTGCGTTTTTGAGAATCTATAATTTTATCCATATCTCACCAGCTCCCCGAAGATCCGCCGCCGCTAAAGCCGCCACCGCCGCCTCCCCAGCTGCCGCCGCCACCGCCGCCAAAACCGCCGCCGCCGAATCCTCCACGACCAACTCGGCTGCCTCTGCCCAATCCCCCAAAACCAAAGAGGCCAAATCTCAAAGACAAGATAAGCAATATGATCAATATTTGAAAAATCGAAAGTCCCTTTTTCTTTTTTTGCACAGGCGGTCTCGTGTCTTTTGTGAGAGCTCCAATTTCTTTTAAATATTCAGGAGCCACATACTTAATCGACGAGAGGACTCCACTAAGGATCCCAGAACTGTAGTCTCCATTTTTAAAATGAGGTAAAATGTCATAATCTATGACTCTCTTGGAATAAGCATCAGGGAAATCGCCCTCTAATCCTTGGCCTACTTCAAATCTAACTTTTCGTTCCTTTGGAGCCACAAGCAAAATCAATCCTTTGTCAGTTGTGGCATCGCCCAACTGCCATTTATCTGCAACTTTTATGGAGTAGCCTTCGATGCTCAAACCTTCGAGGGACTTCACCGTTAAAACACCCATTTGGATGCCCCGATTTTTCAGGCCACGCAATATCTGATTGAGAGTTGCCTCAACGTCGGCAGGAATGATTTGAGCACTATCAACAACTGGAGCTGTCGGCGAAGGAATATCTTGCGCGTGTGAAGATTGAGGAAGCACTAAGCTCAGCATTCCCAAAAGGAACGCTGAGCGAAAAAATATAGGAACACAACGCAAGACTATAGATCCACTTCAGGAGCTTTTTCGATGGCTTCTTTTTCGGCGCCTGCAACATCCCACTGAGGAAGTTTTTCGTTATGATAAAATATCGAGTTCGTCCACGAGCTTGGAGGAACCGTCACAGAGTCGTTAAAAATTTTGATAGCTTCAATGTACCTGTTACGAGCAACAGTAATTCTATTCTCAGTACCTTCTAGTTGTGCTTGCAGATCTCTAAAATTTTGATCGGCCTTTAGGTCTGGATACTTTTCTACAACCACCATCAAGCGGCCCAGAGCTTGCGTCAACGCGCCCTGATTTTGTTGAAAGGCTTGGATCTGTTGAGGATTAAGCTTTGAAGCATCAATGTTTGCTGAGGTAGCCTTTGCCCTTGCCTCAACAACTGCCGTAAGCGTTTCTTTTTCGTGTGAGGCATAGCCCTTTACGATTTTTACAAGGTTTGGAACCAAGTCTGCTCGTCTTTTGTATTGGTTGCTTACTTCTGCCAAGGCAGCTTCAACCTGATTTTTATTCTTAGGAATGGCCTGAAACCCACACCCGGAAAGTGAAAAAATTACTATAAAACTCAAATATTTACCTAAATCTACTAAATTTTTCATGGCCCTATCATATCCCAAAAATTTAAAAGGGCCACACTTTCCTTGCACACTCGCCACATGGCTGATATAACGCATCGCGTAATCCGATGAAACTGTTGATTAGGATTTACCAATCAAATGTGGGAGTTGAAAATGGAATTTTTAAAGAAAAATATTAGTTTTTGTGTCGTTTTTGGAATGTTGCTTCTGTCCGACTCTTCATTTGGTGAAACTCTCACTCCTCCCACTCGGATAAATCATAGAACCTGTACTGAACATATTGGGCTTCTCGTAAATGGTGTGAGCAATTCGGGAATTGGTGTCAGCGAAGCCAGAAAAGTTATTTTGGAAGCTCGCAAATTTGATCCCGCCAAAACCAGCTATAAAGTAGACAAAGTTACGGCTGCCTGGTCCAACCAATACAATCCCATGGCTAGAGGCGGCGCCGATGCAAATTGGGTTGATGGGCTTCCTGGCCCAAGCCATCCACTCAATAGCGTTTTCTTTAAAAACGGCGAATACAATACTTCAAAATTCTTAAGTGCCGCCGAAATTAAAGCAAATGTAGAGAAGCTCACTAAAGCTGAACTTGATTCACTTCCTTCGATTCGCAAATATGATCTCATGGTTGGAGACTTCAATATGAAGGCCACCAAAGAACAAATCAAAGAATTCGGTACAGAGCGAAAACCTAGCCCGGAAGGCTGGGAAGGTTTCTGCTATCCCATGAGGTTTATTGGTTCAGCATGTCCCGTTCCAACAAAAAATGTTGTTCGCAAAATCCCTGGAACAAGCAAATCTGTCACTCTAAAACCGTACGACATCGCAACCCTTGGCGCTGTCAATTGGAATGGGACTGAACTTTACGCTCGTATGGGAGATGTGGGTCGAGGCAGCCGCGACCGCGATCCTCCTAACTTTGGAGCCTTTTTTGTAATGCTTCAAACTCATCGGATCATGAAAGAGACACACCCAAAGGCACCCTATGCCTCTATCTTTGATGTCGAACCAAATGCTGAAATTTGGAATGAATCGCTTCAAAACTGGGAAGCGAGCTTTACCGCTGCAAGCAGAATCACCGACGCTGAAAAAATATCTTGGAATGCGCCAGCAAAAACTGTGGAATGGGTTGATGCCAGCATTGATGTCGAGCTGAGTGCTGAGGCTGGCATAACAAATTCTCTTACACGAAACACTGTAGCCAATGGCGGAGGCATGAATTCGGAACACTACGAGGGCCGAATATTTTTAGACAACAAAGGTCAAGTCGTAGGCGGTGCCTGGTTAGAAGACCAAAACCGAAGCTTCCCTGACTTAGTTGGATTTGCCAATGGAAGAGGTATCGGCGCGCGATATGTTAGACATGATCAAGTTGTAAAATTGTTTCGAGATTCAACAAAAGAAACCGATCGTGTGATTCCCGGAGAGTAACTGGATCATACTTGTCTACATTGTCCACCTTGAAACAAACAGCTCGTACTTGTCTACATTATGATGTCGTGTGGGTAATGTGACCCACACCTAAGCCATCGTGTGTACAAATAGTGCGCTTGAAGTCGAGCTGCTAGGTCAAAATCGCGCATTTTTTTAAATGTCCAACCATCCGCTTTATAAAAAGTCCAACTATCCGCTGGCTAAGACAATCTTTACGCTCTTCATAAGCCCTCTCTTACGTGAAACTTCTTTGCTATAGCCAAGTTTTTCGAGACGATTCAAATCGAAATATTTCTTTATCGACTTATAGGATTTTCTTCCAAGACTCACGATTCGACTGAAGGGACGTCCCGCAAAAAACTTTTCTAAATTACCGTTGCTCGTATTCCTGCTTGCTTTTTCTTTGGCATTTTTGGCAAGTCCACGCTCCTTCGAAGTGATCTTACGCGCAATCAATCCACACAAAGCCCTCAGAAAAGCAAAGAAAGCTCTTCTACGTGAAACT
>JBGSZX010000031.1:0-229529 GCA_041750195.1 Bdellovibrionota bacterium | reverse complement strand
AATCTCTGAATCCTGGGCCAGAATAGCTGGAAATCCCAGGTTTAGCGATGCGGTGCCACAAAAGCCGACTATTTAAAACGAGGCAGCGGAGGCAGGCCCTTCGATATCTTTCTAACCGCAGCCTCCCTCACGGTGTCGTGGACCTTTCGGAGTACTAAATTACCCCCTCCAAGCAGGCCCACTACAAATACGGCCATTCCGATTAGTTCTTTCATTTGAACGTCCTATTCTGAGCTACGCTTCGAGCCTTTCGAAGCTCGGCAATGACCTTGGTGCGGCCAATACCCAGCTCGACAGCAATCTGCTCATAGCTCCATTTGTCGATCCAGCGTAAATGCGCCAGCCTCGCTAGATCGACTTGCTCTTTCTTCCAAGAAACCGCAATCTCAACTTTTGAGGTGATTGGCTCTGGTTCGAGTAGATTAGGACCGCCTCCACCAATTTTCAACTCGCCCTTAGGCTCGTTGACATAGCCTTTAACCGGAGCGAGCACCCATCCATGAGGCCTCGGTTCCTCAATTCCGATTCTTCGAATCCGGATCGGGAAATTCTACAATCCCTTCGTCAGCATATCTCTGAACACATTCATCTTTGCTTTTTTTAACAACCTTAGCCTTGAAGGCTCTATCAATTTTGTTCCACTTTTTTACCAAAGCCTCGCATGCACCCGCCTCCGCAAAGGCCTCATTGAGTAGCTGCTCACGCAATTGAAACAACTCCTCATTAATCAACATATGAGCGTGGGCTTTAGGAACAAATTTTCCCAAATATTGTTTTGGCCCACCTAAGGCATCGGCCATAAAATCAACTTGCTGACTTTCAATGAAGCTTTGATCGATTTCTTTAAAATATTGCCCAATCCAAGGATGGGCGTATATTTTGTCGTAAAATATTTTGGAAACCAATTGCAGCATTGACATGCCACCTAATTTTTCGAATTCATCCATTTTAAAACCTCATAGCGCAATAAAGATTGCCCAAATTACTTCTAAAGGGGCTCAGTACAAAATTATAGGCACGGTTTACCTGCAGTGCCTTAGCCTTCTCAGGTGTTAGAATTTTTGGAATCTCAATTTGCACATTAAACCCTTCCGCGTTGATAATAGTTTTTGCATTGCCAAAGATCATATTAGCAATTTCAGACACACCCTCAATACACTCAGCACTGTCAGCGCCTACTGGCTCTCCCAATAACTCCGACATGGCCGCACTCATAAAATTTCCTTGAATATAAATTAAAAAATTTCCATTAAGTCTTTTACCCCTTAGTTCCATGGAACTTGCAATGTATCCCCCCTGCTCGGGTAGACCTCGCGTAATAAAAGAATGTGAATCTTTGATAGACACCTGAAGAAAAGAGGGGACAACCTCTATGACACTTTTATGAAATATCTCGGAGAGTCCAAAGTTTACCCTCTGCGAATCCGAAACTAACGCTTCTTTGGCCCAGGCAAAATAATCATCATAAACCTTTAACTTTCCAAGCAAATCATTAGCCCGCAAAAACCCTTTGGCATCGGGAGACAAATTACAAAGTGAAAAGTTTATTTTTTCTTGAGAACAAAGTTTCATGGTCCTCGAAAGGCACTGAGCTAGTTGAGGAGGAAACTTCTTGGCACGTTCAAAACTGAAAAGTATAATTTTAGGTGCTTTCTCATATACCGATAAAACCGTTTTTTCTATTTGCTCGGCTCGTTCATCGGAAAGTTTATCATCAATTACAAAGGTTAGATTTTTGGCCCCCCAATAAAAATGATACTTAGACGTTTTCATAAATTAGCACCTAATCTATTATAAATGCTACTGTTTCAACTGAGTATATTTCTCTGCAACTTCTTCTAACTTTACTTTCAAAGTCTCAGCCGTAAATGGCTTCGTTATATATGCATCAACACCAGCCTTGGCAGCCTCTAAAATCTGATGTTGTTCAGATTCGGCAGTCACCAGAAGAAAAGGCATCTTAGCAAAATCAGCATCGGCCCTTAAGGACTTTAGCAACTCAATACCAGTCATTTCCGGCATGTTCCAATCTGAAATGACCAAATCAAATTTGGGTGACGTTCCCTTAACCAAGTCAAAGGCCTCCTTCCCATTTTTTGCTTCGGTCAATGCCGAAAGTCCAATTTCCTTTAGGCATTTCGAAACAATCTTCCTCATTGTTAACATGTCATCTACAATTAAAATATTCAGATCAGTTTTTATCATATATTTCTCCTATTTTTGATGGGTTGAAATCAAACATTCAACCTTGAGAAGTCCAAATTCACTAGTAAACGGGATCTGCAAAATAATTCCGTCTGAAGAATGTTTTACTTCATGTCCAGGCCCTGAGATTATACTTGGGATAGCAGGTTTAATGCTATGGCCAATCACATTTAAATCTCGTTTAGCATTTCCAAAAATAATATTAGTTAACTCCATGATAGCATCTTTAACATCATTATCTATCTCAGATTTATCGTCTCCCACCATATTTGAATAAACCTTTAAGGCTAATGACTTTTCAAAAATTAATGCCATAGAGCCAGAAAAGGTGTCCGACCCAATAGAGATAATTCCAGAAATATCCCCCGTAGTGCAAGTTTCTGCATCATTTTTTCTAACGTCGGGCCGACCAGGATTCATCACCACCTGCGACATAGAAGACAAAACAGACTCAACTGCCTTTATAAATGGATTTATAAAATTAACATCAACGATTGATTTTTCACCTTGCTTAGAAGGAGCAACGGCATTTTCCATAAACAAACAAAGGTCATCAATATTCCAACCCTGCTTCATAAAGCGAATCGAATGGGGGTGTGACACAATCACATCGTCAGGCTCCACTCCTGAACTGATAATAACCCATGGAAGTGGCTTTTTATTTGCGGTTTTTTTTTGGGTGGCTATAAAAAAGTTTCCATAACTTTCAATTTGTGGAGTTTTCATTCCCAGCAAAAGAAGATCAAATTCTTGATTTTCGAACTTTACATTTGCTTCCTTCATATTGCGTGCATAAATAATTTTTTTCCCTACTCTCTCCTGAAGTGAATCTAAAATCTTTCTCGAAAGCTCATCATCATCAGACACAAGTAGAATGGACTTCTCTATCTTCTTAATCATCTATATATTTGTCGGAGCATTTCATCAAAAGCTCAATTAATTTAGGGGTAATTAAAAATTTACCCTGACAAGGTTATATGAATATTTAACCAAATTAGAATTAACAACTTTTGACCTATTTCAATCTCAGCCTTTCCGCTTGAATTGCGATCTAAGTTCTCAGCAACTCATACTCTTGATTTCCTAGGTAGCTAACATTTAGGCTAAGTGGTTTGAGCTTTTTTCGAAGCTGAGAAAGATGCATCTCTAGTGTTTTAACTCCAATCTTTCGAGATCGCCAAACTCGTGCCACGACTTCCTCTCGACTAATGCGCCAAATTTCTTTCTCCCTAAAAAGAGACAAAATCTGAAATTCCATAGCCGTCAAAGATGCCACAGCGCCCTTAACGAAAACGACTTCCATTCGAATAGGATCAAGGTAATATTCTGTGCCGACTTTCTCAAACAGTCGATCACAACAATAATTTGAGAGAACTTCCAAGCTTAATGGCCATAAGAAAAAATCACAATTATCTCTTCTATGTTTTTCATAAAGTTTTTTATCTTCATAACTGCCTATTTCTGCCTGATATTTAGGACGTCTAGTCGAGTCAAAATGCTTATCTACAAAGATATAGAAACTCTTACAACAGTCCTTCGGACCTTTACAGGACATGCACATCAGAAAAAATACAATCTCAATTGCTTGATCATCTATCGATTTAAAAATAGACGTATTGGTATTTGCAAGTATCGATGAGAATCCCTTAGACCTAAAATATCGTTGCAATTTGTTACCAAAGCCAGTCGGGTTCTTTTCAACAATCAAAATTTTTGACTTCGGCATTTTCTTCCTTTCTAATTAATTAAACTTTCAACTTTTCTTTTTCAAAAATAGCCGTTCCCACCCCCTGGATAGGAGTCCACTTGTTGTAAATAGAAAAAGTAGATTCTGCAGCACCCAAAAACAAAACACTATCTCCCGCCGAATGTCTGTAAACTTTATCCAATACTTTTTCTTTATCATCTTTATCAAAGTAGATAAGAACATTCCTTAGAAAGATAATGTCAAAATCTGAGTACAAAAATCTATCCAAAAGATTAAAAATTTTAAAGTTCAAATATTTTTTCAAGACATCTTTAGCAAGCCAGTAATTTCCTTCTCCCTTATCAAAATACTTTGACAACAGATAATCAGGCAAACCGCGAGCAACCTCCATGGAAGAAAAAGATCCTTCTCTAGCCCGCTCCAAAACAGCGTCACAAATATCTGTTCCAAAAATTTGAATATCCCAACCTTTCCAATTCAAGTCAGACTCTTCAAGGCACATCGCAATCGAATAGGCCTCTTGCCCGGTTGAACAGGCTGCCGACCAAATCCTTAGTTTCTTTGAGTCGGACCTCGCCTCATGAAAATATTTTAAAATATGCTTCTGAAAATGCTCAAACGGGGCCTTATCCCTAAAAAACAAAGACTCATTGGTTGTCATTAAACAACAAACTTTTTTAATAATTGACGCCTTATCTGCAGAAAACCTCATTTCGTAAGCAAGTTGCGACAAATCTTTAAATCCCAAACTCTTGCAAAGAGGTGCTAAGCGGCTCTCAAGCAAATAAACTTTGTTTAATCCCAAAACAAGCCCACTTTTCTCCTTCAAAACATCTGAAAAAAATTGGTAATCTGAACTAGATAAGTTTGCTGCTACGGACATAATTTCTCCACCTTCTTAACAATTTCAGGAATTGGAAGACAAAAATCATCTAGCCCTGCCCTTGCAACTGCTCCTGGCATACCCCAAACAACACTAGTAGCCTCGTCTTGAATAAATATTGGAGCACCAAGCTCCTTTAGAGCCTTGCAGCCCAACTGCCCATCATGCCCCATTCCGGTTAAGATGACTGCGGGACTAAAGGCTCCGTAAATTTTTGCGGCGCTCTCAAAAAGAACATCAACAGCCGGTCTGCAAAAATTAACTGGCTCACCTAGGCTTAAATCAATTTTTATAGAATCACCCATTTGAATGAGTTTCATATGAAAGCCTCCAGGTGCTATATAAATTGTTCCAGCTTGGGGCGACATACCTGCCTCCGCCTCAACACAAGAAAAATCAAGCTCATCATTGAATCTCTCAGCTAGCATCGTCGTAAATTTTGGTGGCATGTGCTGAACTACCAACACCGGTATATTCAACGCCTTCTCAAACGAACTAAAAAAATCCTTAAGAGCTGCGGGGCCGCCCGTACTTGCGCCAACCACTAGTGCCTTGGGCCTATAAAAACTTTTTTTCCAAATAGCAGAACTATTGACGTTAGGGACCAAGTTCGAAGATTGCCGCACAGCTTTTTGAACAATCACGGAGCTTGGCTGCAATTCACCAAACAACGCATTCACTTTTTCGACCAGTTCTTTTCTGGTGTCTTCAACACCCTTTCCATCACCCAAACTTGATGGTTTTTGAATGAACTCATGGGCACCAAGAGCTAACGCATCAATTGTTATTTTGCTGGCCCGATCCGTCACACCGCTTGCCATTATAATTTTGATATTTGGTTTAATTTTAAAAATTTCTGGAATCGCCTCAAGACCGTTCATCTCGGGCATTTCTATATCAAGTAGGACCAAATCAATTTCATGGCTCCGCAAAGCAGCAATAGCTGCTTTGCCATTCACAGCCGTCGTTACAACTTCAATGTTACTTTCTTTCTCAAGCAAGCGACCCCAGAATCCACGAAAGACCCCGGAGTCATCAACAACCATTGTACGAATCTTTGCCATAAACTTATCAGCTAAGAAAGCATCCTTGACAAAAAGCCCGCAGCTGCCTTTTTAAGGTTAAGCGCCTCTTCCGAAAGCTCACTCGCTGCCTTTTGAATTTGAGACGCCCCTCGTCCGGACTCTTCAGCGACTTTTGTAACTTCACTAATATTTTCAGTAACAATATCGGTTCCGCGCGCTGCCTCAGATGAGCTTCTTGAAATTTCGGCCGTCGCAGCATTTTGCTCCTCAACAGAACTTGCCACTTTTACGGAAATATCACTCAAATTATTAATAATTTTTGTAATCTCGGAAGTTGCTCTCACCGCAGAATCGGTTTCCTTTTGGACCGCAGTAATTTTTTGATTGATGTCCTCGGTTGCTTTGCTTGTTTGCCTCGCAAGTTCTTTCACTTCGTTAGCAACGACAGCAAATCCTTTTCCAGCCTCGCCGGCACGAGCTGCCTCGATAGTTGCATTAAGCGCCAACAAGTTTGTCTGTTGAGCAATTGAAGCAATCACCTTAACAACCTGCCCAATTTCTTCACTAGAAGCCGCTAATACTGACATCATTTCATTTGTCTTGTTTGCCTCACCCGCAGCATTTCGGGCCATATTGGCAGATTCCTGAACCCTAGCAGAAATTTCTTCAACACTTTTGCTCATTTCTTCCGCCGCTGCCGCTACAGACTGAACACTTCTGGATGCTTCCTGCGCCGCGTTTGAAACACTAATCGATTGCTTTGCAGTTTCTTCAGCTCCTGCCGCAAGGGCCTGACTATTGTCTAACATCGTTGCAGATGAGTCTGTCACCGATTGAACAACTCGTTCGAAGTCTTTCGCCATTTTTACTTCTTCAGTAATTACTGACCAAGTAACCATGGGTCCTACATAATTGCCATCGAAATCCATAAGTGGAACCACCAAAAGATCCAAAGTTTCGGGGCCCACTTTAATTTTGGAAGTGATCGGTAAGTTTTTAGGATCCGCAATGATCCTGCGTTGATGTGAAGGATTTTTATGAAACATGTCTATGCTAGATCCGACATAGTCATCAACTTTTCCCGGCAAGTGTTCCTGAATGGACTTCAAAGTTTTAAAACTTTTGTCATTCATATAATTCAAAACGCCATCTTTTGTCGCTGTCATGGTGTTGATAGGTGACATATCCACCATTTGTTTCATCATTGCATTTTGTTTGGTTTCAGTAATATCAGAAGCCACTTTGCAAACACGAAACACATTTCCGTCACGATCTTTAATAGGACAGTAAACAGCTGAAATCCAAACTTCATCGCCGTTTTTTGTAATCCGTTTAAATTCTCCAGACTGGGAAATCCCAGCAGCCAAATCGGACCAAAATCTCACGTAATCGGGGCTTCCCGAAAAATTTTTGTCACAAAAAATTCGATGATGCTTAGCAAGCACCTCACCACGATTATAGCCTAAAACTTTTAGAAAAATATCATTTGCCCGAATGATAGTGCCATCGGGCTCAAATTCAATAACGGCATAATTTAGCTCAACGGCTTCCTTAAAGCTAGCGTTGATCTGACTGTTCAGCGCCTCTTCAGAAACTTTACCGTTAGTTCTTCCATTCGTTTTACCGTTTGATCTTAATTCTGCTTTTGCCATTATTTTTTCTCCCCATTTTCATTTCTTACATTAAAGCCAAATATTTTTTCTATGCTCACGACTAGCATGAGCCCTTTATTCATTTGAAGAACCTTTTGACAGATGTTTTTCCAGTGCCCCTCAAGAGTTGGTGGTGCCACTAACAACATGCTTTTTGAACACGGCAAAACATCGCCAACAGAGTCAACTTCAAGACTCAAAAGCTCTTGCCCATAACGAATGATCACATTCATTGGTTTAGAATCAGGAACTTCCCCAATTCCAAGGCGTGTTCTCAAATTCATAACCGTCACGATTTGTCCCCTAAGATTCATAAGACCTTTGATCTCCTTAGATGATCGCGGAATGGCCGTAACTTTCTGGGCCGCCGGAACTACCTCTTGAACAGACTCCACCGGAACACCAAGTAGATTTCTACCAATATAAAAAGTTACAAATTCAACATTGTTTTCGGTTCTTCGATCGGCAATATCGCGTCGCTCAACCCCATCCTTGGGACCTAGATTTTTCACACGTCTATCTGATGGAAGACGATCTCTCGGACTATCAATTTTGTCTTTTGATAATGAACTCACAATATCTTCTCCTCGATGGCTGATAGCAACTCATCTTGATCAAACTTGATGAGATACTTTGTGAACCCTAAATCAACAGCTTTCGCCCTGGAAGATTCATCATTAAGAGTGGTCATCGCCACTACCGGCAAGTTGTCAAACCGCTGCGTACTTCTAATGTCTCGCATAAGATCCCAGCCATCTTTGTTTGGCATTTCAATGTCCGTCAAAACCAAGTCAAAGTTTTCATCACTACTTAAAATCTTTAGCCCTTCCGCACCATCACAGGCAGTTTTAACAAAATAGTTTTGAGATTCAAGGACCGGCCTAATCATGTCTCTAAAAAATGGAGAGTCTTCAACCAATAGAATTTTTTTCTTCTGCTTAGTGGCCCCTAATTTTCTGTTCGCAAACCAATCGGGGAATGCCTTTAGGAGATAGCTATAAACATCTACCACTTCCGTAACTTCGCCGTCCACAATAGCCGCTCCTAAGACCCCTTGACTTTTCCCACTCGACTCAACGGAAAGATTTGCAGCAACAATGTCTTTAATCTTGTTAACCGCAAGTCCCATCGACTTTTCTCCGTCAGAAAAAATAATTGCAGGGACCACGCCCTCACTAGGCGGCATCCAAGTATCGTCGACACTCAAGACCTGTAGTAAGGCACCTCGGTACTGTACAAAATTTTTCCCATCCGCTCTTTCAAAACGACTTGAATCAAATTCTTCAAGTCTCGAAACCAGAGCAAGAGGAATCGCCATAGGATTATTTTTCGTCGACCGAATTAGTAGCAATTGGGTTTTGTCAGAATTCTCTAGTTTTTTGATTTCATCTGCACCAGCGGTCGTCTGATCTGTAGAATTTGCCACAGCGCTTAGTCCCATTTCTGAAATCCGCCCAATATCAAGAATCAAAATGACTCGGCCATCCCCCAGAATAGTGGCTCCCGCATAAACTTGAATCTCTTTTAAATAGTGCCCTGGAGCTTTTACAACCACCTCTTGTGTATCGAATATCTCTCGAGCAATCAGGCCAAAGCGACTATCTCCGATTTGGCACACCACAATTGAAAATTCTCCCGCATCGGACAAATTATCGGAATCTCCAAGCTCTAAAATCTTTCTTAAATCTATCAAAGGTAATAAAGAATCTCTAAGTCTCAAAAACTTTGAATTCTCAACTCTTTCAATTGAGTCACTGTTGTCGGGCGTAATTCGTACCAATTCCAAAACACTCGATTGTGGCAATGCAAAGACGTCCAGGGGATCATCACCAACACGTACAATCAAAGCAGATATGATGGCCAATGTTAGCGGAATGGTAATCCGAATGGTAGTTCCCTTGCCGACCTCAGAAAAAATGTCGACATTCCCGCCAATTTTTTCGACATTACTTTTTACAACATCCATACCGACGCCCCGGCCCGACACTTCTGTCACCTCTTGCGCCGTCGAAAAGCCGGCCTCAAAAATAAATCTTAACACTTCAGCCGGAGCAAGATGGGCGGCCGCCTCGCTACTCACCAATCCTCTTTCAACAGCTTTTCTTCGGATAACTTCGGCATCGATGCCTTTTCCATCGTCCTGAACTTCGACAACAATCAGTCCACCCTCATGATAAGCACGTAAACAAATATTACCTTCCGGATTTTTGCTCGCAGCTGCTCGCTGCTGAGGGTTTTCGATTCCGTGGTCTGCCGAATTTCTTACGCAATGAAGAAGCGGGTCTTGAATGGCCTGCAAAATTTGACGATCGACCTCGGTGTCTTGACCTTCCATAATAAGATTTAGCTTCTTGCCACTATTTGCGGAAAGATCTCTCACAATTCTTGGAAGCTTGCCCCAGGCAACACCAATGGGCTGCATACGGGTTTTCATAACTGATTCTTGAAGTGAGGATGTCACTCGATCGAGTTGATTGATCGGATTGTGAAACTCTGATTCATCAACTCCACGGATCAATTGAACTAGTTGATTTCTATTTAAAACCAGCTCACCGACTAAATTCATCAGCCTGTCCAAAACATCAACATGAACACGCAAAGTGGTTTCGGCCGGAGCACTTTTCGTTTTTTGAGCCGCAGACCGAGCTGACGGAGAACTAGCCCCCTCAGCCGTCTCCAAACTTTCAGATGACGCTGGAGGAGTCGCATTTTCTAAATTTGTTGCTTCTCCACTCAACACGGCTACGAGAGCACGAATCACCAAAGAATCGTCTCCTTCAGGTTCCTCTTTGTGCTCACCCAAATGGGCCAAAATACCTTTAATAATATCTACGGCCTTTAAAATGGGATCAATATTCTGTGAACTTGGTGCAATACCCCCATCCCTCATCTTATTAAGGACATCTTCTGCGGCATGGGCAACTTTCTCTAAACGGGAAAGTCCAAACATTCCACTAGCTCCTTTGACCGTATGAATGCTCCTAAAAATTTTCTTAATCACATCTAAGTCACTTGGATTTTGTTCAAGATGAACTAGATCGTTGTCTATTTGTTCTAGATTTTCATTACACTCAGTTAAAAAATCATCAAGCAGCTCAGCATTATCCATTACATTCTCCCCTCAGCCCTAATTAATCAAGCCAAACGCTTACACTGCGTTCATCTTCTTCCAGTAAAAAAATTTTGTGTGGAATCAAGCGCTTCATTTCAGCCAAATCTTTTTGTATTTGCTCTAGAGGAATTTTTTCCTCGTAAATTTTATCGACGACATCCTGGGGAATAAGCTCAATAAGCCATCGTGCACTTTTCGCAGGCAAGCTGACCAAAACTCGCTCTTCTCCATCACGCACCACTCTCACATTAAGGTGCCTAGCTTCACGATCAGGATGACCTTCATTCTTGATCCTATTTAAACCAAGTTTGTTTACAACCCATGTGTACGGACAGCTGCTCATAGTTCCCCCAATGTTTGAAACATTTAACAACGTCGATCCCGACATTATAAAATGTGTCAACTCTGCAATACTTCGACATTAAAAAGAAATGCTTTAAGAATAAAAAGGTGTCTGAAGATTTAATCTGAAAGAAGTAAGAAATAATTTACTATTTGTCGGTAAATTATTTCTTACTTCTTGTGGGTAATTAATTTCTTACTCAAAACTATAAATTGGAAGAAAATTTGTCCAAAGAATAAAAATTAGATTTATCAGAATTAAATTTTTATTCTCCATGATCCCATACTCACTATTTCCAAGATAGTTAATTTTTAAACCTTGAGGTTTGAACTTTCTACGTAGTTGAGAAATATGCATCTCGAGAGTCTTTGCTCCCGTCTTGTTAGATCTCCAAATTCGTTTTCCGACTTCTTCTCGGCAAATACGCAGCTCTTGGCTTTCGCGAAAGAGTGAAAGAATTTGAAATTCTGTACCAGTCAGAGAAACCGAGGACCCCTTAGGAAACACCACCTGCATATGAACAGGATCTAAATAGAAATCAATCTCTCGATTATGAAACAAGCGGTCACAACAATAATCCACGATTACTGCCATACTAAACGGCCATGAAAAAATATCTATCTCACTTGAAGCCGCATTTTCAGTTGTTGCGCTACTCGGACTTACTTGAATTCCTGCCCAAAATTTGGGCCGTAACTCTGATGAAAAATGCTCACTAACAAACTCAAAAAATTTACAGCAATGGTTTGTTTCTTGCTCACAAGGTTTATACATCGTGCATAAGACTATCCTTATGCCTCCCTCATCTATGTGACGACACACAGATGTAAGATTATTTGCAAAAACAGTCGCAACCCCCTTGGCCCTCAAACCTGTCTGCAGCTGCAAACAAATCTCCGACGTTTCTTCAGCGATAATTAAAACCTTTACGTTACCCATATTTTTTAAACCTACGTAAATCTATTAGATAGCAATATTTTGTATCTACAGATTAATTTTATAAAAATAAATCTGTAGATACAATGTAAAAATGGAGGCGCTGAGCCAATTTGCATACAAAAACTGGTTTAAGGGAAAAAAGATTGATATTCTAAAAAAAGATTAACGTAAGGTTTGACGTCTTCAAGGCATCATGCCAGGACACATCGCATTAATATGGGCGATGGACGCAGGAATTCGAGAACAAGAAAAAATTCCCGAGATTCTTTAGATTGAAGAAATTCGAAAGCCATTCTTCGAAGCCATAGTGCACATGCATTGGTAGTCGATATGGGCTGTGACGCCTTTAACTAATTGCTGGAGCGGATTAGTTCACGGGCTAAATGGTCAGTGGAAATTTTGGAATGATACTGTCTTTTTGCAAAGATCTCCGCAAAAGTTAAAACTACATTAATATCGTACCTTTTCGAGCTGTCTATTTCTAGTCTGGATCGAACTCTGTTAAGCAAACAATATCAAGCCTTAACCCATGCTTAATATAGATCTCAAATGTGAGTGTTTTCGCAAATCGCAATATGCGAAAGTAAGAGCATAGAGTCCACAAGCAGTACGTATCTGGAACCTAGGAACTCTCCGAATTAGGAGTCACCATGAACAGAACGTTGAATAGAAAAATATTACCCACCACAATTAAAAGCATCGCCATTTTTCTAGGCCTTTTTACGGCGCTCAATAGTTATGCTGATATGTCTGTTAGCCATGAAGGCTTTACCTGGACTTTTAGCACAGACCGCCCGGTGGGCAGGTTCGCCAACGGAGAACCTTATGTTGTTGGTCCCGTATCTATTACAAAAATTAATCATCCAGCCTCTAGCAACGTTGCAGGCCAACAAAACGGTTCTATGCTCAATCCGATACCGAATGCTAAACATGGATTTGATAGTAACCCCGTAACAAGGCCCCAAACAGCCTATGATTCGAATCTCAATGTTGGCAGAAAGCTTCCTCTTAGTTTAAAGGGGGGCGATGTTTTGGCATCTTCACAAACCACAAATGTCTACCCAAATTATGTAGAGAAGGTTGCCGTGCTAACCGTGCTTTCTACCGCAGCTCCCGATGGCAGTTTTCGCCCAGGACCCTACGGTAGCGATAGGACGATTCGCTACAATAAAAGTCAAATAAATTTTTCAGTACTCAAGAAGTTAGCGCCAGTAGCTGGAGTGCCATCAAAAAGTTATATTGAGTCACGATTGCCAGCTCTTCCTTGGTTTGAATGGGGAGATAACTTTTCGGACGCCATGCTATTTCCTTACATCAATGCTGCCTCCGCAAGAAGCGATGGTGCCATTTCAAATTATGGTCGTGAAGTTGCCGTAAAATGGGGCGAAATCGCACTTTGGTTAAATCTAAATTATTCAGATTCTGACAAAGAAAAAGCTCTCATCGCAACCATCCAAGCGGGTATCGACATTGCTAGTTATATCAATAATGGAGGGGGATTCTATCATGATGGAGGTCACAAGTGCGGCAGAAAATTCCCGCTATTGATGGCGGCAGTTGCATTAAACTCAACCGAATTAAGAAACTTAGCTAAAAATCCTGATATTTTTCAGGAAGACACTCAGACATTTTTTGTCACCCAAGCCGACATTGACCGTCCAAAATCTGGAAGCAACGGAGCTTATACCAATGGAGACAAAGGCATGGCAGATTGGGGAGTTAGACACCGTTGGGAACCCAATAATGATGACAGCAGATGGACCGGCGGAACGCCTTATCGACATGTGGTTTGGTCGGCAATGTCAGGTGCCGTATTAGCAGCCGAACTTATGGGACAAAAACAAGCCTGGGGACATGATGCCATTTTCGCCTACAATGATCGCTACTACCAACTTTCGGGCTTCTCAGGTTTTGTAAAAAATATGTATGATACTTATAAACTTGGTGGAGTTGCTATTCCTCCGGCTCCTACACCAACGCCTACTCCCACACCAACTCCTACGCCTACGCCCATTTCCCAAGCTGCCATGCCCATTGCAAACCCTATGGGTGGACAGTTTGATGCGCCTATATCTGTAAAGTTAAGCAGCAGCACAAGTGGGGCAAAAATTTATTACACGCTCGATGGATCTACACCAACTGCGAGCAGCAACTTGTACAATGGCTCGATTGCGATCTCCTCATCAACTAATCTAAAAGCTATTGCAGTTAAGGATCAGTTCACAGACTCATTAGTTCAAAACGCTGCCTACAGTTTTTCTAACGAAATGATTTCTTCTAACGGAAACTACCAAAACAAAACCATCGAGGAACAAACTGGAGCATTCTCAATTCGATTTAAAACCAAGGCTTTGGCAAACAACATTGATGCCATTACGGGGTTATCGGACGGGGCCGCAAATTCGTACTTAAAAATGGCCGCCATCATAAGGTTCAATTCTAACGGAAAATTAGATGCAAGAAATGGATCTAGCTACAGTACCTCATCTGACTTGTCCTATGAATCGGGAGAGCTTTTTGAAGTTGCTATGCATATTGACCTTGCAAACAAAACTTATGACGTTGATGTCACAAGAGAAGATGGGTCCTTGGTTCATTTGGCTGAGGGTTTCGCTTTTAGAAGCGAGCAAAGCAACATTCAATTGCTTAACAACCTTTCTATCGCTTCTTTCTCAGGTGGTTTGCACATGGTGAAGGATGTTGAAATTGACGGAGCCGTTCAAGAGGTCGTCTCACCCATCTCACTAGCAGTTATTTCGGATTTAGCTGGCGTTAAAAAACTTAGCTTAAACACGGAAACTTCCGGAGCCCAAATACATTACACTCTTGATGGTAGCTCACCAACTACGAATTCAAGTGTCGCCGTTAACAATCAAATTAATCTACTTAACAATTCAAATTCTGCAAAAACAGTTCTCTTAAAGGCCATAGCTTTAAAGTCTGGAGCGATCGATAGTGCCTTATTGAGCCAGTCAATCACCATCAAAGCTCAAGCCATAGTGACACAACCACCAGTAACGCCACCTCCAGTGACACTTCCTGAGCTCACAGCTCCCAAGAACTTACGAGTTATCAAAAATCAACTTTAAAAATTAGGGAAACTAAGGAGAAAATTTATGAATACAAAATTAATAACACTCTCAATGTTCACAATGTTTTGTTTGTCTGCTTGTGAACTCGACGTCCAAGCCACTCTTACAAAAAAGCAAATAGTCGAAAAGGTCTCTTGCTTGAACGATAACTCGTGCACAGCAAGTTTAGCCTGGGATGAAAATCCTGCGGAGGAAAAAGTTGACTATTATACCGTTGAATATGCTCCAGAATCCACCGGAGCAGACAATTCGCTTAGCGAGAGCGTATCAATAAACGTGGGCAAAAACACTTCCGCCACCTTGTTAAATTTAGGTGACAGCAATTACCAGGTAAGAATCACGGCCCACAGGGGCTCTGAATCAAAGAGCTCGGAAGCACTCTTGGTTGGACCAAGCCAATTTAACGATTAAGCGGTAGAGTGCGAATGAATAGCCCTAAAGAAAATATTAAGTCTTTGTTAAGCTCATTTTTATTCAGAAGAAGCAAAGACGAAAGTGTTAAAATTACAAAGGTGAAACGCTTGTCTTTTTTTATTGTTTTCTTGCTAAGCGTTTCGCTCAATTCTTGTGGGCCCTTGAACGCCGATATTGTTGGAGATGGAACCCCTTATGAGGGAGTCCAGAATCCAATTCAGACCTATGAAATCGAAGTTGTCTCAACGGATCATATTATCGGCATATCATTTGCCAGCAATGAACAAAGAACTGCTAATATTTTTAATCGCGAGAGCGGTGAATTTGAAGCCGGCATCACTACTGTCGAGACCCAAACTGAAGAGAAAAAAATATTTAGCGGAAAAGATTTTACGCTGGAAATTGAAAATTATTCTTCGACAGCTCCACTGCCCTCAAGCCCGCTGCCATTCTCCATCGTAGTTAGCCTTGAGGACCTAAATTTTAGTGAAGAGTATTTTACCAAGCCTTTAACAGATGGCTTAGGAGCCAAAGTATTTAGCTGCGCAGGAAAAACTGAGTTGATTCCATTTGCTGGCGGGGATGGCAGCAAAGACTATCCCTTTCTAATTTGTTCAATTGCTCAGCTAGAAAATATGGGCGGCGTTTACCGAAAAAGAGCTTTCAGGCTTATGAGCAATTTAAGCTTTCCAAGTGGATATCGGGCTCCTTCGGGCTGGGCTCCAATTGGTAGTCCTAGTGCCGCGTTTGAAGGCACTTTTGATGGCAACAGTTATAAAATTGAAAATATGTTTATTGATAAATCAACAAACTATTCTGGCCTTTTTGGCTATACAGCAGATGCGACCATCAAAAATCTTCGCGTGCTTGGTGCCTCGGTCAGGGGTCCATCAGAGGTGGGAATCATTGCAGGTCAAGCCGCTGGTGGTGTGTTCGAGAACCTACAGACTTCGGGTAGTGTTGTTGTTGATGCTAACGACAATGGAGGCGGACTTATTGGTAGAATCAACAATGGCGGAAGCCACGCCACTTGCTCCTACCTCATAAGTCACTCCAGTTCCTCTGCCAATGTGCAAGTAGCCGACGTTATCGCGGGGGGGTTGGTGGGACAGGTCAACTGTTCTCTTGATAACTCTAGAATTGAAGACTCCTTTGCCACGGGCAACATATCAGGAACAGGGCCTAATGCGGCAAATTTTGGCGGCTTGGTGGGCTCCATCATGTCCGGAGAAATTATTAGGTCTTACGCTACGGGCAATGTGACTTGTAATTTCGAATGCGGAGGCCTCGTTGGCTCCTTGTGGTATTCAAACTTAACTAACACCTATTCTCGAGGTGAAGTTAGAGGCCAAACTGTTGGCGGACTCTCTGGATTTATTCAGGGCAACGGCCCCACCATCGAAAGTTCCTATGCTTCTGGAAATGTCATAGCAAGCGACGGATCCGCAGGTGGCCTAGTCGGATCGTTATCGGCACTAAGCAACGTCAACATTAGAAACTCCTTTAGTGCTTCCATGGTTAGCTTAAATTCTGGAACGGATATTGGCGGACTGGTGGGCGTCCAATCAACCTCAACGCTTTCTATTGTAAATTCTAAATGGCTTAGCGGTGGGACCACCAAATGTGTAGGTTGGGAACCAAGCACAGGCGGTTGTACTAGCACAGCAATAGCGTCTGATCTCCAGCAGGCCAGCACCACTCCGCTGAGCCCTGGAGTCTTTTCCACAATTTGGAATGAAATTTCTTTGGATTACCCTTCTCTTAAATAGAATACCCTGGTGTAATATTATTTGTCGTGGAAGAGACGTTGGCAAATGTTGATAGATTGATTAGGGCAGGCGATTTGGCCAGCGCCCGCTTGGAATTACTTAAGATAAACTCGAAAAAAGTACAAAAGCCCTATCTAGCTAAACTCGCGAATCTATACAGGAGAACGGGACAAACAGAATTAGCGATTAACAGCTTGCGAAAAACAATCCGTCCATCTGGGAAAAAGGTTTCAAGTGCAAGCGCAGAAGACAAAGTAGAATACGCTATGGCTCTTATTAAACTAGGGACCATAAACGAAGGAATACGACTCTTAGAATCGGTAGATGGGACGGATACCCCCAACAAACATCTTTATTTATCATTCGCCCACATTACAAGATGGGACTACAACAAGGCCGCCACTCAGCTGGAAACGTACATCTCACATTTAAAGGTAGATGAGTATTCGCGCTTAACAGCCAAAGTTAATTTGCTCTCATGTTATATTTTTCTTGAAAAGTTTGAAGAAGGCATGTCTTTGGTTCTCGAATTGTTAGAAAAAACCGATAAACCGGAATTTTCGAGACTAAATAGAAATATTCTTTATTTGGAATCTCAAATATTTTTAGCACAAGGTCAATACTCCCAGTCACGAAAAATTCTAAGCAGAATTATTTCAAAAACTGCTTCGATCAGTTCGAATGACCAGCTTTTGGCTCAAAAGTCTAATTTGGTTTTAGAACTCCACGAGAAGGGATCAAGTAAGGAAGTCTTAGCCTCATTCGAAAAACTAAAGCTGAGCGCCACTGAACTTGGCAATTTTGAAGCCATTAGAGATATTGATTATCATGTTGCTCTTTACACCAAAGATTTTACACTTTTGCATTATGTTTATTTTGGAACACCTCAAAGCAGTTACAAAAATAAAATTAAAGTAAACTACAAAAATCTTTACAAAGAAGAACTCATCATACCAAAGAATTTTGAATATTTACCCAACCCTAATTCACAAGAAAATTTAGTCCAAATGGGCCATCTTTCGATGTTTGACGGTACTCACTCTTTTTCTGATCTTCGTATAAATCCCGATAGTCTGATACATAAGCTTTTGGGACTTTTGGTAAAAGATTTTTATCGCCCACTTGGTGTTTTTCAAATTCACGATGAACTTTTTAATGAGCATTACTTTAATCTTGTCAGCTCCCCCAAGAGAGTCACCCAGATTACCTATCGACTTAACCAGTGGTTTCTCGAAGCGGGAGTTCCCTTGATTGCAGAAAGTAAAAAAGAAATTTATACCTTGCGATCGCTATCGCCTATTGCAGTCGTCGTATCCACGCAAAAAAGCATTCCCCTCCACCTTCAATTATTCCAAAAGGAACTCCACAAGGCTTTCGGAAACAATTGGTTCGCAAGCTCTGAGGCCTCCCGCGAGCTCGCAATCGCCCAAAGAACCGCCACAAGAAATCTCAACGAGGGATTAGGTGCCGGACTATTAGAAAAAAGTGGTCTTGGTCCCAAAACAAGATTTAAGATTAAAGATCACTAATTAGGTCTGGCCGGAAGCGGCATCTTCAATGATTTGAGCTTCCACAATCGTCCAAGCTCAGAATTTCAATATTTTTTGAGACTTTTAGTAGCTTCACACAAAATTAATAGTGTCTCTAAAGGGCTTTAACCATTATCTTATCTATCAAACCCTAAAGACACCAAAGCGCCTCACACAATCTTTACCATTTTTAACGTAGGCTCTTGTTATCATAGAACTAAGAATAAGCTTAAATCTACCAAAAGTGAAATGTTGTACGTATTCGAACTGCAGGAGCCTTATATGAAAAAAATTTTGAACAAAATAGCTTTGTTATCAAACAAGTCATCTCTATTTCTAGCATCTTTGATTTTAATATTTAGCCTTTCAGCCTGTAATTTTATCACTGGTGAAGAGCAAGGAACGACACCTGTCACAGGTGATGACGGCTCTGGCGATAGCGGCAATATAAATCACGCTCCCGATGCCAGTTCACAAGCATTATCTGCCTTTAAAAACATAGCGCTTCCAATTTCTCTTACTGCTACCGATGCTGACAGCGATCCCTTAACATATGTGATTATCTCTCAACCTCCCAATGGGACAATTATCGGGACTGTCCCCAACATCACCTATACTCCGAATCCAGGTTATATTGGGAGTGATTCATTCACTTTCAAAGTAAATGATGGCACCGTTGATTCAGGCGAAGCCACGGTCGCAATTGCCGTGAACCAAACTGTGCTATATTTTTGCGATAAAGGCGATTCGCTCTGGGCTTCCACCGTGAATTGGTACCTAAGCGATGATTGTTCGACAACTCCAGCTAATAGAATTCCACTCGCCGAAGATAGTGTTGTTATTTCAACGGGCACCTTCACCGACCAACCAGCTACGATTTCGCTATTAACTTTAATCGGAGAATTGCCTACAAATGGCGCAAACGAAACTCAAAACATTTCAATAGCAGCTAACGGGGTCCTCACTGTGACCTGTGGCAAGTGGTATGGAGCAAGTGATGCTACCGCGACTACAATTTTCAATACTGATACTTGCGGAACTTCAGAAAACCTCGCCATAGTAAGTGGTGATGCAAGATTTGACGGAGACAGTAGAAACCTTGCAACAGTCGAAGGTAATGCTAATTTTTATAACTACTCCAGTAATAATGAAGGAGCCACTGTCAAAGGCAATGCGACCTTTTATAATTTTAGCTTTAACGATGACGGAGCCGCTTCGGCGGGCCCCCCTTCGGTCGTCGAAGGGAATGCTACATTTTATGATTCAAGTTACAATGGAGGAGCCAATTGGACAACATACGCCGTGGTCTGGGGTTCTGCCTTTTTTCATAACGACAGCTATAACTCTGGGCAAATCAATGGCGACGCGACTTTCTATGACAGCACAAGCAATCCCTACGGCTACGTAATCGGGACTGGAGAATTTTATGGTAGCAGCAGTAATCCAAATAGTTCTGTTGGTGTAGGGATTTTTCACGGAACAAGCGTCAACAACGCGCAAGTTGATGGTCAGGCAACTTTCTACGACTCCAGCCAAAATGATTCAGGATGGGCCGGTAGCGCAATCTTTAACGACTTCAGCTCGAACACTGCAAATGGATCAGAAATTTATGGCGATGCAACTTTCAATGGAAACAGTACCAACGAAGGAATAGTAGACGGGAATGCTATATTTAACGTAGATAGTTCAGACCTTGGTACGGTCTATGGTTCAATCACATGTAACACTTCGGGCACTTGTGTGGCACAGTAAATCAAGCCAAAGGATCTTCAGGCCACTTGTGCTTAGGATAGCGAGCACGCATTTCCTTGCGAACCTGAAAATACGACCCTTTCCAAAAACCAATGATATCTTCTGTAATTTGTATGGGACGTCCTGCCGGCGAAAGCAACTCCAAACGTAGGGGAACTTTACCGTTATTGATGCAAGGATGTGCCTTCCACTCAAATGCATCCTGTAAGCGAAGAGACAAGGTAACTTTTCCATCACTCGAATAGTCAAGTGGCCTAACGCGTCCCCCGGGCAAAACAATTTCTTTCGGAAATAATTTTTTAAAGTTTTGCTGATCTTGATAAGTCAGATCTAAGACTAGAATCGATTTTAGAACTTCGGACGAAGCCAATGCTATTAGATCTTTAAAGGGGCCTTTTAATCCAGAGTCCATAGAACTCAACAATCCATCATTTAAAAATTGAACCGAGGGAGGCATCCTAGCAATTTTCATTTCTTCAGAATAAAGTCGAAGGCGTCTCCAAAGTTGCTCCAATGATAAATCAAGACTTACAAATGCATCCCAATCGGCAACTGCTTTTTGAATCAAGTGATCTCTGAGATCATCTTGATTGCCGCTAGACACCCTAGCCTCTTCCAAAGGCAAATTTTGCAGATGCTTGGCCTCCCAAAATCGTAGTCCCTTAGGCGTCTCCTCGCTCCACTTTTTGATTTCGATTTCGTCTGAAAATATTTTATTCAAGGACTCTTTGCTTAAGGGAAAAAACCAGCTGACAAAGGAATCTTTGCTTTGTGTTTCAGCATCTCTTAACTCAAGTGATACTAAATATTCCGGCAAGTGCATTTTGCTAATTCCAAAATTTAACCTGACCCCTCTTCCTCCGTTCATGATAAGCCTTTCATTACGATTAGCTTTCTGGTCAACTTTCGAATTTCGGAATCGGCATATTCTATCCGCAAAGGCCCGGCATATGCCTTCTTCAAGATGAATCCTTGAGACTTCCTTGGAAAATTCTACTTTTTCTTTGTAAAAATCATGAATGCGCTTGTAAATTTTTGATTCCACAAGGCGTTTGAGATTTTTTTCAATACTCGATTCAAAATCGCCTGTTCTAAAGCTAAGCGGCATTTCCTCAAGAGCTGTTGCCCACAGTAATGTTCGACGGTCTATCGACTGATTCAACTTAAGCAAAGTTTCTAAGAAACAAGCCGCTCTCATTCCAAGAGGCGATGCAAGCGCTCCACGTGCAACTGGAGAAAGACAAAACGTTTTATCGACTAGCCCCAAGCCCTCTAGTCTTTGCATCGAAGCTTCTACAAGTGCAGCAGGAGGCGCCTCGAACCATGGAAACTTAAGCGGATCACCCGAAAATCCCATATCATATAAATACGGAAATTCTTCCGAAAGATCGCTACGCATGATTTCTGGAATGTCGTATTCTCGCAAAAAATTATGGTCGTGCGATGCCCATAATCTAAAACAATTTCCTTTTTGAATACGTCCTGCGCGTCCCATCCTTTGTTTGGCCGACGCTTGACTGATTCGCACGGTGCGCAGCTGAGGAATCAAATGCGGCAAAGAAACCGAGGCTTCTTTAACCAGTCCCGAATCAATGACCACACCTAAATTTGAAAGAGTCAGCGACGTTTCTGCAATATTTGTAGAGAGTATGATTTTTTGATGAGCACTTGGACTCAGTGCCTGTCGAATCCCATCGGCCCCAAGTGAGGCGTAGAGCGGATAAAAATGAAGCTTACTAAACTGTGAGCTAAAAAGATTTTGACAGTGTTGTATTTCTCTTGAACCAGGAAGAAATATTAAGATATCCTCCTTAGAACAAACAGCCAATGCCTCCTCTAGCACAGGCAAAAGCCGATTGCCTAACTCATAAATATCACGGGAATCCTCTAACTTATATTTGCTATAGTGACATTCAACCGGAAAAGTTCGCCCCTCAACCTCGATAACTGGCGCATCAAACAGATACCTCGAAACTTTATGAGAATCCATACTTGCCGACATCACAAGAATTTTAAGCTCTGGCCTAATTTCTTTTTGAATTCTTTTTAACATCATAAGAGCAATATCTGAATGAATCGATCTCTCATGAAACTCATCTAAAATAACAAGATCCGTATTCTCCAAAAACGGGTCACCTTGAACATACTTTTTTAAAAGGGCCTCGGTGATAAATACTAGTTTGCTCTGATCATTAAAACGCCGATCGTACCTAATGTGATAGCCCACTTCTTTACCAAGTGATAAAGTGTTTTCACTCGCCACTCGCTCCGCCAATAGCTGCGCCGCGATCCTACGAGGCTGGAGAACCAAAGTTTTTTGGTTTAACTTTTTTGCAAGATGCCATGGAACTCGCGTACTTTTTCCCGCGCCCGCCTCAGCCGTCAAAACAAGTCGGCCGGACTCAAATAGAACGCGAGCAATCTCGTCTAAATAAGAATCAATAGGAAGCTTAAGCACATTGTTGTTTTAAGATGAGACCGTCCTCAAGGCAAGATCCTAGCGAGCTAAGGCTCAATAATAAGGCCGGGGTAATGTTGATAGGGCGACCACCAAAGCGAGGGGCTATCTGGATCTGGAGCATCAATAAGACGCCAGTCTCTATATCGCGGATGTATGGTTCCACTTGTCACCGTATTCCATTCCACATCGAGCAACCGGCCATCACCCAATTCCACAATAACATGGCCTATATTAGCTAAGGGAGAGCTTGGATCGAATAACGACGATTGGCCAAACCGTAATCGATGAGGAATTTTTGCTTCCTCCAGAATAAGACTTGCAATCCAGGACTTCTCAAAACATTTGAGTTCTCTTACTGGGTCAAAAACCGCCAAAAAAGACAGCGACGCGCGACTGTTTTTGCTTATAATCGGATTGGGTCCGGTAAAGGGTCTATTTAGAAAATCTTTTAAAATCTTTTCGGCATCGGCTCCGACCCTAGCATTGCTTCGCATTTCAGAAGCTAAGGAATCTTTGAAAAAAAGTTTTTCTTGGAATAAATGTTCTTGGCGCAATGACTGAATAACAAATTCTTCAAAGTTATCGCCACTATTTCCCCGAGAAAACTCAGTCCGCAGGGCCTTTAAATATTTTCTTCCACGTAGCCTAAGTGCCGATCCTGGTCTTAGGTCGAAATAGTAAAATGCGCCAAAAACTCCGCCATCACTCATGACAAATTGTTTTGGTAATCGAGCGCTAAAATTTAAAATCTGAAAATCCCAAATCTTCGTGCTTGGATCCAAAGAAGCTGGAGTATACACACTCACCAAATGGGGAAATCTTTGGCGGCCAACTTTGTAGGTGTGAACATCTGCAATTCCGACTCTTAGTTCAACGGGTGATGGCGCATTCAAGGCCATTAAGTCTCGAGCGCAAGGGCTTGCTCCAAAAGTCCAATGACTAGCTCCCAGCGTTGCCAAAAGTAATAGATTCAAAAAAACTCTTTTTGGTCCACGTGGCATCTGAGGCATATTTCCCATATCTATAAGAGCAAACAAAAGACCAATAAAATTTACCTTATTTCAATTACTTATAGGGCCATTTTTGCACTCAGCTCAAAAATGGCAAAGCATTGGCTATCACCTGTCCAATCTTTAGACATTCAAAGTCACTAAGCTTCAGCGCATAACCTCATAATTTTCTGAATAAAATACAGAAACTTAACTATGAAGATCTTCTAGATATCTACTATAATTATCACTAAGCGATGCATTTAAAATTTACATTAAAATCCACAGTTTTTGCCACAATTTGCCTATTTGCCTACAATGGAAACACTCAGGAGTTAAAGCTTAATTTCGAGTTAAATCCTGCGGGTGATTTTAGCGTAAAATCCAACACCATATTGGGATCTGTTAAAAAATACAAAGGCGGCTACATGGCCGAAAACATAAATGTGCCTATCACCTCCCTTAAGAGTGGAATTGAGCTTAGAGATCAACACATTTATAAAAGACTCGAAGCTAATAAATTTCCAAACGTAATCCTCCTTAAAGCCATTGCCACCAAAGGAAAGTTTACAGGCATCCTAAAGGTAAAAAACATGAAAAAAAAGATTCATGGAGTCTACAAAACTGAAGGAAAAAATTTAGTGGGTAGTTTTAAATTAAAGATGTCTGATTTTAAACTTCCAGAAGCCAGCTACCTAGGAGTCGGAGTCGAAGACGAATTTGAATTGGTCATTAAGGCTCCGCTAAGCTCAGTTAGATAAATAATAGTCTAAACTAATTATCACAAAATTATGAACAACCATGGTTTAAGAAGCCCCAAAGTTTCTTCTTAGAATCAGGTGCCATATCAACAATTCGAACGCCATAGCGTTCTCCTGATTCTATCGATTCCTGCCTGACGACCTCTGCCCTGCACTTGACAACCTTAAGGGGTCCCACCAAAAAACGAAGATCAATAAGTTGCCCTAGTCTAAAATTCCCAGCTCTTCTTCCCGAACATTTAACGTCTACGAGAGCGCCATTTTTTGACAGATTTAATACTTTAGACACGAAACTTTTGCCATATTGTGTTCTAACCTGAGCTGGCGCATTGACTATTTTTCTAAGAGGCTGCTTCCACCAGCAATAGCCGGGGTTCAGCACAGCCCGCCTAGCGCTCCCCGTGAGCCATAAAAGCTGAAGAATAAGAAATGCCCCTGCTGCGACCAGAGCAATTGAAAAAACTACCGGAAGCTTCTGAGCCTGAAAATTTTGAAGTATCTCCCATGTCGCCAAAGCCCAAAACATAGGCAAAAATATTAGGCTCTCTCGTGAGGCGTTTAAGGTCAGAGCCATACCAAATAATCCAGACACAGAATAAACCAAAATATCATAAAGCAGCATGGAATTGGCGCGCATATAAAACTGCGTGCTGGCTGAATCCCAATATATATTTCTTAAAAATGGCACTATCAGCAAAATCAAAAAGGACAAACTCAATACATATAGTTGCCAAGGTCTTTTATTCATTCTTTTTTTATTGTATTTCGTATGCTATTTTCAGTCGAATTAAGATTAAATAAATGACGCCATCTACTCCAACAAAACTACCCTTCCACCTAGTGGCCATATTTGCTCTAGGGCAAATGGGCTGGTCCATTGCCTCGTTTTCAGTCGCTAATTTGCTGACCTACTTTTACTATTCTCCTGAGAATTCAAAGGGCATTGGAATTTTCCCCTCTTTTATTCCCCAAGGAGCCGTTTTCTTTTCCTTGACAATCTTAGGGCTCTTGACATTTTCCACACGATTATTTGATGCCTTTAAAGATCCATTCATTGCGTTTTTATCGGACCAAAACAAATCAAAAATCGGACGACGAAAATTCTTTATGCTACTTGGAGCGACTCCCTTAGCAGCACTATCGTTTTTAGTATTTTTACCTCCAGATTCGGGCATCACAAATCTAAACATTGTTTGGCTTGGAATGACCCTTTTTGCTTTCTACGTTTCATTTTCTTTGTACGTCACCCCTTTTAACGCTCTGATTGCTGAGTATGGCCATAATTCAGAAGAGCGACTTAATATTAGCACCTGGATTTCAGTGACTTGGGCTCTGGGATTCGCCATTGGTAACCAAATTTACAGCTTACAGTCATGGGCACAAGAATCATTCAGCTTTACTTCCACACAATCCTTTCAATATGTCCTCATTTCGTTTTCTATTGCAGCATGGATTTTCATGCTCCTACCCGTTATTTTTATTAATGAAAAAAAGTATGCAACATTTACTCCAAGCTCGGAGAAACTTTTTAGTTCTTTAAATGCCACTTGGGCCGACAAATCCTTTCGCCTATTCTTGTTTTCTGATCTGTTTTACTGGATCTCCCTTACGTTCATTCAACTTGGGATGAGTTACTATATTTTGGTCTTGCTTAATCTGCCGGCTGATTTCCTATCGAAATTGATGCTCATAATGTTTGCATTCAGTTTTGTATTTTATGCCCCCATCAATTTCTTGGCTAAAAAAATTGGCAAAAAAACTCCCCTTATTATTGCCTTCTTAATTTTTGCAGTTGTTTTTTTATTAATCAGCCAATTAGGAAACTTGCCGTTTTCACCGATTGCTCAAGCTTATGCCATCGTCGTGCTTGCGGCCCTCCCCATTGCAATTTTTGGAATATTGCCAAACGCTATTATTGCCGACTTTTCGGATGCCTCTGCAAGCTCAACAGGTCTAAGCAGAACGGCCATGTACTACGGAACAAGAACACTAAGCATGAAACTTGGCATCTCCCTGGCCAACCTTATTTTTCCTTCCCTTTTACTTTATGGAAAGGGCGTTGGAAACGATTTGGGCATTAGGCTTACATCATATTTCGCCATCGTATTTTCTCTATTTGGATGTCTTTGTTATATCGGAATAAAAAATAATAACGTCAAGCTATCTGGTCACCAATAAACTACTTGGCCGAGCTTCTGGCGCATAGTAAACCAAATCAAAATTAGAAATAGGCTCGAGCATCCATTCAGGATTTAGCTCTATCACACGCGCCCAGGAACGAGTCATATCGACCCTATAGACTTCTACTGTCGCCTTCACTCTACCCTGCGACGACCCACCAGCACCTAAGACCTCAAAAAACATTCCCTTCTTTATTCCCACATCGACTCCACCATTGATTTCTAACAGCTGCCATTCATTTTCCCTAAAGTTATCTGTCACAAGGCCCTGCCATCTCAAAGCTCGCAATTTATCTGAAAGCATATTCGCTCCATTATTAAGTGCCGTCCCTGTCACAAGAGATAGCGGCGTCTGACTAGATGACACAAAGGATGCCTGCACAAAATTTAAATACTTAAGTCCAAATGAAGCCTTATTATCTTTGTACTGCGCCTTTGACATCACACTTGCGATGATTCTTCCTGAGAGTGGATCAATGGCCTCCATCTTAAGAGTCAGCAAGACAGTCTTTACATGAACATCAAAATCTACTCCTATAGGCAAAAAACTTTCTATTGGGGAAAAACCAAATTTTGCTCCATTTTCAGAAATCAACTCAAAACCAACTATGGTCGCATCCATGACAAATTGCGAGTCCATCAAGTTTTTTGGCGAGACCACAAAGCCCTTAGAAACGGCTAGTGCATGAGAAAATTGTTCCTCTAATAAATATTCAAATCTTAGATCATCCGCGCCGGAGCCCCTTAAAATTCCAGATTGTATCTCATTAACTGATGTTAAAAACTTTATGGGTGGAGGCGGGACGGCCTCTGGTTTGGGAGATTTTGATCCTTTGCTTAATGCAGGTGTCGAAAAGAATAAGAGCGAATAAAAGACTATGGCTTTAAAACGATACATTAAGGAACCTCAATCTGATAATGATTAATGTCACAAGAGATTTCATCTTACATGGAGAGAACTTGCGACCAATCTAGGATCCCGTATTTACACGAGGGACTCAAGTTAAGATTGGAATAAGCATTAAAATCTAGATCTATTCAGCTAGTTTTTCTAGACTAACCACTTGAGCCGCATTTCTCCAGGTAAGTGATGGGTTGCCTAATTTTCTATAGGCAACATCGTTAAAAGCTTTTGTCATGCGCTCATCTAACTCGCTGAAGACCTTATCAACGCTCCAATATTCGTTTGGGGCCAAAGTTGCGTTTTGGAGCATTTCAAAATAGCTCACAGTAACGCCACCAGCATTCGCAAGAATGTCAGGGACCACATCAATGTTGCGCTCAATTAAAGCAGACTCCGCTTCTGGAGACGTAGGATTGTTTGCGGCTTCAATGATCGCCTTTGCTTTTACGAGGTATTGATTTTCTTTTCTTATCTGATTACCAAGTGCGGCAGGTACCAGCATATCGACGTCGGCACTTAGAAAAGAATTTAATGCATCGGCCTCAGACGTTTTTTTAACGCTTACATTGAAGTGACTAAAGCCATCTAAGGTTTTATTTTTTTGATAAAATCTAAACATATCTTGGATCGGCAATCCTAACTTAGCGTCCACAGCATCAAAGACAGCAAATGGCGCCTTGTCTCCCCCCACAAAGTCCACAAGCCTCACAACGCTAGCCCCGCCTGTTTCGTTGAAAAACATTGCAGCATGGGAGCCAACATTTCCAAATCCCTGCATGGCAACTGAAAGTCCGCGCATAGGATGAATCGCAGAAGATTTTCCAAATTTTACTTTAACGTATTCTCTGGCAACGTAATAGACACCAAGCCCTGTTGCCTCAGTTCTTCCCCTAGACCCGCCACGCCCGACCGCCTTACCAGTGATAGTGCCTAACTGCTCCGCAATATTATGACTTCGCTCAGCCCAATCGATATAGGCATCTACAAATTTTGTCGCCTCGGGATCTTTTTCTTTTCCGTTATTTGCAGTCTTTGCAAATGCTGCGTTCAATTCGGGATCTCTAAAATATCCTTTTTGAAATTGTATTCTTAAATGCTCATCAAGCATGAGTTCCATTATTTGAGGATTTGTATTCATGTCTGGTGCTGGAACATCAATTTTGGGTCCCACAAGTCCTCGCTCGCTTAAGTAGCCAAAATATGCTCTGGCAACTTTTGCTTTTTCTTGATTGCTTAAAACTTTGGGATTCATTTGGACGCCGCCTTTGGCCCCGCCAAGAGGAAGATTTGTCAAAGGTGCTTTAAAGGTCATGCCCATTGAAAGAGCGCTCACTTCAGAAAGATCGGCGTCTGGCCCAAAGCGAATTCCCCCCTTTCCGGGTCCTCGCTTGTTGTTGTGCAATATTCTAAAAGCGTGAAAGCGCAATTCTTTTCCATTATCACCCAAAATCGAGATATCAAAAACAGTCGATCTTTGAGGTGTTTCAAATTCATTGTAAATTGCCCTTTTTACATCAGCGGGCAGTCGGCTATTTTCTAAACTACCCTTGAGTCGTCTCAAGCTTGCCTCAAACTCACCGTTTCTATCATTTAAGCCAACTATTGTTTTTGCATCTTCAGCGCACGAAGGACCGTTAGCGCTCGCCGGCTCACGCACTGTAAGTATTGGTGGCAAAGAATTTGTATTAATTTTAACTTGGGAATTGTTGCCCGCATTAAGAATCATTAAGGCCACAAACAAAAAACAAGCTACAATTCCATATCTCGAGATCTGAGAACCATTCCTCATACGAGTACTATTCGGTAAATAATGCCAAATTCTCTATATAATTCAGGGAATCAAATGTGAAGTTTTCATTATGATTGCCCCATAGTGAGTTCTTAGGTGATTGCATCCTTGCAGCAATTGATCAGAGATCAATTGAGACTGTAAATATCGGGTTTTGAAGAGCTTGAGCTCTTAATAAATATCTTCGATTTTGTGAAGGTCCATTCGGGATCAGTAACTTGCTTGTCAGGTTTTCCCTCTAAATCTTTGTATTGCCAAATCTCGTCTAAAAGCTCGGTCTTTGTAATGATATTTATAACCTTTGCTTTCCAAACGATGACCGTGTGACTTGTCCCCATTCCACCAGCTTCATAAACGAGCAAATAGTAATTCGGATTAGCTAACATCTTCCATTCTTTGATTTTTGGAAACCCGCTATACATTTCTAGTTCAAATTCCACATTTTCAAGAGCTGAGTGCTTAGCAAGCAAACCTGAGTCACCACTCCTAATTTCCCAGCCATTGATATCGCTAAGAGCTTTTGATGCCGGAGCTGCAAGCTTTTGTACTGTTTGCTTTTGTGCGGATTGCTTTTGTGCGGATTGCTCCTTTGCCACAGGTACTTCTTGTGCATTCTGGCTGTCGGCACTTGCACAGCCCGAAATTAAAATTACAAACAAAGCTAATAAATTTTTAATCATATCTACCAGCGCCCCTGCCCTTGCTTAAGTTTTTTCCAATTCGCCATATTCGTGCCTGCCTTTTGGTATGCCATATAGACGGGCCAATGATCAATATCTCGCGACGAAACTTTTATAAGTTTAGCATTTTTATCTCTCACAGAAATCGAAAAGCCCTTTACTCTTACACCAACATCAATCGCTTGCTCAAGTTCCTTTGGTTTGTATGTCTTTCCCATAACATGCTCGATCGACCAGGAAACTGTCCCTGCCGGATTTCTAATCTCTGTCCGGTTCATCATATGGTGGGCCGGCTCACCCTGCGGGCCAGAAAACCCGTTCAATTGCACGTCCAAATTTGAATAGTCATGATAGGCATTCACAGTCGCCTGAAGAGACACCCTAGACCCCGCCTGAACAGATCCCCCAAGAGCATTCACCATATTCTTAAAATTTAATGAGCCAGAATTCCAGGATGAAAATGCACCCTCCGGCGCTACAGCTCCAACAACGCCGAGCGCTGTCCCCTTGTCTCTATATGATTTAGCGATAAGATATTTTTTCTTAGTATCTTCACTCCTCATCTTCAGCATATGCATGGTAAATATTTTATTGGCTTTATCAATTGGGTCATGCGAATCTCTCCTGTTTCCAGAGGATTCGCGACTTTCGGCCCAACTGGTTCCGACCATTGCTAACATCGCCTGTTCCTGTGGATTAAACTTGTTCATAACTTCAAAGACAGCTTCCCTTAGACCTGGGGTAGCATCTTTTAGAGGAATGATTAGCCCCTTAGCCGCCATTGCCCTCTTAAACCTGTATTGCAAATCAAAAAATTTCATCTGTGCGTCTTTGTACGACCTAGTTTTCATCAACTCACCATTTTTAGCAGCCGTGATTCCTTGTGGTTTTGCGGAGGAGTTAACGGCCGAGCTATTATTGGAAGTATTAGCGTTTGAGTCCGTACTATGAGCAGAATTTTGTGAGGGAGCTCCGGCTGCTGCGCCCGAAAAATTACTATCCAATGCTTTTGCCGCCACAAGCGTTCCATTGACGGCCGCCGCCCCAGAAATATAGTACAAATTTCCCCTACCCTGCCCAGAAATAACCTCAACCTTTAAAGTTTTATTACTACCCCAGGTGGGCCCATACCCAACAAACTTAAGCTGATCACCTGGAAGTAGATTCACTTTCACAGTTGTCAGCGAATCTGCCGGAACAGCCCCCGAAAGTTTGGTGACAACATTATAAAATTTCCCAGTTTCGGGCGCAGCATGTGCCACATAACTTGCGCCGATAAAGCTTGCGCATACTAGCCAAAAACATAGCAAAGATAAGAAGCTTTTCATGCGCTTACCAAGTATACCCAAATGTCCTAGCCACACTTGTTAAGAAACGATTAATTTTGGCGTAGCATGTTGTTAATTAAGAGGGATTCACGGCTTTAACAAGAGCCGCGGCAATCTTGGCATTCTCGCGCAATGAAAACTTAGGCTGCCTTCCAATCGATTCGCTCAAAAATCACAACTCACTTCAATTTTGTAAAAACTTGGTCAAAGATTTTTGCCAATTCGCTCGAAAAATCCATCATAAAGAAATGCTTGGCATCCGGAATTTCTAGATAGTTAGTTTCACCAAAAACCCCTTTTGCATAATAAGATAAATTTCCTAGAGATGGATCGGCCAGTCCCCAAACAGCAAATTTAGGCCCTTCAAAGCTCGCTATGTTTTTGGCAATCTTTGAATCAAGCAACTTGGAACTATCGAAGCTTCGCATGATGGTGGTGAGCCTTCCTATGGAGTCACCTTCTCTCATGTCGGTCAGTATTTGATCAAGCCAATAGTCATCGACATCTTTTTTTAATCCAATTTTTTTAATTTCATTTTTGTACTTTTCACGTCCCATAAAAAGTATCGTGAGATCTCCTAAAAAATGTTTTCTAAGTGTACTCATCGGGGCAATTGGCTTGAAGCCATAAGTTTTGATCACCGAATTTAAAACAAATAAGCCCCTTAGCTTAGGAAGCTCATCAATAAACGGTAAAACTATCGGGCCCGAAATATCATGAAGAATTAAAATATAATTTTGAGGAACGGCCTTCAAATATTGTTCAATACAAGCACGTTGCTTGCCCCATCTTGTGGGAGCCTCTAGCGTTGAATGTCCTGTGCCGGGCAAATCCAGTAAATCGATGGACCATCCCATTTTTGCTATTCGAATAGCAAAATCCCGATATACCCATGAACTCACCGGGACGCCATTGATTGCAATAACTCTTGGTGCATTTTCATTGGTGCTTTTGTTCGAATTCAAATGACGTACAAATAGTTTACAGTCATGAATAGAAACGGACGTGCTCGACTCATCAAAAATCTGCAATTTGGGATCTTTAGGAATATCAGCACCATTTGCATAAACTTCCGTCGAATGTGCAAACTGAAAAATCATAAGCAAACAGAAGAAAACATGACGCACGGTACTGAGCTTAACCGATTCGGGAAGTTATGGCGACCCTCTCAAATAATTCTTAAATGAATAGCCCTTGGAAAGCGCCCAAAGCAGCTCTAGACTTAGACAAAAGATGTCTAAGTTGAAGCAAAAAATTTTAGAATTAGCCAAGGTTCACCACCAAAATATCATCGATATTCGCAGAGATATTCACAAAAATCCGGAAATCGGATTTGAGGTTCAAAGAACGGCAAAAATTGCTGCCGATGAATGTCGAAAATTAGGCCTCACCGTTAGAGAGCATGTTGGAAAAACCGGTGTCGTTGCTGATTTGATTGTTGACCCTAAATTTCCCATAATAGCACTGCGTGCCGATATGGATGCCCTCCCCATGCAAGAAGAAGGCAGCTGTGAATACAAATCTACGGTTCCCGGTGCCGCCCATATGTGTGGTCACGACGCCCATACCGCTATGCTCATTGGTGGAGCCAAGATTCTTAGTGATCTCAGAGATCACTTGCGTTGCAACGTAAGATTTATCTTTCAACCAAACGAAGAAAATCTTCCAGGAGGTGCTCCAGGAATGATCGCAGATGGTGTCCTGGAAAATGTAGACATGATTTTTGGTCTGCACGTGTGGCCCGATCTTAAAAGCAAAACTTTTGGGCTTTGCGATGGACCCGCCATGGCGCAACCGGATGAATTTAAAATATTTATAACTGGGAAAGGCGGTCATGCTGCCGAACCCCATCTCTGTGTTGACCCCATTCTTATTGGAGCGCAAATTGTCAACCACCTTCAGAGCATTGTCTCTCGAAATGTAAATCCCAACGATCAAGCCGTTCTTTCCATTACTGAATTTCATGCTGGAAGCACTCATAATGTGATCCCAGAAAAAGCATTTCTTCATGGAACCATAAGAAGCTTCAACCCAAAGGTCCAAAAGCTTTTACGCAGGCGTTTCGAAGAATTAGTACAAAAAACTTGTGAGGCCATGGGGGCCAATGCCGAAATAGAATATCTTGAAGGCTATCCTGTCACCTTCAATCACCAAAAAGCTCTAGAGGTTGCCTATAGGGCCGCTCAAGATATTTTTGAAAAAGATAAAATTATTATGCCCGCATCACCCACTATGGGAGGTGAAGATTTCGGTTACTACTCCCAAAAAATTCCTGCTTGTTTTGGGTTTTTGGGAATCTGGAATGACGAAAAAGGCATTTGCCATATGTGCCACGACCCTCGATTTGACGTTGACGAAGATTGTTTTATTGAAGGAATGTCATTTCACTCAACGGTGGCGCTCAACTATGGCAAGTAATTCTAAATTGGTTTTTTGAGAAAACGCAGGCACAAATTTCTTTAAAACATCAACATGTTTTGGAAAGACGCTTTCAAAATCCTTGATACCTTGCTGAGTCAGCCTAAAACAGGGTCGTTTAGAGGACTTTGAGTTTGGGCATTCTATAATTAATCCATCAGTCTTCATACGCTTTAAAAACGTCGAGATGTTTGCTCTCGTGACAAGCATTCTCTTTGCAATTTCCACGGGAGCCATAAAGTCTTCGGTGTATAGTAGAAACAAAACTTGAAAACGGGAAATACTGAGCCCATTGGCGCTCAACTCAATTTCGATTTCACGTCGTACACGGTCAAACGCTCCCATGAGAAGTCTCCAATTTTTCACGTGAGGCATCTCAAGTAAAAGTGAAACCTCTTTAGAAATTTTATGTGCCATTATCAGAGTCTCCGTTATAAAATTTGAAAAACTTTTTTTCTAAGAAGCTCTGAAACGGCAGAACTCAAATCATTTTCATTTAACTCAGGCCCAAAGTCATTGACAGCTTCCCAGTTCTCCAAAACTTTTCGCCAATCTCCAAAAAAATGTTTTTGCATCCGCAGCAATTTTTCAGACCCAAGAGTTAAACTTTGAAAATTCATAGTATGCGGATCGCTCGAAGAAGGGGCTCTAAATAACAGCAAAGAAGAATAATTTTCCTCCAAATCAAATTTAGAAATATCTTTTGAAAACAATTCACACCAGACCGACAATGCTTTGTAAGAAACTTTCAGGATTTGGCCATCGCAAACAACAAGGCCCAACAAGGGCGCCATCGCCTCATCCAAAGGGTCAACAATTGTCTTTAAATATTCGCCACTAGAATGAAATTTATTATGATAAGTCTCATCGATTGTTAAAAGATCTGAAAGCAATTCATCATCGTGGAATAAATCTTTTGAAAAATCCATAAAAGCGTAATTCCACTCAGCCAGATTTGGGCTCATTGAGGGGTTTGCCTTTACATATTTTTCCACGAGAGCAAAAAAATCTTCGTCCCCCAAGTAGCGCCAGGTCGTTTCATAAATTTCCCCCAAAGCTTCTGTCGCTCTGGCATAATAACCTGTCCTATAGACGCCGTAACTTTGGGATTCGCTTAGCTGGCCTCCTGGAATGCAGCGAAAATAAACCAAGTCAGAAAAAATAGATTTATGAAAATCTTCAAAAAAATTAACCTTAGCCATCTATAGACTCGCCTATTTTTTGCTCCAAAGTTAGTTTTCCCTGGCCTTGTTTTGCACCTTCCCAGATCTCCTGAGCTTTATGCAATTCATCGACGACCACGCTTAACTTAGGAATGTCGTCATCCCACTCAATCATCACCGGGCAATTTAAACTTTTCTGAGCTGCAAACTTCTTAAAAAGCTCCCACACTCCTGGCTGCACTGCCCTGGAATGTGTATCAAACAAAAAATTTCCCATATCCGAATAACCGGCCAAGTGAATTTGAACCACGTTTTCTAATGAAATTTTTTGTAAATATAAAAGAGGATCAAAGTCAAAATTTTGTGAATTCACGTAGATATTATTCACATCAAGAAGCATTTTAGCTCCACTGCGTTTTAAAATTTCTTGAAAAAACTCTTCTTCCGTAAAATCGCTTTCACGGAACTGAACGTAAGCTGATAAATTTTCGAATGCCAATTCTCGGCCCAAAAATTCCTGATACCACTGTATTTTTTCGACAACGTTTTTTAGATTTTCCTGAGTATAAGGGAATGGGAGTAAATCGTGAACATTATGTGCCGAAAATCCAGTCCAGCACATATGATCAGACACGACAAAAGGCTCAACGCGTTTGTAAAATTCTTTCATATCCTTAGCATAACTAGGGTCAATTTTTTCCGGAGACGCAATTGAAAGAGATACTCCATGACAGGAAACTTCATAATTCTCTCTTAATTTTTCCAAGACCTTGATCGGACGCCCTTGAGTTCTAAAGTAATTTTCCGAAATGACTTCGAGCCATTTCAGGGAAGGCTTAGATGCCTGGTTTAAAAATTCTTGATAATGGGAAGGTCGCAAACCGACCCCCCCATAAAAATTCGAACGAGTGCTCATTTAAGTTATTATTTAACTGCCTTTTTAGCTTTGACCGCTGCTTTTTTTGCAGGAACAGCTGCTTTTGCGGCAGCTGCCATTGCTTCTTTTGCAACTGTGCAATCATGCTCAGACATTTTCTTCCAGCCATGCCCTTTGCAAGCATTTTTTCCAGCGCATGCGTGCCCGTCACCACCACAGTCGCCAGTGCCTTTGCAAGAAGTAACGCCATGACATTCAACTGTTGCTGTTTCGCCACCGGCCATGTTATTTTTTTCTTTTCCGTCGGAAGCACATGCCGCCATTGAAATACCTAAAACCGCTGCTGTTAATAAATTTTTGTTCATACTTTTGCCCTTTTCTCCTATTTCTTTCTTGTTTCTTATTTGCCCGCGTCAGGACTAGCCTGCGCGGAAATTAACATATCTACAGTTTCGCCGACCATAACACCGCCTTGATCCAAAGTTTTATTCCAATTCACTCCAAATTCTTTGCGATTCACGCTGGCTGTGACTTCGAATCCATGTTTTTTATTGCCCCAAGGGTCCACGGCAGATCCATTGTAGGTAATATTTACTGGAATGCTTTTGCTCACCCCTTTTATTTTAAGTGTCCCCTTAGCTTCAATGGGGCTTCCTTGTTTTAAGGTGATGGGTCCTTTAATTTTAAATTCTGCTTTGGGAAACTTTTTTGCATCAAAAAAATCAGGACCAACCAAGTGCGCGTCTCTGTCCTTTTCGTTGGTCTCAATACTGCCAACATCTATGTTAACATTGACATCTTTTAGGACTAATTTCTCGGGATCAGCCTGGAATGTCCCTTCGAATTTCTTGAAACTTCCATGCACTTTTGAAATTACCAAATGTGAAACTTTAAATCCTAACTCGGAATGTGCGACATCTAGATTATATTTTTTAAACTGAGCTTTTGCTGCAAAAGTTTCCTGAGCTACGCCCAGCCCGAAAAGCATAAGCATTCCCAGTCCAAGTAATTTTGTATTTTTCATTTGTTGGATCTCCCTAATTACCGAAAGCCTAAAAGTAGGCCAAAAAATGAGCATGCCATGGAATATCGCCATTTAAAAGATATAATGTTAATATATTAACATTATATTTTGACTTCCACGCGGTGCTTCCTGCCCCTAAGTAGATTAGAATGCGAGGGGAGTTGAGCAACCTAAAAGAATCTTTCTATTCCCTAGATCACAGCCATATCCTCAACAGCCTTGAGGCTGCGCTTGGCGTTAGCGCTGGTGATAATCGCCGCTGCACTGGCAGGTTAATGGCTCTCAATAGTATTGAAAATCGCGTTTTGTCCTTCGACCTCGAAAATGGGGAAGAATATGTTGCAAAATTTTATAGGCCAGGCCGTTGGAGCCTGGAACAGCTAGAGGAAGAACATAATTTTTTAACTGCTCTCTATGACTACGAAGTTCCTATCGTAAAGGCTATTGATCTTCCGGGCGGCAACACTTCCTGTTCAAAAATTTCAAAAACCACAGAAGACATATATTTTTGTATTTTTCCCAAAGTTAGAGGTCGCCTTAAGGATGAGCTACAAAACGAAGAGTTAACAATTCTTGGTCGCTATTTGGCAAGGCTTCACATAGTGGGTTCTCAAACAAAATTTAAATTTAGAAAAACCTTTACAGTAGATAATTGGCTTTGGGATTCCGTCGACTTTCTTGACAAAAGTCCCCTAGCCAACAATCCGATGGCCGAAAGATATTTGCAATTGGTAGACGAATCTGCCGAGCTTCTCGGCGCCACCATTGCAAACCTCAAACACATAAGCATCCACGGAGATTGCCATTGCGGCAATGTTCTATGGAATGAACAAGGTCCCTTCTTCACCGATTTCGACGACTGCATCACCGGCCCCCCCGTCCAAGACTTATGGATGATATTAAGAGGAAGAGATGCTCAAGATGAGCGCCAGCGCGAAATATTTTTAGAGGCCTACGAAAGTATCTATCCGTTCGAAAAGGAAACCCTTCACAGCATTGAAGCCTTAAGAGCCCTACGAATGCTTCATTATAATGCGTGGATTGCCAGACGCTGGGACGACCCCTCATTTCCTAAATTGTTTCCCCATTTTGGGAGCCCGGAGTGGTGGCGTGAAGAAATCCAAGCCTTAAATGAGAGCTTAGAGAGACTCACAAACCCTCATAAATGATTGCGACCTAGCTTTGCCGCCTTCCCCGATTTGTGCCACAATACTTTGATGTCGAATTCAGAGGCTAGAATCCAGAAATATTTAAAAGCGACCGTAGAGCTTGCAAAAAAACATATGCAAGATGGCCAAGGCGGCCCCTTTGGCGCCATTGTTGTACAAAATGACGCCATCGTCGGTAGCGGCTTTAATTCGGTCACCTCGCGCAACGATCCCACGGCACATGCCGAGGTTCAAGCCATTCGTGACGCCTGTCAAAAACTGTCCACCTTTCAATTAGACGATTGCGAAATTTTTTCGAGCTGTGAACCCTGCCCCATGTGCCTAGGCGCCATCTACTGGGCACGCCCCAAAGCCCTCTATTTTGCCGCCTCCCGTAGAGATGCCGCGCTAGCGGGTTTTGACGATGACTTTATTTACCAAGAAATCGCCTTGCCCATCGAAAAAAGGTCAATTCCGACCTTCCATGTTGTCACGCAAGGCCACACCGAAGTTTTTGAGTTGTGGAAACTTAAGGAAGATCGAGTAGACTACTAGAACGATGACCGGTGAAAAAAACTCCTCTAGCCACTCTGATGTTGACCGCACTCCTGTAGCCCAAGATATTTGGTGTTACAGCACAAAAGAAAAAGCCTTCACCTGGCATGTTGTGGTCAACCATGACAAGGACGGCTATGTCGATCGAGTTGAGTGCAAAGTTTCTAAAACTATTCATAAATACAAAAAAGAAAAAACAGCTAAACCTGACGCTAAAAAGCGAACTGTCACCCGTCGAAAACCTAGTTCGACACAAATCATCAAAACTTCTGCGACACTCGAGCAAAGTTGGTTTGATGGAGTCAAACACTGGGGAGACAAAGTTGTAAAAGATTTTGATCCAAAAAAATATTTCGACGAAGGCGAAGTGCTCACTCATCACGTTTTTGGCAAAGGCGTTGTTCAAAAACGACGCGATAATAGAATTGATGTTCTTTTTCGAAACGAAATAAAAACACTTCCTTCTGTTATTAAGCCAAGTTAATTATCAAGCCGAATTAATAAAAAATTTATAAAAGTTTATTTCAATAAATCTTTGGGCCCAAATGGTGAAACCAAAAGTTCACCAAACTTCGCCACTCTTTGGATTTCTTTTTCATTCGCAATATAAATTCTAAACTCGGGGCCACAAAACTCCGAAAACACCTGAAGACAAAGTGCGCATGGAGGAACGGCCGGATCACTTTGGGTCACCAACATAATATACTCGGGACTAATCTTCCCGAATTTTGCCACAGCCACCTGAAAGGCGGTTCGCTCAGCGCAAACAGTTGCCCCATAACTAGCATTTTCAACATTACAGCCAAGGATCAATTCAGCGGACTCTTTAATCTTTAAGGCCGCGCCCACTTTATATTTGGAATAAGGCGCATGAGCCCTTTGACGAACTTCTTTAGCCTTTTCCCAAGCATTTATAATCTCTTTTGAATAAACTTCCTGACTCATTTGTCTTCCCCTTCGAAGACTTCCACATCTTCATCTTTTTCTGTTGGAGCTCTAGGAGCTTCAGGCTTAAGCCATTGCCCCTCACAAATCCAATCCGTCTTACCTCGCATTATAATGTTATCCGAGCTTTCGATTTGCACGTGTAATTCTCCGCCAGGCATTTTTAGAGTGACAGAAGAATCAACCAAACCTCGCTTGTAGGCACTAAAAGCGACAGCGCATGCACTCGAGCCTGATGCCAAGGTATAACCAGAGCCTCGCTCCCATACTTCAAAAAAAATCTCTGTTCTGGACTCCACTTTCACAAACTGAACATTCGTACGCCTCGGAAACATAAAGTGATTCTCAATAGCCTCACCCCATTGGCGGATATGATCCACATAATCAAAACCGCCGAACACGCAACAATGCGGATTCCCAACGTTCACCCTGGTCACATCTAAGACAATTTCTTTTTCACCATCGGGGCGAAGAACAGATACGGTGAGGTCTTCCTTAAGATCACCCAACAGATTTGCCTTCCCCATTTGGATCTCAATAGCGAAATCCTTAAACACCCTCACGCCAACGGGTCCGGCTGCGGAATATATTGTAAACGGATTTTCATGAATTTGACCTTTGTCCCAAAGGTACCTAGCAAATATTCTTAGACCATTTCCACTTTTCTCAGCCTGACTTCCATCACTGTTAAAAATCACAAGTCGAGGTGGATCTATATCGGAATCGTAAAAGGGTCCCCATAAAATCCCGTCGGAACCCAAACCCCAATCGGAGGAGCACCAAAGTTTCACCTCACCGTCACCCCAAAAATCTTTATCCTTAGGATCAACAACAATATATGAATTTCCAAGGGCCTCTAATTTTGCAAAAGGGACGCCACGCTTTTCCATAACCCTATCCTACGCGCCCTACCTTGTTCGTCAATCTTTGCCTACACATTTTATACAAATTAAGGACTTAGCATTTGCGATATTAAGTTTTCATAAAATACTACAATTCTTCCCCCACAAGAAAACAATAAAAGATATAATAATAGACACTCTACGCATGTAAGCTGAAAACGCTAAAGATAATGAGCTAACATTTATTTTTAGTATCCCCACAAATCAATGTCAAAAACAACCGTGTTCAAGACAATCCTATCCAAGGAGGATATTCGCACATGCCGATTAACAAGAAATCAAACTACAAACTACTCAGTTACTGTGCCGGGTTAGCATTATTTTCGGGATGCGAAATACCCACAAACATTGATGTTATAGATGGGATCAAACAAGGTGACGGAGTCGAAACAATTGCAGATTCGTGTTACCGCGAACACTATACTCAGCCCGACCAAGTGTTAACATCTAAATTAGATGTTCTATTTGTCGTGGATACTTCAGGTTCAATAGAGAACGAACGCATTCAAATCGCAAATAGAATAGATAATTTTGTAGAAAAACTTCCGGAAGATTTTGACTATAGGCTTGGTGTTGTTCTTAGCCACGGTAATCGATCAAGTTGGTCTGGAAAACTATATGTTAACAGTCCAACGGCGCCTGCAGTCTATGATTCTGAGATCCATTCACTAGAGTCAATTCGAAATGGGTTAAAAAGCCGTCTTACAAAAACTCCAAGTGATTACTTCTCTGATGGTGGTGAAACAGCCTTTTACTCGCTCTATCAAGCCAGTTCAGGGGACCAACTCGCCAAAAACAAAGCAGCCGGAATGTTCAGAGCCGACGCAGGCCTAGCAATTATATTTGTTTCAGATGAAAACGAAATTTGTGCGCAGTATCCAGATGGTATCACTCCAGCTAAGGATTACAATACCTATAAAGGAAAGACTTTAGAGGATATTGCAAAAAATGAAAACTGCACCATTCAAACTTCGTCTGGCGCTTCTCAATACCTCAGTACAGATTTCATGATCCAACATTTGCGATCACTCAAAGGTGATCAACCGGTCTCTATTGGAGCTATTATCCACACTGATAAAGATCCAAAAGCCTATTTGCCCGTCTCATCAAAATATATCAATTCAAAAACTGGAAAAAGCTCAATCTCCAGAAGACCCATGACAACTAATGAAGATGAATTTGGATATGGCTATGCAGAGATTGTCGAAAAAACCAACGGTGGTCTCATCGACATTTGGCAAGAAGACTATTCTTCAGGTCTCAGTAGTTTTGGCGAAAAAGTTGCCAAGCAAATGCAAGTTTTTGATTCTTTCCAACTATCTAACTCACCTGTCTTAGAAGATAGCATTCAAGCCTTTGTGGACGGAGAGTTGGGCAATCACAGTTTTGATTTAGCTAGCAATAGTGTCAGAATTGAAAATCCAGGAGTGGCCAAGTCAGAAATCGTAATTGATTACTGCCTTAAAACTATCATCGAGCCGCCGGTTGAACCGCCTGTTGAAGTCATAACTGTGCCGGTAGTGGTAGATCCAGGAACCGACACTCCTCCGATTGATGATCCGAATGGCGACCTGCCCCCCGGATGTACAGCTATATCCTGTGATGTTGACGTCTAATAGATTAGATACGTTGTCCAAAGAATTCTAGATAAAAAAAACCTCATTCCCGCAAAAGGGAATGAGGTTTTACCTTTTCAACAGATAACAAAGCTTCTAATGATTTTAAGAGTTGCCTCGCAAGCTGTCCCTTTGGAAGAAAGCCAAGCCTCTCAACACTTAAAGCATCTTTGATTAACCAGGCCTCGCTCGCTGGCTGTCCTGGTCCCGAATTCTGGCTAACTCTGTTGACGAAACAGAGATTAGAATTTTTTTCTTTAGCTTTTTGGCAAGCTCTTTCAAGAAGTTTTGTTTCATCTTCTAATGACTCAGCCGAAAAACTTACCAAGACTTGGTCCTTACGCTTTGATTGGCCAAAGCTCTTTGCAAAGTCCTCGACTTTTGAGATCGTCAATTCCAAAGTCGCCTTAGTTTCATTCCCCTTAAAGAGTTCTCGACGATCCAACTTTTGCGACCCCTTAACAATCTCAAAATCTAGGACAGCAGCAGAAGAAATAAAAACATCGGCCCAACTGCTATTGAGCGCTAAGACTTCAGAATATTTTTGAGGAGACTGGGTATCGAAACTCTCTATATTGTTTAGTCGACACCATTCACCAAATTCAGACTCCACCGAAGAACTTAACAAACCCTTCATGATTTTTAGCTGAGCGCCGTTGTCTATCAATTCTTTTGCTAAGCAAAAACCCATCTCACCAGATGAATTATTTTGCAAAGTCCTAACGTCATCCAAATTAGCTGCCATCGCCCCTAAGCTTAAAAGAACTTTTTTGGTGCTAAAGACCCCCGACTTTTTTTGATTTTCACTCGATTCACTCAAGGCGCTCAGAATACCCTCGATAGCAATATCTTCTTCGACCAAACGCCCTTCACCAAATTCACCACACGCAACAGCGCCCACACTGGGACCAAAAAATGTTACGCCCCAGCTTTTTAACACTCGCACATTTTCTACGGTTGCTGGATGAGCCCACATGGAAGGATTCATGGCAGGCATTATAAAAACTGGCCCCTTGAATGCAAGAAGTTGAGCGTGCGAAAAATCATTGGCATTCCCATTTTTATAGGAGGCCATGAATTCTGCCGTTGCCCCATAAACAAGAACAGCATCAAACTTTCTTGCAAAATCAATGTGCTCTGTTCCTAAATGGCTATCATCGAAATGATCATTGGATATCACTTTTTTTCCCAAAAAAGTTTCCAAAGTTTTTGGAGCTACAAACTTTTTTGCCGACTCAGTTAAAATAACTTCGAGCTCAAGAGATTTATCTTTTAGCTTTCGGATAAAATCAACACTCTTGTAGGCAGCGATGCTTCCGCAAATGACAATAAGCAATCGATCATTATTGTTCTTCATATCAAACTCCCTGACTCAAAAGTGGCCACGTTTGCCCTTCTCGCTCCCAAAGGGTTGGCCCCGTTTTTTGCATGACGGCTCCTCCCAAGCAAATGTCACCTTCATAGAATACTATAAATTGGCCCGGCGTTATCGATCGTTGCTCAACTTCAAATTTTACATACAACGAACCATCTTCTGTCAGCGTCACTTCACAGATTTGATCTGGCTGCCGATAGCGCGTCTTTGCAGTGCCAACCCAAACACCTTTGTCTTTTAAGGGACTTTCTGAAATCCAACTTTCCTCAGAGGCCCAGAGCTCCCGAGTAAATAAAGCCGGATGTTCCAATCCGCGCTCAACATAAACAATGTTCTTGTCGCCATCTTTTGCAACAACAAACCATGGCTCACCTGCCCCACCTAGTCCCAAGCCCTTTCGTTGACCGAGAGTATAGAAAGATGTCCCAATATGCTCGCCAATGACCTCTCCGCTCAGAGAGCAAAATAGTCCTGGTTTTGCGGGCATATAGTTCGACAAAAATTCTCTAAAATCTCTCTCACCAATAAAGCAGATGCCGGTGCTATCTTTTTTGTTTTTGGTGGCCAAATCATATTTTTCAGCTAACTGTCTCACTTCAAATTTTTGTAAATCGCCAATAGGAAACATGACCTTGTCTAAAATGTTTGAGCTGATGGCGTTCAAAAAGTAGCTCTGATCTTTTCCTGAATCCAAGCCACGCCCAAGCAAACTTTTTCCGTCCTGTGATTTAATGACTCTCGCGTAGTGTCCTGTTGCTAAATAGTCTGCACCCAGCTCCAAGGCATGTTTCATAAAAATATCGAATTTAATTTCTCGGTTACACAAGATATCTGGATTTGGAGTAAATCCTTTTTTGTATTGCTCCAAAAAATAGGCAAACACTTGATCTCGATATTGTTTTACAAACTCTACCGAATAATAAGGAATATCTATTTTTTCACAAACCTTAACAACATCCTCAAAATCTTGTTCGGAAGTGCAAGGACCGCCGGCAGTTTCTTCCCAGTTCTTCATGAAGAGGCCAATGACTTCGTGGCCCTGCTCTTTGAGAAGAGCCGCCGTGACAGATGAATCCACACCGCCCGACATACCAACGACAATTTTACTCATGAAGCAAACACTCCCAAAAGCGATCCCAAACCAACTAAAGTCACAGTTACAAGCAAAGGAACAACCAAAGAAACTACTGCAATATCTTTGTACGATTCTCGATGAGACAGGCCACAAACGGTTAACAAGGTGATCACAGCGCCATTGTGCGGAAAAGTATCCAAGCCACCGGAGGACAATGATGCCACTCGGTGCATGATCTCGTTACTAATTCCTGCACTTTGCCCTAAAGTAATAAATTGTTTTCCCAAAGCTTCGAGAGCGATACTCAATCCCCCCGAGGCTGAACCAGTAATTCCCGCCAATACGTTGATCGACAGAACTTCCGCCAATAAAGGACTCCCTGGACTCACGCTAAATATTCCATCACGAATAAGAGCAAACCCTGCAAGCGTCGCAATCGTTGCACCATAACCCACTTCAGAGGCGGTATTGAAGGTCGGAAGCAATGATCCCATAGCGCCTTCGTTTACTGTCCTAGCGATTCGCTTTCTCATGCCCGAATTTACAAACATGTAAATCAGCAATGATGAAATACCAATCACCAAAGCCAATAACATAGACCAAATTCCTAGCACTTTAGGCAACCCAACTGCCCCAAATTTTTCGCTCGACAAATAATCGGTTTGCCATCCTGGAATGAAATATTCCGAAAACAAATAGTTTGACGAAATCACTAACACTATTGGAAGCACCGCCAACACAAAAGGCAGAGAGCTCCTTTCTTCAACACCTGAAAATTCGTCTTCGTAACCGTAGCCCTCTCCTAGCTCTCTTGCTTGCCTTGCTCTTCGTTGAAGCCAAAAACCACCCAAGACGAACATCGCCAGCCCCGCGATGCTTCCAAGCAAAGGAGCTGCAAAGGCCGTGGTTCCAAAATAAGTCATGGGAATTAAATTATGAATTTGAGAACTTCCAGGCAACGCCGTCATCGAAAAAGTAAACGCTCCAAGAGCAATCGTCCCCGGGACCAATCTCTTAGGAATCTTAAGCTCCCAAAATAAGGCTGATGCCAAAGGGTAAATTGTAAAGACCACAACGAAGGCAGACACTCCGCCATAGGTCAGCAATCCACAAGCCAAGACAATCGACAAGATTGCTTTTGTATGTCCAAACATTTTTAAAAGACCTTGCGAAATGGATCTTGCGAAACCGCTGACTTCCATGAGCTTGCCAAAAATGGAGCCCATCAAAAATATTGGGAAATATTTAACCGCAAATTTTCCCAAAGCGGCCATAAAAATTTGAGTGTAGGTTCCCATCCAAGGCACATCGCCAGACAATAAAACAGCAAAGGCCGCCAAAAGGGGAGCCAAGATCAGAACACTTATGCCCCGATAGGCACCATACATTAGAAGTGCCAAAGAAATTAAAATAGCCACAACGCCCATAAGAACTTGATAGTCCCAAAGTACCGTTGGTTGCCAGAAAAATCTGAGTTTTTAGCTCACACGGACAGACTCAAAATCAAATTTATTGAATATGGTAAAGCAGCTCAAAAGCATTCCAGCTCACACTAATGTTGTGTCGATTTAGGAATTCCTTAAACCGCGCCAACTGGTGATGGGCTTTTGTTAGCGAACCATTTCCTAGCTTGGCTTCTCCGACCAAAACAATATTGCAATTTGATCGATCGCCAACCAAGACATCAAGCTCCCCGATAGTTCGGGCATCTGGGCTTTCGCGGTACTCAATGCCGCCTGTGAAAAAGTATCTTTCGGGATCAAAGTTTCTATGCAAATCAACCAAAGCCAACAATTCGAGAACTTCACCCTCGGCTCCAAAATCAAAGCCCATTGCTTTTTTATGTTCTTTGATGGTCTGCACTTCTTTGTCTAAGCGTGAAGGCCATCTTGTTGGCTCTTTCCCACCGCGAAAAGCGTCCCAAAGCCATGCCGCATCGTCACGCCTCAAAGGGTATTCATAATCAAATCCGCGTCTAGAACTGCCTTCAATTCCGTAAACGGGCCATGCTTCCACCCCTTGAAAGTCTTCAAGGGTAATTTCATGGCAATCGTTAGGAAGGTAAGCGTCCCACCTAAGTTCATTAAAATAGTTATCTGCCTTCGAGAATTGAGATAATGAAAGCGTAACTAGCAAAAATAGCTGAAAAAACGGGTAAAAAAACGAATGTTTGCGCACTGTTATGTCCCTTCCGGCCACTCGGGGGGCCATATTCGGTTTATTACGCATTTGAGCAATAAGCAATACTTATGGATAACATAAAGAATATTTAAGTATAACTGTGCGCGGGGAAGAGGTGGTACACGAATAATTGTCCAACAATTTCAAACCTATAAACGGAAATAGTAGAGTTGGCGCCAGTCTAGGAGTTTTCCTGAATTTAATCAGCACCCTAGGAGGCTTATTCAGCGTCCAACACCTCTTCCCCGCGCACAGTAAAATTTCGCGTCTCAATTACCGGGGAATATCTTCTCCATTAAGAGCTAAGCCGGATTCTAGTCTTTCAATTCGTGCCAATAAATTCGGTGCACGAAGAACATAAGCTGTTTTCCTAAAATATTGGATCATATATCCAAATTCTGGAGTTCCACGAGTAATTTTGCCTTCGGCTACCCGACTGTAAAACTCGAGCATCAACCCATCAGTAAGCATTCGAAGTTTGCCCTTCGCGCTAGTGGGATCTTTTTTGGCCAACATCTCTCGCTGTGCATCGGAAAGGACAGCTTTATCTAGATCGCTTGGACTATCAATAAGACCCTCAAGCCCCCAAACGGTCGCAAGAGCCAAATGCCCTAGCCTCAATAGATTAAAAGTAGAATCATCTTTTTCAAAAGATAAGCGCTTGCTTGGTGAAACGGTTAGCTCTTCGGCTGCTAATATCGGTGCATGCATGGCATAGATCCCCACAGCAAGCTTAAGCAACTCTGAACTTAAACGAGGCATTTTGGGAGTGGCGTTTAGCGTTTCCCAAATTCCGGTCGTTCGACGAGCAGAAAGCAAAATAGCCCAGGCTCTAAAACTATTCAAAAAATCACCTGTACTCTGCGCGTGCTTTGATCTCATTGTCTTAAGCAAGGCCGCCATTTCTTTTTGAGCCTCTTTGTCATCACTATTTTCTTCAAGACGTTTTGATAAAACAGCCATCTGACCTAAGTATTGAGTGATAACAGCTCCTGAAAGCGGAACTTTCCATGACCCCTCGTATGTTTTGACCGGGTATTTCACGATTTCTTCATTCGGAAAATTGTTAAACAACAGTCCTTGAGAATTTAAGGCTGCAGAACCCTCAAAGCCTTTTTGGCTAAGAACTTGAGCGCTCATACGCTGAACAAGCACAAACAAACAGGCTTCTTCGGCAAATGAAACGTCAGTGGCATTTGCAGTTGACGCATTATTTACCACGCGTATCGCTCGAGCCCAATCATTTGCCAAACTGATATTTTTAGAAAACAAAGGGAGCGAATGTAGCCACCACCCAAAACTTGCGACATCAGATTCGTTAACATCGTCAATATTAGAATAGTGTCTTGAATTTTCAAAAAACACTTTAACAAGCTCAGATTTGGATAACAAACGCGGCCGGCCGGTCACACTTCCAGAAGCCCCTTCATCAAATTTATCCAATACAGCTTCGTTTCTTTTTTCGGCCAACATCTCAGTCCAGCCCCAATCATACATTTTTTTAAGTGCCGTATATTTGGTCCAGCTAAGCTCACCATCTTCATAAGCTTTTTTGGCCTTAGCCATAAACTCTTCGAAGTCCGGCATATCAAAGCGGCTGGCTCCTTTATTCGCCTCAGCACTCGTTTTATAAAGAACTTGAGGATTGGCCGACAAATTCATAATTCCAGTCAACTGAGTTTTCCCGTCCACCTCTTGATCCTGAATGAAGGAGAAAAGCTGAAATTTTTTGTAATCTCTTGGACGAGCTTTGTATTCATCTCTCAATTCACGAATATAGTCACAGGCGCCAATAGGACTTGGTTCCGTGGGTGAAGAAGAGAATGATGAATCATCAGCGAAAAACTCTGCTGGACTCAACCCGTTTTCAATTTCACGCCTTGTGCCAGAATCAATGTCGCTGATTCCTGTGTTATCGACAGGTTTTAAAGTGTTACGGGGAGTTTCTTTGAACTCAATTCCCTGACAACTTATAAATCCAAAAGCTAAAAATGATAAAATTAAATTTTTCATATCAATCACCAATCTCTGTTATCAAAAGAAGAAAATTAAATCGAGCCTAGTGTAGGCAGCCCGGGTCACATTTCGTCCGGAAAAAATATCGTTGTAAGTAATTTGCGCCTCATAGGGAATAGCCGACTTTTTAGCAACGTAAGCCGCAACCGTTGTATACTTAACTCCCAATGCATAACGATTTTGAACGGCATCGGTCCCGTCTTCCAAATTGTCAGAGCGAAATCCCTCAGGTACCGAATATGAATCCGAGTTTTTGATCGAATTTTCGTAAGCAGCGTTCACGATAAATCGTCCCATTTGATAAGAGGCGCCAATTTCAGTTTCTAGTTGGTCACCCAAGTTTCGCTTAACCGTTTGAACTGTGTCTGAGTCAGTCAAATTGGGCAGACCGCTCTGCCCTGTTTTGAGCAGAGCATTTTTTTGAGAATTAGGAAGTTGCGAGGTATAGCGAGTTGCGGCACTAAATACAACATTGTTAATTGGCATGTACTCTGTCGCAATCTCAAAGGCCAAATCCCACTGCCCATCACCAGAAGAAGAATCCAATAGGTTAGATAATTCTGGATGATGGGTAGTCGTGGGCATTCTAAAGCCAGTGAGCGAAGTCGCTTTAAATTTTGAATTTTTTATGAGTTGAACTTTTGCGCCAAGCTCAATGTCTCCGAGTCCTGTCCAAGAAAAATCTCCCGGCACAGAATATCCATTTGCGACAAAGACATCATTGGCAAAACTTTCTGTGTTTGGCATTCTAGCTGAGAAGGTTGTGAGACCATCACTGAGTCCATTGTTTCCCGCAACTTTAGCTTGAATTTCAGAAACGTTATTTTGTACGTCGGCATTAAAACTTGCTTTAACATTCATGTGGGTAATGGGAATAATGATTCCCAAAGAAACTTTGGATGTGAGACCGTATTCAGCTGCCACAGTGTTTTTTGTGGCGATCATTTCGGAGCTTGGATAAAAATCTGCAAGCAACAAACTATCCCCTAATCCGGACTCAAATGTATTCAGAGCGCTATAGAGCTGGTTAAATTCTGGATTCAACGCAGCCATATCTTTTGCCGTTAAGCTTTTTTCGAGGGCTGACATCAAATGAGAGGAAGTGCCATCCTCATTAAGAGATTCCGTTAAGGATCCCGTTCTCACCCCAACCCAACGAACTCGCCATATTTTGTGTGGCAGGACATTGGCCGATTTTTGCGCCAAGACTGACTGTGCAAAGAGTAAAAATGCAGTTAAAGTAATTAAAGGGCGAGGTAAAAAAATTCTACGCATAATATATGGACTCCAGTAAATTAGGGCTGGGGATATTTACCGCGATGAGTCATACCAAGTCAAAGACAAAGTACGGAATTATGCTACAAACTATTGATTTTAAAGCAAGAAATAATTCGAAACTAGCACTAGTGCTTTTGCATGGATATGGTGCAAATGCCGAAGATTTAGCCCCACTTGTCCCAATTTTAAAGCAGGACAACGATTGCTGGGCCTACGTCCCTCAGGCTCCTTTGATGCCAAAGGCATTGGCCGCATTTGGCGGACGTGCCTGGTTTGACCTAGATATTTCGCTGCTTGAGAGCCGAGCATCGGATCCGGATGGACCATTGTTTGACGAAGCCCACCTAAAGAGACTTCAAAAAGTAGTGGATAAAGAAATTCTGCCCTTTTTAGACAACATAGCTAAGGACGGCACAAAAATTTGCCTTGGAGGATTTTCTCAGGGGGCCATGCTAGCTCTTGACCTGTTACTTCGTCATCGTCCTTCCTACATACAATGTATGATTTTATTTTCCGGCGCTTGGCCCTACATAAAAACTCCCGACTTTAAATCCGATGAAACCTGTCCCGTTTTTGTGAGTCATGGCGTTTCGGATTCGGTTCTATCGATTCGTCACTCAAGAAGAATGGTCGATGAATTGCGATTGAGAAAATTTCAGGTTCGTCAAAATGAATTTTCAGGTGGTCACGAAATTCCGCCTCACATTGTTGATCAAGCCATAACTTTTACATCATCAACATTTTTTCACTCCTAGAAAGATTCATGAGCTTTTATTCAAATAATTCTAAATTAGCCCCTCACAAATCGCTAATGTATTTTGGAAGCGCGCTAACGGGTCTTATTTTTTTGGGAATAACTGTAGCGTGGTTCATCGTCGATAAACAAATTAAATTTCCGTTCCGAGTTTCCGCCAAATATCTTGCTCCCATCATAACTAAACACCTAAATGAAGAAGGAGTAGTTCCCACTTCCTTAGATATTCCAAGGTACAAAAATTTAGACTCCATGATTCATGCCTCAGTTAGTAGTACGCTAGTAGAGGACTACCAAAACATCGTTCAGAAATATTTAAAGCGATACAATCCAGATTTTGCCGCCGTTGCCGTTATGAATGCTGACACCGGCGCGCTACTTGTCCTAGAAAGTCATATTAAAAATCCTGATCCCGAATTAGAACAGGGACATTTGGCGCTGCGCGCTCCCTTCCCCGCGGCAAGCATTTCAAAAATCATTACCGCATCAGCCGCCATAGACGAAGGCAAAGCCTATGCAGAGACTGTCATTCCCTACAATGGGCGCAAATCTACACTTTACAGAAGTAATGTTAACAGCACAGACGTAAACAAGTGGACTCGCCACGTATCGCTACGGCAGGCCTTTGCACAATCAATCAATACCGTGTTCGGAAAAATTGGTTTATTTCATCTCGGTGGGAGAGACCTCCTTAAATACGCTGAATCGTTTGGCTTCAACAAGAGCACCAAGACCGACATCTTGATCGAAGACTCAAAATACATTCTGGATCCCTCAAAAAGATGGGATACCGCAGAAAGCGCTGCCGGCTTTACACACCGAACTATGATGAGCCCCGTTCACGGCGCCATGATTGCCGCCACCATTTTGAATGACGGTGAAATGCGCACGCCCTACATCATTGATAATATCCGAGACGAAAACGGCAAATCCCTATATTCAGGCAAACCTTCCGAAACTTCTTCAGTTTTGGTTCCCTATTCCGCCCGACAAATGAAGCTATTGATGGAAGAAACTGTTCTCAAGGGAACATCTCGCAAACAGTTCCGCGGATTTGCTCACAAATTTGAAGACCTTGAATTAGGTGGAAAAACTGGATCGCTAGATGGAAAAAATATTCGCGGACGTACCGATTGGTTTGTAGGCTATGCTGCGAGCGATGATTTACGCCTAAGCATTGGGGTTGTCACAGTTCATAACAAATTTTGGACCGTCAAGTCCTCCTATTTGGCTCGCCTTTTCTTCGAAGATGTTTTTCGTCAACAATCAAAGTTGACACAACGGCATGATTCGAAGAAAGCTTTACGACATGCCAATGCGAGACGTTAGACAGCTCCATATCAAAAATTCACATAAACGCTGGCCCTGGGGTGTCTTGTTTGGGCTGGTTCTAGTTATTACCGCGGTCCTTGGGACATCCTACAATTGGGTCCTTGTTCAAAATTACTATGACATGATCAGCCTCGCTCGATCAAAATTTAAGTCTCAAAATCTGCCGACAGATGCTCATCCGTGGCTTGTTGTCGTATTTGGATCGCTAGGATTTTTGCTCGTCATCAGCATTTTTATTTTATTTTTTATTAAAGTTCTAAGAGAGATGAAACTCAATCAGCTTCAAAAAGAATTTCTTGCGAACGTCACACACGAACTTAAAACTCCGTTAGCAAGCCTAGAATTGAGCTCTCAACTTATAAGAGACGGCAATCTAAACGAGAAAGAACTAAATGACTTATGGGGGGCCCACCAAAGTGAGCTTGAACGTCTAAAAGGAGATATTGATCGCCTTCTAACCGCTTCAAGATGGGATCAATTCTCGGAGTCTCCGAATTTGATGACGTTAAATTTAGAAAGTTGGTTAACGAAACAAATTGAAGCATGGAAAAAAATTCTTCACGGCCGAGTCGAAGTTGCGCGCGAAGGCGCAAAATTAGACTTAGACATTGAAGCCGATCCAAAACTTCTGGATTTGATAGCTCGAAATATCGTCGACAACGCTAAAAAGTTTTCTAATCTGACTGGAGCAAAGCTTGTTATTAAGACGGAACGAGTTCATAGCGATAATCCGCCCTTTGACGTATGGACGATACGTTTCGAGGACAACGGAATGGGATTTGACAATTCAAAATCAGCTGACATTTTTAAGCGATTCAAACGTCTTAGATCCAAATCTTCATTGGCGATTCCCGGAGCGGGGCTAGGAATGCACTTGGCCTATACGGCCTCAAGGGCCATGAACTTTGACTTGCGTGCAGAAAGTCCCGGCCCTGAATGTGGGGCCACTTTTATCCTCGAAGGCAAAACCGAGACCATTCTATGAGCCAAGAAATTAAATTTAGAAAAGTTTTATTGGTTGAAGATGAAGTTCACCTTGCAACAACCATGAAAGTCGCGCTCGAGAAAATGGGTCTAATAGTAGAACACAGCACCACCATTGAGAATGCGCATGAAAGACTTTCAAATACAGAATTCGACCTATGTCTTCTCGATAGAATGCTCCCTGATGGCGACGGACTCGAGCTTTGCGAGGAAATAAAAAGCACTTCCAATGCACCAATGATTTTAGTTTTATCGGCACTTGGCGAGGTCGAGGATCGCATCAAAGGACTCAAGGAAGGCGCAGACGACTACTTACCCAAACCTTTTAGCTATGCTGAACTCGAGGCACGCATCCAGGCACTTCAAAGGCGATACACCAGAGCCACAATTTTGCCTTTTGTTCCCTTAAAAATTAACAAGCCTGAAGCCTTATGGAGTCGTGACATTAAAAATTTAAGAATTTTAGGACAATCTGGCTGGATCCAGTTAACTCAGCTGGAATTCAAACTGGTCTCTAAATTTATCGAAAATCCAAATGTTGCGTTAAGCAGAGACGATCTTTTGAAAGACGTTTGGGGATTTCAATGGCTCCCCAAAACAAGAACGGTTGATTTTTTTATGAGCCGCATCAGAAAAAGCTTTGAGATAGACCCGGAGAAACCAAAACACTTCATTACAGTGCGCGGTGTCGGCTATCGCTTTGAGCCCTAAAATTGATGTTTAAACTTCGATCAACACTCAGCGACGAATTTTATTTAAATTCTTTGTGGCCGCATTGTAGCTTTGGGCTATATGATTCTCTGCTATGAACGCCCAAAAGTACGCCTTTTTCGCATCACCCAAACCAAGAATTTTTGGACACAGAGGGGCTTCTGGGGTTGCTCCTGAAAACACTTTCGCTTCGTTCGAAGCAGCCTCCAAGGCAACCAATTACATAGAAACCGACGTGTGGCTCACTAAAGACAATGTTCCCGTCTTTTTGCACGATAAAAATCTGTTAAGAACTTGCGGTGCCGACGTCATGATCAACGAAATTAACTTTGACGAGTTAAATCAATTTGACGCTGGATTTACCTATTCGCCAAACAAAAAAGACTATCCTTTCCGCGAACAAGGTTTGCAGGTGCCTGGGGTAGAAGAAATTTTTAAAGCTTTTCCTAATCATTATTTCAACATAGAGATTAAAGATTCAAAAGCAATTGCGACGGCTCAACTATTGAAAGCCGCCAAAGCAAGCAACGCTTTAGATAGAATACTGATTGCAGCAGAAAACGATAAAATCATGGCGAACATTCGGAAGGAGCTTCCTAACTCCATTCCTACAAGCGCCTGTTACGGCGAAGTCTTTAGTTTTCTACAAAATTTATTGGCGGGAAAGTTGAATGAATATAAGTGCGCCGCACAAGCTTTTCAAATTCCTGATCGCTACGAGAACTACAACCTTGCCGATCAAAAAATCATTGATGCTCTTCACAGCATGGGAATCGAGGTCCACTATTGGACCATCAACGACCCCTCGCACATGAAAGAACTTGTTGCGAACGGAGCCGATGGTATTGTGACAGACTTTCCTATGCTCGGGCGGGATTCTTTACTTTAAAGCCAAGGATCATTCCCCCAGCAACAAGCAATATAAGTAGCGAAGCAATTCCAAGACGATTGTTTCCAGAATATAAAGTCACTAGTCCAACTAAACTTGGCCCTAAAACTGACGCTGCCTTGCCAACCAGATTATAGAATCCAAAAAATTCTCCCGAATGTTCCTTAGGAATCAAACGAGAAAACAATGATCGGCTCAAGGCTTGTACACAGCCCTGGACAAGACCAATCATAGTTGCCATTATAAAGAACTCTTGAACGGTGGTCATACGAAGCGCCCAAAAAACCACGGCTACGTAGCAGCTGATACCAAGCAGAATAGATTTTTTTACGTCCCACTTTTGCCCGAGCCATCCAAAAAAGAAACCAGCTGGAAATCCTACAAATTGAACAATCAACAGAGCCGTTATGAGATCGGAAGTTTGAAAGCCAATACTGACCCCATAATCAACGGCCATTTTTATAATGGTATGAACGCCATCTATATAGAGCCAGTAAGCCAACATAAAATAGAGAACATTTTTGTTGGCGATAATTTTTTTCACAGTTTTGCTAAGTTCAAAAAAAGTTTTCCTAAAAATGAGAGAAAGAGGCTGCTGTTTTTTCTCAATGGGTTCTTTTACGTTCTTGAACATGGGAAGCGAGAATAAAAACCACCACAAACCAACGCTCACAAAGGTTGCTTTGACGGCCTCCGTTTTTCCGGCCAGCCCAAACATTTCAGGATTTTTAAACATAAGAACGTTGATAAATAACAATATGCCGCCACCAAGATAACCCATGGCAAAACCAGCACCGGAGATAAAATCTACATCATCATCGTGTGAAACAAAGGGAAGCAAAGAATCGTAGTACATCATGCAAACAGAAAACGAATAGACAGCTAACGCATAAAGAATGGAAGCACCCAACCATTGTGCTTCTCCAATGTTGGCGAGAAAGGCCGTAAAGAGTGCTCCAATAAATGTGGCGACAAACAAAAATTTCTTCTTGGCTCCCGCTTCATCTGCAAGCGCTCCAAGAAAGGGTGCCGATATTGCGATGAATAAACTCGCTACAGAATTTGTTAGACCAAGACGACTGGTACTGAGGGCCGCATCGACCCCTGAGTTCCAATAACTTTTGTAGAACAACGGAAAAAACCCCGCCATGATAGATGTCGAGAAGGCACTATTGGCCCAATCATACAGGGCCCAAGAGAACACATCTTTTTTTAGTAGTTGTTTGATCATTCGCACGGTCGTTGCCTTAGCACCATACTATAGCTACGAATTTAGGGCCGCAAGCGCCTGGAGTTAAAACTGATAAGAACTATATAACATGATTCTGGAGAGATAGTTATCAAAATATCCAGAGATGTAGCTTAGGCTATAATCGGCGCCGAAGGTCCAAGCCATTTCGGGAATGGTATATTTTACCCCTATCCCTCCGGAAGCCATAAAATCATACCCGTGAGAAGTTTCTGAATACAAATCAACGGTACGGGTGCTTTCCGAAAACCAAGCGGCCGTTCCTAATCCCGGCTGAACATAAGCTATAAAATTGCCTATTTTTTTAGTGAACTGTACAAGCACTTCCATAGGAATGATCCACAATCTATTTTGGCGACTGCTATTGTCTTCTGCGTGATGACTGGCACTCAATCTAAATTGAATTTGCATTCTTTCATTGATTTCTTGTGCGCCCATGACTCCGAAAGCAAAGCCACTACCCGCTAGAGCGGCAAGATCTTTGTGTGTAAAGGCCCAACCGCTTATAAAGGCAAGCTCGGGTTTTTTGGGGAAGACCATCCAATAGCGAGATTCGGTTGTAGCAACTTCCGGGGTCGTACTTGCCTCGCCCACCGAAGCAACAGGAATAGAATCAATTTCCTGAAGTGACTTATCAACACTAATGTTAACTTTATCTTCTTGGTTTTTGCGAAGATCTTGAATGACTTTGGAATTGATTATCACTGGCGCTATGGCACCTGAAGTCTCTGTGTTTTCGGGGGAGTCTTGTGACAGTCTATTCGGATCTACAACTGCAGCACCTTCGCCTAATGCATTTTCTTTGGTCAGTGGTTTTTTGGGGGGCAAATTAGTTGCCTCCACTTTTATTGATGCCAGCAAACATAGAATCATAAAGGTTGAAACCAAAAACGCCCTCATCACTAAGGCGCCTTCGCTTCGAATGAATATTCTTGAGAACTTGCAATAACGTTGCCGTTTTCATCGTCTGCATAAACTTTCCAAAAGTAAGTTTTTCCCGCTTGAAGATCTGGAAATGTAGCAGTCACCGATGGACGAGGACTCACCTGTAGGGCATCAATCAATGCCTTGTTTCCGCACGCTACGGTCAACAAAAGAAGAAGAACAATGATGGCTGGGCTCGGAGTATGTTTTTTAACCTGTGGTGCAAACTGAACGATATGAATGGCAGTTCGTCTGCGCCGCCTTGTTTTGAATTTATATAAAAGAAAACTCAATGCGATGGCAAGAACAATGGGCCAACTTAAAACCGCGACGCCTGAACCTGGAACGATGGACGTGTCTGCAACGGAAACGCATTTAGGAATGGTGACCTCCTCAGCGCGTACACAAAGTTGGTAAGTCAAAGTATCTTTTTCTCGATCGTAGGCATGTTCCCAAAGAAAAGCTTCGTCCGTCGCAAAGCTTGCGCCTTCTAGTGGATACCTAAGCGTTGGCTCCGACGGAGCTGTGCTCGTGCTAAGGCCATCGTTATCGGAATTGATCACTCTAAGGGCGTAGGTTTTTCCATCGGTGATACCCGCGACCGACGAACTTGCGGTGGTGAACGTTACAATTTCTGTGACATCGCCATCTTGATCAGTATCGTCGACGCCCTTGAGGAGTAATATTTTTTCGGATCCGTTAGCCACGCTTAAGGTAAAGGCATCTAAGGTAAGTGCTACCCCATTTTCATCCAAAACTTCTACTTCTGAAACTGAAAGATTTGTTGAAACAACAATTTCAACTTCTTCAGCGCCATCGATGATCTCATCCACGCCCACTCGAATCACCTGCGTGCTACCAGATTCCGAAGTATGTCCCGCTAATGTTCCACCAGTTTCCGTACCAACAGCATCGCCAGCAAAATTACGAATATTGATTTGATCAGCAGCCCATGCATAGCTTGAAGAAAGCGAAACTAAAAATAATGCAAAAAAGAATGCGTTGTTTAAGCTTTTAATTTTGCGGAACTGACTCGGCTTCATTTACGGTTTTCCCCTATGCCCTATGCACTATGCCCTATGATAGAGAAATCATTTTAGCAGGGAAGATAGATTTTTAGATATGTCAGCTCTTTGATTGTGTCAGGAATCGAACGATATCCGAGGGGAATCGAGGGCCTGCATAGATCCATCCTGTATAAATTTGCACCAAATCTGCACCTGCAGCGAGTCGAGCCTGAGCTTCATCGGGCGTCAAAATTCCGCCAACATTTATAATCGTTTTTTGAGTCGCCGTGCGTGCGTATCTAAGGGAATTCAAAGAATACTCGGCAACAGGCTGGCCGCTCCAACCTCCCGTAAAGCCTTTATGCTTTCCTCCCCAGGTATTGGTGAGCACATAGCCATCAACACCCCACGAATCGGCTGCCTCAATGAGATCTTTCAATTGTTCCGGATCAATTTCGGGCGCAAGCTTTAGCAAGATGGGAAGCTTTGAACAATCTTGTCGAATAGTAGCTTCTTTGACCGCTTTAAAAATTTCTTCCAAGGATTTTATGTTTTGCAAGTCGCGCAATCCTGGGGTGTTAGGACTACTTACGTTAACAACCAAATAATCAGCGAGCTTTGCAAATTTTTCGGCGCACATTGCATAATCTTGCGCTGCCAGCTGAGCAGTGGTGTCTTTATTTTTACCAATATTCACTCCAATTTTTAAGGTATTGGGCAGATTTTTTAGAGCAATCTTAGTGCGAAATTTTTTGATTCTTTCGGCCACCACATCGGCACCATCGTTGTTAAATCCCATTCTATTAAAAAGCGCTAGATTCTGGGAAACTCTAATCAATCGCGGTCGCTCATTGCCTGGCTGAGGCCGAGGCGTCACAGTCCCCACTTCAATGAAAGCAAATCCAAGTGATTGAGCGCTGTCCAAGAGTTCTGCATTTTTATCAAATCCAGCCGCCAATCCCAAGGGGTGCTGAAAATCTAGATTCATACAGTTTGTTTTTAGCGCGTTTAAAGAAGTCTCTGATGAAAACTTTTTTTGCGATGGGGTCCCAGAGACCCACCTAAGGATAAAAGGAAGGCATGCAAAAAGTTTTACAAGTTTTAGCGTACTATGGTGAACCCATTCGGCATCCTTTTTAAAGAGCCACGCTTTTATCCAATTCCACACCACTATTTTCTATTGCGACTTCAGGTTTTAAGCAACTGCTTGGCGCGACTTAAATATAGCAATTTGTCTAATGGCCTTTCCCGGGGACCGTTTCCCATGACACTCTTTACAGAGAGCTAATCCCACACTAAAACTAGTCTCATTCACATGAGTCTCACTTCTTTCTTAGACCTTAGCTTTAGACTCGCCCCACTATTTTTATTTGTGATCTTAGGTTTTTTTGCTGGGCGAAAGCTCAATGTGACCCGAGAAGCCATAGCGCCGTTGCTCATTTATATTTTAGCGCCACTTACAATTTTCAAGGGCATACTTGATGCAGAACTTAGCCCTCAGCTCATCATGCTTCCCTTCCTCTATGTTTTTGTTTGCGCCCTTATTTGTTGGCTTACTTGGAAACTTGGTGGATTTTTATTTCAATCACCGGCTCGCAATGTTCTGTCTTATGCTGGCGGAAACGCAAATTCTGGATATTTTGGATTCCCCGCCGCAATTGTCATATTGGGTGCGGACGCTTTTCCGATCATAGTGCTCATTTCTTTTGGCTTTGTAATTTTTGAAGCCACTTTTGGAGTCTACATCACAGCTCGTAGTCATTATTCGCCCATGCAAAGTCTTCGCAAACTATTGCGACTTCCAGTCCTCTATGTTTTTGCCTCTGGTTTGTTACTAAACTTTTGTGGCGTACGCCTAAGTCATCCTGCCTTCGAATTTTTTGTATGGATTAAGGGAGCCTTTTCAGTTCTTGGAATGATGTTACTTGGAATTGCGATGGCGGATGTTCGCTCGCTAAAAATGATCGACTGGCGTTTTAACTTTTACGCCTTTTTTATTAAGTATGGTGTTTGGCCAGCCATTACGTTTGCAATGATTTTCCTAGATGATTTTGCCAGCCTCGGGCTATTTTCTCCACTCGTACGACAGGTGTTAATTTTGATTGCGCTTTGTCCGATGGCCGCCAATGTGGTTGCTTTCGCTAGCCTGTTAAAGGCCGAACCGCAGAAAGTTGCTATAGCGACAGTGATCAGTACCTTGATTTCAATACTACTCATACCCCTGGTGTTGGGGCATTAGGCATTTATCTGACACTTAGAGCTGCCATGTTAAGATTTGATTAATTTTGTCTTAATTTGCGGTGACTTATTGGTTAAAATTTTGAGTTTAGGCCTTGCGTTGACCCCCTATTATCCCGGAGAATAGCTAGTGGGGATATGGGAAAATTGGGACAATATTTTGGGTCTTCTTCTATTGGACTTTTCTCAACTCTCATCTGCTTTTCTGCGACGGCAAATGATTCGCAACAAATTGCCGATCAAAGTGTTAGATATTTTAACGAAAACCAAAAAACACTTCGTGATCATTTAGATGTCCCCTTGAGCGACAAAGCTTTAGCCGACTCTGTTGAATATGAATACCGCAGCATTCAAGACGGAAACCTGCCCGCGGCATGGCGAAAAAAAATTCTGGATAGATTTTTGCGCCTAGTCGGTGCTAGCGGTAAAGGCGGAAGCCTGGGTGGCGCAAGCAAAGAAGCAGCCGAGAAAGCACTGAAGACTTTGGCAAGTTCGGATGCTAGTGCCGCAGATAAAGAAAGTGCGCTTAAACAATTAGCAAGTTTAACCGGTGCCGATCCGACGGCAGCAGCCAATGCGCTCACGGATGCTGTGGGTTCCTCTGAATTTGGTCCCGGATTTAGCAATCAATTTGCCGCCAATATAAATGTTGCCGTCAATGGCATAAACTCAAATTCCAATGGTGGCAATTCCCTAAATTTTGCTTCTATAAATTCACCAGCGAATGTTCGTTACCAATCAGAAGGTCGTGTGACCAATGTAGCGAGCGGCTACAAACCGCGCCCAGGATCTTTAGCCATGGGACCATTGGCAGGAAATTTAGGCGGATCCTCTGGAGGATCTGGTATCTATAGCGGAACAGCCGCACGTGCTTTCGTGGGAAATGGTGATGGGACAGGCGGCACCGACAAATCAGCGGTTGCTGCCCACGCCCTCTCCACCATGACCAACAAGCTCCTCAACAAGGGCGGATCAAAATCCTCTAACAACAAAAGCAAATCCTCCGTCTTGCCCTCCTACAAGCCGTCATACTCAAGCAGCAGCGACAAGGCCAATCCGCTGGGCAACACAACATTGATGGAAAAGAAAAAGGGGCAGAGTGCGGGGATTTTACCAAAGTATGATCCTTCCGTGGCACTAGGTGGAGACTTTAGAAAGACCTACGAAAAGGCGATTGACGAAGCAATTGCTTCACGACGTAAAACTTCGGGAAGCGGATCAACAGTTGTCGAAGCTAATATTGCAAAATCTATAAATTCGGAGCTTCAAGCATGTCGGGAGAACCTTCAAACCCAGCTTAAAATTAAAAAATATGACCCGACAGATAACAAACAGCTAAAGGCACTACGAGCGCATATTGATAAGGCTGGAAGCTCCACAGATGGCGAAGATCTAAACACGCGGCTCAAAAAAAACTTATCTGTTTTCAAATTCGACGGAGACTATAAACAAAATCTTTCGAACATGATTCAAACCGAGATGGATGAAGAAATCGGTAGGCGCCTCGGTCTTTACTCTCACTTTATGACGGATACTGACCCCCTATGCTACATAGCCGGCCAGCCGGGAATGAGCATCACCAAATGTAGAGAGTTACAAAAAACAAATCCTGAGATTAATTGTCCAAAACATTGTGAACAATTCAAAGATGACAACCCCCTCGGAAATCATTCTAAACTTTTAGCATTTACTAGATTTATCAAACGAGCATCTTCGCCAGAAATTCTACGTTCATTTAAAACCTTAAGCTCAGGTGAGCTCGGACAATATGTCCCGGAGTCAGGTGATCCCGCCAAAACAAGATTTAAGATTAAGGAAGCCACAAATCAGGTCAAGGGCGCTGTGAATACACAAATTCACTCAGCACTTTTAGCCAGGGCACATCGAGTTAATGATTCTACATTTACCGAGCAAGATGCGAAACAGATGGCAGATAAAATTTCTTCAGATTCGACAGATAAAGATATCATACAACTTATGATTCACGCCGATTGGAAACCTGGGAAAGGCAAGGGCTTTGTAAATTTAGACCCGCTTTTTGAATGCACTGGAAATCAGGGAACATGGGCACAACAAGTACAAAAAATGGAGATAGACCTCAGACACTATATCTTTCGGGAATGTTCGGGAGCATCCAGAGACTATATAATCGATAACATACTGAATGCCGAAGGTACTTATTCAGGGTTTAAAACCTCGAAGGGCTCAAGTATTTTTAACCCAATCAATTCCCCCAAAACAGACTTTTACGAAGCAGCCGAAGAATTTGTAAGCTCACTTCCTCAAGGCAAGGGACTCAAAGCATTCGCGCAATTCTCGACCCCACTTCCAATAACCGAGAGTAATTGCAGCCAAAACATGCCAATTATTGGCGACAAAAATGCTGTTGTTCCATCCGAAAAAGATTTTACAGATTTCTTTGGCTTAGCCGAAAACAAAGCACAATTTAAAGGCAACCAGGCTGAAAAAACTTCTCAAACTTGTAGCGACGCGGAAAGATATCATCGAACGCTGGTTCAAATTTCAGATCGCATGTTTCAGGCCTGCCGCAACAATGTTAAAAACAATACCAACTCAAAAAGCCAACAGCATCAAAAGTAAGGGAATGCAAAATGCAAACTTTCATTAAAGCCATCGCCATCAACCTCGCAATATTTTTGGGAATTAGTGCCAATGCTATGAAAGTAAATTTCAAGATGTATTCCGTAGACCTCTCTAAAGTTCCTATGCAAGGTCACAAATGTGAGTACAAAGATGTCCTACAAAAAAAAGAAGCCAAGAACCCGAATGATCCACCATACCTTACCTTAGATCTAAGCCAAAAAACTGCTCAAGAACCCGACACCATTTCATTTTGCAAAAGGATTTACTCTAATTTAACAAACCTTGATCAAGAAAAAGTTAGAAACGATCTTGCCATCATAGTATCTGAAATGAATTGTGCACCCGATGCCGATCTTACCATTAGATTTTCATCCGGCCGCAATAACGATGCACATATTGAATATCCCGGAATAGCTCACAAAGATGTGGTCAATAAAATTAAATTCTATGGATGCTTAGACGAAATGCCTGAACTTTGTACTTTTCCATCTAGCATTACGAGTTGGGACTCAAACTCGTTAATTATTGATTACGAGAAAATGAAACGGGCCTTTGAACGCTGTCGTGACGCCGTAAATGATAAAGTCGAAGAAGAAGGCCTGCTAGAAAAATGGCAAGCAGCAAATGACCCAAACAAAACCCTAGCTGCTAACCCCAAGCATAAAAACAAAAAAAAGTAGGCCCCTCGCAAGAGAAGCCTACTTACACCACCCAAGCAGGAGAATCTTGGGATTAGTTTACAAATTACCTTGCGCTTACAGTAGTGGCGTTGATTCGTTTGCCCAGCTTATTCATCAGCCTATCAGTCGCCTCTTCAATGGCCTCTCTTGAGGCCTTCCCAAGTGGAGACTTCTTTGCAGAATTCAAATCAAAATCTAAGGCCCCAATATCAAGACCAATATCCAGTCCACCTTCTTTTGTTTTGCCCTCGCCTCTAACCGAAGCCAGGATGGCCCCCGTTCGAACATCTACGGCACGAATATCGACAGCAACTTTCGCACTAGCAGATTTTCCACCAAGTTTGAGACTTCCAAATCCGATGATCTTGCCAACATCCACCGAGGCGCCATTTTTGCTATTACAAAATTCGAATTCCGTAACGGCACCAACAAAAGCAATGTCGGCACTTTTAAACTTACCTCGTTCACGAGTTGTCGCTTCTTCAGAATTTACAAGATTGAATTCTTGCTCATACATATTCTTGATGTTTTCTCTATCTAGAAGCTCTAGGCGATCGTCTTCAGTAAGTTTGGTCATAAGCATTTCTTGAAACGCTGTGCCCAAGTTTCGTTCCCAATAATCCCAATGTTGGTCTCGGCAATTGCTATCACCGACCTTGTTTTCAAATTTTGATACCGAAACTTTTGTTTTTGCCTGTACTCCAAAGCTCATGACTGCCAATGCTGAAATAAAAATTGTTTTAAATGTTTTCATAAATATCCACCCTTTAAATTAGTTAATTGTTTGATGTTCCATCGGGAACGAAAATATGACCGTAGTGCCCATGCCCTTTTGGCTTTCAACATCCAATCTGGCACCCCATTCATCCAAAGTTGAAATGGCGCTCGAAAGGCCAATTCCGTTACCATTAGTTTTTGAAGAAATGCCGTCTAGGGCCAAGCCAATTTCATCGTCACTCATTCCACAGCCATTATCTTGAATTTCGATTTTAAGTGATTGTTCGTCTATATATGAAGTCACCAAAACTTTTGAATTCAGTCGTTCTTCGCAGGCCTCAAATGAATTTGTTAAAAGATTTAGAAAAATTCTTTCTAGGTCTGTTTTACAGGCCACTATGACGCTTTGTTTTCCACTATGTGAATGATCATGATGCATTTGAATTTTTGTAAAATCTTTAAAGCAAATCTTTGTTTGAGAATGAGAATTGAAAAGTAAAAATTCTTGAAGGCTTTTCCGCAAAATTCGCCTTAAAAATACAATACTAATCAATTCTCTTTTGTTACTAGGATTGGGATAGCTCGGAGTTTTAAAGACCCTAAGTAAATCCTGCGACATTTGCAGCAAACGTTCTGTCGATTGCTCCAAGATGTCATTATATTCAGCGCCCCCACCCCCAGAGCTTTGCGCCTTCAAGACACTTTGCAGGGCCAGCACTGGGCCCCTAAGATCATGAGCAAATCGCCTGGTTTCCGCCATCAACCGCTCGTTTGGGTCATTAGATTTCATACACCACCTCCGTGTTTTAGTTCTTAAGCAAGCCGAAACCATCCGCCACAAATAGCGCTTTTTTGTAACTTTTTTGGATGACTTACTTATTTAAACCTTGACCTAGGTAGTAGAGCTTGGGCACAATGCAGTTTCCAAGCTCTGGCTCCTAAAGATGTCTGAAGGTCGTTCCGCCAAGAACTTCAACCTTCGAGTATCCACCGGCCAGGGCTTTTTTTATTTATTATTTGGGACCGGAATCTTCACCACCATGAGAAATGACCACTGGTTTTTCAGCATTTTTACCGGGATCGTTTTGAGCACTCTCGCTATCGTCTCCAGCGGCGAATGCACCAGGAGCCATTGAAAATATAGAAAGTATTAAAAGTAAGGTTGTTAAAGTATTTTTCATGACGCCTTTCTACGGGGCGTCATTAATCTGGTCAATATAATATTCACTGAATCAATTAACTCAATCAATAAAATGAGTATAATATCTTAATGATTTATCAAAAAAAGATTGCAGTAACCCTAATCAGTGAGCTTAAAATGTTGTTATTAGAGGAAAAAATCACCCAGCAAAGCATTGGAGACGCGCTAGGAATTAAACAATCTGCCGTGTCTCACCTACTTTCAGGAAAATCAAATATGACTCTGGAGCAATTCTTTACCTTGTGTCAAATGGCTCAGGTGTCCCCCGCGCTCTTACTTAAAAAAACTGAAACTAAAATAGCCCCACAGGAAATATTAACACCAACCCAGGAGGAAGCTCTATACAAAAGCCCACTGCACCTGATCTGCTACTGTGCGGCCATTAGACCCATAAAATCTTCTGAGTTAAAAGTTCTCAATTATACTGAGTCCAAAGTGGAAAGTGCGCTAGTTGACCTCATGAAAAATGAGTTAATAAAATATAACCCCAAACTAAAATCCTACATTCAAATTGATCCCCGAAAAAAATATCTGAGCAGTGGGACTCAAGATGCGCAAACTATACGCTCAAGTGTTCTAAACATCTCTCAAGAAAACTTCTTCAGAAACAATGATCCGGTTTGGCGTCAGACAAAATTCAACTACGTCAGTCTTGATCGATTTACAATTCCACAAACCAAAGAAATTGAAGCGCAAATGTGGAAAATCTATGAATCGATTCAAAATATCCAAAGAGAAAATTACACAATGGGTTACCAGCAATCAGAAAAAATGCCAATTCGAAACATTCACATAATGCTTAGTACACCACTTACCGAAGACTAAATAATGCAGATTAAAAATCGATTAGCTCTTGCTAGGTCCATAAGTGAGTTTGGAAACTCTTTTAGATACGCGGCGCTAGCTCTTGCAATTTTACACATCAACAACTCGCCCGCAGATGTGATCACCGGAGAAATTGTTGAATCTATCGGTTTTTTTGTGGGCGGGATGCTGATTCCATTCTTTATTGATAGATATTCACAATTAAAATCTCTAATTTTTATAGAAATGCTTTCAGTTCTTTGTTCTTCACTACTAATTTATGCGACAATTACTGAAAACTTAACTCTACTTCTATCTGGAGCCGGCACAATTGCTGCACTTTCCCTGTACCACACATCACTCCTTAGATCCTTAACTGCAAAACATACCGGAGGATCTTACAAAGAAATTTTTAAGGGACTGAACGGTCTAAGCATTGCTATTTTTATCGGGGGTATAATAGGCAGCACCTTTGCATCCACCTTCATATCAAAAGTTAGCTATGCGGTCTTACTTTCTGTGGACGCTCTCAGCTTCATCGTTTCCGGGGCGATTATTTTTCTATCAATAAAAAAAGAGAAATCTGTGATACCACCCAAAAAACACAACTTGTTTTTTGAATGGTATGAAGGAGCTAAATTTTGTTCTGCGAATCCTAATGTTTTATTGCCTGTAATAGCTCAGATGATCCTTGGCGTTTCACATGGATTCCACCAAGCGTTAGTCATTCCCTTGTTAAAAACTAGCCTCAACTTATCCGACACATTTGTGGCATTAAAAGGAATTTCAAACAGAGTTGCGTCGCTTGGAGCTAGCATCTATCTACAAAACGTCAATTTAACTTTGGCTACAAAACTTTGTATTGGGACGGCCGTGTTGGTTGCTTCACATTTTCTAAACGCAAACATCTCCACGTTTTATATTTTAATACCAATCGCCACTCTTTCAGTCGGAATGAATTTTCTAGCCCCCGCAAACAATGCCTTCATCGCCTTTCAGACACCTAATGACATTAAAGGCAGAGTAGAGACGTTTAGATCAGTTGCAATTGACATCGGTGTACTTAGCGGTCAGGTGCTTTGCTTAAAAATTTACAAAACACTGGGCATCCAACAGTGCTACTATCTTGCAGCAGTGTTTGTTATCGTACACATTTTTCTTTATCTCCCAATCCGACAAAAAGTCCTAGCTACATCTTCTTCTTGAGTTCCATCAAATCTGGGTCGTCGGGGTAGTAGCGCATGGCTAGGGAGAGTTGCTGTTTGGCGCGGTCGACTTCGCGGCGGTCTAGGTAGAGCTCTATGAGCTTTTTGTTGGCGCCTAGGTCGCTGGGGAGAACGCGTAGGACCTTTTCTAATAACTTCTGTGCTTCTACCTTTCGGCTGCGTGAAAGCTCAAAGGCTGCAATCTTTTTTAGCGAGGCGACATCCTTTAAATCCAACGCCACAATACTTTCCCAATCTTCGGCCGCATCCACAATTCTTGCAATCGACTCATAGTACGCGGCTCTCACCCTATAGGCCGCAACCTTGTCGCCATTGTCGGCTTTGTTGTCGCGGATGATCTGTCCCAGAAAAAATTCAACTTGCTTTTCGAATTCACGCTTATCACCTAGCGCTAACATGCTTTGAGTGCGTCCTGCCTGATTGCGACTCTTTTCGATATCGAGCAAAACCTTTTGGCTCATCAACCACAAATGAAAAACCCTCAATCTTAAATTGTAATCTTTAGGAAGTTTTTTGATGGCCTGCTTTCCATGATAATACGCCTTGCCATAATCACCGCGCATTTCAAAGTTCGACGCCAACAAAACATGGAAGTCCGGATTGTCTCGCAACTTATCACTCGACAAAGCGATGTGTTGATTCAAGGCTGCTACTTTTTGATTCAAACATTCTTGCCAATAACTTTTCGGCTTACCCTGATATTGATCGGGCATGCTTACAAGTTCAAGAATGTCATTATGAAGCGCTTCTACCTCCAAAAGTCTCTCGGAATCGTTTTTACTATGGGAAGCTTTTTCGAAATCCGCCTTTGCGTCTTTGCATTCTAAGGCCTGCCCAATTTGGGAAAACATTGCTAGCAACACAAAAATCCATATTCGAAGCTGAAATATTTTTTTCACAAGGTTCATTGTAGCAGTATAAAAAATATTTTTTGCAGGCTACTTGCGAATTTACAGCCATGAGACCAGAAAAATTTTGACTCCCTAGCCGACTCAAAAACTAATTTTGGCGGGAACGAAAGCGCAATTTCCATTGTGGCCATTTTTTAAACAAGGCATACACTGCTAAAGCAGCAACAATTCCCAAAATAACAAATTTCACAATGCGAAAGTTGGCCAAAATGACATCGCCATAATAGCCAATCAATATGATTTGAGTTGGCACAGAAATCAGCGCTGCCGTGCCATCAATCGCCAAAAATTTCCAGGTAGGAACGCCTAGCATTCCACAAGCCATGTGACCGGGGAAACGAAGCCCAGGCGTGAATCTAAAAATTCCACTCGCCCAATATCCGTATCTCATTGTCCAGCGTTGGACCCGCCTAAAACTATCTTTCTCGGGAAAATGTCTAAATCTTGGCCTATCAAATAACCAGCGACCGCCATGCCTTCCCAGCATAAAAATAACAACATCGCTAACCACCACGGCGAGAAAACATACCGAAGCCAAAACATATAAATTTACAGGAGCGCCAAGCCCAGACGGATGATCGTAAAGCTCAGGGTGCATGGCCACATGCCCTACAAGTCCGGCCGAAATAAGAGTGATTTCTTCGGGAAGCGGCAAGCCAAAACTGCTAGCAAACATAAAAAAAACAATCGTACTATACACGAACATCGGCTCATAAGCCTTGCTTGCAAACCACGCGATGATATCAGCTTCCGATAATCCAAACATAACGCTTCCTCCTTCCTACCTCAGGAGAAGTCATCTGAGCAGTTTATCGCAGTAAATTCACCACCTGATTGATGCTGCGCGTCTGTGGACAAGTTATCAACGCCCAGCATTAAGAACATGTATTTTCGTGACTATTTCTTTCGTAGACTTTCATGCCTCCTTGTACAGAAGTTTTAACTGCCAAATTGATGGCTTATGCCCCATAACCTCTTACATGGTGGAAAATAAATTAAACATAAACGGGGGAACATCAACACTTAGCCTCATTGCAAAAACCAGTGCAATTACCAGCGTGGTAGCAATTTCATTTTTGCTTAGCACGGCTGCCATGGCTGCCAGCAAAGATCACGTGATAGTGATTGACGAGGGTGTTGACCTTTCGCATTTTGAACTCAAAAATCGTTCACTTGTGAATCCACTAGAGTCTTCCGGCAACAAAAATTATGATGACGACAGAAACGGATTTGTTGATGATGTTTCTGGCTGGAATTTAATCTCTAACGACTCAGAATTTTTCCCAGCACATGTTAGCTCTGTTTTTGAAAAGAACAATGCGACCGTTTCTCAACTTCTTGAGCTCTACAATAAAATCGAAGAGGGCGACAAAGAAGCCATTGAACTCGTCTACGGAAATCCAGATACGGCAAGTGCCATGAGCTGGGTTCTTGGAAAATCACACGGAACTCACGTTGCTGGAATTATCTCAACCTACGGAAACAAAAATGCTCTTGTAGCAAGTGCCAATATTTTCACTTCATCTAAAGAAGAAGAAGAAGAATCCAATGATGCAGGCTCCATGTCTGCGCCAGCTTCACTCAATTCTGGATACGAAAATTTTAGCAAAGGCCTCATAGCTTTGGTAAATAGAAACGCAGCAACTATAGCATCCGACGACTCTGCTGCTACCACTAAACCCGCTAGCGTGTTCGACGATACTGACGGAATCAACCAATATGTAAAAGATAGCGCCAAAGAAGACCTAACTGAAAAACAATTGACCTCTCGCTACCTACGTACAACAGGTGCTCGCGTTGCAAACTTGAGCCTTGGTTTTGCCAAAGTCACTTGGAAAATGAGACTCGATGCCATTTGGACTGAGTATCTTAAAAAGAACTCATTACCAAAAGATTTGGCGATGAACGCAACTCAAAAAGCTAACTACAACTTGCTTCTCACTATCTACGATAACTCGCAAAAAAATTGGAACTTCTTGTTCAAAAGCAATCCAAACACATTGTTTGTTATTGCAGCCGGAAATGACGGCGAAATGCAAGTCCCCAATGCGGGAAACAACGCTATCAATGAAGTTGTTCCAGCAAACTGTTCAGCTGATAATGCAAACGTGATCACCGTAGCTGCAACAACTAAAGAAGGAGTTCTAGCTGACTTTTCAAACTACAACTCTCGTTTTGTAAACCTTGGAGCTTGGGGCGTAGCCGTTCCATCGCTTGCGCCAAACAACAACAGAGTTAAAATGAGCGGAACTTCAATGGCCTCTCCTTATGTTGCTGGTGTCGCTTCGGCCATGTTCTCAGCAAACGAGAAATTGACCCCCGCTCAAGCCAAAGAAATTCTTCAAAAAACTGCGAGCTTTCGCAGCTCTCTAGAAGGTAAAGTCACTAGCAACGGAATGGTCGACCCTGCTGCTGCCGTCAAAGCGGCTAGCGCCTTGAATGCTGGATTCAGCCTAAGCGAAGCAACAACAAACGCCGGTTCAGTATTTGACCGCATCCTTCCCGGCTTCGGAACGAACCCAGGTTTTGTTAGAACAGCTGACACGACTCTTCGTGGTCAGGTTCACAAAACTAACAGTCTAGTAAAAAGATTCTTGAGATAGTTCCTCAAGTAAGTGTTCGTGTTTCCTGTAATGGGAAACATAAGCCCTGAAGCGAAATGGCTTCAGGGCTTTTTTTTGTCTAGTTTTGCGGGCAAATATAGCCCACTATATCAACAGCGCCACAACCGCGGCCGTCATAAAGGCCGCTAAGTTTCCGGCGATCATGGCTTTGATCCCAAGCTTTGCAAGAATTGGCCTTTGATTGGGAGCCATAGCTCCAATACCTCCAAGTTGAATTCCAATGGATGAAAAATTTGCGAATCCACATAAAGCATAGGAAGTGATGATCAAACTTCTTTCGGTGAGAATAGCTTTTGCTTCCGCCAAATGAATGTATGCAACAAACTCGTTAAGAACAACTTTCTCACCCAGCCAAGACCCCACCCTTGTGATGTCAGCGACATCAATGCCCATAAGCCATGCAATCGGCTTAAACAAAAAACCCAAAATGCTTTGCATCGTCAGCGTTCCCGGTTCCATACCAATCCATCCACCAAGATACGAAAATCCAAAATTAAACATGCTGATCAACGCAATAAAAACTATGAGCATGGCTCCCACATTTAGTGCCAACGACAATCCTTCTGTCGCGCCTTTAGCGGTCGCCTCAACAATGTTGCTCTCTTCGACTTTTACATGAAGTGTTCCCGTTCCCATTGTTTCCGGGACGCCCGTTTCAGGAACCATAATTTTTGCGATTGCCAAAGCGGCAGGCGCGCTCATCACACTTGCAGTCACAAGATGCCCTCCAATATTTGGAACAGCATCTTGTAAAAGACCCACAAACGCGGCCATCACTCCGCCCGCAATGGTCGCCATTCCGGCCGTCATAACCGTCATGATTTCTGAACGAGTCATATTCGCAATAAACGGACGAACCATCAAAGGCGCCTCGGTTTGTCCAACAAAGATATTGGCCGATGCCGATAAAGACTCGGCACCGCTAGTGCCCATGGTTTTTTGCATAACTTTTGCCATGACACCCACAATTTTTTGTAAGACGCCCAGGTAATACAATACCGACACTAAGGACGAAAAAAACAAAATGGTAGGCAAGGCCCTAAAAGCAAAAACATAACCATTTTTTGAATCCATAAGATCCGCAAATAGAAAGTAGGCACCTTGGTCCGAGAATGAGAGAAGTTTCGAGATAGCCGAATTTAGAAATTCAAAAACAAATGAAAAGACTCCCGGAATCCCCAAAGAAGGCACCCCAAGAATTAAAAAGGCAAACAAAAACTGCAAGCCTAGCCCCCACAAAACGACTCGTTTAGGAAAAACTTTTCTATTTTCAGACAAGATCCATGCGATTCCAATAAAAACAAAAATCCCGAGTAATGGTATAAATCGATTCATTACAATCCTTCTCCGACCAAAGCAGGCCAAGACTCCCCGCTAGGATCGGACACCGAAACAAAAGTTCCTGACTTCGAATCAAATTCTACAAACTGAACTTTGCAACCTAAAATGCTTTCATCGATTTCATGGCCAAGGGCTTTCAATTTTTTTGTTAAATCTTCCCCAAAACCTGGAGGGTCTACTCGAATGACATTCGGAGACCACTGGTGATGGTAACGAATTTGAGATACGGCTTCGTATGGCTTCATTCCAAAAACCAAACGATTTAACAATACCTGCGAAACACAAGTTAAAATTCGAGTCCCCGAAGGAGTTCCAAGCGCGATGATAGGTTCATCATTTTTAAGCACCAGTGTTGGAGTCATACTAGATAGCGGAGTTTTTTGAGGCGCCACGCTGTTGGCACTGCTCGAAGCCGTAGCTCCATAAAGATTTTTCGCCCCCACTGCGGCCGAGAAATCATCCATTTCGTTGTTCAAAACAATTCCAGTTCCCTTGGCCACCATTTTGGAACCAAACCAACCATTGATAGTTTGTGTCGACGACACCGCAAAGCCATCCTTGCTTATGATCGAAAAATGAACCGTATGGTCAGTATCAAATGGAGGCGTGAGAGGCCCCGGATGCCACTCCTCTGGCTTCATCGCATGATTCATATTGATTCTCGCTCGCACCCCGAGCGCATATTCCTTTGAGCTCAAAAGATCTGCCGGAACTTTTACAAATGCCGGATCGCCCATATATTCAGCACGATCCACAAAAGCTTTTTGCATTGCCGTGCTCACTAGATGAATCGTTTTGGGGTTAAGCGCCCCCCACTCTTTCAGGGGATCGTTTTCAACGGTGTTTAAAATCTCAAGCATATGCACACCACCAGAACTCGGAGGCGGCATTGTCGCGATGGCAAATCCGTTCAAGTCTCCCATGACGGGTTTATGAACCTTCACTTTGTAATCTGACAAATCACTAAGAGTCATGATTCCTGCATTGTTTTTGATATCTCTAACGATGCGCTTTGCAATCCAACCTTTGTAAAAAGATTTTTTTCCATCCGATGCGATTTGCTCTAGAGTTTCGGCTAAATCTTTTTGAATCAACAAGTCACCTTTTTGCCAAACATGATTTTCATCTGGATTAAAAAATATTTCTTTTGCGGCCTCATTAGCGCCTAGCTCAACTTTTTTGTCCTCCAAGACTTCCGCCAGCTCTTTGTAAACTTCAAAGCCTTTTCTTGCTAAGTCCGATGAAGGCATGACAACTTGCCGCCATGGAAGCTTTCCATATTTTTGATGGATTTCATAAAGGCCTGCCACGAGGCCAGGGACACCAACAGACAAAGCTCCCGTGCGACTTTTATCTGGATCCGGCTTTCCAGTTGCTTTGCTCAAAAACATTTTGGAATAAGCTTCCGATGGTGCGCGCTCTCTAAAATCCCAAGCTTCGATTTTAGCCTTTTCTTTTTTTGTTTCAGGAATACGAATGAGCATAAAACCACCCCCGCCTATTCCAGTAGAAAATGGTCGCTCTACCCCGTTGGCAAACGATACAGCTACGGCCACATCGATGGCGTTGCCACCGGCCTTTTCAATTTCCGACGCAATCCTCGATGAATGTCGCCCCTGCGTCGCAATGGCCATTGATGCTTTACCCGAAACCATCGAAGTATCTTTGTTTTGATTTTCATAGGTAACAACAGAGCGATACTGGGATCCCGAGGCACAGCCGAATAAGATAGCTAAAAATAAACTCTTTATATTTAAATAGTTACGTATCATCTTTAAAGTTCCTTTTTGGAGCAAAAATTTTTGACCCAGCCCTTAAAACGAGTAGAACATAAGCCAATGGAAAGACTATCTCCTTCGCAGCGTCTGAGCAAAGCTAGCCATAAAATTTCCTTAGATGGGTTTAGGTTTATTTTCGTTTCTGTCATTTTTTCTGCCATCTTATCTGTCTTCATTCTTTCGCAAGACTCAAAAGCTGCCGGACTCGAACCACACCAAGTTAATTACGTTGGTGTTATGGCGCCACTTACTCAAATTCAAAACTGGGATGCCTTCGCCTCAAGACTCAAAACGTTAAAAGAAAACGGCGTAGATTCATTAACGACCGATGTTTGGTGGGGAGCCTTTGAAGCACAAGGCAACAATCAATTCGAATGGAGCTATTATAAAAAATACGCGCAAGTAGTCGCTGAATCCGGACTCAAATGGGTTCCCATTTTATCCTTTCACCAATGCGGAGGAAACATTGGAGATGATTGCGACATTCCGCTGCCAAGATGGGTTTGGTCGTTAGCCTCACCTGGTGAGATGTATTACAAAGATGAGCGTGGCGCTGGCAACCGAGAATATGTGGCCCCCTTTTATGAAGGCATTTATTCGCAGTACGCAGAAGCGATGACCTCCTTTGCAGAAAATTTTAAAGAATATTACGGCATCATCACAAAAATATACATCAGCATGGGCCCATCAGGCGAATTGCGCTACCCATCCTACGTTGGAACCGGAGGCTGGACATACCCGCACCGCGGATACTTAAATGCTTATTCAGGCGCTGCCATTCGCAGTTTCCAAGAATTCACACGAGAAAAGTATGGAAACATCGGCAGTGTGAACGTTTCCTGGGGGCTCATTTTAAAAGATTTTTCTGACATCAATCCCCCGCGTGATGGTGATCGCTTTTTTCAAAATGGACGTAACACTCCTTATGGAAAGGATTTCTTAAATTGGTACCAGGGTGTTTTAGAAAAACACATGGAAAAAATGATTGGCCTCGCCCATCAAAACATCTCCCCCAAATTTTCTAATGGCATCCCTTTTGGCGTTAAAATTGCTGGTGTCCACTGGCAATACAGCAATCCCTCAACTCCACATGCTGCCGAAAACGCTGCTGGGTTTTATGATTACGAATCTCTTCTTCAAAAAATCAAAAATGCCGGTGCAGAGGTTACATTTACCTGCTTAGAAATGGACGATTCTCAGAAATGGTCCAGCTCTTATAGTGCGCCCAAGACTCTGGTTAATTTAATTTCAAGTATCGCAAACCGAATTGGACTTCCTATAAGCGGTGAAAACGCATTGGCCATTTCGAACGACAATAGACGCTACGATGAAATTGCCGATGTTTTGAATCGTTATAACTATGAATCTTTTACTTTGCTCAGAATCAATGGAATTGTTGACGAGCAAGGAAGGCCCACGCAAGAGATGTGGCCCTTTAAAGATAAGATCATTCGCAAGTTCTTTCGTTAGTTCTTTTTTACAATTTCATTTATAAAATAATCATGACATTCAGAAGGCACTCTTGTGCTCAGCTCCGGGTGAAAACTTGTGGTCATGTACTTACCCTGAGTCAACCAAACTGCCTTATTTTCACAGGACGCCATCACCTCAACCTGAGGCCCCACATTTGTAAACTGAGGAGCCCGGATAAAAACGGCACGTTCGACATTGCTAAGCTTCGTTTCAAAACTTTCTAATTGCGAACCATAGGCGTTTCTTAAAACATCGTATTCCATCAAGGCAAAAGATTTTTGCTGTTGCTCAAGGACGTGTCTAGCCATCAGAATACTGCCAGCACAAACGCCCCAGACAGGCCGTGAATCAAAAAAATTCTTTAGTGCTGATTCCAAATTAAAAGTGCTTATCAATTTTAACATGGTGGAGCTTTCACCACCTGGAAGGATCATGGCATTGAGTGAAGGATCAGAAATTTGCTCAGCCGATTTTACAGGAACAAACTCGCAGCCCAACGCCTCGATGTGTGCTTTGTGCGGTTGCACCGCACCTTGAAGCGCTAAAATACCAATGCGTATTTTAGTCATACGCTAAATTTTACCATCCGCGAGGAGCTAGCTGTTCGCTCTGCAAAAGTGCAGAAGCCTGAAGGCCTCGCATAGCAGGTCCAAGCCCACGAGAAGCCTCTAGCAAAGCCTTGGGGTCATTAAACATGGCTGTTGCTTTTACAATAGCTTTCGCAAAAGCCATGGGACTCTCGGATTTAAAAATACCGGATCCAACAAAAACAGATTCTGCCCCTAGCTGCATCATCAAAGCTGCGTCAGCAGGAGTCGCAATTCCACCTGCTGCAAAATTTGGAACTGGCAATCTGCCTTCCTTAGCAACTCTCAAAACAATTTCGAATGGAGCACCAAGCTCTTTGGCTTCTGTCATAAGTTGCTCTTGGCTAAGAACTGTTAATCGTTTGATTTGATCGGTGATGGTTCTCAAATGGCGCACACCTTCTACGATATCGCCTGTTCCTGCCTCACCCTTTGTACGCATCATCGCAGCTCCCTCGCCGATACGACGAAGTGCTTCTCCGAGATTTGTAGCTCCGCAAACGAAGGGAACTTTAAAAGCATGCTTGTTGATATGATAAGCATGGTCAGCAGGCGTGAGGACTTCGCTCTCGTCGATATAGTCTACGCCAATAGCTTCTAAAATTTGTGCTTCCACAAAATGGCCAATACGAACTTTCGCCATCACTGGAATGTTCACGGCCTTTACAATGTCTTCAATCATTCTAGGATCCGACATTCTAGCCACGCCGCCATCTTTGCGAATATCAGAAGGCACTCGCTCAAGTGCCATGACTGCAACGGCACCTGCGTCTTCAGCAACTTTTGCTTGATCCGCATTTACGACATCCATGATCACGCCGCCTTTGAGCATCTCAGCAAGGCCTACTTTTAGATTGATGGTGGGGTTCGCAGGATATTGAGGGGTATTCATGGGCTCTCTCTACTCAAAAACGAGGCCGAAGTGAATGATTTTTTACGGCAAGAACGATTAATGAATGAAGGTATTTTTTTGCTGAGCTCAGCAACTCTTCCAAGCGCACAGCTAATTTAGCGCCAAAACTAAGCTGCGGCTGAGCTAGACCTATGGTTGATCGGGGCTTAGAATAATTTTGGGGGAAAAATGGGGAAATCAACAATGCATTTAGGATTTAATGGAATGGCTAACTATTCTAAATTTTTGGCAATATTCAGCTATCTCGCTATTTCGATTGCGGGCACAAGCCCCCACCGGACCTTTGCAAGCGGCTCAAAGCTAGATGATTCTATGCGCCAGAGTGGGAGCGGCAAAATCAACAAAAGCGGTCACGGTGGATCCTCTGGTGAATCGACTGTTTCAAATTCTGGCTCCGGTAGCTCCTACAGAACTATGAAGGCACCCTCTGGAGCCGTTGCAAAACTCAATGTCGCAGCCTTTGAACAAAAGCTGGCAAAGCTTAGAGCGCAAAAGGCGAATGGGACTTATTCCACAGGCCTATGCGCCACGGGCGTTCGTGAACTTTTGGATATCTTAATGCCCAGAAAAGTTGGATTTAGCGCGGATGGAGTCAGATGGAATACCACCGTTTTAAACCGCTGGGCCCCTCCTTGTTACAGCCAAGTCTCGGACTCAAAAACCACCTACCAAAACTTTGATGTGAAATCGATGCCCCATAGACCAGGAGGTGGTGGCAATGGAGCAGGCCATGTAGAAATTTTTTACGAAGGTCGCTGGTACTCCGATTTTGCGCAGAATGGTTCGAACGCTTCCAATACCAATCGCTATATGGGAGAGAAAGCCAAGCTATTTAGAATGAACGACGGGACTTGCAAAAACACGGCTTCCCACAGAAACGCAGACTTCTTTTCGACTCTTTACGCCATTTACTCCTTTGCGATTCCAGCTGTATTTGCCGATGACGAAAAAGGATCTACCTACAAGCGGCCAGCCCCGTCTCAAAAAATTCTTGCCTCATACCAAGACAAAAAAACTCTTTGGGAAATCACAGAAACCAATGATGAAAGACGTGAAGGTGTTTATCAGCTCTATAAAACCTTCAACAGTACTCGAACATTGATTGCCGAAAATGACCTAACAGGCTTTCACCTTCTTGAAGAAGTCAAAAATCAAAAAAACATTCCGACCAAAATTCTTGCTCGAATTTATTTAGATAACTGGGTTAAAAAGGTAGGCAAAGACGTTGCCCAAAAAGCGATTTTAGCAATTCCTGAGATGGCTATTATACAAAAAGATGCTTACGTTGAGGCGGGGTTTAAGCTTCCAGAAAAATACGTTATTTCCGTTTTGGATAATAAGTAACGTTATCGTCCTGCTCGATACTGGGATTAAAAATAATTTCTGGAAATTTTTTGTTGCGTTCAAACGAAGTCCGTTCAAATTTTAGATGCTCCAAGTGCTTATGGATGTCGACATCAATCGCCAAGAGCTCTGAGTTTAAAATTGAAAATTTAAACAAAAGCTTATGAGGAGGCATAAGATGTTCAGCCAATTTTAGTTCAATCCATTGATAGCCATCTTTGACTAGAAATTTGAACTGATGAGCACTTATCGCCCTTTCCCTAGCTTCGCGACTTTGATCAAGCTGAAAAGGCTGTGCCATTCCACCAGTAAGTGCGGGAAAAATTTCCAACAACAACGCAAAGTCAAAATCTTGCAAAGTCCAATAATGCTCGACTTGCACTGCTTTTGTTTTTGTTAAGTCAGCAGGGAATTCAGGAATGGCGCGCCAAGCTTCGTTGCCATTTGTCACAAATTCCATATTAGGAATCAAAGCTCCCATCGTTTTGATTCTAAGTTTTCTAGGACAGGCGTAATCCAAAAAAATAAAATCTTCGCTTATCGAACTTTTGAAGATGTACGAAAAACCCTCTCCCCTGTTTATACAAACTGAATTTTTAATGAGGGCTTTGATTTGATCGAATTGTTTTTCGGCAGGGTTTGTAGTGTGTATCCCTTGCGCTACAACTGTTTCGCAAAAACCAACTGCCAAACCAACCACTAAGGAGACCATACAGAAAAACCTTGCAAGGACTCTTAAGTTCCCAGCAAGGTTGCTCGCTTTCGCTCTAGTTTTAGTTCTAGTATTAGCGACGGCCGTATTTTTTATTAAATTTATCAACACGTCCTTCAGTATCAAGCATACGTTGCTTACCTGTAAAGAACGGGTGCGACGCACTCGAAATATCGACCTTAATAAGGGGATACTCTTGACCATCTTCCCATTTAGTCTTTTCTTTGCTGCTCATGGTTGAGCGAGTTAAGAACTTGAGATCACAGGAGATATCTTGAAATACCACAAAGTTATAGTTTTTTGGATGAATTCCGTCTTTCATAGCAATCCGTGGTTTTTACAAGACTACCCTAGTAGCGTCAATGCCTTTCTTAGAGAGAAAAGGCAAAAATTTAAGTCTTTTGGGAATAATTTAGCGACGGCCAGCTCCAGGTCTTGCTAGCTGGCCTACAAATCACTCAGGGACTCTATCTTTAGCAAAATCGACCTCTAGGATCTTTTTGATGCCCTTAGCCCTCATGCTTTGAGTCACATAGTCGTTATCTAACTCTCGACGGATGTATCTAAAATAATCATTCTGGGAAAAAGGAGAATCCCCTTTATTTTTTGAATCGAGCATATCTTGAATAAAATTCAAATCGTCTGCAAGAAACTCTCGTAGAGTTGGCATCTCAGAGGGAGCTGGATCACCGCTAGCAAAAGAGCGAAATTGAACTTTGGGCAAATGCTTTTTGATCAACGAATACGCTACTCGTGCTTCTGGCCGCCCCATCCTCACACAACCGTGCGAAGCTCGTGTGCCTAGGCTCCTATAGGCCCCAAAAGTTGTCGCGTGAAAGGCATAGGCAGGACGAAAGAAGGAGGCATGGTCCATATTGTTTTCGCCTCGACTTGGATAGCTACCGGACATATGGCGCCACAATTGCTTGGTAATGCGAAAAGTGCCACTTGGGGTCGTGCGCCCTCTTGCTGCGGCAGAAACTGCAAAAGCGTATCGCAAAACGCCATTTTCCCTAAACAAAATAAACTGTTTACCGATGGCTGCTGAAGATTGATAAAGCTCAACCTCTAATGTTGGACGCTCAGAGGCAGTTTCAACCGAGTTTGAAAATCGACTGTCGCCTAAATCACCAATATCCAAAGCTTCAGGACTTCGAGCCACTTCAATTTCGGCCATGACGCCACGGACATAGTCGATCCATTCTTCCTCTGAAAGTTCTGGCGCTTTTAGCTCAAAACTTCCTAAATTTTCTGGAGTGGCCTTTTGGCGCACTTCCGCCGCGTGAGTGGGGCGAGAAGCTCCGCAAAAAACTACGAAAAATAACAAAGAAAATAGTTTCAAGTTGCTAATGGAAGAATTTCTCATGACGCAGAGGGAACAACTTTTGGAAAGACATGTCAACGAAACTTTTGCCATCTCAACCTACACCATCAAAGCGCATGTTTTAATGGCCGAATACTCGTATTTAGTTCTAAAATTTTATGCTACTAATGACGGCTATGAATCTTCAATGCCAATGGAAAAATAAAATGAGTTTTGATGTCGTGGCCGATAGCCACAAATTTTCTATGGATGCCAATACGCCGATTGGAGACAATACATCCGCAAATCCTAAGCAACTCCTACTGGCGGCGATCTGTGGTTGTACGGGCATGGATGTGGTGGCTTTGATGAAAAAATACAAGCAGCCTTTGGAAAGCTTTAAGATTGATGCTGATGCCCCTCTCACAAAAGGTAAACACCCAGCCGTCTTCGAGAAAGTGGATTTAATTTTTGCAGCGACGGGAGCAGGCATCGAAGCCTCAAAACTATTGGAGGCCATTAAGCTCTCTCAAACACAATTCTGCGGGGTTAGCGCGATGGTCTCAAAAGTTGTGCCCATTTTCTACAAAGTCACCTTAAACGGAGAAGAAGTAGGAAGTGGTAAAGGAGACTTTGATATTTAGCCGATACCTAGCTCAGCTCCCATCACTCGCCAATAAATCACACAAACAAAAAAAGCCTAGCGGGAATTGCCGCTAGGCTTTTTTATTAATTTAGCGATCAGAACGTTTTAGACTGCGATATCTATCACTCCGCCGCCGTCAATGACGTCTACTGGGTCGCCGCCAGAACCCGGAGGAAGTCCGCCGCCACCTGTGCCGCCGCCGCCGGAATCACCACCTGAACCAGTGTCGCCTGAGCCGCCGTTATCGCCTGAGTCATCATCGCCCGAGTCATCTCCGGAATCGTCGTCACCATCATCACCATGTTCATCGTGCGATCCACATTTATGTTTAACGGATTTGCCATTATGATCGTTATTTTTGTGACGAGATTTACCGTGGTGAGAATGATCTCCATCTCCATCGTCATCATCATTGTCATCGTGGTCACCGTCGTGATCATGATCAGCGGAATCACCGTCATCATGTCCACCACCAACTTCGCCATTTAGGCAATAGAAGACGTCAATCACGGCTCTGGAGTTTCCAGGATTGGAAAAAGACAAGTGTCCATCCTCTAAATCAACTTCCCAATCAATGTCTTTTTGATTGAGCTCAATGGCAAGAGTATCGAAGTCTAACTGATCAGCCCATGGACCCGTCATTAAATACTTCGGAACTTTTCTTTTCCGCTCATTACCCTTTAAATGTTCGCCATCTTGTCTTGGAGATTGAACAATTCTTTCTTTAAAACAATTTTCGCCATCCGTGTAAACTTCACGGCTAACATTGAATGCCTGAGATTGAATCAATTCATCTCCAGCAACAGAACTTTGTTGCATATCACATGCGGTAGCCATTGTGAGTGCTGCGCAAAGCGCGAACGCTCTCGAAGCTGTCGTACTTACGACATCTTTCATAAACCCTACTCTCTAATTTTGGTTTGATTGGTGATCTACGAACAGGCAACTTACATGATGTTTTATAGATTGATCACCTCTTAATTATACACGAATTTCAATGCGAAAATGTAAAAAAAATATTCCGAAAAATCGGGCATCTACGGCGCTTTACAAAAACTTAACGCTACTTTTTCTCTGTCTCAGCAGAGTCATGAAAAATGCTCCAGCCGCGCTCTTCGAGTAAATTCATTTTTTCTTGCAGTGAAGTGACATGAGGAATTGGATAAATCTTGAATTCAACGGCTTGGTCACATTCATCCACATTTTTTTTCTCGAGATAACAAGCAATCCAAGCCTTTTTGCCCTTTGAATACATATCAAATGTTTTATAGTCTCTTTGACGCCAGTAAAATTCGCCCACAATAAGAGTCACTCCGAAAATTATGAAAAACCCCTTTCGAAAGTTTTTAATTTTGCAAAAAGCTGAAAAATAAATATAGGCGCCCACCAAAGCTGGCACCAAGTATGGAATATAGCGACTACTAGAGCCACTCGCGGGCCCTAGACAAACACGGCCCACAGCCGCCCCCATCATATAAAGAAGCGTAAATCCCATGAGCGAGAATAGGGCAAAAATAACGCCAGAACCAAGCTTCAGCCCAGAAGACTGCTTCAATTGTCTAAACCAATTTAGAAAAACTTGAATGGCGGCATAGAGGACAGATCCCAAAAGCAATAATCCCAACAAAAACGGAATCCCCTTTGATCCTTCGAAGGCGAAGCGGCCAAACATAAAACTAAGAAATGAAAGATATTCCCACGGCCTCGGATGAGGAAACTTATAACATGCTAGCGCTGCATCAAAATGATAACCAGAATAAAAGACCACAAGTGATAGGATAGAAAGCCCTAGCCCCATGAGCGCCGCTAGCTTCGATCGGCGATCCACACTAATTTTGTGGAAATAGATAAAAGACATGAGAGCCAAAATCGGAGTGAGAAATCCCAAAAACATTCCATAGCCCGTATGAAGAATGATAAAGTTTAAGAATGAAAGTATCCCCCACCTCAACCAAGGGCTGTTTACAAACCAGCAAAGGGAAAACACTAAAATCAATAATTGAGGAACAGGCCCCATATAAAAGTTAGAATGAGCAACAAAAATTTCACCCTGCGCGAAATTCATAATTAGAAGAACCAACAAGGCATCCAAATAATTTAACTTGCCAGAAATTTTATACTTTAGAAACAAAGCCAACACAGAAGAAATCATAAAACATGCAACTGTGGCGTAGGTCTCAACCTTGATATCCCATCCTGTAAAATTTCCAAGAATCACCGAGAACACATGGGCAATGCCCATACGATGAGGCCCATGTCGCTGACGAAAGAGATCCCAAAATCCCGCTCCCGTCCAGGCTGGAGGATAGAAATCCCATTGATCGTTGAAGGGAATGCTAGTGGCATCCTGATAAACAAAATAAGCGAGGCGAGCCGTTAACAAAGCCACAATGATGGATAAAAAAACTAGGACCCTAGTTTGCTTGGGGCTCTTTGGCATTGCAGTCGACATAATACACCAATGCAACCCCGTCTACTTAGGCCGTCCCATCAAAACTAATTGTCAGGTCTGCACTGTATGTGCGTACAGGAGCAAATGAGTTAAGAATCACACTCGCTTCATCAGAGCTTGGCCCGATGTCATTATAAAACCCATTCCAATCATCCACTTGAAATTTAAAGGGAGAATTCTTGAGTTGGATTTTCATATTCTTCTTCCAAAATTTATAAAAAAACGGACCAAAATAATCTACAACCCAAAATTTAATATTAACTTGCATTTGTAAATCACGTCCTAGGGAAACAACTTCTTCGTTGCTCAGATAAGGAATCACGCGAAAACTACGGCACAGTCGATGGCCATGCCACTTTTTTCGACAACAGTGCAAACTACGGAACCGTTGGAACATGTTCTGGCGCTGGTTGCTGATTTCGTTTTTGTCGCCAATTTTTTAAGATTTTTGAGCGATAATTCTTAAATTATTGCCACTCTTTAACCATCGGTGTCTAAGCTTGGAAAGAACACCCTGATTGAGCAAATCTTTTCTTGAGTAGGTCTCCCAATCTAAAACTTTCAATCCATGACGATTCAACAGAGCCTTCACCGGTCTGATCGAGGGTTCATACAAATGATCCGGAGTTCTCCAAAGTCCCCAATCATCTTTTTTCAACCCTAGTCTTTTTAAAATTCGTCTTATCCTGCGCTCAGGTGAATTGTTGGCTGGAATCTGTAAACACAAGATACCACCTTCGGCCAATTGCTCAGAAAATTTTTCACACCAATCATTTGGGTTCGGAATATGCTCAATAACATGAGAGCAGTAAATAACATCGTAAGGACCTTCCTGGGCAATCTCTTTTGTTTGATGATACTGCCCAGCGAAGCCAGTGATTCCCAATACATTTGTCATAAAATCGACCATAGGTTTTGAAATATCAATACCAACAGCACTCCACCCACGTTCAACGGCAGCTAAACACATAAAGCCAGTGGCGCATCCAACATCCAAGAATCGTCCCTTTCTTCCATATCGCTCCTCAAAAAAACGAATGACATTCATATTTTCCTTCAACATAGCAACATCTGAAGAGTTCAAGTCTTCAATAGTCAGCCTTACGGTTGAATCACAGGAATTGGGATTTTTTAAAATTTGTTGTTTAAACTTCTTAAAGACTTCATCGTTATCGGCATAAGAATCATACGCAATTCTTAGGAACTCTTCATCGTATCGAGGTCGAGGATTCATATAGGCCAGGGAACAGTTATTGCACTCAACCGAATGATATCGGTGATTGGGGCCAAAACGCTCGATTAAATGAAAACTTGTTTCTCCACAAAATGGGCAATTGGGAGTTTCCCAATGTGTTGGAATATACTCTTTACCTGATTCCTTTAAAGTAGTCGGCATATCAAGAAAAAACCTAACCCACACACGAAACGCGTTCAATCTTTGCAAGAGAATTTGATGCTTCAGTACACTGAAGACGGTCTACGGCATGCGGGATACGGCCTTACAATGGTACCGAAGGAGAGACTCGAACTCTCAAGAGATTGCTCTCGGTGGATTTTGAATCCACTGCGTCTACCAATTCCGCCACTTCGGCACTTTTTACAGCGAAATACGGGCTTAGCCTCAAGACATCCTTTTCTCAACCTAAAGTTCGAAAATTATTCGAAAACGACCTGACAATTTGACCATTCCGTACGACAATAGGCCCATGGCAGTAAGCAAACAAAGACACAGCCTAACTTGGCGTTTCTACAAGTGGGTTAGACGTTTTATAGCGCCGTCTACTCGCGAGCTCCTTAGGGCAGGCAAAGTAGCACAGGCTCTTTGGGATTCGGCCAGCTTGCAACGCAAACAACGACGTTATTTTAGAAGTGCCGGAGAACGAGCGATTGAGCTTGCTCGTGACGGCCGACTACAAGACATTCACCTCGAACGAATTCTCGCCAAGGTCGAGCGCACTGAACGCATTCTTAAACGACAAGATATGCTGCTGCGCGGCTACCAACAACGCGGAGATATCAAAGAGGTTTTGCGTGACGACAAAAAGGAAAATAGAGATCAATTGGAGCCTGTATGAACAGGCTCCTAGTAAAGCAGAGAGCCTGTGTGAATAGGCTCCCTGTAAACTGCGATGGGCAAAAGGAAAACGAATGGGACTTGAATCCAAATTAGGCGAATCCATTATCACTACCAGATTAGACGACCTCATCAATTGGGGTCGCGCTAACAGCCTTTGGCCGATGCCGATGGGAATTTCTTGTTGTGCTATCGAAATGATGGCCACAGTCGGCCCAAAATACGACATGTCACGCTTTGGAAGTGAAGTATTGCGCTTCTCCCCACGACAAGCCGACCTTATGTTAGTCGCAGGAACCCTTACTTATAAAATGGCTCCTGTCGTGCGACGTGTTTACGATCAGATGATGGAACCAAAATGGGTCATGGCGATGGGAACATGTCTTTGCACAGGCGGAATGTTTGATAGTTACCCCGTAGTTCAAGGTCTCGACAAAATCATTCCTGTTGACGTTTATATTCCGGGTTGTCCTCCAAGACCCGAAGCCGTCTTGCAAGCTCTGATGACCATTCAAAACAAAGTCCGTCGCGATCGCGGCACGAGACCAGCATCACGAACTGAGGAAGGTCCATACGTTTCTATTCCCAAAGTGACCACTCCCATTAAGAAACAAGAAAACAAAACCATTGTCTTAAATATGGGCCCTCAGCATCCATCAACACATGGCGTGCTTCGTTTGATTCTTGAAGTTGACGGCGAAACCGTGGTCCAATGTGTGCCAGAAATTGGCTACCTTCATAGGGGCTTTGAAAAAATTGCTGAGAACAAACGCTATCATCAATTCATTCCCTACACGGACAGACTCGACTATTTAGCGCCCTTGTCCAACAATGTTAGCTACACCATGGCTGTTGAAAAACTTTTGGATATCGAATTGCCGAGAAGAGCTCAGTACATCCGCATCATCGCTTGCGAATTAGCGCGCATTAGCTCCCACCTCTTATCGCTTGGAACCTACGCTCTCGATATTGGTGCCGGCACTGTTTTCTTTCACACTTTTGACGAACGCGAAAAAATTTACGACCTTATCGAAAAACTAACAGGCCACCGTTTCACCACAAGCTACACACGTGTCGGCGGAATCGCGCGGGACGCAAGTCCGGAATTTATAAGCGAGACGCGTGCTTTCTTAAAACAACTTCCACAAACTTTGGATGAAATGGAAGCACTGTTAACGAACAATCGAATTTGGATGGATCGAACTCGAAATGTTGGCGTCATCACTCCAGAACTTGCTTTGCAATACGGAGTCACCGGACCAAATCTTCGAGCTACTGGCATCAAATGGGATCTTCGCAAAGACATGCCATACATGTGCTACAACGAATTTGATTTTGACGTTCCCGTCGGCACAAATGGAGATGCATACGATCGCTACATCATCCGAACTCAAGAGATGAAAGAATCCATTCGAATCATCGATCAGGCGCTTGACGGACTACCAAGCGGCCCGATTAATGCCGATGTTCCAGAAGTTGTAATCCCAACCAAAAATCAAGTTTACACACAAATGGAGGCCCTCATTTGGCACTTCAAAATTATTTCCGAAGGCTTCAAAGTTCCACCAGGACAAATCTTTAGCGCGATCGAAAACCCAAAAGGCGAATTCGGATTTTTTATTAAGAGTGACGGCGGCCCCAAACCCGTAAGAACTCGCATCCACAGCCCCACACTTCGAAGCGTGCAAGTCATTCCAGAACTCGTGCGAGGCAAACTCATTGCTGACGTCGTCACAACCGTGGCAAGTCTAGACCCAGTCTTAGGCGAGATTGATAGATAGAAATGGCTGACAAGGAGCAAACAAAAGTGTCTCAAGAAATTAAACTCGTCAAACTTAATATCGATGGCCAAGAAGTTGAAGTTCCTGCCGGAACCACCGTCTTAAAAGCAGCTGAAAAGCTTGACAAAAGCATTCCTCATTTTTGCTACCACGATGGCCTACCTATCGTCGGCCAATGTCGCATGTGTTATGTCGAAATCGAGGGCATGCCCAAGCTTGCCACTTCTTGTTCCACGACTGCCGGTGAAGGCATGAAGGTTCACACCGATTCACCTCTAGTTCAAAAGGGACAAAACGCTACTTTAGAATTTGTTTTATTAGACCATCCACTTGATTGCCCTATTTGTGATCGAGGCGGAGAATGTAAACTCCAAGATTACACCTATGAACACGGCCCATCTCGTTCTAGAATGATCGACAAAAAAGAAGAACTTCTGAAACATCAACACGTATCTAAAGAAGTTGTCCTCGATCAAGAGCGCTGCATTTTGTGCACTCGCTGTGTCCGCTTTTCCTCACACGTCGATGGCCGCACCGAACTTGTGGTCTCTGATCGCGGCTCACATTCTGTCATCAATGTTTTTGACAACCGACCTATGGAATCTAAATTTTCTGGAAACGTCGTGGACCTTTGCCCGGTGGGAGCTCTCACGGCTCAAGATTTTAGATTCAAAGCGCGTCCATGGGAGCTTCGAAAGCACGAAGGCATTTGCTCAGGTTGTGCCGTTGGTTGCAACATCGAGATTCACACCAAGCATCGTCACACAGGCATCCCCAGACCCGACGGCAGCTTACCCAAACCTCACGTTGACAGGCTAATGCCCAGAGAAAACACCAAGGTTAACGATTGGTGGATGTGTGACAAAGGCCGTTGGGGCTATCATTTTCACAACGAAGATTCCAAACGCATCACACAGCCCATGATTCGCACCAGCAGAGATGCCAATCAAAAAGTGACTAGCTTTAAAGAAATGCAGATCCTTCTTGATAGCGCCATTAATTCTGCGAAAGGCCCGTGGGAAGTTCTTGCCACAGACTCTGCTTCACACGAGCAAATTGAGTGGTTGCAAAAATTGCAAAAAAGCTGGAGCGAGCGCGGAAGAAAAGTTCAAAGTGGAATCAACGTTTCTGATTTCGGCACTAAATTATTAAAGTCAGTTTCTAACAAAAAACAAAGCCCATGGTTTAGTGGCGAAGTTTCATTTGAAGGCGTCACAAAAGTTGTAAGTCTTTTTGACAGCTACCGAGACCTTGAAGACATTGTTCCACTTGTCGCGCTCAAACTCGGACAAAAAATTAGAAACGGTCAAATGACTTGGGAAAAACGTAGCCTCGAAAGTTTTTCAAATCCAAAGGACGATATCAGTAATACGGCTTACCTGTTTCCTATTCCAACAACAGATTCTGAACTTGCTGCCTTTGACAAAATGGCCGCTAATTCCAAAACTTTGATCTTGTGGACCCAGCTAAATTCCAGAGGACTTGTTGAATCTGGAATTGCGCCTTTGGAATCTTCCTTAAATGGCTTTAAATCATCAAAAGCCAAGGGCCCCCTATTCATCGGAGCGCAAAAACTCAAGCAAGACTACTCTAAGGAATTTCTTGATTATGTAAAATCGGCACCATTTGTGGTTGTAATGGACGCTATTGAGTCTGAACTTAGCGCTTTGGCAGATATTGTTTTACCCGTTGAGGCCTTTTACGATTCCAGAGCGCATGCCACTAACCTTTTGAATATGAAGCAATTATCTAAAGGCGTTAGCATTCAGCATCCGTCAATAGAGTCCATTCGCACTGGTAGTGAAAGCCCTGTGAGCGCCTCTTTGAGTCTAATTTAAGCTTTATCGAGTTTGGCCGCCAAGGCCCCCTTAAAAAAGGGCTTTGACGGCCAAACTCGATTTGGATAGACATGCCTCATGGCTATTGAAATCAAAACCCATGACATTCGTGAATTTCGTAATCCGGCCACAAAGCAAGCCTTTGTAGAGAAAGTCTCAAAGAGCTTTCGAGAAATCGGCTTCCTTATCATCAAGGGGCATGACATCACGCCTGAACTTCAAAAACGTGCCTACGATAAAATCGATGCCTTTTACAAACTTCCTTACGAAACAAAAGCGAAATACGAAATCCCCGGAACAGGCGGCGTTCGAGGTTTCACTGTTTTTGGGAAAGAACATGCAAAGAATGCAAACGTTGGCGATCTCAAAGAATTTTTTCACGTTGGCGTCGAAGTCCCCAAAGGTCACCCTCTTGAAAAAGAATATCCAAAAAATGTTAGCGTAAACGATGCTGTTCCGGGCTTTGACGAAACTCTTCGAGAACTTTACAGCGGTTTATCGAATTTGGGCCTCGAGCTCTTGAGTGCTATCGCCATTGACCTTGGCTTAAGCGAAAACTTTTTTAGAGAATATTGCGAGTATGGAAACTCTATTCTTCGCCCCATCAATTATCCGCCGCTAAAAGGCGACGAACATCCTGACGCCGTAAGAAGCGCAGCCCACGAAGACATCAATCTTATTACTTTGCTCATCGGAGCCAATTATCCCGGACTTCAAGTAAAAGCTGCCGACGGAAGCTGGCTTCCTGTCACAAGTAAAAATGAAGAGATCGTAATAAACGTTGGCGACATGCTTCAACGACTAACAAACTATCGCTTTATCAGCACCACTCACCGCGTTGCCAATCCTCCAAAAGAATTGGCTGGCAAAGAAACGTCACGCAGATATTCGACCCCTTATTTCTTGCACCCCATTTCCAAGATGTCGCTAAAGGCGCTTGAGAGTTGCGTTAGCCCCGAAAATCCAGCCCGCGATCCAGAAACTACTGCTGGAGAATACCTGGACGAGCGCCTTAGAGAAATCGGATTGAAGTAAACAGCTCTGATTTCGACAAGTTTTTGACACTAAAAAAATTCTCACTTTGAGCATCCAAAATACCGAAATGTATTTATGAATCGCTCTCTTTTTGCCTCTATTGCAGGTCACGCCTTGATTGCGATATTGCTTTGGCAAAATCCAAGCGCCTTCATGGGCGCCCCCCAAAAAACTCCGTCATCAATTCAGACGCGCACCCTTAGCGAAAAAGAGTTTAACAAAATTCTTAGTAAGAATCAAAAAGCCCAAATCGTGCAAAGTGAAGATTCCATTAAAACAGAAAAGTTTATTCCCAATCTTAACGAAAAAACATTTTTGTCCAAGCAGAATCAATACGTCGATCGCAATACGCGCTCAGCCCGAATTGGCGATCATAAAAACATACTCAAAGAAGGCCTACCGCCTATCGAAAATTTATTTAAACTTCAAAGCTCAAACACGGCCATGAAACTTAAAAGCGACGATCTAAACCAGGAAACCGCCAAGGGGAAAACACACAAATTCTCCAGGCAACCTGCTAGCGTGGGCGATGGTATTTCGGCTACCGATGACTACCTGCCTGACATTGCGATAAGCGCAAACACCTTGCTCAATACTCAAGAATACATTTTTGCTTCATTCTATGATCGCATTCGTGAAAAACTAAAACATCAATGGCAAAGTCTTTTAAAAACTGAGTTAGAAGGCTTGCAGCGCAAAGGCGCCCCCATGTTTGAAGGCGAGCGGACGACTAAGCTAAAAATTTTTATGAATTCACAGGGTGAAGTTAAAACCATTCAAAAGTTAGGATCGGCAGGATATATCGAGCTTGATCAAGCGGCTGTCGATGCCTTTAGAATTGCAAGTCCCTTCCCCAATCCGCCCCAGGCTATGATTGAAAAAGAAAATGGTGTCTTGCAAATCGAGTGGCATTTCGTAGTCTTAGGCTCTGGACAAAGCGGAGTCCGTGTTAATTTGCAAAGACACGATTCGATTTAGACCTAATAAAGCTGAGTAAGACAAGCTCAATGAATCAAGCTGCTTGAAGAAATTGGATTATCATTTTCTTTGCGATTATAATCTTTCTTAGACATGTCAGATAAATTCATACAAACAGGACCTGAGCTCAACAATCAATTTCAATCCGATTTAATTTTGAAAGATTTTTTAGAATCAAATATTCCTTCGCATATCTTAGGAAAATTTTTACCACACCTCAATCAAGTCGGCGGCGATGCCTCTGGAAAATTAAACTCTTGGGCCTTCGAGGCACGTTCTCAACCCCCTGTTCACGTGCCCTTTTCGCCCTGGGGAGAACGTATAGATGAAATTAAAACCTCTCAAGGTTGGAAAAATCTTGAAGCTTACGCCGCCGAAAATGGAATTGTGGCTGCAGCTTATGAAAAATCATTTGGGGAGTATTCGCGAATTTACCAAGCAGCACTTTTGTATTTGTTTCATCCATCAAGCGCCATATTTTCCTGCCCGCTGGCGATGACCGATGGCGCAGCACGAGCCATTGAGCTATATGGAGATCAAACTTTAAAATCTAGAGCCTATAAATTTTTGACATCGCGAGATCCCAAAGTTTTTTGGACTTCAGGACAATGGATGACAGAACAAACAGGCGGCTCTGACGTATCAGGAACTGCCACCACTGCACGTCATGTAGGTGGTACCAACTACGAACTCACAGGTACCAAATGGTTTACCTCAGCCACCACTTCGCAAATGGCCATGACCCTTGCTCGCATTGAAGGTGACGATGAAGGAAGTAGAGGCTTAAGCTTGTTTTATCTTGAGCTACGTGACTCAAATGGAAAATTGAATCAAATCGAAATTCATCGCCTCAAAGACAAACTGGGAACCTGTGCACTCCCTACGGCCGAACTATCCCTTAATGGCACCCGAGCGACGTTGGTTGGTGGAAAAGGCGACGGTGTAAAAAAAATATCGTCGTTGTTTAACATCACTCGAGTTTACAATTCGATTTGTGCACTAGGGCAGATGCGACGAGGCTTGGCGCTGCTGGAAGACTTTTCAGAAAAGCGCATCGTTTTTGGAAAAAAACTGAGCCAGCAACCGCTGCATCAAAAAACGATGTTTGATTTGCAAACTGAATTCGCCGGAAATTTTGTTCTGATCTTTGAATTGGCGAAGCTTTTAGGCCTTGACGAATGTAACAAATCCACAAATGACGAGAAACTTTTATTGAGACTTTTAACTCCGCTTGCAAAATCATATTCCGCAAAAGCTGCCATCAATGTTTCGAGCGAAGTTGTTGAAGGTTTTGGTGGCGCTGGATACTGCGAGGATGTTGGCATTGCGTGGTTACTTAGGGACTCTCAAGTTTTATCAATCTGGGAAGGCACCACAAATGTGCTAAGTCTTGATGCCCTTAGAGCCATCGAAAAAGATGATGCGCTTAAAGCGTACCTTTCTACCGTTCAAAAAAAAATAAAAGGCTTAGGAATCTCAAGCAAGCCCCTAGAATCTCAATGGCAAATGCTTAAAGAATATCTAGATACGTTCAAAAAGCTAAGCCCCGAGAATGTTCAAGCTAACGCCCGAGAGCTGGCCTTTAAACTCACTGAGTTTTTTGTAGCCCTGTTGCTACTAGAACAGTCTCAAAAAATACCTGCTTTTGCTGCTTACTATGAGGGCTGGCTCAAACTTAAAAAGATGGATCAATAAAAATTTCCAAAAGCCGCCTCTAAAAAGGACTTACCCAGACTCGCAATTGAAGTCTGAGTTTTTCTGAAACATCCGGCCTCGTGATTTCGATTTTTCTTGAGCTTTGCCCGGGAAATAAACTTAATGGAGCGCAGCTTAGGGATGCGGGGAATGATTGCGTGGCCTCTGCAATGCTCTCTCCGCGCGGGCTAATCCAATTGACCTCAACATGATAAATCGTAAACGGAAGGCCTAGGCCAGGCGTCTTATTCAAAAAACTTAAGCTGGACTCTTCGAGGCGGGCTTGAATCCAAAAAGGACCCCAATCATCACCGGCATCGAGCAAGGCGCTTTGTAAATCACCCTCTACTTGCGGATCTAAGAAATATACATTTTCAGAAAGCATGATTCCGTTCCAAGTTGAACATTCTGGCTCACCTTTAGCCAATACTGATGTGGAAGCCACAATCAGCATTGAGATAAACAAATTGCGCAACGCGTCCATAATTGACTCTTCGGCACCGCGTTAGAGAACTTAAGACGTTTCGACGCTATTCTAGGAACGAGGCAAAATCTTTATGACTTCTTCACCAGGCCTTAATTTACTAGATGTTTCCAAGGCTCAAAAGTCTTGGATAAGCCTCATTTTAGCTGGTCGACCTGACTTTATAAAAGCCCCCTCACAGACACCCAAAGGACTATATTGTGCATTTGAATCGTATCAAGATTTGGCCAACTCACTGATCGGCGAAAACGAAAACCCCATATTAATTGAAATCGGCCATCCATTTTTACATAAGTTAAGCCCAAAAACTAAACATTCAATTTCAAGAGATCCGGACCTTTGGGAATCCGAAATTTCGGCACTCCCAAAGGAATCCTATGTTTTAATGCTAGCACCAATCGATCCTCGCGATGGCTTTTGCATCGACAAAAATTTTGCGGAAAAATTAATTAAAATATTTGGGGAATATCATCCAAAAGCACACATCTTAATTATCGATGACCTCAGCACCTTTGCATGGAGCGCCGACGAAAGCCCCGTACGCTATAGCAGTATCGAATCTGCGCAGGTGCACTGGACCGTTCGACTGACAGAACTTGGAGTCGATGAGGAATTTCCGATTTGGACGAGAACCCCACACCCCGAAAGAACGTTTAAAACTCTTCCAAAACAACTCATTCAATCTTCGGACACACTGCTTGCCATGCTTTTTAACCGAGAAATTCAAAAGGGCATCTTATATCTAAGACGCTCTACTCAATCCAAGCGCCGCTTTAGAAGGCTCGCAGATGCCGTCAATCCCATTGTTAAAAAAGGGTATGCTTCGCTTTCAAATTGGCCTTACTCGGGACTTAATTTTTTTGTAGTCTTTAATAAGGAATACATTCATTCAACTGAGTTGCTGGCAAAACAAGCCCTAAATACTGGCCTAAAGCTCATGTGGTATCCACAACAAAACGCTTTTAGTGTGAATATTGCAATCAATAGCAAAGATTTTGCTGACGCACCCGAAAGGCTTAAAAATTGGCTCAATCAGCTCGCGCCCTAGGCTATGGCGAAGAAGTGCAATTAAATTCTTGTAAAAACTGCGTCAAGCCCCCCTAAGACCTTGATAAAAGGCCTTTTTTAGCTTTAAAAATCTAGGAGCGAAGGACAGAATTCAGTTATACTTGTAACAGGATTAGCAGGAATATAAGCAAGATGTTTGACTACAAAGACATATCTGAAAAACGTGGCATAGAAGTTAGAGAAAAGCTCGCAGAAAAACCTGTGCGCAAAATTAAACTTCCGAAAGTTATTGCCGTCGTTGATCAAAATGGATGCACTGGCTGCGAAGCTTGCATTCAGTTTTGTCCGGTAGACTGCATTGAACTTGTTCCAGGTCCAAATTTTCCAGATATGGGGAAACTTGTTGAGATCGATTTGGATCGTTGCATTGGCTGCAAAGCATGTGCAAAAGCTTGTCCCTGGGACACCATAACCATGATTCCTTCTGCGGATAGCTATGATACCGCAAATGAATGGACCCTTCGCTCTGTTATTCGCCCTGAAGTTGAAGACAATATGATTTGGGGAGCAGAAGCTGCGACTAGCGATAGTCCGGCAGATAACAGCGGTGCGGAGGAGACGTCCACTGAGACCACTCAAGAAACCGAATCTGCCTAATAACATTGAAGTACGCCCGTTTAGAGAATTCGATAAAAACCTTTTACATTTAAATATCGTACTCAGTCCAGACAGAGCTTTGAGCCCCGCAGGCTCGCGCAGGCTCAAAGACCGAAGATTACTAGGCGAAGGCGCCGAGTTTGCATGGCCAAGTCCCGCCGTATTTTTTGTACCGGAATTTGCATTAAAAATTCTCAAAGTATTTTCTCGCGATCATCACCATATAAAATATTACGATTCCAAGATTGATTCGGAAATATTGCTTCTCCACTTTTTAACCCAAGCTCAAGAGCAAAAACGTTTTGTGGATCTTAAAAAACTAAAAAGTGAAATTAAAGAAGCTACAAAACTTTGCTTGATACATTCGAATTCTCAGCGCTGGCTCACAACGCTTCAAAAAATAGAAGAAAAAAGTTTAGATCCTGATCTAACTTTGGCATCTAAGAAAATCTTGTTGTTTTTAGAACTCAAAGCTTTTGCAAGCGCCCAAGAAAAAGCTCTCAGTGATTGGGAATTTATTGAAGAAGCTGCCCAATTTTTAGAAAACTCTGCCCCACTTGATCCCGAGAACTTCCAAAAAACCTTTAGAGAAATTGCTGAGCGGCATCCGTTTTTTGAGCCAGATCAAAAAATATCGCTACACATTCCCATCATTCAAGAACTCTGGCCGTTAGAAGACAGATTTTTCAAGGCCCTCTCCAGACACATCAAGGTTTACTACTACCAAAGTCCCTACAGGCTCAACACGACAGATTCTTTCCCGCTCAACAATTTACCCATCCAATCCGCACTTGAAATACCTCAGCAACCCAAACAATCTGATTGGGCTCTGGCCTGGGCACATCTCGAAGAAAGACCAAGCCACCTCGAGGCCTTGCACTGCATCGATGGAGATTTTGAATTAGATGTTTTGATCAAAACAAACGCGGCCTCTAACTTTAAGCTACAAATGCTTTCACAGTTTATAGATTTCAAATTAAAGTCAGAACCTTCACAGCATGATTTCAGAAAATTCATGTCGCAACCATCGAAGGTTAAAGATAACATTAAAGCTAATATTCATGAATTAATTCTGCAGTGGGAAAACGAATGGAAAGTCCCCTCTCCCCACAAAATGGCCATCCAGGCCATTGAAGAAACATTGCAATCATTAATTCCAGAGCACAGCAAAAAATTAATTCAAAATCTAAATTCAGAAAATTTAGTGGCATGGCTAAAATACATTTCCCATGAAAACAAATACGCAGAAAAACTTGTAGAAAACACATTCGCAAGACTTAGCGAAAATGGCTTGCCACTTTTAACGCTTCAAGATTTACCTTTTAGTGGAGCCAAAAACAAAATTTTACAGGCGCTCCCAGAAGACATAGAAGAAGTCTTCTCACCTTTGTCGGCGCATAATCTTTCCAAAGCAATTTTTTCTCATTCGTTTGTAAAAATATTGTTAGAAGACAACATAATCCTGCCTAATCCCAAACAAGATGCCGAACTTTTGTTAGGCGCGTTTGAATCTCAAAAAAATCAAATCTCCCTATTGTCTGCCCGCAATGCCCTACAGCTGTCTAGCCAAGCCATTAAACCCATGCCTACAAAAAGACTCGTAGACTTTGATGCTTTTTCGCCCTCGGCCCTTGAATCCTGGGCCACATGCTCGATGCGATTTTATTTTGAAAAAGTTCATCGCCTGGCACCAGGAAAAGAATTCAACGAAATTCCAATCAATGCCATCAATTTTGGAAATTGGGTGCATCAAGCCCTAGAATCGATCATCCCCAATATTCCAAGTGCTGTTCCAAATTTTCAAAAAATTCTTGAAATTCTTGAAAAAATTAAAACCGAAATATTCTTATACGAATCCACTCCGGCCTATTTAGACACCTTAGTCGCCGAGGCAAACTTTATAGCTCAAAAACTTGAAACTCATCTCAATAACTTTGAAATACCTCTATCAAGGGTCTTAGGTCCAAGGAAGATTCAGGTTGAAAAAGGTATTCGCCTCAATTGGCTCGATAGAAATTTTAAAGGTCGCTTTGATCGACTTGATAATTTTGATTCTGGCATAAATTTACTTTGGGACTATAAAACCGGAAACATCAAAGACAAAAGGTCGCAAACACTAATAAAGAACAATAAGTTTCAGTGGCACTTGTATCGCCAGCTTATACAGGCAAGCCACCAGGACATCCAAGCCCCTTTGGTGATACATGGGGGTGGGTACATAAATCCCCTCTACCCAAACAAGTCTCATCTCATTGCTATCGAAGATGCCTGGAATTCTGAGGAGCTCAATCATTTTCAAGACATCTGTAAAGCGGCGGGCCACCGTCTTGAAGTTATAAAATCCAAAGACGAAAACTTGCTAGACGCAGCCTTAAAAAACAAACTTCAAGTTATTTTTAAAGAAATCGACGATGGACAACTTTTACCCAAGGGCAACATCAACAAAGATTGTCGTTACTGCCAAGTCAGAGGACTCTGCGGCAAACCTTTTTTAGAATCCAATGTCTCCAATGAAGCCGATGAGACAGCGGATAGCAGTGAAGCTGAGGAGTCTGCAAACTAATGCCTGATTCCACTCACACAAACATTCGTGAAATCGTGGAAGCAGGCGCGGGGTGTGGAAAAACCACAAGTCTTGTCGCAAGATACATGGCTGCTCTCGGTCAACATTCCGACCGTGAACTCATTAAGCGCTATGCCCCGCCCCCAAATAAACGTTACCCCGAAGCGCGAGAAATCTTAGCACTCACCTTCACCAAAGAAGCTGCCGCACAAATGCAAGAACGCATCATTACGGCCTTGCTAAAAGACGGAAGAACTCTCGAAGCACAAGCGGTTCAAGAAGAATCACAGATTAGTACCTATCATTCGTTTTGCCTAAAACTCATTCAGCCACACCTAGATGAATTGGGATACTTTGGACCTCTCTTAAACCCCCAAATTGCTGCACAAAAAAGACGGGAAGATTTTTTGCAAGCGTTCAGTCAATTTCCCAAAAAAGTGGCTTTACGAAAATTTTTTAGCATCGATCAAAGCATTGAGCTTTCGTTAAAGCTATTACATGCGCCAGAGCCTAAAGAATATCTCAAAAATATTCAGAACAAGCACAAAGTCATTAGCGATAAATTCAAGTTATTTTTAAAAAATCATACTGCGAAAGCTCAAAACCTAATGTTGTCGGATCTCAGCGATAAAGCCAAAGGAGCCACACTAACCAAGTGGTCGGCAGCCCTTCAAAACTCAGAATTATCAGAACTTGAAAACATTAGCTTACGATTCACAAAAGATATCAAAGAAATTTATCCAGATTTTGTTCAAGACGCCAGAAACCTGAAAACCTTTCTTCAGGCTGGATACCTGCATTCCTTAGAAAGTGAATTTTTAAAGCAAGAACTTTTGGCCTACGAACTTCTGTGGGAATTTTTAGCCTTCAGTAAAAACTACATCAATAAATACCTCGACTTTGAAGCTGTCGAAAATGAATTGTTAATTCTTCTTCAGAGTAAAATCCAAAAATCAGAGCGTCTATGCCCCCCACCTCGGCTGATACTTGTAGATGAGTTTCAAGATACCAATCCTCTCCAATTCTCAATATTAGAGGCGATATCTTCCTCCGATACCGAATGGTATTTTGTTGGCGACCCCAAACAAAGCATTTACGCCTTTCGAAAAAGTGATGTGAGGCTTTTTTACTCTATGAGAGAAAAGCTTTCGCTCATCAACAAAGATACCAATTATAGAAGTGCGCCGGATCTTTTGAAACTTGTTAACAAATTACAGGACCAAATGTTTAAGCCTGAAGAATCGGAATTTGATCCTCCAGCCCAAACACTTAAATGGCCAGAATCCGCAGATTCCCTTGAAGGCACAACTCACATTCATTATTTGCCCAATAAAAAAAGTACCTTGGGCTTAGCCGTTCAGCTAAGCAAAGAAAAAATTCTTAAAGGCTCCACTGCAGTTTTATTTAGGTCCTGGAAAAAGCTCTACGAATTTTCGGAACTTTTAAATAAAGAGCAAATTTCATATTCAATTTCTGGTAGCGACAACCCGTTTCAAAACATATTAAGCGAAATGTTTTGTGACTATCTAGATGCACAACATACTGGAGACAGTAAAAAGATTGATCTCACTTTTGAAAAATGGAAATCCCCAAATCAATTTTCAATGGACCAGACTCCCGAATCGATTACAGCTCTTGCAACAAGCGACCTGGCTGACTGGCCTCAACATTTGTCTAATTTTATATGGATTTTTCAGGCACATCGCTTCACAGGACACGAAGCCTGGATTGCGGCCATGGAACGTTGGTTAAAAACGCAATGTGAACAAGCCCAAAATTCACATTTTAACCTCTCTCAATTGGCCACTTTTATAAAATCAAAATCTTCAAAAATTGAAAGCATCAATCCCTATAAAAACTCAGGCTCCATTGATGGATCTTTGTGTCTATTGACCCTCCACGGCTCAAAAGGGCTCGAATACGATCACGTGATATTGCCCGAACTCTTTGAGCGATCCAAAAACTTTGATGATATCAGCCTCGAAAATAATGATGGCCATCATTCGTTTGCCATCGAACAATTTAACGAACGCAATGAAAAGCTAAAATCTCTGTTTTTTGAGATTGAAAAACTTGAAGAAAGAAATAAAAAATTTGCTGAAGAAAAGCGATTATTTTATGTCGCGCTTACTAGGGCGAAAAAGTCTATGACAATTTTAGCACACCTTCCATCGGATAAAGCTCGAAACGAAGATAACGCCCTAGGCGTCACCGGCCTAGCAAAGGCCGAGGCACCGTATTGGAACAAATATCTGTTAAACCTCACTCATCAAAAAGGTGTCGAAATTTTTAGCCATGAGGAAGACGTAGCTGAGAGAGCTGAAGAATCTAGAGAAGCAAAAGATGATTCTGCTGCAGAAATGCCGAACCTGCCCCACACAAGCCCTCAAAATGAATGGCCACAATGGCATTACCCCTTGCCAATCACCAATCCTAGTATGCCATCCAAATTTAGTCGTATGGGTGTCAGCGAGTTTTTAAAAATAGAAGAGGGCAACCAAGATTCTGAAGGGAATATCAAAGAAAAACTGGCACCAAAAGATTTGCCCACCAAGGTTCGCATAAAAGCTCAAGAATCGTCCGATCTGGGTAATTTGTTTCATAAGTTTTTAGAGCGTTATAACTTTCGAGAAAGCATCGACACGGCGCTGCCGCGACTTTTGGGCCAAGAATATTCGAAGCATCTTCCCGTTATCAACGATGCACTTAATGCTCTTTTTGAACTAAACGAACTTCAGGATTTATTTAGAAATTTGGCCACTAAACCCCAAAATTTTCAAAGAGAGTTTGGCTTATTCTTGTTATCAGCCGAGTACCGCCTCACCGGTTTTGCAGATTTACTTTGGTTCAAAAGCAAAGACGAACTCTGCATTATAGACTGGAAAACCGGCCGCAATATAAATACACTCAGCTCAATAGAACGCCTTCAAAAATATGAAAAGCAAATTTCGCTCTACGCAAAATCTTTTGCATATTCCATAAATAAAATTGAAATGATCGTTGTAGGAATAGAACTTTCTGAAATTCCAAAAGCTAAGATTCTTATTAAAAAAACATTCTAATTTCTGACATTAAAATTAGCCTTACTAAGCGAGGATGCTATAGCTCAAATTTGCCTAGTGCTTATTCTCGCTAAGAATTTTCGGGTTTACACCAGCTTTAGAAAACGATTCAGCCTCCGATGCGCCAAACAAAAACCCCATAGCATGCTTCCAACGAAGCAAAATAACAGCAAGGACTGCTTCCTTAACAATCGATCCACTCATCTTAGATTGGCCGGCACGTCGTTCTTGAAAAATAATGGGCGTCTCCACCAAGCGTAATCCAAGGACCAAAGCTCTAAACTTTAATTCAATTTGGAAGGTGTAGCCCTTGCTTGCCACTTCATTTAAACGAAGTGCCTTTAATGTTTTACGGCTCCAAGCGTTGAAGCCTCCGGTCCAATCATTAACCTCAAATCCTAGCCAAAAAGTCGAATAAATTGAACCTCCGCGTGAGAGAAGCAATCTACCTTTGCTCCAATTCGACACGCCTCCACCAGGAATATAGCGACTTCCACAAATAGCATCGCATGAATCACTATCAATCAATTTCAAAAATTGTTTAAGATGAATGGGATCATGGGAAAAATCGGCGTCCATTTCAAAAAACCAATCATAATTTTTTTGGAGTCCCCAATTAAAAGCATTGATATAGGCTTTCGCCAATCCGCCCTTTTCTTTTCCGTGGAGCACATGAATTCTAGAATCTTCCGATGCTAAGCGATCACAAATTTGCCCAGTTCCATCTGGTGAATTATCGTCAATAAAAAGAATATCAAAGCGATCACTGACCACGGCAAAGATTCTTTTGGCCAAAGACTCAACATTGTCTTTTTCGTTGTACGTTGGAATACAAATGAGTGCTTTTTGATTCACCAGAAAACCTTTTCAATTAATTGTGAGGAACAAAAGCACCCTTAATAAATTCGCTCAAAGGGGTATAGGCAATTCCTAGATCATGCGCAACCGCTTTATAAGTACAAGCTCCGTCCCAAGTATTCACGCCCAAAGCTAAGGCTGAATCTGATCGAATGGCCTCTTCAAGACCAGACGCCAATTTAATTGCATAAGGAAGGGTATGATTTGTTAGTGCGAGAGTAGAAGTTCTTGCAACACCGCCAGGCATGTTTGTTACACAATAGTGAGTCACACCATGCACAACGTAGGTAGGCTTTTCATGAGTTGTCGGTTTTGAAGTTTCAAAACAACCACCTTGGTCAATCGCAATATCTACAACAACCGAACCTTGTCTCATCGACTTTATCATTTCTTCAGTTACTAACTTCGGAGCTTTTGCTCCAGGAATGAGAACACTCCCAATAACTAAGTTTGATCGCTCAACACACTCTGCAATGTTGAATTCATTAGACATGCGAGTGTTGATAGAATTTCCGAAGATATCATCCAAATACATCAATCTCGCTTGGCTACGTTCGATGACGGTAACTTCTGCTCCAAAACCAACGGCAATTTTTGTAGAGTTAATTCCAGCAACACCGCCACCAATAACTGTAACTTTAGCTCGATCAACCCCAGGGACTCCGCCCAGCAAAATTCCAAGACCGCCATTGTGTTTTTCAAGAAGGCTGGCTCCAACCTGAGTTGCTAAACGTCCTGCGACTTCCGACATAGGTGTTAATAAAGGCAAGGCCCCGTTGGGCAATTGGATAGTTTCATACGCAATAGCGCGTACTTTATTTTTTGTTAGTGCGGCACCTAATTCTGGCTCATTCGCTAAATGCAAATAAGTATAAAGGATAAGCCCCGGCTTCATGAGATTATACTCACTCGCAACAGGCTCTTTGACCTTTATCACCATATCAACGTCCCAAGCATCCGCTGCCGTCGGAACTATTTTGGCCCCGCAACTCTTGTATTGCTCGTCCGAAATGCCCGATCCTTCGCCTGCTTTCGTCTGTATGAGCACTTCGTGCCCATCTGAGACCAGGGATTTGACGCCAGCCATAACAATTGCAACTCTGTTTTCAAGGTTCTTGATTTCCTTAGGAATACCGATTTTCATGATGCCAGGAGATTATCAGAATATGGATTTGAACGAAACGAAAACTGAAGGCAGCCCTGAAAATAATAATGACTCCGGTATGGCGAGCCAAAACACAATAGCGACTCCCACCCTATGCACCGATGTCATTATCGAAGTCGGAGCAGGCCTCATTGTTCTTGTAGAGCGTAAAAACGAGCCACACGGCTGGGCACTTCCGGGTGGTTTTGTAGAAATTGGCGAAACTGTTGAGGAAGCGGCACTTCGCGAAGCCTTTGAAGAAACCGGCCTAAACGTTGAACTTATCAAACAATTTCACGTTTATTCTGATCCCAAAAGGGACGAACGAGGCCACAGTGTCTCAGTAACTTTTGTTGCAACCGCTAGAGGGACTCCAAAAGCCGGATCGGACGCCGCAGAGGTTGGCTTGTTTCACCAGATGAACCTCCCGGAAAACATTTGCTTTGATCACCGAAAAATCATTAACGATTACTTTTTTGAAAGGTATTGATGGCCTCACTTCCCAGAATTTTGATTGTCGATGACGAGATCGACAACCTAAATGCATTAAAACGTCTTCTAAGGCGTCACTTTGCCGTGGAAACTGCCGAAAACGGCGCCAATGCTTTAGAAATTGTCAAAGAAGATCCCAACTTCGACGTTCTTGTATCGGACCAGCGCATGCCGGGGATGACCGGATCAGAATTTTTTGAAAAGGTTCAGCAGTTCGCCCCTAAACCAACGCGCATTTTGCTCACAGGCTTTGCCGATCTTGAGGCCGTCATTGAGGCCATCAACAAAGGCCACATTTGGAGATACCTTTCAAAGCCTTGGGAGCCCGAAGACCTTATTCAAACCCTCAAACAAGCTGCCGAAAGAACCCAAATGGCACTCTCACTTGAAAAATCAAAAAAAGAACTTGAGCGTGCTCTCATGGAACTTCGAGCCAAGGACTGGGCACGTGAACGACTGCTGTTAATTTTGCTACATGAATTTCGAACTGCACCACAAATTATTGAAAATCTAAGAGCCTTAAATTCTGACAACGACCCCGAGAATATTCCCCTTAGAAAACAGTTCTTGGCAAATCTTGAACGGCGTTTCCAAATTATGGAAGAAGACATTCACATTCTTCTAGAAGACGAGAAAAAATTAAACTCACTAAAAACCGAAGCCTGTTCGCTCAAAGAAATCGTGATCAAGGCAACACACGAACAAAAGGTGGAGCTTGTAACTTCTCTAGCTCCCGAATCTAACCCCATGATTCAGACCCATCCCGAAATGCTTGGCAAAGCCCTATCGCATTTTGTTGGACTCATGAAAAGCAATTCACACGATGTGATGCCCGTTGCCTCTATCGATGAAAGTGATTCCCTTTGTTTTTTAACACTCACGTTAAGGCATCCTAAGGCATTGCTTCCAAAAGGCCTCGAAAAGATGGCCCTCCATCCCGAATTAGCGTGGACTGCAATGCTCGAACCCTTTGTCGGCATTGAAGACTTTCAACACCACTCAACAGGACTGAGAGTCGAAACAGCTGGCTGGGTTCGCTTTCTAAATAGCCAAGGATGCCGTCCTGAATTCCAGATTTCTGGAACCGCCAGCCATGTTGAACTGGTCATTTCGTTTTCCAAAAAATAGCCTCCTAGCCTAAACTCTTTGAAAGACTTCAGCCAGCATTTGGCCCAATACTTGAATAGGCATCCCCATGCTGTCACCCCAACTCATTCTTTCTGGAATAATTTTTCTTTCACCTCAACATCCTAGCTTTTTTAAATCCAAACAATCTGACCTTTGGATTTCAGACTCATCAAAAGTTAAAGCTCAAACACTAAATGGCGGCGTCATGCTTAGCACTGCGCTAAAGGAGGGACTTGTGTTTGCGCAAGGACTTCTATCTAGTTCTCTTCAACGGATTCAAATTGTAAGTCCAAATAACTACAGAGCCCTAGATAGATGCCCACAGCAAACAAAAGTTATTGACGGAGAAGGCCTCTATATCTCCGAGGAGCAAATACTAAATCCCAAAGCAAGAGAACAGCTTTCAAAGTGCGGCTTTGATGATCTACGAATTAAAATAAAAAAAGATGCAATTCCCCTAGACATATTGAATGAATTTACCGGAAAGGAATTAGCCCTAACGGCTCATGGAATCAGAATAAGAAAAAGTTCTTGGGAGAACGGAAAAAAGACTCTCCTCATCGATGAATCCCCTATTCCGCTCATACAAATCAAAGAAATGATGGATCAGCTGAGTCCGTACTACAACATTAAAACTCAAAAAACTCCTTCTCCAGGGAACACTCTGATTATTGAGATCACCCTATTCGAGTTTTTTAGAAGTGCCGCAGAAACTCTGGGGATCAACTGGCCCGAACAATTGAAAATATTTTCTTTAGCCGATGCCTTTGACCTCAAAAGTCTTAATAAAGATTCTTCCTTAGGTTTTAATTTTGGAAAGATGCAAGGGCTTTCAAAAATTCTTGCCAAACCGCGATTACGAGTCCAAGCCGGAGAAAAAGCATCTTTTCAATCTGGGGGCGAATTGCCTATAAAAATAATCACAGAAACCGTTCAAAAAACGCAATGGAAACCGTATGGATTGATATTAGATCTTAAGCTCGCCGAAGGAACAAAAGCAGGCGATCAGGAAGTGAGCTTGGCATTTAAAATGGAATTATCTGAACCTCAATTAAGCCAAGGAACCAGTGATGCTCCAGCCATGCAAACCAGAAAACTTGAGAGCAACTTTGATTTAAGATTAAACGAAACGACTTTGCTTTCTTCTATGACACAGCAACGAAGCGGCCAGAACAAATCTGGAGTCAACGGGCTCATGGATATTCCACTGGCTGGTCACTTATTTTCAAAAAAGGGCTCTCAACATCAGAGTACAGAACTTTGGTTTGCGATAAGGCCAACTTGGGAAGACATGCCCTACACTCGAGAAATGAGAGAACAGGCAAATGGAACTAAAAAGTTTTGAAAAAATCCGCGAGCTTTTTGAAGAAAACACAATTGAAGACATCGTTCTATCCCCGGCGGGTGTTTCATACTATCAAAAAGGTGCCTGGCACAGGTCAAAGCAAATCAATTTAACTGCCGCCACTCTACAAAAAATTTCGCTTGATATTGCTGAACAAACCCATCAACAACTAAGCCTTACTCAACCGACCGTAGATAGCTTGTTCCACTTTGGTCCACACCAAAATTTTAGAGCGCATATTGCGATTGAACCATTGGTTGAATCGGGGCCACAAATTACGCTTCGAAGGTTGCCTGGCGATCGGCTATTCCTTATTAATCAATTTCTTAAATCTAACAAAGAAACAGCCCTGATCAAAGAAGCGTTAAGTGAGCGAAAAAATATTTTGGTGTCTGGCGCAACAGGATCTGGGAAAACAACTTTCATCTCCGCGCTGCTGAGCGAGCTTCCCGAAAACGAACGTATATTAATTCTAGAAGATTCACCAGAGTTAAAAACTCCAAACGATTTGTCTGTAAAGTTACTTTGCCGCAGTGATCGCTTCGGATTTCGTGCGGGTAGCTCTTGGGAGCTTAATGATTTGGTTATTGAAAGTCTTCGTATGAGACCCGACCGAATTGTTGTCGGAGAATGTCGATCGCATGAAGCCAAAGGGCTCTTACAGGCAATGAATACTGGTCATTCAGGCTGTCTCACCAGCATTCACAGCGGAAGCTGCGACCAAGCTTTGCGTCGGTTTGCCGAGCTATCAGGCCAAACAAAAGAAGGATGTCTTCCTCAGTGGGACTTAGTTTTACAATTGTTTTGCGACAAGCAAGGAAACAGAAGCATCCTGGAGATTAAAAGCCTATGGAAAAACTAGCCAATGAAGTCGAGCTTATTTTGTTACGTATTCGTTCGGGTCAAAGTTTGGCGAGTGCATGTGCCAACGCAAAATCATTAGATGGTAATCTAAAAGATTTCAAAGAATGGCAAGAAAGATGGACTGAAATTGTTGTAAGCGTTCAACGAGGACATTACTCTGCCCTCGAATCAATCCAGAGTTTTTTGCACTCACTTCGTTTCGAAATGAGAGCACAAAAGCTAAAAAAGAAAAAAGCTCTGATGCCTATGATTCAAGCGTGGAGCGTGGTGGGAACAGCCTTGCTGTTCTTCGCTACCATCAAAATATTTTTTGCTGACGTCGCATCATTGCCCTTTAGAATGGAACTATTAGTTGTCTTTTTAATGCTAATGGGGGTTCTTTGGATTTATTATCTTCTAAAGAAGTTTGAATCGAATTTTTGGGTTGTGGATTGGCTACGACAGCAGTCTTTAATCATGGGACAAATTAAATGGGGCCGATCGATGCATCAAGTTTTAAAAGACGTCGACATTAGCAAACATAAATGGCCCGAACCTCTCAAGAAATGGTGGCAAGATAGTCAGAGTTCTTGTTTGGGTTTTGTAGCTTGTACGGCTTTAACGACTGGCGGAGCTTTCGAACTTAGATACAGCGAATATTGGTCGCTCTGCCTCAATCAGTTCATTCGAAACGAATCGTTTTTGCCTTTGATTGAGAGCCACGTTGAATTTGAAAGCAAAAGCTTTGAAGATTATTGTGAAACTTTAGCTGAATGGCTGTCTGTCAAACTGATGCTCCCACTGTTTCTATGTTTTTGTCCGGCCTTTTTGTTGCTGTGCCTTGGACCCATGGTAGCCAAGCTATCTGAGTTTTAAAATTATTCAGCTGTAGGTTTTGCTTCAGGACTAATCGAGTCTTGAAAAGGTTGAACCCAAGCACTTACTGCTTGGTTGGTTTCGTTCCAAAAAATCGTAACAACTGAAGTTTCATCCGGGGAAACAAATCCCCACTGTCTCCCGACCGCTCCCAGAGGATTGCGACTTGACTCCCAGAAACCAGCCTTACGTAGCGATTCGATCCATTGGTCCCGAGTCGCCGCCCATTTGCTATCCAAACTTAGCTTAGACACATGGTGATCGCCGTACTCACCTTTAAAGCTTTCATAGACTTTTACGATGTAGACATTTTTTGCATCCTTAACGACACAGGTATAAATATTTGTAGGAGGGCCTTGTTTCAACAACTTCAGAGTGCAATCCACACCCGGATTATTGCGCGATGCTGAACGAAACCAATCAACGGGAAAAACGACCAATCCTAATTCTTCTTCTGCAACAAACTGTAATACAACTGGATCTCCAGAATATTTTGTTGAAGAACATGAAACCACAAGTATCAGGAAAGGCGCAAAACAGAATCTGCTTAAAACTTTTAATATCTTCGATACATTCTTCATGAGATTAGCTTCCATTAAAAACGAAAACTCAGTCCAAGGCCACCCCAGTAGGTGTTTGATGAGTCCGCAATGTTAGCACGCAGCAGTGTATTGACTTGTATTGTCCGTGATAGCGACACCATTCCACGCACTCCGAGAATAAAACCATATCGAGGCGCGATTGTTTTTTGAATACCAGTCTCGCTGATCACATCCGCATCAAGACCACTCAAGTTGGCTTGCGTTTGTTGATAGGTGCCAGCGGCTTCGAGAGCTCCGCCTAAAAGCCCCCCAGAGCTAAAACCAACATAGCGCAACATAATGCCCATCAATGTGTAGGAGCTTACAAGACTATAAGTTTCGGAATCTCCTGCAATCTCAATCTTTTCTCCATTTGAACTTTGATAAATGGCGCCTACTTCGAGACGTTTTGCGTAGAGACTTGAGCTCGAACTAAAACCATAAAATCCACCAACGCCATAGCCATAATTACGGCCGGTCGTTCCCCAATTTCCATCGATGTCCAAAACAATTCGGCCCATACCAGCCGACTCTACTTTTCTTCCTTGAACAAGTTTGATCCACTCGGATGGATACCAACCTTCTTCTTGTGTAAGTTCGAGCCTCACATAAGACCATTCTCCATTTTCGCTTCTTTTGAGAACACTCAACTTGTCGCCCTTTTGAATGAGACCGAACTGTGTTGCAAGCGGATCAGGAGATTCACGTAAAGATCCACTCGTTTGGGCCACAACATCATCGATGTTTCCATCCAAAGATTTTAAGTCGGAAGCATCCCAATCAGCTTTAGAGGGAATAAAAACTTTATCACCATCCTTGCGAAGCATAGAAGAATAATCTGATGAAATCGGATTTCCTTGAGACGGATTGAATCCACCAATATCACTAGGAGTTTTTAGTTGGCCAACTATCTTTAACTTATCTTTAGGGTACCAACCTTGTTTTTGTCGACTGCGAAGCAGAACCCAATCTCCACTTTCGTCGACGGTATAAGCTAAATATTTTTCGCCTAGCTTCACCTCGTGCATCGGACTCGCCCACAATGAGGGCGCGGCCCTAAGCCTCATGACCTCTTCTGGTTGAACAACATATCGAGGATTTTCAAAATGCGGTCTTGTCATATCGAAGTAATCTACATTCGAAATAAAATGCGCTTGTGGACCACTCGACGTAGGTGGAAGCTTTTTAGAATCGTGATTCGAACTTTGATCTTCCGAAAAAGCTGAAGGAGCAGCGAAGGCTGTTGTTAGCAAGGCGCCGACGAGCAAAATCCAAGAAAAAATTCCAAATTTAGAGGGGACAAAACGTAAAGTTGGACTCGCAATTCTGGTTTTTTTAAGTTTTTCAAATCCGGCTCCAGGATCCCGAAGTAATGGATGATGCTTCAGGGAGTTATCCTTTTGAAGCGCTTCTTTTGCAAAAGTTTTTACTCGAGCATTGAACGCTCTCGGCGTCGGCCCATGATGAATGTGCGGCCTGGGAAAGCGCCGAAGATCTCCCCGAAACAATGGATGGATGTGATACATTTCATGTACCAGCGTTTCCAAACGCTCCTCAAAACTTAGGTTAAAAAATCGAGGAACCAAAATGGTGATCATGTAGAGGGGAGAAAGAGGCGTCGCCAGATCTACTCCCTTCATTTCATAGGTGTACTGACCCGCAAGGCCGTAACGCCGACCCTTTCTAAACAACGAACCACCAACATATCTTAGCGGTGTGACATACGCCCAAACTCCGAACTTTCCCTTAGATCGCGAGGTACTCACCGAGACGCTTAGACGACTGAAGTCAAAATTAGCGAAGGCCTCAATGGACTGCGCAATCTCCCACATCAGTGCGTGAAATTCATTATTAAGGGAGCTAATAACCCGCTTTTTTGCTTCCAAAGGGGCTCGAGGCCGTTCTGGAGTAAACAATAAAAGCTGCTGGTCTAAAAGGCCCATCTTCTCTGAAATTTAACACACAAGTAGGTCGAAAAACGATAGTCTATGATTTATGCGACGCGTTATAAATCGCGGAGTTTGTACGCAAAAAGGAGATTACAAGTTGAAAGTTCTAGCTGCGCAACAAAACAACCTATCGGGACCAATCTTCCAAAAAGTGGAATCTCTTCAAGAGGCTGAAATCGTCATAATTGAGGACGAATCTCTTATGTCTGCCCTGATGCAGAGATACATGAAAACTCTGAACCCCAGATCTTTTGATAAGCGAAAAAACCCTAAAGATCCGATCCGGCTGCTAACCTTAGAATCCGGCTGGGAACTTTTAAATGCCGATCTAAATCATATTCACGTCGCCGTCGTCGACGTTCTATTACCTCAAGTCACAGGTGTTGATCTCGTGAGGGACTTTAGAAAGCGATATCCCAGAATGGGTCTTGTTCCTGTAACAGGAATGGCGACCGACCCTATGCAACGAAGCATTCAAGAATTATTACCAGAAGGATTTAACATACTCAGCAAACCGCTACGGCGGGAGGATTTCTTGGCCCAGGTCTTAAAGGCTTGGTCCTACTCACACAATTTTTCAGGGGCTAAGCCCCACCAATTCGCCAGTTCAAATCCACCATACGGGGAGGATGCTGGCGAATCAGCCTGGACTGCAGGTGTTTCGTCTTCGCAACCGGTCTCGGTCGTGCGTCGGCGAAAATTACCACTCAAAAAGTCCGCTTAAACGATGTTTGAAATTTTAAAAAAAGTTTGCGCTCATTGGGGGCGCGTGGGTTGGAGCACCCTTTTTTAAGTGGCTCCAAAAGGAGGGACGTATGTTTAGAATTTACAAAAAAATGCAGGTAAGGGATCCGCTGCTGGAACATAAGCAAGGCCGTGGGTCACATCCGCCATAGCTGGGGTCATCGGAGACTCGTATGTTTACATGATGGGACGAAGCCAAAGAGGCTTGGTCCCATTTCTCATTTTGGGCTTCAAATTTTTACTGTGCGCCCTTAAGAGTTGCTCCCCTCTCAAAACCTTCAAAAAATCACAAAGTTACATACATTTCACGAAATAGGCACCCTTAGCGCCCTTTGAACTTTAAACTCTCTAAAAAACCAAAATGATATGCTTTCATCAGCAACTCTTCCGCGCGCACAGTAAAAAAAGGGGGGCGGGGACGTCTCGATAGACGTAGTTTGGTAATTTGGGCGCAGAATCTTGTACGACTGCCGAGAGATAAGTGAACGATTTTATCGACACCGCTGGCGAGTAATTTTTCTTAAGAAACCACCATTTAAACCTTTGACTCATAGCTCAATCTCCCCTAGCTTCCGCCATGTTTTCGAGATTCGTTTTCTAGATGATGGTTTTATCTAGAAAGCCGTCTACTTAGCATTGAGAGGAAATTTTTAAAAACCATAACCATGTCAGAAACCAATACCACCAACAACAACCCCAAAGACCCATTAACCCGCAGACTTCACGACGAAGACACCGCTGCCTACAAAGAAGACGGAATGACCTTCGAAGAGATGTTTGAACAATCTCTAGAGGACGATGGTTCTTCTTCTGGAGTGAGAACAGGTGAAGTCCTCTTAGGAAAAGTTGTCAGTATTAGTTCCGACAAAGTCCTTGTCGACATCGGACACAAATCTGAAGGTGAAGTAGATATCAATCAGTTTAAGACAGCTGATGGTACTTTCGACGTAAGAGTTGGCGACGAATTTCATGTTCTCATCGAAAGACTTGAAAATGAATATGGTTTATTGACCCTTTCAAAAGATCGCGCTGATCAAATGAAAGCTTGGGATGAAATTGCCGAAGCTTGTGAACGAGGCGATATCTTAGAAGGCACTGTGACGGACGTCGTTAAAGGTGGATTGCAAGTAGACATCGGCGTGAAAGCTTTCCTTCCAGGAAGTCAGCTTGATACTCGACCCATCAAAGACCTTGATCAATTTGTTGGCAAAGTCTTAAAATTCAAAGTTATTAAATTTAATAAAAAACGTGGCAATATCGTACTTTCTCGTCGCGCCGTTATGGAAGTTGAAAGAGATCAACTTAAGAGCGCTACCTTGAAACAACTTAAAGTTGGTGCGGTTGTTCGTGGAACTGTAAAAAATGTTACTGATTATGGCGCCTTCGTAGACCTTGGCGGCGTTGACGGGCTTTTACACATTACTGATATGAGCTGGGGCCGCATCAAGCACCCAAGTGAAGCCATTACTGTTGGAGAAGAAATCAACGTTTTGGTCTTAAAATATGATTCAGAAAAAGAGCGCGTATCTCTTGGGCTCAAGCAAATCCTGCCTGATCCTTGGGCGACCGTTGAAGATCGCTTTGTTGTTGGACAAAGAGTCAAAGGAAAAGTTGTAAGCCTTACGGATTACGGCGCTTTCATTGAAGTAGAAGCTGGAGTCGAAGGCCTTATCCACGTTTCAGAAATGAGCTGGACTCAAAGAGTAAAAGACCCACGCAAACTTCTTGAGCAAGACGCAGACATTGAAGCCGTCATTCTAGATATCGACCTTGATTCACGCCGAATGAGCCTTGGACTCAAACAAATCACACCAAATCCTTGGGACACATTGGAATTCAAATATCCAACTGGAACAAGAATTAAAGGCGTCATCAAAAACCTTACCGATTTTGGAATTTTCGTCGAAATCGAAGAAGGCATCGACGGACTTGTTCACGTGTCTGACTTAAGCTGGGACAACAAAGTTGCAAGCCCGGCCCAAGAGTTTGAAAAGGGACAAGAAGTTGAAGCCATGGTTATGTCGATTGACAAAGCCAATGAGCGCATTTCACTTTCTGTTAAAAATCTTTCTCGAGATCCTTGGACTTCGTATATTGATGCGAACCCTGCTGGTTCAGCCGTTGAAGGTACCGTTTCTAAGCTTGCTAATTTCGGGGCCTTTGTTGAACTTGATGAAGGTGTTGAAGGAATGGTTCACATCTCTGAACTTTCAGAAGATAGAATCATGCATCCTGAACAAATTGTTAAAGTCGGCGATAAGATCAAAGTCGAGATTACCAACATTGATAATCGAGACAGAAAAATTAGCCTTTCAGTAAAAGCTCTTGGACGACGCGAAGAACAAGAAAACATTGAGACCTACACAAAATCTCAAGGTTCAGGCAAGTCTTCACTTGCTGACACTCTCAATCCAGAGATTGCAGCAAAACTAGGCCTTATGGGCGGAAGCAAAGCAGCCGCTCAAGTCGACCAAAGTTTGGGAAAGCCTGAAGGCGGGACTTCCGAAGATAGTTAAGCTCTAGGCGTTAAGCCATGAACTTGATGAAGATCCCGAAACCGAATCGATAGTCACTTAAAAGCTCCCTCTATCAATGGTCACTTAAAAGCTCCCTCGAAAATCTTCGAGGGAGCTTTTTTAGTTTAAAAAGATGGATTTCATTTTAATCGTATGGATTTCATTTAATTTGTATGATTTTCATCTTTTGTGAAGAAACCCTTCGATTTTTGACGATCTATTGATCTGATCCGATATGGGCCTTAAACTCCTGCCCTATGTCTTCAAAAAATTATATATTGTGGCTTGTATTAGGCTTTGGTTTCTTAGCGGTAGCTTTTGTTTATTCTGCTGGCAGAAGTGCAGAAATCATGGGCGAATTTATTTCGATCAATGACTGGGGTAAGGACGACACCAGTTTAGACAATGCCGATGTCGCACTCATCAGCCTGAATGGAATCATTTTGGATTCCGAAGATTGGCTAAGCAAGCTTAAGAAGATTTCGGACTCAAAGGTCCCTGGTGTTCTCATAAGAATTGATAGTCCTGGTGGTGCCGTAGGTCCCTCACAGGAAATGTATAAAGCCGTCTTAAAGTTGAGAGAAACTAAAAAAGTATACTGCTCCTTTGGCGATCTTGCTGCGAGTGGGGGCTACTATGTTGGATCGGCCTGCGAAAAAATATTCACCAATTCGGGAACCATCACGGGCTCAATTGGGGTCATCATGAACATGATGAACCTAAAAGAACTCTATAACTGGGCCAAGGTTAAGCCCTTAACTATTAAAGCAGGTAAATTTAAAGATGTAGGAAATCCTGCACGAGATATGCAACCCGAAGAGCGCGCCTTGCTCCAAGATATGATTGATGAAGTTCACGGACAATTTAAAGACGACGTACAAAAAGGTCGCCCAAATCTTTCCAAAGAAACTATCGACAAATATGCGGATGGTAGAGTTTTCACAGGCAGCCGGGCCGTTGAACTTGGGTTTGCCGATGAAGTTGCAACACAATCTGAGGCTGTTGATAAATTTAAAGAAGCACTTGGAATCGACAGAGAAATCAAGATGGTGAATATGAACAAAAAAATGTCTCGCATAGAGAAACTTCTTGGAGAAAGCTACTCCCCTGGAAGCCACTGGAGTTCATCCATCAAAACCACAGCACTTAGCCTTCTTGGGAAAATGAATCCAGGATTTAAGCCAGAGTTAGAGGCGGGGCGGGCGTATCTGCTGCCGTACTTTTGGTTTGACGCGCCTCAAGCAAGGTAAGAGGAATTACGATGAGCGCTGGTGTGGATAAGCTTTGGGCCCCATGGAGAGGCGAGTGGATTATGTCCCAAAAAGCCACTCCTAAAGATCAAAAAAAACTTTGCCCATTTTGCGAAGTCCCCAAACTGAAGCCTTCATTTGAAAATTTAGTCTTATTCAAAAATGAAACCATATTTGTGGTGATGAACAAGTTTCCTTACAATCCAGGTCATGTCATGGTGATCCCAAGATCTCACTGTGGAGATCCCACATCTCTTCCTCCTTTGGTGTGGCAAGAACTAGGCGCCGCTGTTCAGCTTTGCATGGAAGCCGTCAAAAGTACGATGTCTCCTCCCGGCTTCAATATAGGAATGAATATTGGCCAAGTTGGGGGCGCCGGTATTCCGGATCATCTCCACTGGCATATATTGCCGCGCTGGGGCGGAGATACCAATTTTATGCCCCTGTTAGCTGAAACCAAGGCTCTCCCGTTTCACAATAAAACGATATATGAAAAATTGTCTCCGGCCTTTGAAGACTTTGCAGAGAAGCTCTCTAGAGCTATGATTAACACATGAGATTTGTAAAAGTTGGCGCCTGGGTCCTTTTCACTTTATTGATTCTTGCAATTGCCGTTGCCCTCATCGGTCAGAACACCGAATCGCTTACAGTTACTCTATTTTCATATACATCTTCGACCATTCCTAAATGGGCCCTATTGCTTGGTTGCATTTTTATTGGAGCCTTTGCAACGACTTTATTTTTCATAGTTGAATTGATCATCTTAGAAACAAAAACAATTCGATATAGGCGACAAATCCAACTCCTGGAACGTGCACTTGCTGAATCTGGAACCGTGCTTACGGGCGATTCTTCGAACGACAAGTCTGAACCAAAGACATCGCTTTCTGAAGACGTAGACGATTTGAGCGATGTTTGAATCGAAGAAGCTATCCGCGGTTGTTTTCGTAATTTTTTGTTTTTTTGGCCAACTACACGCAAAACAAGCTCCGACTTTGGATTTTAAATTTGAAGACGCCCCCGATGACAGCTGGGAAGCCTGGCTCCATAAGATTCACATTCGAAGCCAAAAAGATCCCGCACCAGAACGACCAGACAAAAAAAACTATCTTTATCCCCTCCCCACCTGGGTCGACTGCCATTTGAGCTGGCTTTATGAAAAGAAAAATAAATTGCATCTAAAAATCGAGCTACCTGAATCGATCGTTCTTGAATCAAACTCAGACAAATGTACTGGACAAGCCGAACTGTGGGCCGCTAAAAATCTCTCGAACTAGTCCGAGTACGAATTATGAAATCAGACATTACAGAAGCTCTCAATTATCTACCTCAGCACCGCAAACATTCGGGCAAGAGAGCCGAAAAAATGAATTTGGACCAGATTCTTGATGAGCGACGGCTGATGGCGAAAGTTAGAAGCGGCACTTATGATCTCATAATGATGGGCTATCGATATCGGCCCTTTGCCCTAAGATTTATTAAAAAGTTTCTATCCCAAAAAACTCTAAAGCCGTCTGAATTAGAAGACTTGTTTGTTGTCGGCTTTGCAATGCTTCTTTGCAGAGACAACACTCCAGGACCGGTCATTGCAAATGAACTCGTAGAGACAGCAAAGGTAAAGTGGGGAAAATTTGCCGTTGGAATCAGCAATGCCTTTTTTCGTTCAGTCCTAAGGAACAAAGAATCAATTTTAGATCAATTGTCTGAGCAACCCGAGTTAGCCCTATCGGATGAGTTACTGGTTAGATGGAAGAATGAAGCCTTCCTCCTGAAGAAAATGGGGACAACTGTGTTGCAACGTCCTGAAGGTGGAATCTCGGGTTTTGACCAAGAGATGCGCTTAGAAAAAAAATCACTTGAGGAATGGAACAAATCTGAAGCCTTTCAATCCATGGATCCAGGTTCCTGGGAACTATGTCAGTGGATTCAAGGCAAGATAGAGACTTCTGCAGAACCAAGTGGTACAGAAGACGACCAACAGGTCAAAAATTCTTTTTATTTTTTAGATTCCTGTGCCGCTCCAGGTGGAAAATTTATTGCCACGACTCTAAATCTATCCAAAAATTACAATGTCAAGAGCCTCGGAACTGAATCTAAATTTCCTAGACTTCAAATTCTTAATCAAAACATCGAGGCATGGAAGCCTCAAAAAATTCTTTCTGCCGTGACTATGAAGTCCCAATTAAAGCAATGGGGCGAAGCATCTTCTGGTACGTGGGAACCTCAAATATTTCCCCCAAATGGTCAGCCCTGGGATTTGATTCTTGTAGACTTGCCTTGTTCTGGAACTGGAACCCTACATACCAGACCAGACATTCTTTCAAAAAACTTTGGTCTGGAAATTGCCTCTCTTCAAAAAATCCAGGAACAGATTCTTAAAGACGTGCTTGCCCAAAAGACGAAGAGGCTTTGCGTATCGGTATGTAGCGTTGATCCTCAGGAGATAAGTTTTATTTCTAAAATTTTGAAATGTGAGCCTGAATTCAATTCGCTTTCTAATTTTCCGCCTAATTCGCTGCCTAATTCTGTGCCTAACTCTGTCGGTGAAGATACCAATCGAGATGTCATGTCTTACGCGAAAGAGGGTCTTGTTGCCTGGTGGAAATGACCCCAACCTTGCGTTAGCCCCATGGCAACTGGAACAGTGCGCATAAACGCCTCAAAGATTAACTTCCTTTCAAAAGTCTCCGTCCACAGTTACAATAATTCCTATATATGTCCAAAGATTCGATAGAACATCTCAAAGAACGTTTTCAAAAACTCGAGAAAGATCTGAAGACCCTCTTGGAAAGCACTCAGGATGATCTTCATTTGGCTCGTGCTCTGCAAAACCACCTTACACCAACTCAAATACCAGAACTGCCTGGGATAAAGGGCAGCATTCGATATGTCAGCGCGATGGAAATGAATTCAGAATCATTTGATTTCATTCCTCTAAAAAACAATAAAGAATTATGGATCATCCAAGCATGGACCTCGAGCTTTGGGTTAAGCAATGTTCTTATGCAAAGCCTTATAAAAATTAAAAGTGTACAAATACTCGAAAAACAGGACAACCCAGTTCCTGAAGTTATTTTTGATTTACTAACTGAAACCATGGTAGAGGCACAAAAAAAAGGAAGCTATCGCTTAGGAATTACAAAAATAGATATTAAGAAACTTGAAATCACTGGAATCTCGATAGGACAGCCCCCTATCCTTTTCCGTGAGTATGAAAAAGGAAGCTTAGGTCAGTTTGCCTGGATTGCGCCTGAAGCTTTGATTGCAAATAGTCAGCTCCTTGAAGCAGCTGATTCTACAAGCCCCATAAGCTCGCTAAGGGCCTATAGATATAACAAGGTTGTTCAGGCTGGCTCGCGACTTTATTTTACGGGACGCCAATGGAATCCCAAAAGTAGTTTTGAAGATTACGCTAAACCTTTTGAGTTAAAAAATATCCGAGAGAACGATCGTGACGATTCGCTTCTTTCAAACATGAACCACCTGTCCATTCGCATGAAGGATCATTTGGAACGCACAGACCATAAGGCAGATATCACCCTTATTGCGCTTGAAATTGATCCTCGAACTTTAAGATTAACCTAGGGAGCTTGCCTCTATGACCACTCAAAAATTGCACCTTAAAAAAATCAACGAGGTGTATAACTTTTGGTTTCACGATATGGAAATAAGCTCAAACTTTTCCACTAGGCAATCTGCCCTGTGGTTTGGACACAACCCCAATGTTGACCAAAAAATACGTACACTTTTTTCGCTTACTATGGAGAACTTGGCCCGCAAGGATTACGTCGAATGGATCAAAAGCGACCGCGGCCTTGTTGCCTGCATTGTAGTCCTCGATCAATTTACCAGGAATACTTTTCGGGGCTCCAGCAAAATGTATCAACATGACAAACGCGCCTTAGAACTTTCAAGGATTGCCATTCGTGACGGTAGAGAAGCCAAACTCAATTTATTTGAAAAACTATTTTTGTTTTTGCCTTTTGAACATTCTGAAAGAATTGAGGACCAAGAACTCAGCATGGCACTTTTTAAAAGTCTCGTGAACGAACAAGAAGACGAGCTAAGGCCTGTCGCGGAAGCCTACCTGCTTTATGCTAAAAAGCATTTTGATGTGATTACAGAGTTTGGAAGGTTCCCCCATCGCAATGCGCTGCTAGGCAGACCTTCCACCCAAAAGGAGCTCGACTACCTAAAAGCCGGCGGCGGCTTTTAGATAAGCCCGAGACGGATAGCGGCGGCTCCGCTAAAAATAAGTTTTTCGCCTTTTTCGCTGGCCAGATTAAAATTGTCCGCCCTCACGGTTAAAACCGGTGCCAGATTGGGAAATTCCTGAATCAAGTCTTCTAGCTGATAAGTGGCGATGTTCTTTCCCGTATATAGCTGCTGCAGAAGAAACCCCTTTTTTAACAAGTGACCCATTTCTGATGGCGTCGCGCCTCCAGGTATGTAAAAAATTTCTTTTTCAAGAGCAAACTCGATTAAATCAGAATCGGAAAAAGCAGAGGCAAAAAAATCTGCCCCACCGTAAAAAGCATCTTTTAAAGATTCTAGATTATTAATTGAACCAGCACCGACAAGGGCCGAGGCGTGTGAAGATTTCAACTTACGCAGAAGTTCGATGTCTTCGCGAGAATTAATTGCAACTTCAAAAACATCAAATCCATTTGCGATTGAAGCCGCAACTCGCTTTGCCGCCTGAGCACGGTCTAAACTTGCTGGAACATTAATGATCCACTTAGAGCTGGTAATTTTTTCTTTTATTTCCGAAAGCATGATTCAATTCTTTATGAGAATTAATCGGCCGAACTAATCTATAGTAACGCCTTTGAGGTAATCCATATTTTCAAGAGCAAGTCCTGCACCAAGTGCCACAGCAGCTAAAGGATCTTCGGCGAGGAAAACAGGCAATCCCGTTTCTTCTCTCAGCAACACATCTAGATTCCGGAGAAGCGACCCTCCGCCCGTTAACACGATGCCTTTATCTACGATATCGGCCGCTAGCTCAGGAGGCGTTCTCTCAAGTGTCACCTTAACTGCTTCAACAATTCCATTAACTGTTTCTGACAAAGCTTCACGAATTTCGTCCGAAGAAACTTCAATAGTTTTAGGAACCCCAGCAAGCAAGTCGCGCCCTTTAACTTCCATAGATGTTTCTTTGCCGGAGGGATACGCATTGCCGATTGTAATTTTGATCATCTCGGCAGTTCGTTCACCGATTGCAAGATTATATTTACGACGAACATAGTTAAGAATAGATTCGTTCATTTTATCTCCGCCCACTCGGACAGATTTTGAGAATACGATTCCACCTAAAGAAATTACGGCCACATCTGTTGTGCCGCCGCCAATATCAACAACCATGTTGCCGCTTGATTCTGTGATAGGAAGTCCCGCACCTATGGCAGCTGCCATTGGCACTTCGATAAGATAAACTTCACGTGCACTTGCAGAAAGTGCCGCTTCTTTTACAGCGCGTTTTTCTACTTCGGTAATTCCGTAGTGAATACAAATCATAATTCGTGGACGAAACAATGTGCGTTTTTGTTGGGCCTTCGCGATGAGTTGACGAATCATAACCTGAGTCACCTCAAAGTCAGCGATAACGCCATCTTTGAGTGGACGAATCGCTTGAATGTTTCCAGGTGTTTTCCCCAACATTTCTTTTGCAGCTTGCCCGACTTCAATAACCTTTTTTTGCCCTCGAGAGTCTCGCAAAATTGCGACCACACTGGGCTCGTTAACAACTATTCCCAAACCTTTTACATAAACCAAGGTGTTTGCAGTTCCGAGATCGATCGCAATGTCGTTGCTCAAAATGCCCTTGAAAGAATTCCACAATTTCATAGATTTACACGATAGGTCAAAGGGAGGACTTCATTCAAGCGGAGCATGAAATTTGCTTTAAATTTAAGCCCTTATTTAATGCGTCACGTTATTGACGCGGATTACGAAAGATCTAAGCCCTGAAATGCCATTATGAGCGCAGGGCACTGACTCAATGATCTTCGGCAAAAATAGGCATAGCGCCAAAATGACGAGGCACTAGATGTCGACGTCTACACTCTCTATACTAGAGACATGAAAGTTTTTGAACGCGAAGTATCTAACCGGGCGATGGCAATGATATCGAGCCTTTTGCTTCTTACTCTTGTTTCACAGTCTGCCATCGCATCAAAGGAATCTCATACCTCAGATAAAGCCCAAGCAACAAAGGCCGAATCTTCCAGTGCAAAAAAACTGTTTGATAAGGCAAGATGCGAAACACTGCCGCAGCAAAGCTCTGAAGATCTATGGAATATCGCCGAATGTTTTAGAGATCAAAAAGATTACAGGCAATCGGTGGCAAGCCTTCGGCAAATTGTGCGCAAAGACCCCCAAGATATTGAAGCCGTTTTTGTTCTTGCCTGGATGCTTTGGGAAGAGGGTCGCTTCATTGGAGGGCGAGAAGAAAAGCTTCGCACCCGTAAAGCGCTTCAGGAATTAAAAAATGCTCGCATCATCAACCCCACGCATTGGCTGCTTGATTCCGAAATTGGCGACTTTTATTTTTTAAGAATGAACGCGCCCGACTTAGCCTATCCAGAATATATAAAAGCGCGAGAGCACTACGTTGGAGATTTTGCCCGCTCCGTCGAAGAAGCGAGCAAAGGTCGAAAGTCATCAATCGAAAATCGAATTGCACGCACCGCAGAACTTATCGGTCGAAAGGGAGAAGCCGTTGAGGCGAGCTGTTTGGCTTTGTACTATGATCCGGACGACAAAGAAGCAGATGAGCGCATTAAAAAACTTTCGGGCTCGTGTGATCGCAAAGGGATTAAGGATCCCACAAAAAAACCAGCTCATTAAGGAACTAACGTGTCTGTGATTCCACCTCGCAATACCTATTTTCAAAAAAGCCTTTGGCTAAAAATATTGATTATTCCCCTAATTGTGTTTGGAGGTTTTTATACCATCCCACTTTCTTTGCTGAGATTACTCAGAGTCATCCCCCAAAAGCATTTATCAAAAATTTATTGTCGGATGCTTTACGGCAGTTTGCGATTGCTTGGCTACCCAAAAGTTGTTTTACGCGGACGGACCGAACTTCTTGGCACGAACAAACCCATTGTCATTGTAGGAAACCATCAAAGCAATTGGGATATTGTGACCTATTCTAGAGCCTTCCCATCAAACACCTATGTCTTAGCCAAAAAAGAGCTATTTAAAATTCCTCTTTTTGGTCAATTTTTTTATTTGTCGGGAAATTTTTTAATAGATCGTTCGAATAAGAGAGCAGGAAGCAGAACTCTCCAAGCCATGAATAAACGAATCATGGACTCTGGTGATTCGCTATTTGTATTTCCAGAAGGAACTCGGAACAAAGATCCCAATGTCGTTCTACAAGATTTTAAAATTGGAGCTTTTAAAGTGGCAAAGGAGACTGGGGCCGATATTGTTCCCGTGATGTCGCTCGTTCACCCAACGGGGCGCCCTTCCCCTGTGATATTGGAAGTCATGGACCCAATATCACCCGCTAATTTTGAAAACGCAGAAAAGCTTAAGCGTCATACTCACGAGTTAATGAAGAATCGCTTGGCAAAATTTCTTTCGACTGGGAACTAAACTCTCGAATTTTTGCAATTTTTTCATCAAGGATGGACCAAGCCTCTCGAGGACTTAAAGTATCTAGATCAATCTGAGAAAGTGCATTTATAATTTCGTGCTCTTCTTCTGCGTGCGGATGTGATGACGAATTTGGCTGGAGGTTTTCCTCTGGCTCATTTTCTGAACTTCGGTTAGCTGCCGAAAATAAATTCATTTGATCTTGATCGCCAGCGGCCACTCCGCGCATTTGGGTTTCAACCTCAGTCAGTCGATGCAATTCTTTTTTAGCACGATTCAAGACACGAGTTGGCAACCCTGCCCATTGAGCTACATACAAGCCATAGCTAGACTGAGCCGCCTCAAAAACAAGCTTTCTTAAAAACACTAGCGACCCATTCCACTCTCGGATCCCCATGCTCGCATTAAAAGCATTTTTGAGACGAAGAGCATCTTCGGAGAGTTCATGATAATGAGTTGCAAAGACGCACAAGGATTGAGATCGATCGTGGATGAATTCAAGCACAGCTCTGGCAATCGAGAGACCGTCAGTCGTTGATGTTCCGCGGCCAATTTCATCGATCAGAACAAAACTTTTGTTATCAGCATCCCTAAGAATGCTTGCGGTTTCTTTCATCTCGACCATAAACGTAGATTCACCCGCTAAAATTCGATCGCTAGCCCCCATCCTAGAATAGAATCCCGAACAAGGAGTGAAGATCATTTTTTCGGCTGGCACCGGAAACCCACATTGCCCCAGCAGCAAACACAATCCAGTTTGCCTCATAAGAGTAGATTTTCCAGCCATATTTGGTCCCGTTAAAAGCATCAAGCGATGAGCGCTTGATTTAAGAGAAATCGAATTCGGAACGAAGTCACCGTAGTAAGCTTCGAGCAAAGGATGTCTAGCTTCATAAATTTCGAAAAAGGCTTCCGAGGAATTTTCCACCTGAGGCCAAACCCAAGGACCAAAGGCCTTAAGTTTTTGCATAGCCTTTAGAACGCCCGCAAAGGCATCGGCCCACGAAAAAAGTTCTACAAAATCCCTTAAGGACTTATCTGAGTTTTTAATTTCATCGCAAAGCCCATCAAGAATAGAATGAGCTCTCGCGTCGAGCTTTGCACTTGCCGATAAAATTTCGCGCTCACGTTCGCGCAAAACTTCTGAACTAAATCGCTCTCCGTTAACAGTTGTTTGTTTTCGTTCGAAATCAGAAGGCATCTTTTTTGAATGAGCCTTTGTGACCTCAATATAATAACCAAACACTCGATTTGAGCGCACTTTGAGAGTTGGAATTCCCAATTCTTTCTTTAATTTTTCCTGATACTCGTTAAGCCATGTGGCCCCGTCTTCATCCAAAACCTTTAGTCTATCAAATTCAGTATCATAACCTTTGCGAATGAGTTCCACGGACCCAGTTCCCTTTTGAGGCTCAACATCGTCGCGTAAAATTTCATTGATCCGAGACAAAAGTTTAGTGATTGTTGGAAAACTTTCAAAACCAGATTGCAAATTTTCATCCTTAAGAAATTTTGTCCAAGCAGCTATTCTAAAATCAAGACACTGAAGCGCCTTAAGCGAGGACTCTAGTGATGTTCGAAAACGTAATAGCTCGAGTGAAGTGGCCACTCCAAGCCTGAAGCGTCCAAGGAGACGCTCAAAATCATAAACATCTTTGGAAGCATCCAAAAAAGAAGCGTAATCAAGCTCGTCCTTTAAAAGATTTTGTCGCACACAAATTCGAGCAGAATCCAACAAGGGCCTCGAAAGAATATCGCGAAGTCGTCGTGACCCCACCACACTTCCGCAAAAATCCATCAGTTCAAAAAGTTCGGGAAACACAGCCCATTGCTCCAAAACAGATTGTGGCATGTGAGCATAGGTTTCATTTTTTTGCCCGCTCAAAAGCTTGAGTCCGCGCGCTTCAGGTAATAAATCCGAGAGCTCTTCCGTGGTTTTTCTTTGAGTATAACAAAGGTATTCTTCTAAATTTTTCTGAGCGTCACGGGTTCCCCAAGGTGTCCAATGACACTTTTTTAATCCAGAAAGATTCATAGACATGGTAGATTCTTCAAGATCTTGATCGAAGCCCCATTCTTTCAGCGCCTTTGAATCTGCAAACCAAGATGACTCCATCAAAATTTCGCGTGGCTGAAGGCGCTGTAGCAAATCTTGCAATTCGTCCGAACGATCAATTTGCCCTGCGTGTAAACGAGATCCGAGCAAATCAAAGACCACAACCTCAACTTCTTTGGAACGAGGCTTACGTGCTAACGAGACAAGCCAATGTGCTTCCTTGGAATGCAAGCGTTCAAAATCAACGGGAAGTCCTGGAGTTAGAATACGAACTAAATCGCGCTCAACAAGTTTTTTACCAGCCCCTGCCTCTTCAATTTGATCAGCGATGGCAATCTTGTGTCCAGCCGCTAAAATTTTTTCGGCATACCCCTCAAAGCTTCCAACCGGAACGCCACACATAGGGATAGGATCTGGATGATTTTTATTGCGAGCAGTGAGCTGAATTTCTAACAGAGGCGCCGCAATGAGTGCGTCTTCTCCAAACAATTCATAAAAATCACCTAGCCTAAAAAACAACAAGGCGCCTGTGCACTTGTCCTTGAGACTCCAAAATTGTTCATAGAGTGGCGTTTTCCAAGCGCTAGATTCGCGAGAGGGAGCATTTAGCATGCGATCGGTATAACGATTTAGCTTGGCGTGGTCTAGAAATGAATGACAACAATGCAGCGCGTCGGGCAATTTTGATTCTTTGGCCCAACTTCGACTATATCAGGTCTATGCCTAGCAGATCCGCAAGCTATCGTATCATAGAGGGTTTTATACGCGTTTCAGCATTCCTTACGTTGGTGATCATTTTTTTGAGCGTCTCTCACGAAGTGCTAGCTTCCCCCAAGTGCTGGAATCACGCTTCTAGGGTTTTAGAAAAATCTGTTGCGTATTGCATCGACCGCAGTCGGCCCGATTTAGATCAGACCCCCAACGAAGCCGTCGTTTATTTTTTTCACGGCATTGGTGGTAGCTCCAAATCTTGGAATGAGAATGGTTATGAAGAAGCTCTAAGGATATTGTCTGCAGAAGAAAACTTTTTTCCGTTTAGCGTGGTCAGTTTTGATACAAGCGATATGAGTTTCTTTGCTGATGCTGGTGGAATGAACCAAGGTCCAAGAGCTTTCGAAACTTGGTTTATTGAAGAATTTATGCCTTATATTGAGTCCAAACACGGCCTTTGCAAAACCAGAAATTGCAGAGGGACCGCGGGGCTCTCCATGGGAGGTCTTGGTGCCCTCAAAACGGCACTTAGATTTTCAGATAAATTTTCATTTGCAGGAGCTAATTCTGCTGCACTTTCGCCATTCAACGTTTGGGAGGATTATCGGGAATGGTACGATTACTTTAATCGGCATGAAGTTGGTGCCTTACGTGGAGCATATTTATTGCGATCCGTAAGAGAGGTGTTTACCACTTGGGAGCAGAGCGACTGGAACGACCCCGCGTGGCTTGTAGAACATTTTGAATTTAGTAGTGACATGCCGAAACTTTATTTTGATGTCGGCGGGAATGATTACTTTGGTTTTCATGAAGGATTTATGAAACTCAAAGAAGCTCTCGATCAAAAATCTGTTTCTTATGAAAGTTATTTTGATCCCAAAGGAACACATGAGTTGTTTTGGGATCGAAGATGGTGGCTCATGCGCTTTATCAACAACCGCTTTGCTACTCGTCTTCCGAAAAGCCGTGGAGCAAGGCTTGATGCCCCTCAGAACTATTCGAAAACGTTGAATCCTTAAGCTCATCAACTAGCTTAGTTTTTTCTGGCCCCCAAATGAAGGTCATGCGATGCGCTTGATTGGCAAAGTTATTTGCCGTTTGTAAACTTGGAATGCGGGCAACCGTTATGGGGCCAATTTCCTGTTGAACTTTTATCAAATCTGGAGACAACGCTAACCATTTTTCATCCATAAAATTCCAAGAAAATATTGCGCAGTTTTCGCAGGCCTCTTCATTGATCTGCTTAGGGGTTGGCAGTCGATCATAATGTGTACGCCATTTTGGATTCCCTGCATGGTAGTTCCACACTCGGTCATGATAAAATCTTTCTAAAATATTAGCGGCCTCGTCGGACGTTTCGAAAAACTGTCCCACAACATATTGTTGCTTAGAAACAAAAACAGCAGCTTCCATCGTTTCGACCGACCTCATAGCCTCGGGCCCTAGGTCATCAGACAATCTGTTAAAAACTGTTCCATTGATTAAGAGTGAATGATGCCCTGTCGCCAGTCTTTGATCGGGCCCCGAAGAAGTGAACAGAATCCAAAAACCTTTTCTATTGGTCGCATCAATGATTTCTTTCATGTCGAAGTAGTTTCCGACGGCAAGTGGAATTTTTTGAGAATTCGGAAGCTCAACTTGCCCCAATGGTTTGAACAGGGGTTGCAATTCTAACCTCATGATGGTGGTCGGGTTTTGGATGTGATCACCGAAGCGTACGGTCGATTCTGGCGGCGCAAGTTTGCCGAGCACGGTCATCAATCTTTTTTGACAAGATGATGGCTCAGCCAAAACTAAAGTGGGCCCCACTCCAAGGAGTAGACCCACAAAAATATTTACAGAAATCTTAATTGCTAAACGTGTTCTCATCGAACCTAACTCTTACTGCCGATAATTGATTCCCAAACTGAATTGAGAACCGCCTGATGCAGAAGAGTATGGAGGATAATAATAACCTGAGCCTTGTGTTTGGTAAGCTCCCGAAGAGTAGTAACCACCACCAGCTCCCCCGCCATTGATTCCATTCAAACCTGAAGCAGCCATTTGCGCAGCCATATAAGACTGATAACTTTTTCCATACTGCTTATTTAGATTTGAAAGATCTTGTTGATATCTCTGCTGAGCTTTTTGAGCCGTAGACGCCTGACGCTGAACCATCTGAGCGTATTGTTGCATTTGCTGAGCCATCATAGCGGCCTGCTGAGCGCTCATTTGACTTGCGCCACTTCCATAAAATGGAGTTTGCCCGTATTGGCCCCCGGGACCCCATTGCCCGTATTGATTTCCATATGGCAATCCGTTGTAGCCAACGCCATTGCCCATGTAACCGTTCGGGCTCTGCCATCCATTGCCACCTGCTGCTGTTCCGTAAGGACCAGGCATTCCACCTATTCCACTACCTAGGCCACCATAACCACCAGCACCGCCGGGTCCGCCCCAGCCATTTCCGCCACCAGCTGTTCCATAGGGGCCAGGCATTCCCGCAGTTCCGCGTCCGCCGCCAATTCCGCCAGCGCCCATCCAAGGATTTCCACCTATGCGACCGCCGCCGCCACCATAACCACCGCCGGCGCCCCAAGGACCGCCACCAAAGCCGCCGTTACCGGGACAATATCCAACTCCGCAAGATCCACCATGACCTGTGTATCCATAACCGCCACCGCCATAGTAACCACCGTAGCCACCGCCGTAACCTCCGGCGCCGTAACCATAGCCACCTTGCCCGTAACCCCAGCCCTGAGAACCGGCAGTAACGGCACTCGGAAAGCCAAGAGCTGTATTATTTTCAATTGCCAGACGAGCATTTGAAGCTTGTCTTTTATGAGCGTCATTCATAACCCAAAGAGGTCCGATGGTTTTAGTCAAACCAAGAACCGTGTTGGCCAATGTATCGTACCACTTGTTTTGTTGTTGAATAACAATGGGCCCACCGGGAGCTCCACAAGCTCCGCCCATATAATGGAGGCCACCTTGAGAGTAGGAATCATATTGTGAATAAGACATTCGCTTGCGCATATCCGCGCCTGCTTTTTCACACTCTTTAAGAATTTGCTTAGCAAAAGTTTTCAAAGCGTTTGCGCTACCAGTGGTGTCTCGGACCTGAAGAACTCGACATCCAAATCGTTCGTGCATCTGAAGACTATCAACGTCGTCACAATGATTGCTTGAAAAATCATCGCCTCCGCCCGAAGAACCAAAAAAGTCCGCCGAAGAAAACTGTCCTACATTGCTATTCCCATCATCGCCACCAATGGCGTCATATAAATCGTCTTTGATTTCTTCACAACGATCTTTAAATTTAGAAAGTCCATTATTGTCTTTACGAATTTGTGCCAATAAGAACCGCTCACATAGAGCGTTAACATAAGGTTTGCCTCCGTAGTTACGGCGCCATTCATATTTAGAAAGAGTTAAAATGCTCCAAGACCCACGCAGATCCCCATTGTTCTCAAAAGGTGCTGAACTTGGAAGTCGTCCTGCCCATCCGCATTCGCCAATAATCGCTGCGTTATCAATATCACTATCGGCAATATTTTCTTGCCTTATCGGATCCTTGTAATCACGTTTAGGCGGATCCCTATCGACCGGATCAAACGGTGATCCTCGGTCTCCGTCAGCAAGCAAATTAGGCGACAACGTCCCCACTACAAGCCAAAGGCCCGTAAGCAGCGCAAGGCGCGTTGAAATCAAAAAGATACGTGGCATCATATACCTCTCCCCAGTCTTCAGTGTAACCTATCGGTAGTTTTTAATGTAAACTTAAGATTAGAAACGTTTTGGCTCTTGAGGGGGAGAACTTTAGCGATGGAAATCAGGGAACGGCGGGCTAGTTTTCGCAAACGCACATCTATCTTCTTGATATTAATGCTTTTTATTAGCTGCACCGGCTTGGCCCTAATGGGGCTATCTCAAAAGGCTATCTCTCAGGCCAGTGTCAAAATTCGGGAAGTTTTGGTGCCCTCCGGAAAATTAATTGAAAATGCAAAAAGGGAAATGGATTTACAAATTCATGAGCTCAGTTTGCTCGACAGTTTTAACACGCTGCAAGGACAGGCGCTTGAACCCCAGCAACGCGCCCTCCTTAGATTAAGCCCATCGATTCAAGCCCTTTTGAGCCTTCACTCAAGCCCAGAATTCCCAATGGCCTTCACTCCGTTTTTTTCTCCTTGGGCAGAAAGCGTTTTAAATTACAAAAGCAAAGTATCGGATTTCCAAAGTTTTCGAGACGCCACTGAAGATTTGGTGAACTTAAGAGACAAAACAAGAATTCTTCAGCGTGCCGTCGACAGGGAACTTAGCATTCAACTTTTAAAACTTGATGAATCGACTCGCACCCATATGCAGTTTTGGATTCTGGCATTGTTACTTTCTTTTGTAGCATCTGCCATTTTTGCAAGACTTGTTTGGACTTGGGTTAGACCGTTAACTGAACTTGATGATCTATTAAAAAATGCAGAAACAAAGAATGAATTGCCAAAGCTACCTTCGTTTTCTGGGGGCGGCATAAGCTCTGCACCCAGTGAAATATTTAATCTTTGCGAAACTCTGCGAAATCATCTTTTAAATTTTGAAAGGCAACAGCAAGAACACTCTTTGAGAGAAGAGAGACTTTCAGATTCTGATCGTTCACTTTCTACTTTGTTTGTAGCGATTTCTTATTTGCTTCGCTACAACCAAGAACTCATAGATGCCCTCGTGAAAAAAGAAAAGCTAGCTTCCATGAGTGAAGTTGCAGCGCAGCTAGCCCATGAAATTCGAAACCCCCTTAACAGCATGAGTCTAAAACTAGAAATGTTAAAAGAAGATCTAGATTCCGAGCAGGCCAACACCATTGACCGAGTGATAGATGAGATTGATAGACTTGATGCCCTCACTGAAAGTCACCTTAGCCAAACGCGCGGCCACCTTAAGCCTTCCTGGCCCCTTTTGTTAAATGAATCTGGCGCCTCAAAGGCCGGTGAAATTTTAGAAGAACTTGAAGTCCTCATGCGTGAAAGCTTCAAACAAGATGAAATTGAGTTGAGCTATTCCATTGCCGACCATTGCTCGAAGGAAGAAATCAAATTACCTAAAAGTATTTTAAAATCGGCCCTCATTAATCTATTAAAAAACTCACAGGAAGCCATTCATTCCGTTAGCAACGTCGACCTTCCTCATAAAATTGAAATCGAACTAAGTCGGATGCCAAATCAATGGCAAATACTTGTAAAAGATACTGGCTGTGGATTTCCTGAAGAGTACAAAAATGATCCGTTCAAAATGTTTCGAACCAGCAAAAATAAAGGATCAGGCTTGGGTTTGGTGACAGCTCAAAAAATGCTTGAAGCCTATCAAGCCACCCTTAAACTCATCCCAAGTGAGGCCCCCTTCTCTACCATTTGGGAGATAAGCATTGACACTCTAGCCGAAAGAAAAATTTCTAGTGATGCTCCGAGCTCACTAGAAAAAATAGGAGATTTGTTATGATCCTAATTGTTGATGACGATCAAGAAAATCGATCCAGCCTAAAACAAGTTTTGTCTAGGGATAAATGGGATTGCATCGAGGCCGAAAATGGGCACGATGCCCTTCAGGTTCTGCGCGACAATCCTGAAATTCAGGTTTTGATCACGGACATGAAAATGCCGGGCATCAATGGGCTTGAGTTGCTACAGATGTGTCGCAATATCAGACCCGATGTCCAACGTCTGTTGATTACGGCCTTCGGGACAATAGAAGCAACTGTGGAAGCCATGCGCGCTGGCGCCTTTGATGTGTTAACAAAACCCGTAAAAGTAAAAATCTTGCGAGACACTGTAAGAGACCTGTATTCGCGTTCTCCCAAAGGCTTGCCGAAATCACGGGTAGTAATGAATTCTTCTAATCAGTTTTCCCCACAGTACGCAAAACTTAGCGAAACCCTTCGCAAAGCTGCTGGCACCGAGGCATCAGTTTTATTGTCTGGAGAGAGCGGAAGTGGAAAAACCTACTTAGCAAAACTTCTGCACGAGTCATCTTCACGTAGGAACAAGCCCTTTATGCTCTTAAATTGCGCAGCCATTCCTGCAGATCTGTTGGAGAGTGAACTCTTTGGATACGAAAGGGGCGCCTTCACGGGCGCCCATCAATCTAGAGAGGGAAAAGTGGCAGCTGCAAACCATGGAACACTTGTGCTGGATGAAATTGGAGACATGAGTCTTCCCTTACAAGCAAAACTATTACAGCTCATACAAGAGAGAAAGTTTTTTAAACTAGGATCTAATAAAGAAATCAAAGTTGATCTTAGGATTATTTCTGCAACCAACCAAAATCTGCCTAGGCTAGTTGAAAAGGGTTTGTTTCGAGAAGATTTACTCTACAGATTGAAAGTCATCGAAATAGATACCCCTTCCCTGCGAGATCGCAAGCAAGATTTGTTTTGGCTCATTCCAAATTTATTGGATTCATTAGCGGAAAAAAACAAACTGCCTCCTATGCGCCTTAGCCACGAAGCACTTGCAAGATTGTGGGCTCATGATTGGCCAGGCAATATTCGCGAGCTTGAAAACGTATTAGAAAGCACGCTGGTTTTGTCATCGCAGGAAGTCCATCGAGATGGCTTGCTAGGCATAGCTGAACTGCCCGAGCTGTTTCAAAAAGAAGTGACCAGCGATTTGCCGCCCATGGCTGACCTTGCGACCATTGAAAGACAGGCTATCACTCAAGCGCTCACGTTAAGTGGGGGGAAACGCAAGTTAGCTGCCAGTTTGCTAGGCATTAGCGAACGCACGCTTTATAGGGTTATAGGTTCGGAAAAAAACATCTGAGAAAAAACAACTGAGAAAAACCAACAGATAATGGACAGCTCACTTGCTGTGCGAGCCAAGCTCCATCGGAAGGCAAACACTGGCCTACTGAGGCAAGTTTACCCTTTGATGAGACAAATTATCCATAACCCTTGCGCAAAACCCTTGGTGCCAATCTTGCATAACTGCACGTATCGAAAATTTATTTTAAAGGAATTAGTAGAGAAAAAAGGAATTATAGATGAAACAATGTGAAACCTGTGGCAACGAATATGATCACTTAATAGAGATTGTAAAGAATGGAAGATCACATTGGTTTGATTGCTTTGAATGTGCAATTCATCAGTTAGCACCAAGATGTTCTCATTGCGGCGTTCAGATTCTTGGACATGGCGTTCAGGGCGAAAACAAAATATATTGTGGTGCCCACTGCGCGCGTGTACAGGGCCTGGACGGATTCGTTGATCGCATAGCATAGCCTAGAGCTTATGCTTTGGGCCTTCCCTTAGATAGAATCTATAAATTTAGATAGAATCTATAGATAGCTTCTATCTAAATTTTATCCCTTATATTTTATGGGTAATACAAATTGTCCTAGCACGGGAATCAAACTTGCTGCCACAACGATTCCCCATTCACTCACACTTAATGGCACCAAATCTAACGCTATTTGGACAATCGGAATATACACACTCCCAACAAAAAGAAGCAAACAAAGCACAATGGCTCCCCAGACGTAAGGATTCTTTGTGACATCATTTAAAAAGAAATTTGAGTCTTCTTTTCGTAAATTAAAAACATGGAAAACCTGTGAAAATCCCAAAGTAAGGAAAGACAATGTCACCGCTTTTTCGAATGGTAGTTGCCAAACAATCATAGAACAGTAGAACATTCCAAGCACTGTAGCGGTGATTAGCATTCCATAAACAAAAATAAAATGCCAGTGAGTTTTCTCTATAATTTTTTCATCATATTCCCTAGGGGGCCTTGATAGGTAGCTATGATCTCCCCTCCCCATTCCCAATGCAAGAGCAGGAAAAATATCTGTCACTAAATTAAGAAATAAAATCTGCAAAGGCGTTATGGGAATTTTGGCACTAAATAAGGCCGCAAGGGCTACGACAAAAACCTCGCTTATATTACAAGAGAGCAAATAGATAACAAATTTTCTAATATTGGAGTAAATGATCCGGCCCTGCTCCACTGCAAAGACTATAGTTTCAAAACGATCATCCTTTAGGATCATATCCGCAGCTTCTCTTGCTACCTGTGTTCCCCGAAGCCCCATGGCTACTCCAATGTCGGCTTTCTTAAGCGCGGGCGAGTCATTCACTCCGTCGCCCGTCATCGCCACAATCGCACCTTGCTTTTGGTAAAACTCTACCAAGTCGAGTTTTTGCTCGGGGCTTACGCGGCAAAAGACAGACGTCTTCTGTAGCCGCTCTAAAAGCTCGTCAGACCATGGCTTAAAGAGATCGCTCCCCGATATCGGCAAAAGTGAAGCCTCTGGCAATCCAATGTCACTGGCTATTTTTACAGCAGTGCCCGCCTGGTCACCTGTAGCCATTATCACCCTTATGCCCGCCTTTTTGCATTGTTCAATCGACTGTGGAACATCCTTTCGCGCAGGATCCAGCAAGGCCACCAAACCTAAAAAACTAAGATTGCTGAAGGTGTCATTTTCTTGCTTTTGGGTTTCTTTATAAGCAACTGCAAGCACTCGCAGTCCTTGCTTGGATAATTCTAGGTTTTTCTTCTTCCACTCTTCTTTGTTCTCCAAATCACAAATATCAATCACGGCCTCTGGCGCACCTTTTACGGCGACTAGGATATGATTATTTTTTTTGTGATAAGTCGCCATCATTTTTGTTAGAGAATCAAAAGGAGTCTCAGAAATTCGGGGATATTTAGTTTTTAGATCAACGCCTTCATCTAAGTTCTTTAGCGCAAATTCTAAAAGAGCAATTTCCATTGGATCGCCTATGGCTTCTTCGCCCGATCCATATTGAGCATCATTACAAAGAGCGATAACTTCCACAAGACGTTCAAACTCTCCCTCCTCGCTTTGAACCTCGGAGACACTCATTTTATTTTCAGTTAAAGTTCCGGTTTTGTCGGCGATAATAATACTCGTTGCACCAAGAGTTTCGACAGCCGACAATCTTTTCACAAGAGCGTTTTTTTTAGCCATAGTCCAAAGCCCCTTGGCTAAGGCAATTGTTGCCACGATGGGCAAACCCTCTGGCACCGTAGCCACAGCTAATGCGATTGCCATCTGAACCATCTGCAGAGGCTCCTGACCACTCATCCAGCCACTAAAAAAAATCAAAACACAGATGACAGCAATAAGCCAAACTAGCTTATTCCCTAGCTTATTAAGGCGCTTTTCTAAGGGTGTCATTTCATCATGATCGTCACTTGCGGTTAGAGTAGCAATCTTGCCGAGTTCGGTATTCATCCCTGTATGGGTTACGATGACAGTGCCCACTCCTTTAGTAACGTGGGTTCCCTTCATTACAATGTTTCGGCGCTCAAAAATATTTGCAGATGAATCCAGCTTTAAATCCGACACTTTTTCAACAGGAACGGATTCTCCGGTTAAAATCGATTCATCGACATTAAAATTATGCTGCTCAAAAACACGACAATCGGCCGTCACAACGTCGCCTGCGTCTAGCAAAAGAAGGTCACCCGGTACAAGATCCTCAGATGAGACTAACTGTTGCCGGCCCTCTCGCAATACTCTGGACTCGGTTCTGCCCATCTTCCGCAATGATTCCATAGAAGACATAGCCCTGACTTCGGCAACAAAACCAATGGCTGCGTTAACAAAAATCACAATAAATATAGCAAAAGCATCTAATGAATCTCCGGACACGCCTGCGACTATGCCGGCCACCGCCAACAATCCCACGAGAAGACTTTTAAATTGTCGAATAAAAACAGTAAACAAACTAGGCAGTTTTTGGGTGATAATGGTGTTTTCTCCAAAATGAGCCCTTCGCCTTTTGACCTCATCGAAGCTTAGGCCAAGCTCAGGGTTGACTTCAAAATTTTTCGCTACTTCCTGAGGAGATAAACTCCATGGATTATTTTTTTGTTCCATTTTTTTATAAGCCAACCATATTTAGACCCTACAACAAAGCATGTATTGTGCCACTTCGGAAACATCAAACCCAAAAATAATTCAGTCCCAAAATGTCCCGATCGAGTGTTCACTCCTGCCTTTAATTCGCAAAAAAATGGCACGAAACCTGCTTGTTTTAAATCAGATAAATCAGGTGAAGAAACGTGAAAAAAAATTTAGGAGCAAATAATGGAGTGGATTGTCTTAGCTAGCCGTACAGAAGCCAATATATTCAAAAACACCGCCGATGGAAGTTTAAAACTACTGAGTACGCTCAACAATCCCTTGGGCCGTTTAAAAAATAAAAAATTGCAATACGACAAACCTGGGATGAGTCGGTCCAGATTTAAAGGGTCCGCACCCCATCGCCTAGCCAGTGAAAACGATCCTCACGAAGATGCCGCCCTGGAGTTTTCACGAAAACTTGCCAATTTTTTAAAGTCCCACTGGAAAAACGACCATAACCTTAGTTTTAAAATTGTAGCAGAAGCACATTTGATGGGTTTGATTAAAAGTCAATTCGGGAGAAGCAAGATTTTAGAAACGATTTCGTGGATAGAAAAAGACCTACAGAATGTTCCCCCGACCAAGTGGCTCAAAATTTTGGGCCTGCGCAAAATCCCACGAAACAAAGATATGGAAATAGCTACATCGTCCTAAAATTAGAAAACCAGAGATCTACAAAACAAACAGGAGGAATAAAATGAGAAACCCACTAAACACACTTCCACAAAGGCTTAGTCGCCGAACACCAAGTACCCTGCGCACCCTGGCTGACATGGAATCCGAAATGGATCGCTGGCTTGGCGTTAACCCCACAGATTGGACGGCCGATTACAATGGTTATGACTTTGCCCCTTCATGTGACCTTAGAGAAAGTGACAAAGAGTATATTATAAAATTTGACATACCAGGCGTTAACAAGGACCAAGTAAATGTTGAACTCAAAAACAATCGTCTAACCGTAACCGGAGAAAGATCCGAAGAAAAAGAGGAAAGCGATGCAAGACACTATTTGTCTGAAACTTTTCAAGGTTCTTTTATGCGATCTTTTACTCTTCCAACCGCTGTCAATGAGGATCGGGTAGATGCAAAATATCTGGATGGTGTGCTGACTATTAGGATTCCTAAAGCCGAATCTGAGCACTCTAAGAGAGTAAAAATTCAATAGTTATTAAATAATATTGATACCAGGGATCGTTAGACGGTTCCTGGCAATGGCCGAGTTAGTGAGTGCTAGCCTTTTTTTGTTAAAAGTGCCAATGATATCAGGACATATCAACTTAGGCTTTGATCCAAAGAGCGCATTTTGCTAAGCTCGCCCCATGCAAAAACCCCTCCTTGGTCTGTTCATAATTTTGGTCTTTTTTAGCAAAAGCGTTTGTGCAGAATTTAAAATTTATGCCCCCAACAGCAAGCAAGATATCAGCCTAGACCAATTTCTTCTGCAAACTCAGAACACAGATAACTTTGTATTTGGCGAATTTCACGGAGATGGCCCCATTCAACAAGCGCAAGCCGATTTGATGAAAAACATCGTAGAATTTCGAGGAACTGAGCAAAACTTTGACCTAGGATGGGAATTCCTAAATTTTGAAGATCAAGATCGAAATAGCAAAATCTTGAAAGAATATGCCGACGGTAATTTAGAGAGAGATTTGCTGATGAAAGATCTCTTTCCTGGCAATTCAAATCTTGAATATTACAATACCTACCTTCCTCTCTTTGATGTTTTAAAAACTCACCAGGGGTCGCTGCTTAGTTTGAATGTCTCTAGAGAAATCAAAACCCAAGTTCGTGAAAAAGGCTTAGAGTCTTTAGATCAAAAATATATTCCGCCATTTTTCAAACTAGGGGGAGACAATTATTTTGATCGTTTTAAAGAGGCCATGGGTGAACATATTCCCGCCGACAAATTGCCTTCATATTTTTTAGCTCAATGCTACACAGACGATATGATGGCGTGGCAAATGGAAATCCAAAAAACTAAAAAACTGCAATTTTTGGTGATGGGCGCCTTTCATACCGATTTTTATGATGGGTTTTTGGCTAGACTGGATTCCTACCAGACAAATCTACGACTCATTTCCGTAAAATTTGTGAATGCCCAAAAAATGAATGATGAAGATCTCAAGGAATTTATTGGCGGGTCTAGCGAATATGGTCCTTACGCCGATTATATTGTTATTACTGAATCACCTACTCATCAAAAATAATCCTGGTTTTGACATCATGGCATCAAAATGACGCCTCACAGGAAGATTCTTAATCCAAACTTTACATGTGGGGAAATAACCCTAACCTAAGCTTAATCTAGCAAAATTTCTAATTCGTTTTTCAAGGCTCAAACTCATAGACTCTATGTATGAGCTTGAAGAATCGTAAAAAAAGACTTGAACGCCTGTTCCTGGCCCTATTGCTTCTTTCTTTCTCTGGCTGTGGCGAAATGTCGCTCCAATTTGGAACCAATGGCCCCACTAGCTTATCTACAAATTTTGGTGGGAACGGAGACGAAAACCTTTTAGCTCCGCATGGCTATTCGCAAATATTTAATCTAGAGCAGTCCTTCCAGAGTCACTCATTCCAAGACTCGTGCCAGCGCTCCGGTACAACAGGCAGCGAAGACACGCTTCACCGCCTCAGCAAGAATGAGTATCAAAATACAATCAAATCAATCCTTGAAAGGTTTTTAGGTCAGTCAACGGCTCAAAGTATTTTTGCTACTCTCAATCAGTCCTTAAGAACTTTACCGGAAGATCGCGTAGAGGCAAAAAGAGTCTCCGCACTTAGCAATTCAGATTCTGTCATTAACGATGCTCACCTAAAAGCTTACTTCGACATAGCGCAATCTCTAGCCGCTCAACTCGAGAGTAAAAAAGTTCAGATTTTTGGAAGCTGCGCAAGTAGCATGAACACTCAATGCCTAAATTCATTTCTAACATCAAAAGGACACATTTTTCACAGAAGGCCCTTAACGACTGAAGATATTCAAAGCTATGACGGCATGATTAGTGAAGGTGGAATCAAAACAGTTTTAGCGGCCCTTTTTATGTCTCCACACTTTTTGTTTCACATGACTTACGGCAATGGCGAAAATAAGGATGACTTCTCGCTGAACTCTTGGGAACTTGCTTCAAAGCTTTCATACGCACTTTGGGCCTCCCCACCGGACGACGAGCTCTACGAAGCGGCTCGAAATGGCTCGATCGTCACTGAAGAAATTTACGCACAACAATCTGAACGATTGTTTGATGATGCCAAAGGCCGCGATCATTTAAAACATTTTGTACGAGAATGGCTTCATTTAGACGAAACTCCCGCAATTGATATAAGCGCACAAAAAACAAAGCTACTTTGGGAAAATCTTGATGGTGCGCCACAATCAATTGATGCATCCAAAGTCAGAACCGAAGCCATTGAAGAAATAGAAGATTTGGTGTCCTACTATGTTTATGATGCGCCCGAATCATCTCGCCGCTTATCGGGACTTGCCTTAAGTCGTTTATCAAACGCCAAGCCTGAACTCACAGATGCCATTTACCAATCATCTCTTCCGAGAAATCTCGATCAAACAAGCGCAGGACAAAATTGGTTTGAATTTGAAGACCTTGATAGAAAAGGTCTTATTAGCCGTGCCGCTTTCCAGGTGATCGATGGAGTTGGCCGTCGCCCCATCATTAAAGGGGTCAAAGTGCTTGATCGCTTGCTATGTCGCGCGATATCTGTTCCTGCCGACAACGCAGCCCCTCCTCAGGCGATATTGCGGGATGACTTTAGCACCCGAGAAAGAGTGACGGCCATCACCGAAATTCCAAACACAAGTTGCGTAGGTTGCCACGCAACCATCAATCCTATTGGATTTGTATTCGAAGCCTTTGACCCCTTTGGCCGGAAAAATATAACCGAAGGAATTTTTGAACCAGGGCAAAACAATCCTAGCGATTTCATCGCCACGCCTCTTGTGGAAACTCGCTCCGAAACTCGCTTTAACAATACCTCGGTGCCAATTGCGGACCCTGGTGATTTTTCTCAAGCCATGGCTGAAAGCTTTGAACTTCATGGGTGTTTCTCGCGTTTCTGGTGGAGAAATATCAACAAACGTGCCGAAAATTTGCAAAGTGACAGCTGTCACATTGAGTCAATCTACAAAAATCTTGAAAGTAATGACAAAGGTTTGCCGATAGCAATGCTAGAGGCCGTGCGACATACAAATTTTAAAAGACGCGTACGTCAGTATCAGTAAGTGAGGAAGACAATATGAATAATAATTTGCCTAAAAATAGAATGTCACGCAGGCAGTTTCTTCAGGGCTCTGGTGGATTCTTTCTAAGCCTTCCTTTTCTGCCATCATTGTTTGTTCAAGAATTATTTGCGGCAGAAGCCGCGCTAGAAGCGTCGAAATGTTTTTTTGCTATGGGAACCGAACACGGAGGCGTTCGAGATTTCGATTTATTTGGAAGAAAGCTTTCGTACGCTTCGACAGCTCCCGCTAGTTTAAGCAAGCATCTATTTTTACCAAGCGGCATAGATTCTGGGAAAACATTTTCCGATCATCACTTTCATTATGGCAACCTGACAGACTATCTTGAGACTTCAGCGCAAGCTGGGGACGATGAAGATCCTGACAACGGAAACAAACGCCTGTCCTACATACTTGGAAACCAGTTCAATGGCTTACTTCCAAAAATGAATTTATTGCGCGGCATTGATTTGCACTACCATTCCACGGGCCACCAAACAGCCGTCTATTTGGGAAACTTTGGCCAGACACAAAATGGGCCAGCACTGACCGCCGTCCCCACGATTGACTACCTTCTTGCGAATTCAAACAAATTCTATAAAAGTCTTGCAGGCGTTACTCAGAAACAAGGCGTCTTGTTCACTGGCAAAATTATCTCTTATGGCCCTCCAGGGGTGGGACAACTTCCCCATCTAGGAGAATATTCAGGAAGTGTTTTTGGAAATATTTTTGGATCAGGCACGGGAGGCGGCGGCAGTGCTCCGACGCCAGAAGAGCTTCAATCAAAACTAGTTGCTGACAAAGTGTATGAAGACTATCAACGATTTATTTCTCCCATGTCATCTACGGGTCGCCGGATAGGCAAAAAAGACAAAGAAGATTTGGATCGCTTTCTAGGAACGCTTCAAGAGCTTCAGCGAAAAATGGTAACGCGTTCTTCTTGCCCAGCCTCGAAAGGCCCGGCTGTCAGTCGACGAATCATTTATCAATGGAACCAACATCCTCTTGTGTGGGAAGACCTTGCCCAAATCGTTGCGCTTGCCTTTGCCTGTGGTGCCTGCAGAATTTTTACATCAAGTCTTGATGATCGCTTCTTGACTAGAACGTCAGCCTACGACGCCGATTATCATCAATCCATTGCCCACAATCATAGATCTTCCATTGGTTACCACAACCACCGTGTGTTTCACAGAATCGCCGCCAACGAAGCTTTTCATAAAGTCATCAGTACTCTCGACACCTTTAGCGGCGCCGTGGAGGGAACAACCATGCTCGATCAGTCCCTATGTACCTGGCAGGCAGAATCGGGAATCCAAACGCATAATCCAGTTAATAATTTTGCAATCACAGCGGGAAGTGCTGGCGGTTTCTTTGATACCGGAAAATTCATTGATTTTAGAAGTCTCAACAATCAATGCCTAACATCTGACTATATCGAAATGGGTGGACACCCTGGAATTTCTCAAAATCAATATTTAGCAAACATACTTATGTCTATGGGGCTCTCCCCATCAGACTACGAAAATCAACAAACTTTTGGAGGTCCTGGTTACGGACATTGGTATGTCGATCCCAAAACCGCGGCCAACAATGGACAAATTGGATTTTCCTCGCAGCACATCGCCAAGTCTGGAAATCCGATCCCTATATGGGTTAAAAATGCAGCATAGGCTTAGCCGTCCTTAGCACCCGCATCAATAATCTCGCTACCTAAGTGCGGGATTAGGTACTATAAGACCTCATATGGAAAAATTTGTCTTAGAAGACCTCATCATGCTTCTTGGAACCTTCGGGTTGCTTCTGGCGTTCATGTGGCTTGTTTTGCGCAAAAAACCAAAACATCGGGCAGATCATCATCTTGCTGAGACTTCTTCCACCGTTAGCAATCTTCCTGCGGAATCTCCATCGGTCGCTAAGAACACAGCCTCAGATACGCAAAGCAAATCACCCGAAAAATCTTCGTGGTGGGCAGCTCTTGCTAAAACTCGTTCTAGATTTTCGTGGGCTTCAAATCTTGAAATCTCTGAGTTAAAAAGTGCCATCGAAGAAGCCTGCATCGTCTGCGATATGGGCGTGCAAAATACCAACGAAGCCATCGAAGCCCTCCCCTGGGATGAATTAAAAAATGTTTCGGATGAAAAAAGAGAACTTGCGGCAAAGCTGGCCCTCTCAAAAACTTTGGGTAGCTGGTTAGAAGCCAGTCATAATGCACAGAAAAATGAACAGACCAGTTCCAACAATTGGCCCACTCCAAAAACCGGACAACCTACAGTGATTTGGTTTGTTGGCGTCAACGGCGTTGGCAAAACCACAAGCATTGCAAAATTCGCTCACGAACTAGTAGGCAAAGGGCACTCGGTCCTTTTGGCTGCTGGCGACACCTTTAGGGCCGCAGCAAGCGAACAACTAGAAACCTGGGCCAAAAGATTAGATGTTCCCTGTGTTCGGGGGGCAGCAGGTGCCGATTCTTCCGCTGTGCTTTTTGATGCGATTCAGTCAGCTCAGGCCAAAAAAATTGATTTTGTCCTTTGTGATTCTGCAGGGCGTCTTCACAACCATGCTCAGCTAATGGATGCTCTTTCAAAAAATCAGCGCGTTATGAACAAAGCCCTTGAAGGCGCGCCACATGAAACGCTTTTAGTCTTGGATGCGCATACGGGGCAAAACATGCTAGCCCAAGCTAAGCAATTCCAAGCAGATATCGGGCTCACAGGATTAATCCTAACTAAACTCGACGGCAGTGCCCGTGGCGGAGCCGTTGTTGCTGTTTCGCGTCAAACCGGCTTGCCTATCAGACGCTTGGGCCTCGGAGAGAAAGAAACTGACTTCGTAAAATTCGAAGCTGCTGCCTTTATCAAGGCCCTTTTAGGACTTGATGACAAAGTAAAAGTAAATTCTCAGGAACCGGTGCAAAGTCTCTAAAAATATGGAATGATTTGCTCTATAGTTATGGAAATTATGGAAGCAAACAGCATGGACCCTTTACCCAAAGGAAGCTCAAAAATAACTGAGATTTCCCTTGGAAGAACTAGTGTAAAAGTAAAAACTGAAGCCACTCCAGCTTCGCTTAAACAAATTCGCGATCTAGTAAATTTTAAATTCGATGAATTTGCCGACAAACTGACAAGCGGAATGACTGGAGAGCAAATGTCTGTACTCGTCGCCTTTAATTTGGCCGAAGAACTTCTAAGAGAACAAGAGAAGCTTCGAACTTTAAAGCGGCGGGTCTTGGATAGCGCAGATAGATTGAATCAACGAGTCGAATCTCATCTGCACAACCTATCCTCGAAGTAATAATAAAATGACTCGTTAAATTTAATTTGAGGAAACATGGGTACCGGCTCGTAAAGTTGGCACAACCCAAAACGACATGAATACGCAGCAAAATCACAAAGCCGGCCTTAGCGCTTTGAAAAATTTTACCCCAGAGGAACTTCGCGAGCATTGCCTCGGCCTGAGTCGCGATGAAGCCCGCAAGGCTGGCATCCAAATGGCCAATCACTTGGCCATGAAGCTCGGAGCCTGGTCTTTTGATTTGAACGATTCAAGTCTCAACGATTTAGCAAATCTACTAAGTAGACATAGATCGATCTCGGTCTTCGCAGCCCGTGAAGACTGGTTTGAGGGCAGAAACCTAGAACCCTACCTTCGCTCGGTTATCAATAATGAAATTTTAAGCAATGACAAAGAGGCTATTCAATTTTCTTATCCAAGGTGCGGGAAAAGGACGATGGCCTTTTTTGAATGTGGCTTCGAAAACCTAGAAGTGCATCCCGAACTCCATGTCTTAGAGGCCCCCTCTCATGCCATTCCAGCAGAACCTACTTTAACATTTGCCCCATGCACCTTTGCCGATCTCTGCGGAAATCGAATGGGAAAAGGTCGCGGATATTATGATCGATTCTTTGCTGAGCATTGTGCCGAATCTGACTCACAACTCTTTAAAGTTGCGGTCCTTCATGAAAACTTTCTATTTAATAACTTTCCACAGGAATGGATTCAATCATCTGATGTATCGGTTGATGCCATCCTAACAAACAAACGAATGATTTTTTCGAAAATTAACGAACCATTTACCAGCTCATCTAAAAAATCTTTTGAAAATTCTTCAAAAGATTCAAACGAGAGCTTACCAACAAGGAGACAACAATCATGACCGAAATATTATACGCCGTACTCGCGGTAGTCGTAGGAGTCGTAACGGGCGCCCTACTATTCAGGTGGCAAAGAAACAACATCATCAAATCGGCCGAAATAAAGGAAAAGAAGATTTTAAAAGATGCCCGCAAAAAATCAGACCAAATGGTCAACGATTCTCAGCGCAAATCGAACGAAGTCGTCGAATCTGCCAGAAAAAAATATGAAGCATCAATACAAGCCAAACGCGATGAAGCTCAACGAGCCGAAAAACATGCTAAAGACATTGAAAAAAATCTCATTCAAGAAAAACGTGAATTGCAAGAAACCAAAGACCGAGCCGAAAGTGCTGCACGAAAAGCTGAAATAGCGGCAGCAGAACACGAACGACTCATTAAGAGCGTCTCCCAAACCGAAGAGCACTATAAAAATAAAGTCGGAGAAATCAATCGAGAGTACGAGCGAATTGCATCAATGACCGAGAAAGAAGCCAGAGAGTCATTGCTGAAAAGCATTGAAGAAGACACAAAACTTTCTGCCGCTCGAATGGTCAGAGAAATTGAAGAGAGCGCCAAAGAAGAAGCCGAAAAACTTGCAAAAAGAGTGATCTCTATAGCAGTTTCAAGATACGCCTCTGACTACATTCCCGAGCGAACGACTTCTTCAATTCACCTACCAAGCGATGAGCTTAAAGGCCGATTGATTGGAAGAGAAGGCCGCAACATTCGCGCCATTGAAGCCGCCACTGGCTGTGATTTGATTGTTGATGACACCCCCGAAACAGTAGTTGTTAGCTGTTTTGATCCCGTCAGACGTCACATTGGCAAAACGGTATTGGAACAACTCATAGCAGACGGACGCATTCACCCTGCTCGTGTTGAAGAATTGCTCATTAAAGTTACTAAAAATGTTAACAAAGAAATTTTGGAAGCTGGCAAAGATGCAATCTTGGAACTTGGAATTGTTTCTATGCACCCGGAACTTTTAAAAGTCATTGGACAACTCAAGTTTCGCTACAGCTATACTCAAAATCAATATCAACACGTAATTGAAGTTGGCCATCTTTGTGGCGTCATGGCATCCGAGCTTGGACTTGACGTTAAGAAAGCTCGCCGCGCGGGACTCTTGCACGATATTGGAAAAGCACTAACTCACGAGGTTGAAGGATCTCACGCCGTGATCGGCGCCGATCTTTGCGAAAAATATGGCGAAGCACCCGACATTGTCTATGCCATCAGAGCCCACCATGAAGACGTCAAACCTCAATCATGGTTAGATTTTATGGTCATAAGTGGTGACGCCATTTCCGGAGCACGTCCAGGTGCACGAAGAGAACAACTCGACAATTACATCAGGCGCTTGCAGGACCTCGAAAACATTGCAGGATCTTTTCCTGGTGTTGAAAGAAGTTTTGCGATTGCCGCAGGACGTGAAATCCGAGTAATGGTCGAGAACAGCCGAGTCAACGATGAAGCTGCGATCATGCTCTCAAAAGACATTGCTAAAAAAATTGAAAGCGACATGACCTACCCTGGCCAGATCAAGGTAACTGTCATTCGTGAAACCAGAGCAACAACGCTGGCAAAATAGCTGGCATATTGATAGAGCCTCGAAGGATTTTTAAGGATAGTTAATGAAAGCATTATTTATTGGTGACATAGTAGGCGGAACAGGACGAAAAATGGTCCAAGATTTTCTTCCGCAAATTAAGAAAAAATATGGCATCGATGTCACTCTCATTAATGTTGAAAACATGGCTGGAGGCTTTGGCGTCACACCTACGACCGTCGAAGAAATGTACCAAGCAGGCGCTCAACTCTTGAGCGGTGGCAATCATTCCTTTGATAAAAAAGAAGGTGTGGCTGTGCTGGAAGACGATCCGTACATTGTCCGACCCGCAAACTATCCCGAAGGAACTCCGGGTCGAGGTTGGGCCTGCTATAGCTTAAGTGCAACTCAAAAAATTGCCTTGATCAACATCATGGGCCGCACCTTTATGGACCCCTTGGATTGTCCCTTTAAAACCGTCGACAAGCTCATCATTGAAGCAAAGAAAATTACTAAAAATATTATTGTGGATTTTCATGCCGAAGCAACGTCTGAAAAGGTTGCGATGGGCTGGTATTTAGACGGAAAAGTTTCCGCTGTCGTTGGCACACACACTCACATCCAAACTGCCGATGAAAGAGTTTTAGACAAAGGCACGGCCTATATTTCGGATTTAGGCATGACCGGCCCCTATGATTCGGTCATCGGGATGAAAAAAGAAATTATCATTGAAAAATTTATCACCAAAAGAGGACGAAAATTTGAAGCCGCCACTCAAGACCCCTGGCTTTGCGGAGTTGTCATCGACATCGATGATTCTAACGGACAAGCTCGCTCGATTGAGCGCATACGCATAGAGCGAAAGGACGAAAGTACGTACCCATGACAACTTCTAAAGTGAACAGCCCAAAAGAAAAAGATAAAATAGTAGCTCCTGCGGCCATCACTCCCGCCATCAAGAAGGAAGCTTTGATTCAGTTCAACGCCATTGCACGAGGTGCTTCGGAAATTGTTCCTGAAGAAGAGCTTGTTAAAAAATTAGAGAGAAGCATTGCCGACAAACGTCCACTTCGAATAAAATTTGGAGCCGATCCTTCGTCTGCAGATTTGCATCTTGGCCATAGCGTTGTCCTAAACAAACTAAAAACATTTCAAGATTTGGGCCACCAAATTTTGTTTGTCATTGGAGATTTTACAGCGCAAATAGGTGATCCCACGGGAAAAAATGAAACCCGCAAACCCCTCACCAGAGAACAAACAATCTTGAATGCAAAAACTTATTCAGAGCAAGTTCTTAAAATTTTAAACCCATCGAAAACTCAAATTGTATTTAACTCCCAGTGGATTGATAGTTTAAAAATTCAGGATGTCATTAAATTAGCGGCTCAAACAACTGTGGCACAAATGCTTGAACGCGAAGATTTTTCGAAAAGGTATTCGTCCAAACAACCCATCGCGATTCATGAGTTCCTTTACCCCATCATGCAGGCCTATGATTCGGTTCAACTTCGCGCCGATGTTGAACTCGGAGGAACCGACCAGCGTTTCAATATTTTGTTAGGGCGAGAGTATCAAAAATCCGCAGGCCAAGAACCACAAGTTGCTCTTTTTCTTCCTCTGCTTGAGGGGACCGACGGCGTACAAAAAATGTCAAAGAGCTTGGACAATGCCATTGGAATCACCGAAGACCCCAAAAATATATTTGGCAAAATCATGAGCATTAGCGACAAGCTGATGGTTAAATATTACGAATTGCTCACAGATGTTCCCCTCGAAACCATCAAAGACATGCACCCCAAAGAGGCAAAAGTTCGACTGGGTGTTGAAGTCGTCTCCAATTTTTATGAACGAGAAATCGCCGAGAAAGTTGCCGAAGAATTTGACGCTGTATTCGCACAAAAAAAATTGCCGTCGGATATTCCCGAGTTGGTTGTTCAAGCAGGTCAAATTCCTCTAACAAAACTTCTTGCCGAACAAGAACTCGTAGGGAGCTTGTCAGAAGCTCGCAGAATGATTGTTCAGGGTGGCGTTTCGGTTGACGGCGAAAAAATTAGCGACACGGCTTTTGTGATTGAAGATAAAAAAGATGCGCTGATTAAAGTTGGCAAGCGTAAGTTTTTAAAAGTCATCTTTAGACCAAAAAATTAAACCTAGCTCTAACCGCCGAGATTAAGGCGAGATCAGGGAGGACATTATGGCTGCGATTGACATTCAAAATCTTTGGAAACAATACGGAGATTTTACAGCCGTTAAAGACCTTAATCTCAAAATCGATGAGGGTGAAATTTTTGGACTCCTGGGTCCCAATGGAGCAGGAAAGAGCTCAACGATTCACCTCATTGCCGGTTTATGCCGCATGCAAAAAGGCAGTATCAAAATTTTTGGGAAAGATATTGTCACTGATTTTGTAGAAACTCGTCGCAATGTTGGACTGATGCACCAAGAAATCGTCATCGACAATTTTTTGCCAATTGGGAAAATGCTCAATCTTCACCCGGGCTATTATGGAGTTAAAATTGATCCTGACTGGCGTGATTTACTGATCGAAAGATTAGCGCTTGAACCCCATCTTGGGAAAAAAATGATGGGCCTATCGGGTGGTATGAAAAGACGCTTCATGGTGGCCAAGGCCCTCATTCACAAACCTAAGCTTCTCATTCTTGATGAACCTACGGCGGGCGTTGATGTCGAGTTAAGAGTAGCACTCTGGGACTTTGTTAGAGAAATCAACAAAAGAGGCACGACCATATTGCTCACCACGCACTATATTGAAGAGGCCGAAGAGCTATGTGGTCGCATAGGAATCATGCATCACGGCGAACTTGTTGCCCTCGATAAAACCAAATCATTAGTTCAAAAAATCAATAAACGCCATTTAACTGTTTCATTTAAAACTGGCGATGATTTAAAGATAACCTTGAACGAAGGTGATTCGCTTCAAAAAGTTATCAATGACTTGGCAAACCCGGGCAGCAAGGATGGCAGGGAAAGTGACAATAAAAATTACAGTGAGGTCGTCGATTTTGACCTTCAAAAAGGTAGTCTTGAGGACGCCTTCCTTTCTCTCACTCGCACAGAGGGTGGTCGACGAGAATGAATAGTCAAATCAACTCCATTCAAACGCAAAAGTTTTCTGGGTTTAAGAGTTTCTCGACGCTTTTCAAAAAAGAAATTTTGCGCATGTGGTCCGTTGCGGGACAAACCTTATTGGCCCCCGTCGTTACGGCGACACTTTACCTGTTAATTTTTGGCGTCAGTCTTGGAGGAAGAATTTCATTTTGGGAAGACATCAGCTACATCCAATTTGTGGTGCCGGGACTAGTCTTAATGGGAGTGATTAACAATGCCTTTGCAAATACCTCCAGTTCTCTTTTTATTTCAAAATATTTAGGAAACATTGCGGACCTTTTAGTCACGCCACTAACTCCCTTTCAATTCATGACGGCTTATTCATTGGCGGCTATTTTGCGAGCTATCTTGGTTGGACTCGTCATTTTGGGCGTTTCGATTTTTTTCACAAGCCTTCCCTGGGCCCACCCCTTTAAGGCAATTTTAATGGCAACAGTTTCAGCCTTTTTGTTTGCACAATTTGGATTGATTACAGCAATTTTTGCAAAGAGCTTTGATTCGCTATCTGTCTTTACAAATTTTTTACTGATGCCACTCATTTATTTGGGTGGCCTCTTCTACCCCGTTCAGCAATTGCCTTCTCCATGGAATACCATTTCTATGTTCAACCCTCTTTACTATTTGATCGAGGGCTTTCGCTCATCCATTCTCGGACGGGGTGAAATCTCATTTGCCATTGCGTTTTCTGTATCACTTGGCATCGCGACAATACTCGCCTATTGGGTGATTTACCTTTTTACGAACAGCTCTAGGTTAAGAAATTAATAGAAGAAATTAGCCCAACAAACTGCGCAACATCCACGCTGTTTTTTCGTGAATCTGAAGACGCTGAGTAAGCAAATCGGCTGTCACTTCATCATTTCCGGCTTGAGCCGCAGGGAAAACACTTCGCGCTGTTTTAGCAACTGCTTCATGACCTTCAACAAGTTCGCGAATCATGTCTTCGGCTTTGGGAACTCCATCGCCAATTTTTATCGTCGATAACTCAAGGAATTGAGAGTAGCTGCCAGGAGCGAACTGTCCCAAAGAACGGATGCGTTCAGCAATTTCGTCTACAGCCATTGCAAGTTCGGTATAATGAGTTTCAAACATAATATGTAATGTTTGAAACATCGGGCCAGTCACATTCCAGTGAAAATTATGCGTCTTCAGATAGAGCGTGTACGAGTCCGCAAGAAGATGACTCAAGCCATTAGCAATAGTAATTCTGTGGTTTTCTGGTATTCCGATATCGATCTGCATATCGCCAAGGTTAGCACATCATTAGCAATTGTCACCTGACCTTTACGCATTGCAAATAATTACGATCATGTGCATTTTAAGGTAACTTAGACTTAATTTTTGTGACAAGGCGATGCATGACCTGCCGTAATTCTTGAGATGGAAGACTCGCACACATCAAATGAACGGCCCCCAAAGTTACAATTAAGAACACTGTTAAAATAAAAAAGAATACAAAACTGTCTTTCTTGAGAACCAATAAGAAGCTCGACAATCCTGAGATATCAACGAGCAAAATAATGAGCGCACCCGCAATAGAACCCACCAAAACCTTGATAGATTCTAGATCAAGTAATTTAAATCCTTTAACCGATAAAACAATAGCCAAAAGTAGCGCATTCAAAAATGATGTTGCTGCAATCGCGAGAGCCAATCCGGTATGCCCCCAAAGACCCCCAAAATAGGTAGCTAAAAAATAATGCGAGAACACAAGAATAATTGAAATCAAAGACGGAATCCACACCTTATCAAGCGCATAAAATACTTGAACAAAAATTTTGGTTGAATTTAAAGCCGGAAGCGCAAGCGCGTAGGCAGCAAGTGCCGCCGCCGTCTCAAGTGTATCGGTACGCGAAAATCGTCCGTGTTCAAATATCATTGCAACCAAAGGCTCTCGGAACGCTATGAGACCGGCAGCCGAACCGAAGGCCAATATCCAAGTTAGCCGCAACGATTGTCTTAACGTTTGGTGAAACCTTTGATGATTCCCCTCGGCCCACAATCTAGAAAAACTTGGTAAGGCTGCTACCGATAAGGCCACTCCAAAAACTCCCAGTGGAAAATGTAACAATCGAAACGAATAATTCAACCAAGTCACACTTCCCTGGGCCAGCTCAGAAGCAATCACAGTATTTATAAAAACATTTATTTGAACCGCAGCGACGGCCAGAACAGACGGGGCCATCAACCAAACAATTTTTCTAAGAGCAGGGTCCGCGAAAGCCTTCGAAATGCCGTGCCCCGTAAATATCTGAGAAAAGTTTTTTACCGGCGAATAGCCTTCTTTTATCAGCAAAGGCCACTGAACAACCCACTGCAAGATACCCCCGCTCAAGCTTCCAACCGTAAATGCCGAAATCATGGCAACGACGCCCTGCTCTTTCATAAACCAGGCACCAATGCCGCCAACAAGAATGCTTCCCAAATTGAATGCCGCCGAGCCAAGAGCCGGCACAAAGAAATATCCGATGGAATTCAAAATGCCCATGGACAACGCGGCCGATGCTACAAAAAGTAAAAAAGGCGATAAATATCTCGTCAATTGTGTCGTGAGTTCAAGCTTGCCGTCTATTCTTGCAAACTCAGGAGCAATCCAATGAACAATTTGTTCTGAAAAAATAAATATTAATATGCAACAAAGCAAAACAACCAATGACTGTGCGAGCAACACATGTCTTGCCATTTCCTGGCTTCGCTCCTTGTTGCTCTCACGGGAAAACACGGTCACAAACGCTGAACTCAAAGCTCCTTCGGCAAATAAGTCGCGCAATAGATTGGGAATTCGAAAGGCCACCAAAAAAGCATCGGTCGCCATTCCTGCCCCAAAGAAGTAGGCAAAAACTTGTTCTCTCACAAGTCCTAAAATTCGGCTTAAAAAAACGGCACCCCCCATGGAGCCTGCCTTCATTACGAGCGACGAATCCTTTTTTGTCGATTTAGCTGTCCCAACTGTTTGCACTAAAAAATACGCTACACCCCTTTTCTACGCTTCTCTACAATACTGAATATATAAATATTTTTTTGAGAGCTTGACCTTTAAAATAACATCGCTACTATTAAAGACAGGTAAGAGATTTGATAGAATGAGAACCGGAAAATCTAGCTTTAGTAAAAAAGGAATGGGGTTTGGCGGGATGCTGTTAGTCGCCTCAAACGCTAAGGAGCGCCGGCCCCTAAGCACAACCCAAGCTATGGAACTTGTGCTTCATATCAATACGAGCCTATTCGAGACATCCAAGAGTGATGAGCTCACGTCTCCAAACATGAGATTTCCGCTAATCTCCAAAACCCGTGAAATCGAGAGATTAACTTTCGCACGTGCCAAAAAAAACAAAATTCGTATTCAGCAGATGCTAAACGGGGGAACGTACATGCATCTGATCCTGAGGCTTCCGCCCGACAAACGTCGGGCGAGAAGTCTCTACAACAACTTCATCCGAGCCCTTTCCGGTGAAGTTGCCAGGCTAATGACGGGTGCGCGCAAATCAAAACCTGCCTCCGTCATTAGCCGTAGTTTTTCAAACAAATTTTGGAAGCAGCGGCCCTATACCTGCATTTTAGGCAACAACAACGAGCGACTCCCAAAACTTATTGAGCATTTAGCAAATTTGGAAAAATCTTTTAAACGGATTTCATCAGATAAATTATCTCAGGAAAAATTATTTGCAATCCCCATTAATGGATTCCCAGGCTGTGGCTTTACCTAGGACACCGTCTCAAAAATCAGAATCGAGCTCTTCCAGAATAGATTCAAGCTCTTCAATTGGGACTTCGTGATTGAATGCCCGAGCTAGAGGCATCCCATATTCAGCTGCTTCTCGTGCACCATCGCGATCGCCAGCTTCAAGCAAGGATCGCGCAAGAAATGCCCACGCAATGACATAGTCTGGTTTTGCTTTCACAATTTTTTTGAATTCCTCAGAAGCACCTAGCCACTGGCGTTCATCGAGAAGAGCTTTGGCAAATGAAAAATGTATGAGTTCGTTGTCGGGCTCATCGACCAACAGTGATTTCCAATCAGAAGAATTCATGACTTAAAATTTTTTGAGCTATTCAATCGTCATCAAACTATGAGCGTTTGTATCGCCTAAAAGGTCTCGCCCATTTAGAGAACTGATCTCAAGAAAAAACGCGGCCTCTACAACTTCTGCGCCTTGGCTTTCAATCAATTTCTTACACGCAAGCGCGGTGTTGCCGCTACCTAAAATATCATCAACAATAAGAACTTTTGCGCCTGGACGAAGCGTTTCTTTGTGCATGCTCAGGACTTTAACATTATCGACATCGTGGTGATAGCCCGCAGGACATTCTTGGGTCACACAATCGTAAGGAAGCGATCCATAACGAGCAACAGGCACAAAACCTGCGCCAATTTTTGATGCTAAGGCGACACCGAACATATAGCCACGTGACTCAGGCGAAACGACATAATCAACTTGTCGACGAGAAAAGCGTCTTGAAAAACGCTCCATGGCACGACCAAAATGCAATCCATCGGACAACAGGGGGGTCAAATCGTAATAAGTGACGCCTTCTCTTGGAAAATCCTTGAAGGTCCTGATCAAGCGTAATCCATCTACATAATTCTCTGTGCTCATAGCGCGCACAATAGTGGCGCAAACCTCTACTGACAAGACCCTAGGTGAATTCAGAGGGTCGATTAGGGCAATTGAAGCTGATTTGTTGGTAAAAAAAGGAGCGGATCAAGGGGATCAGCCCCTTTTCGGATTTCAAAATGCAAATGGGGGCCCGAAGTCCGCCCGGAATTTCCAGAAAGGGCGATTTGCTGGCTCTTTTTTACCGAATATCCGCGCTGAACAAAGGACCTAGAAAGGTGGGCATAGACACTACTCCAGCCCCCTCCGTGATTAACGACCACCATAAGGCCATAACCTGAGAGGCGTTTTCCGACATAACTGACCACACCGCGCTCTGCAGCAATCACCTTGGTGCCAATCGAAGCTTTCATATCAAGTCCTTCATGGACCTTCCTGGACTTTCGCCAACCAAAAAGAGAAAGAACTTTAATTGTGGGTTTGTCTAATGGAAGCGAAAAACTAAGAAGTGCAGATTTTGGATCTGGCATCGATTTTAGGTACTCTTTTGGAGAAGGGCCCGTCACACATGATCCAACAATGAGAAGACACAAAAAATAGCCGAAAACATTAAAAGCTCGGAAGCAATTCCAGACGCTCACAATTATTTCTTTTTACGAACCTTTGACTTTACAGGTGCTTTTGTGGCTTTTTTTACAACTTTTTGTTTTTTAACTTTTGGCTTTAAGGCGGCAGATCTAGCAATGACATTAGATCTACGCGATTGAATACCTCGATGCATAATCGGGACGGCAACTTTTGCCGTGCCAGTGGTTGCTCTATCATGAGGGTCAGGCACCCAACTCGCCAATGTTTCCATATAATCATATTGAGTTAAATCAATTCTAAAAGGTGTGATTGAAATGTAGTTTTGATCCAAAACTTCACAATCTGATCCTTCAATTTGTTTAAAACCAGCGTATTTACCACCTAACCAAAAGTAATTTTTACCTCGGCTATCGATACGTGCTTCGACTTTATCTGTATAGATTCTAAATCCTTGCCTAGCCACGCGCACACCTTTGACTTTTCCCGCAGTAACGTTTGGAAAATTGATGTTCAACAAACAACTCGGAGGAATGGGATTTCGGATGACTCCGGCTACTAAATCAACCAAATAATTTGCAGCCCATTCAAAATTCCCTGAACCTTCCTTCCCTGGCTCATAGTGATAATCAAGAGACGCAGCGATAGCAGGAATATCCATAACGGCACCTTCTCGCGCTGCCGCAATTGTACCGGAATAGTAGGCATCGTTTCCAAGGTTCACGCCTCTGTTTATTCCTGAAACTATGATGTCAGGTCTGTGTTTCATCACATATCGAAGGCCCACATAAACACAGTCAGCCGGCGTGCCGCTAGTTGCCCACATGTCCAAGTTTTTTTCGCTTCCAACATGAAATATTCGAACGGGTTTATGAAGTGTTAGAGCATGTCCCATTGTCGATTGCTCCCGCTCTGGGGCAACCATGGTGACTTCAGCAATACGGCTTAAGGCACGACCCAGAGCCAATATCCCCTGGCTTCCAATGCCATCATCATTTGAAATAAGTATTCTTAATTTTCTTTTAGTTGGTTTTGAAGCCATTTTTAGTTCCCGCTCTCTTGCTCAGTTGGAGCTTGTACATTGGACTCAGAGTCCTCAATGGCTTCAATGTCTTCCACGCTCTCCTGAAGTTCTTGAGCAGCCTCGCTACTCAAGTTTTTGGTGTCAAAACCCTCTTGAGATGCCTCAGCCGGAGCTTCAGAATGAGCCTTCATGGCATCACCCGACCATCTAGCTCCCGGCGTAGAGGGATTTGAGGGCGCTCTCGACAAATGCGCCAAGGCTCCCAGGCCAGCTACGAGCAAAATAATGACCAAAAAATCAAAAGTGGATAGATCTCTTGAGTGTGACATTGTGCATATAGTACCCCGAAGATGCTGAGTTTTCACCATTCTTGGGAAAAAAAGTACGCTATAACAGAGTTAAATATGCCAAATAAAACTAATAGCGGCGGGGGCAAGCCCTCAAAACGCAAAGGCACCCCAAGAAGAAACTCAACTCGTAATTCACAGGCCGACAAACGCCTAAGCTCAGGCTCGCTTGAAAAGAAAAAAGAACGCGAAGATGGATTCAAACCACCAAGGCGATCATCGGCTCCACAATTTATTGATGGGCGGGTGGACATTCATCCGGACGGCTTTGGATTTTTAATTCCTTTTAATTCTGATGAGCCAAATGTTTACATTGGCAAAGAAAACTTAAAAGACATTATGAATCGCGATGAAGTTCGCGTGCAAGTTACTCAAAGTTTTAGTGACGGAAAACTTAGAGGAAGCATTGTTGATATTTTAAAACGTCATCAAACAGAATTTTTAGGATTTTACAGGCCACATGGTGGAGGCGTTCTTTTGGTTCCTCTTGAGGCACGCGATCGAAACCATGTTTTTAAAATGCAAGAAAATCCTAATTTCAACGCCAAAGAACTTAAACCTGGTTCTGCCGTTTTATGCAAAATTTTAGAATACCCAAGTAAAGTTCCCGGGAAAGCCCAAATCACTCGAACCATTGAGGACCCTGAGTCTGCTGGAATGGACACCTTACGAGTTTTGCTAGACGCTTCCTGGCCGCGCGAATTCACACCGTCAGCACTTTCATACGCCGAAAACCAAGCCGAAAGATGGACCGAAAAAACTACGTCTCGCAAAGACATTCGCGATTTGCCACTCGTCACCATCGATGGTCGAGACGCAAGAGACTTCGATGACGCGGTTTACGCCAAACGCGAAGGCGAAAACATTCGCCTATGGGTAGCCATCGCCGACGTTTCACTTTTTGTTGAACCGGGAACAGCCCTAGACAAAGAAGCCTTTGAAAGATCAACCAGCGTTTATTTTCCCGACCATGTAACGCCTATGCTTCCCGAAGTTTTGTCGAACGGGGTTTGTTCACTTGTTCCAAATGAAGATCGCCCCTGTATGGTTTGCGAGTGTGTGATCAACGATCATGGCATTGTTAAGGATTACCATTTTTTTGAAGGCGTGATGCGAAGTCACAAACGTATGACTTATGAGATGATGCAAGCCTTTATAGACAAAGAAGAATGGGTTCAAGAAGAAGTCAAAGGACTCGAAGAAGGTCTTAACGTCCTTATAGACACTTTTGAAAGGCTCAACGAAGCTCGCTTTAAGCGAGGATCCATTGATCTCGAAATTCCTGAAGCTTTTGTACAATTAAACAAAGACGGGACCGTCCTCGACATCACTGCAAGAGTGAGACTAACGGCCCACAAACTTATTGAAGAATGCATGTTGATTGCCAATCAATGTGCTGCAAAATTTCTAAAAGAAAAAGCAAGAGCAGGTGTTTACAGGGTTCACGAAGAACCGGAAGCAAAAAAAGCTAGAGAGTTTATAGAATTTTTGTCGCTACAAGGAATCAATGCCATAGAAATTCTTGGCAAAAAGTGGGAACGAAAGCAGAAACAAAAAAAGGGACAGAAAACAAAAGAGACAGAAGGTGCTGTCATCCAGGATCCTGAAGATTATGCCATCTTATTGAAACGCATTCGCAAAGATCGTGGAGAAAATGATCCGATTGTTCAGGCTCTACAACCCATGATGCTTCGAACACTCAAACAAGCTCGCTACACCAATCAACCCAAGGGGCATTTTGCCCTTGCAGAAAAAGACTACACTCACTTCACCTCCCCTATTCGCCGCTACCCCGACTTGATGGTGCATCGGCTTATAAAAGAAGCTCTTGGAGTTAAAGCCGCCTTTGATCCTTCGACAGATTTAGAGCAACGCTGTCAGCATTGCTCTGATCAAGAACGCCTTGCAATGGATGCCGAACGAAAATTAATCGACATTAAAAAATGTCGTTTCATGGAAAACAAATTGGGTGAAGAATTCGACGCCTTCGTTACTGGCGTTACCGAAAAGGGAATTTTTTGCCAAATCACAGGCCACTTTGTCGATGGCCTCATAAATGCCGATCGATTTGGACTCTGGGGTGGCTTTCAATTTAATTCTTCTTTGATGTGCTACAAAACTTCAGGAAATAAAATCATTCACCTAGGACACCGAATTAAGGTGAAACTCGTATCTGTCGACATCAAAACCAGACGCATTGACTTTGAACCCATGGAGCTTATGGAATGAATGTCTTAACGCGAGTCCAACAGGTTCGACTTGCGGTAAAAAACGTAGGTCGCATGCGAGAGATCGCAACAACCATGGGCCAGTTCGGATTCAACACTCTGCTTGATCGAATAGGCTTGGGTCGCTTTGCTAGCTCAAAAAATTTAGCTGTCAGCCTCGAAACGCCCCTCCCCATGAGACTTCGAATGCTTTGCGAGAAACTTGGCCCCACCTTTATCAAGTTAGGGCAAATTTTATCCGGCAGACCGGACCTTATACCCGCAGATATTGTAGACGAACTGAAACATCTCCAGGATGACGTGAGCCCTATTTCGATTCTTGAAATTCAACCCGTCATTGAGCAGTCACTTGGCCGCAAACTCAATGAATGCTTTTCGAGCTTTGACACTGAACCCATGGCCACTGCCAGCATCGCGCAGGTTCATTCGGCTCGCACTCTAGAGGGCGACGACGTTGTTGTTAAAGTTATCAAGCCCAATGTTTCAAAATTGATCACTCAAGATTTAGAAATTTTGGAACTGATCGCAAATTTGATTGAGAAATATATTCCTGAAGTTAAGGTTTTTAGGCCCAAAGCCATTGTGAGAGAGTTTAAGCGTTCACTTTTGGCAGAGACAGATTTTGAACGTGAATATTATAATATTAAAAATTACAGGGAAAACTTTTCCGATTCCGATTTTTTATACATTCCAAAACCCTATCTAGATTTATCAACAAAAGAAGTTCTCACCATGGAAAGGATTCGGGGCATTAAGCTTTCGCATCTTTCCGAAATCAAAGAAATGGGATTGGATACTAGGGAAATTTTGGCCAAAGGCATGGATGCCTTTTACAAGTCAATCATGATTGACGGCCTCTTTCACGGCGACCCTCACGGTGGCAATATATTTATTTTGCCCGATGGACGCATGGCCCTCGTTGATTTTGGCGCCGTAGGATACTTATCTGATTCTTCAAAGCGCGCTGTCATAAGCATGTTCCTCGCGCTTCTTGCGCAAGACTACGATTGGCTAGTCCAAGAATATGTACAGCTTTCTCCCGCATCACAAGGAACGCGCACATCAAAAACAATGGACGCGCTCTCTGATGAAATCTACAATTTGTTTTCGCCGTATCACGGTAGGCCCTTGCGCGCCATTCCTTCGGGAAAATTACTCATGGATGCCTCCTCAATTGCCCTGAAGCACCAAGTTGTTTTGCCTGCCGATTTGATTATGGTTTTTAGAAGCATCATGACACTTGAAGGTCTCGCTAGAGAAATGGACCCCGATTTCGATTTGGTTTCCGGAGGTGCCAGATACGCCAAAGAAGTTTTACGGACCATCTACAAGCCAGAATATGTTCTCAAAGAAATTGCTTTTACCGGCAGAGACACCCTTAATCTTCTAAGACATTGGCCCAGACAGGCAGCAGAAATCACACGCCAGCTTGAATGTGGCGATCTTAAAATCAACATGAGCATCAACAACATTCAAACCCTTGCCAATGCTCAGATAAAGGGATTTGGAATTTTAAGTCAAAGCATTGTGGCTGCAGCTTTTTTATTTGTAGCTGGACAAGTCACAACTCAAATTTTTCTCCCTCAATGGGCCTTGATTAGTGTGTGGTCCTTCGCCGGAATCTTTGCGATATGGACAGGGTGGAAAGCTCTTAGGGCTTAACGATTGACAGGGTTGTGCTCTCACCGCCTATCCCCTCTCCCTTCACGGCTCATCTTGATTTTTGTTAGGAAAATATTCACACCAATCGATAACTTGTATTGGGGCCACTACCAATTTTTTCGACCGCCCCATCTTCAAGCAGATCCTTTAAAGCAGTAGCTACAGTTCTTGCAGACATGCTTACTTCTGAACTCAGATCTTTTGCTTTAAATGAATTTTTAGCGAACAATTCTTCAATCTTCTCAAGAAGCTGCTCATGTCTTTTTATTTCAAATTTCGAAGCCAAATCAATGTGAACAACTTTATCTTCGGTTACCTCGAGCCAATATCCTCTTTCACCAAAGGAGACTGTCAAGGGCAAGTCGAGTTCCCTAAAAGATTCCTTTAGCCTAAAGACAAGTTGACGAATTTTGCCAGGACTACTTTCAGGATTAAAAAACTCTCCCTCATAAACGAATTCAAATATATAATAAAGAGAGGAAACCTTATAAAAATCCGAACAAAGAGCCTCCAAGAGCCTAAAGACCAATATGTCTCTTGAAAAGCGCGGATCCCTTCTAAAACTTTCCAATTTAAACTCGACTATAGGCAATTCATCAGGTCCAAATGGAAATGTTTCTTGATGCTCAAAGATCTTCCGCCTAAAGTTTTGCCCTGGATCAAATTCCACCGAATAAAAATCTTTATATTTTTTCTTGATTTTATTTTTATAACTTTTATACGGCGTTCCCCAATAGACATAGCGAAGAATCTCATCATCTCTAAATCGCAATGAAAAATGGCAATCCAAATCTCGGGCCGTTTCAAAGTGTGAAAATGAATGAGCCTTTTTGCGCATTTTAATCCAACGTGCTTCGATTTTTGTTTTGTCCGATGTTTTGTACATATCAACGAGCAAATCCCATTTTTTTACAAAAAGTTCATCGATAGACTTGTTTTGCTGTGAGTATTTCTGCGCATTCTTGAGCGCCACACCAGCAAGATTCCAATCCTTAGTTTGAAAATAGTACTGAGCCGTTAGTTCGTAATAATTACCAAGAAGACGGTGCTTAGATTGTTCTAATAAAAAATTTTCTAGCCATTTTTGAGAAATAATTTGATGAGCCTTATCCAATTCTTCACTCGCCAAATAGCATTGCAACAAATTAACGGTCCCAATTGCCTTTTTGTAATCGTCATGAATCTGCGCGATATATTTTTCCAAAAAACCAGCGGCCTCGGAATAATTCCACTCACGGATCAAGTTGAAAGAAGAAAAAAGCAAATACTCATCAGCGTTTTTATCTTTGACTGATTCCAGAAGCTTTCGACACTCTTTGCTAGCATCAAGCAATGTCAACGCCGCTGAATACGCAAGTTTTTCTTGGTCGGTTGCCACAAATGGCTTTTTAGAATTCGGCCTGATATAAGGACGAAGCAGAGATATAGCTTTTTCTGGAAGTCTCGAGCGTCTAAAGAAGTGGGCTAGTTCGAGGCGCTCTGGCCGAGCATCATATTTAGATTCGTTGGCTGTAAGATAAGCTTGAGCCTCGGCTATGGCTCCTTCTTCAATAAAGGCTTTTACCTTTACACAAAACTCTTCAAAACTATCTGCCACCCTAGCAATGCTATCATTGCTTTATTTAAAGCAAAACCCCGCAATCTCGAATACGAAGAGTCAATGCGCACCAACTGCACCCTAAAAAGGCCTGCCACCATTGATCAAGAGCGGGATGCGCGGATTGTTCATAGCCTCAATTCCTGTACTCGGATAGCCCACCAAATTTGTAAAGCCAGAGACAGCATTCACCCCAAGTCCAGGACTCGTTCCATCACACATGGTCCATCGATTGTCGGACCTTGGTTGCTGATAGGCCGTAAAGGACCCCAACAAAGCGCCCTGATCTTGGTCAACCAATATCTTTATAATAGGCAAAAACTTTTGTGTGAGCCACCTGTTTGCCGATTGAACTTGCCCGTAAACAGCAAACTGCAATTGAAGCGTTACTCTTGATTCTGGAGCGACTGAATATTCCAAGCCCAAAGGACTCGTCAGGGGAACATTCGCCGAAATATTAGCGGTGTTTCCTGTTGATCCATCACCACAAATAAAAAGCTTTTTCGTCAATCCATTGTATGCTGGCAACGCTGTGTGCACTAAAATTCCAGTAAGGGTACTACTTGCTTTTATCTCCAAAGTGCCCGTTTGCTTTTCGGTTTTTGATATATTGATCAAAGTGACATTGGCATACATATCATAGGCGAGCCAAGCACCAGATGCGCAGGTAGTGCTATTTGCAGCTACAAAAAGTGTCGTCGTACAACCAGCATCAATAAAGCCTTCGATGGATTGGTCGTAAGCGATGACGTCGATGGATCTTCCTGTTGCAAAAGATTCCCCAGATTCCATAACCGTGACTAGCCCTACAACAAATAAAAAAATCGGAAAAACTTTTGAATAAATGGTGTTTCGAGTAGCGGAGTAAAAATTCATGCGACGTTCGAATATTGTCATATATGAAGTATAAGGATCAATCTCGCAAGGCGCAATAGGCCCAAAAGCAAAGCAAAAGTCAAAGAAATGATTTAGTGAGTTAAACCCTTGATGATTTCAGCACAAGAAGATCCATGAACGTTAAAACGCGACATCAAATCATCTGCGTCCTTAAATTTAAAATCAACATCTCCATTTTTTCGATAAATAATTTTTCCAGAAAAATCACCTAGCTCTGAAGCGCGCTCTTCAAAACCTTTGTGCATTTCATCAATGTCCATGGGCCTAAACCACGACGATTTATCAGAAGGGTCTAGCTGACTTTGCTTCCAATCCGGCACATCAATGATGCGATTAGGAAAATAATCTTTACCAACTGATGTTTCAGAAACCATGGATCGCCAATCATCAAGCAACTGATCCTGCCCATTGGCCTTAAAAATAGCGGCGACTGGGCCACCGTCTGTCAAGTCGAGCATAATGACTTTGCCTGTTGGCTTCAAATTTTTGTCTAACTCAAATCGAACGTTCTGCAAATGAGCCGACATCACTCTAAAACCTAAAACCAAATTCATTTCCGCAAGAAAGCTCCCAAAGCTGTGCGAGATTTGTTTTTTAAAAGCCTCTGGTGTCATTCCGTTGATTTTACAAATACGTTCAATTTCTTTTTTGTCGTGCAAAACAAAGCCCGTGAGCTGATATTTTTCACCGGCGCTAACGTTTTCCATAAGTCGAATATTAATGGCGTTGTCGGTTCCAGGTGTGAGGGGCGGAAACATGATGGCCCCAGCCTCCCAAGCGACATCTAAAGTTTTGAGTTTGTCTTTTTGCGTATAAAAATAGTCACTGAGCTTTCTATTGAAGTGCGCCCACCGTGATGGGTTGGGTCTTGCGAAGCCTTCATTTTGTCCCACAGAATTGGTTCCTGTTTTAAAAGAAAAACTATGCTCTGATCCAGGAATTGTAATGATCGAACTCTTAGAAGATGTTCTATAACCTCGCAAATCAGACTTATTAGCTGGCACTAACTTATACGGAACTTTTCGCTCCTCCAAATAACTCATGAGTTTTTTGTAGAAGTTTTTATCTAGAGGATGAATGGGCCACTTCAGAAATTTCTTGCCGTCTTTATTGAAAACAAAAAACTTTTTTATATCCTCAGGAAGATACTCAGCAAAATCTATTGTAAGACCGTGCGGCCCTTGGTCTGCGCCAAACATCCACTTACGATAGTCGTCTACCTGATACATATCGCCTTCATCGAGACTGATCTCTAGATATCTAAAGCTCAATTCCTTTTGTTTGAAATTGACGCCTTGGGATTTGGCACCGATGTTGTGTTCGGCTTCCCAATTCAAAAATTGCAGCATGTTTTTGGACTGGGCGTGAGTGAGTGGTGAATTCGCGATGAGGAAAATTAAAAGACTAATGGCCCACAATCTCTCGCGGGTAAAATTAATCCAAGCTATTCTAAGCATAAATAATTTTCGGCACTTAGAGTGAGAAACTTAAGTGTATTGCTATCAAGTTTCCAGCGCAAAAGCAGGGCTTTGACTTAACACACTCGATCTATGAAAATGTGTCATCTTTCGAGCATCGGCCTTAGCATGCCCCAGTCGTTCCAGCCTGTTTAATTCAAAATAATTTTTTATATTTCTGAAAGATCGCCGTCCCATGCTGACAATTCGCGAAAAGGGCCTTCCCGCAAAGAAGCTGCCTTCAGCAATTGTCTCTTTTTCAGCGAGACTACTATTGCAGAATTGCGCTTGGCCAGCAGCTCGGGGCAACCCACGTTTTATTTTGCAAATCCTTCGCACGATCAATCCGCAAAGAGCCTTAAAGTAAGCTGCGAAGGCTCTTCTTCTATGAACTTTGACCAGCAAATGAATGTGATTAGACATCACCACGATATCCAGAATCTTGACACCTAATTTTTTGCCAAGCTTAGAGGCCATAGTAAGAATCCATTTTTCGTGGCGCAAAAAAGATTTTTCATTTCTAGCATGATTTGATTTTAGCACCACGTGCATGTATTCCTTGCAAGATATTGGCCTTGCAACTTTTGGATTGGAATTGAGCCCTGCACCACCAAAAGCGAAACTGTTTTTGGTTTTCATTTTGCGATAAAAAAGGATTTGTTGCGTGTTTTTCATAGATAATTCTATACCATACAAACGTACGGTAGCGAAGTAATATCGTAAGATATTTGCAAATTATTTAGAGAAATTTCATAAGGAAAATTGGAATTTATTTGATAAACCTTGAATTCGAGAAGCAATAAGTATGAAGTAGCATTGTGAAAGTCAAACTGAATCAAGATTTTGCCCGCGTAGCAAAAGAAGGATACGCATTATAGATGCAAATAAACATATGCCGCACGCACCCACGGGCACCGCACATATCAAAACACACGTCGCGCAAAACAAAGTGCGCATTTCCAGCACAAACAAGCGCACTGATCATTGCGACCAACTCAGCTCATCGCACTTAACACTGAGGTAAAAAAATGGGGCCGCCTTTCACGACGGCCCACCCCCCAGAGATCCTAAGCACTAACGTTACCGTTTACTCAGAATTGTTTAACCGTAGCTGCAAGCTCCATGAGCTTGCGCACTTCCGCAAATTCAATGAACTTGCTTGCTTTCACAAGCATTCAATGAACTTGCTTTTGACCAAGTCTTTCAAACCTAGCCGCGTCGTCGCCATTACAAATGAATTACTATCATGATGCTTCTAGCGTCCGTGCTATGACATCAAATTCATTTTTGTAACCGGGAACTCCTACTGTAGTAACTTCAGTGCCATTTGGTTAGAAGCGTTGGCTTGTCCTAACACCGATATGCCTGCATTCAACATGATGTTGTTTCTGGTCATCTCGGCGGTTTCGTTAGCCATATCCGCATCTCGAACCCTAGAGTTCGCAGCACTTAAGTTTTCTACACTGACACCTAAATTATTGATCGTAGACTGAAGCCTGTTCTGCAAGGCACCAAAGTCCGCTCTTACCGCTGCCACTCTTTGAATCGCTTGGTCAATTTGAGCTAGTGACAATTGTGCATTTCCTTTAGAATCCAGCGCCAAGTCCTTAAGACCAAGCCCCATCACAGTGGCATCTGCCTTGGAGGCATCAAAAACAATACGGTCCACACCGGGAATGTTTCGAATACCAATTTGCAAATCAAACTGCTTGGGATTGTCGGGATCTTCGTTGCCATTCAACAATTTTGTATTGTTGAATTCTGTCGCTTGCGAGATCCGTTCAATCTCACTCAGCAAACTTTGATACTCCACGTTCAGGAATCCACGCTCTGCTGCACCAATGGTGTCAGATGCGGCCTGAATCCCGAGCTCTCTTAGCCTCGCTAAAATATTACTTGTTTCGTTGAGTCCGCCCTCAGCAACCTGCACTAGAGATATCCCATCCTCCGAATTTCGGATGGCCATATTAAATCCTCTTATTTGTGCTTTTAGGTTTTCACTGATGGCAAGTCCAGCAGCATCATCGCCTGCGCGATTGATACGACTACCAGAACTCAACCGTTCCATAGCTTTACGCATGTCATGATTTGTCATGCGCAAGTTACGTTGGGCGTTGATTGACGCCACATTGGTATTGATTCTCAATCCCATTTCGGTCCTCCTAACCTCTCTGACCAAACATCTTGTCTGGCCGTAACTAATTGTTTCACGCACAAACTTCTGCGCTTTTTCCAAACCTTGATCGCCCTATTCCAGAAAACGAAAATTCCTATTCCGCTTCCTGGTCAAAGTGACCACAGAAAAAGCTGCATTTATCCATGCGCTTATGAACTCGATCGGATTGAGCTGCCTAAAACTTGAGCAGTTTGTTAAGAAGAGGTTAATTATTTTAATAGCGCGGCGAGTCTAGTCGTTGAAAATATTGCCTTGATACATTTGCTTGCAAAGTCATTGCCAGAAGATCAAAATCCAGGTTCCAGCATGTTTAAAGAATTTCGCCTATCGATAGCTTCCGCCATCGTTGTCCTCTTAATGGGAGCGGTAACCTATAAAATTTACCTAAACGATAAGGCGGCCAACCAGCAGCTCTTTGATCTTCAAGCCGAAAAAGCTCTTGCCCTCGTGAAGGAACGTCTTATTGGTTATGAGAAAGTTCTCATAGCAAGCGGCGCTCTTTTTGGGGCGTCGACAAATGTAAATTTTAAAGAATGGAAATCATTTGTCAAAGAACTCAATTTAGATGTTTCGGCCCCCGGATTAAACGGGCTTGGATTCATAGCTCCGATATGGGCTAAAGATATAAAAACCTATGAACGTGCCCAACAACAATCTGGGAATGAAAACTTTAGATACTCTACAGTACCCAGCGCTACCCCCCCCCTTCGCAAAGACATGACTTATGTCATCACCTACATCGAACCTGAAGAAAAAAATAAAGGCGTCAGTGGCTTAGATGTTGGGTCCGGAATCAACCGCCGCAGTGCTCTAGAATTTGCTTTACAGAGCTATCGATTTGCCATTACTCATCATATTCAACTGGTGCAGGACTCAGTGACTCGCGCCGGATTCCTCATTTACTTTCCAATACTCGAAAACAAGGCCATTCCGACGACCCACAAAACTTTTCTTTTTAATAATAAAAATTATATAGGCTTGGTTTTCGCACCTGTCATCGCAGAAGAACTATTCAAACACGTGCTAAAAGGTCTCAAAGCTGATGTGATTGCAAAAATCGAATGGCCAACCTGGGTTTACGGAGAACCCACGTTCGAAACTGTTTACAAAGATCCTGAGTTCAATACAAACTCTAAAGATTCCATTGTTAGCTACGTCGTTTGGCACAACCAGACATTTCAAATTGAGTGGCAAAAAAGTTCTGCCCTAATGAAAGAAGAGGCAAACAACTGGCCAGCGGTTTTACTTATTAGTTTTACCATAGGCAGCCTTGTTTTAGCACTAATCTGGAGCCTCGATCGAACAAATAAAATTCAATTTGGTATCATTGAAGAACAAAAGTTGGCCTTGGTAAATTCAACTCGACTCAACACTTTGGGCGAAATGGCCGCCGGTATGGCCCATGAAATCAACAACCCTTTAGGGATTCTCTTAGGGCGAACGCAACAACTTGAAAGAGACATTCGCGACGAAAAATATTCAACAGAAAAAAGATTAGAAATATTAAATAGCATCAAGTCGGCAGGCAACAGGATTAGCAAAATCATAAAAAGCATGAGAGCTATGGGAAGGAATGTCGAAGCCGATCCCATGGAAAAAATAAATCTAAATGACCTTATTCAAGACTCGTTGAACTTATGTCAGCACCGACTTAGTACGCGAAACGTTCGTCTTGAAATTGACCCTATTCCTCAGGTCGAAATTTGGGGACGGGAGGTCGAACTATCGCAGGTTCTCCTAAACCTCATCAACAACGCGGAAGATGCTATTAGCCAACAAAACGAAAAGTGGATTCACATTCAATTTTTAATTCAAGATAAGGTTTTTCAAATTCGAGTCACGGATAGTGGCCCTGGAATCGACAGGAAAACGGCCTCAAAGATCTTTAAAGCATTTTTCACCACCAAACCAGCTGGCTCGGGAACGGGTCTTGGTTTGAGTATCTCCAATACCATCATTAAGCAGCATGGTGGACGCCTTTTTATTGATCAAAATTCTCCAAACACCTGCTTTGTCGTCGAACTGCCAATTTCTCAATCAAGTTAAAGACGCGGCGGCCTTCCATTAAACTGATAGGCCAAACCGATTCCAAAATTGAGTCCTGAGCTTATTTTTTCATAACTTAATTCTTCAAAATTGCTATTGAGCACTCGGCTCCGTCCTTTGATGTCAGCGCCAAGCGCAAAACTAAAAAATAAATTCTCAATGATTTGTCTTTGGAGGTGGCCCTTAATATCCCAAAAGCTTGCGCCCAAATAATTAACTGGTTCCAAGTTCGATAGAGCCTGAATGGTCCTCCATTTTAGCGACAAACCAACAGCCGTCTTTGAATCAAGCTGATATTGGTAAAACGAAGAAGGAAAGCCTAGATGCGCCGTATGTTGCCGATCCGAACTTGTAAAAAAAGCGCCTAGTGCAGGCAAAATCCAAAAAGGTTTCCTTTTTGAAGGGAGAAAGACCCCAAAGCTCCATTCCCACAAATCTTCTTCAAAAAACTTTTTTCGAAGCGAAACTATAGCTGCATAGCCAAAAGCATTTTTTGAAAAGAGGGAAATGGTGTTCGCCGCGCTCCACGAAAACGGGAGAGCCAAGCTAAATTTAGTCGTGGCATTTGATTGATAGTTAATCAATTGAAAGCTTCCCAATTTTCGAGTCGCCAGGCCTGAAGAACCCGGCACAAGGGGCATTTTTCCACTTTCATATGAATAACTTTGAATCCATAAAAATTTTGAGTTGACTTTTATGGGAGGTGGCCCGGAAGTTAGAGAGTATTCAAAAACATCTCCTCCCAAATTGTTCCGGAGATTATAATCTAAAGCGGCGGCTCTCGACGGCACAAGACCCAGGCCAACTATAAAAAATAGTTTAGGAAATAAGTTTAGCAACTTCATCAGAAAAGTTTTCAAAGTTAATGGGCTTTTCAAAAATTTTCACAACTGGAACGCTTAGACTTTTTACAAAATCACCTTTTGCGTGCCCCGAAATGATGGCAATTTTTGGTAGCTCTAACTGGGTCTGCGAAAGCACATTGACTAAATTTAAAAATCCACCACAGGGCATGGTGTAATCGCATAATAACAAATCAAATTTTTGCAATTTAATGGCTTCAATAGCTTCGGGAGTTCCCCCACACTTCACAACAGTGTATCCATCATCTTCAAGCCTATCGCCCATAATTTCTAAAAGTTCGGGCTCGTCATCAATTAGGAGTATCTTAGCCATTACCCAATAAAGTTTAGCACAAAAATATTTTTTTGCCGCTTAGCTCACTATGCCTTTTATATAGGTGATTAGCGGCATAAAGTGGAGAAATGCCTCAAAAACATTTTTCGACCAAGGGAATCGTAAACTTGGCGCAGCGGCCAGAATTAAAATCCGATCTTATAACTCTCTTAGAGAGCGGTTTTCCCCAAGGAGCACCACAGACAGATCAGCGCAAATTTGAGGAAGAATTTTCTGCGTTGTTAGAACCCAAAAATCATTCTCGAATTTTAATGCTGCTAGAAAAAGAAAAGCCAATCGCCACGATGAGCTGGAAACCTTACCGGCTAAAAAATAATTTACCACTTGCGTGTGTTGGCCTTGTCACCACTCACATTGATCACCAGAAAAAAGGCCACAGCCGTGTGCTGCTAGATGCCGTCGAAAAAGCTGCTCGGCTAGATGGCGCTAGCATGCTTTGCCTGTGGTCGAACCTTGTGGATTACTATTTTAAACGAGGCTTTGTCCTTGCAGGATCAGAACTAAGCTGGGAGCTCAGCCCCCTTAAAGCGCCAGCAACAAAACAGAATACAAATATTGCGCCGATCACAGCAGGGGATATTCCTAAACTAGTTGAGCTGTATAACTCTCAACCTGCGGGCCCGCTCCGCCAAGCCATCGATTTCCAAAGACAGCTGGCCCAAACCCACTCCCTTTCCCTAATAGCTACTCGGGACGATAAAATGGCCTACGCTTTTGCGGGCAAAGGAAGAGATTTACGAAACATCGTTCACGAACTTATAGGCGATTTCGAACTCTATTCGGATCTTCTGGCCGCCATGCAAAAAAAACTTCCGGCGCAAACTGCCGAATTTCCAATGAAACTTCAGTTCCCCTACAATCACCCCCAAACCTTGGCGCTCGAAAATGAGCTTGGGCCTGCCGATCAAGGAGCCGTTTGTTTTGCCAAGATTTTGGACATTTTCAAAGTCGCGGAAGCCATTAATCAGGAATTAGCGCTTCAAGGACTTGTCGATTTAAAGATTGTCCTTCCACCAACAGCGGCCGGAGACATACAACCATGGAAGCTAACTCATCGAAAAAAAAGCATATTTTTAAGCCCCGATCCTGGTCATCTTTTGCAGATTTTTATGAGCCCCTGGCCCTTAGAGGATTTGGAAGGACTCACCAAAGAATGCCTCAAAGCGCTAAAAACCTGGAGCCCCTATCCTCTCTATTTTTGGGGTCTAGACAGCGTCTGATAGCCGCTCTAGGCCAAAATTCAAAAAATCTGCAGCCTGCGTTGCATTTGTCTTGGTGAGTTCTTTTCCAAGTGTTAAACTGTTTGTGTAATAAACTGCCAGTTTCTGAGTCCGTACGATTAAGTCCGTGTCCTCTAGAGTGGCCCATGCCTTAAGGAGGTAATATGGAAAAAAAACTATTTGTAGGTAACTTGTCATTTTCAGTAAGTGAAACAGCTCTTGAGGAAGCATTCTCAAAGTTTGGAACAGTTGAATCTGTTCGCATCATCACTGACCGTGACTCTGGACGAAGCAAAGGCTTTGGATTTGTTGAAATGGCAAGCCCAGAACTAGCTCAAGAAGCTATCGCCGGATTAAACGAAAAAGAAATCGAAGGTCGTGCGATCTCTGTTAGCGTTGCTAAACCCCAAGCTCCAAGAAGTGATTCTCGCGGCGGCGGTGGTGGCGGCGGTGGCCGTGGTGGAAACGGCGGCGGTTCTCGTCGTTGGTAGTACCAACTCATAATTAGTTATTTAATAGTTATTAGAATTTTCTAATAAACATAACCCTCAGACTTTAAATAGTCTGAGGGTTTTTTCTTTTTGAAGAGCGTGATCAACAATGGGCGCAGGATAAACCCCATGCCCAAGTATGGGCGCATGCAAATCTTTTATCGCAATGTTTTGAAGTTCAGGAAGATACTTTTTGATGTAATGTCCCTGCGGATCAAAGCGCTTAGATTGAAGCCACGGATTAAAAATTCTAAAATAGGGCTGAGCATCGCAGCCAGTTGAAGCCGCCCACTGCCAACCGCCATTATTAGGGGCCAAGTCACCATCAAGCAGTTTTTCCATAAAATACTTCTCGCCCCAGCGCCAATCAATGAGAAGATCTTTTGTTAGAAAGGATGCCACGATCATGCGCACCCGGTTGTGCATCCAACCCGTTTGATTGAGCTGCCTCATTCCGGCATCAACAATAGGAAATCCTGTCCGTCCCGACTTCCAGGCTTCAAAGTATTTTTTATTATTTTCCCATTTTAAATTTTTGTACTTATGCAAAAAGGCTTCACCCTCGACACGAGGATTGCGGTATAGGATGTGATAATAAAATTCTCTCCAAATAAGCTCACTTAAAAAAACGTCGGCGCCCATAGTTTTATTGCTGTACGATTTTAGCTTTAAAAATGAAATGATTTGAGCAGTCGTCAAAGAACCATTCTTCAAAAAAATAGACAAGCCAGACGTTCCGCTTAATTCTGGAAAATCTCGGCTATCGCCATACTTAAGTAATTTTTTTTTAAAATCAATGAGCGCCCCTAGTGCCGCCAATGAACCAGACTTGGGAATGGGTATATCGACATTTTTTAAATTTCGGTCTGAATATTGCTTGAGATAGTCGGGGTAAATATCTTTGCCATTGAAAAGTTTTTTCCAAGTCAAAGCAAAAACCTTTTCTTGTTTCCCTTCAGATATTCGACGCAAATATTGAAACGACTTTTCCTGTCTTTTGATTCGGGTCTGGACCTCGTCTGTTGAAAAAATTTCGAGCCATTTTTTTGAGAATGGCGTGTAGACCTGGTAGCCCGAACCATCATCCTTAGAAAGTTCCCAGGGCTCTATCAAAAGATGATCTCGCTCGTGAAAACATTCAATGCCCTCTGAGATAAAATACGTTTCAAGCCGAAGGTCTCGCTCAACAGCAAAAGGCTCATAGTCCCTCGACCAAGAAACACTTGATGGCCGCGCAATGGAGTCCTTATCTAAATCGCTAAGAATTTTTCCAAACGCCTCATCCGGCCCCACATCCATCACAAGCAAATCTCCACCAATGGCGCGCAATTCTTTTTTAAGCTCTACAAGCGTGTTTAAAAAAAACTGAAAACGATTGACGGAAAAGTCGGGCCTTGAAAGAAATTTTTTATCAAAGCAAAATAGGCCCAGGACCTTGCCATCGTGTTTTTTGAATTGCTTTTCTAGGGCAACGTTGCCCGCCACACGCAAGTCCCTGCGGAACCAATGAACACCGTAACGAATGCCGCAACGAACGTCATAGTTGGCCAATGCTGCTTTTTTGCTCACCCCTGCGAACATTAGTTGACGTTGTATCTTTTGCAAAGCAACCTTTATTAGATGGATCTTATTCTGCTGCAATCTCAGTTTTTTTTAGCGGCCTACATGACTGGACTTATTTTTACCGTTCAACAGGTTCATTACCCCAGCTTTCTCTGGATAGCCCCTGAACGCATTCCAGATTTCGAGACTTTTCATTCTTCAAGAATGATCTGGATAACGGCTCCAATTATGGCACTTGAACTATTGAGTTCAGTTGCACTTTTTTGGACCTCAAATCGAATCTCCCAAGCGTACACCCTTATCAACATAATTTCAGTTTTGGTACTTTGGATGCTGACCCTATTGGTAAGTATGCCCATTCATAGAAAATTAAAAAACAACTACAGCCAAAAAAATATAGAATTTTTGATTTCCAGCAACAGACCACGTGCCTTGCTTTGGGCGATGAGAAGTCTTGGGCTGGGATTTCTTTTATATAATTTCAAATAAGGTCAGAGGATATGTTGATAAATTTTTTGAAGACAAACCCTATCAAATCACGAACACTGCTTTTAGCTGCTATTTACAATGGGATCTGGGGGGCTTGGGTCATATTTTTTCCGCTTCAGTCTTTTGGAATTGGAGGATCAACACCTCCGCTCTATCCGGAACTTTGGCAATGCATTGGAATGATTGTGGGTATCTACGGGATTGGATACTTAATCGCTGCCTTTGATCCGGCAAGACATTGGCCGATTATTTTTGTCGGCCTTTTGGGAAAAATCTTAGGACCAATTGGTTTTGCCAATGCTTTGTGGGAAAAACGCTTTCCATTGGAGTTTGGAATTCATATTATTTTCAATGATCTTATATGGTGGATACCGCTAACTCTCCTTTTAAGGAAAATCTATCTAACAAATAGAGAAAACAAAATTACGGCCTAAAGCCGCCGTCTACGCCTTTGGTAACAATGCTGACAGCATCATGTGGATGGAGGCTTTCGATATGCCTCGCTTCCACTCGATAATCTACAATTTCTTTTCGCTCATCAAGCCAAGCCTTCAATCTACGTGAAGCGTCTTCGCAGAACATCAAATTACTGGCATTAAGCCTGGCAAATTCTTGCTCGTCTTCACGCTTTACTGCTGCTTGCACAGCTGTTTTTAAAACACCTTCGACATCATCAATGATAGACACCAAAGTTTGGCAGGGTGCCGCACGATCCATAACAAGTTTAACATCAGCAACACTTCGTTGGCTGTGTGGCGTTGCAACTATTGAAGATTCTTGGCTAAGCCATTCAGAAACTTCGTCGATGCCAAGGGAAGATTTTCTAGCAAAATCGTTTTCAAATTTTTCTTTGATTAATTGTCGAGATAGCGCAGCCGAACAAGGACAGGTGCTTGAGTAGGTAACTTTCACCCCAAGCTCAAGGCGCATCACGCCTTTAATGAGGCTCCCTTTTACGGATACTGGGTAGGAGCGCCATCCATGATGATCGCTCAAAAGAGCTTTGCGCTTAAGCAAATATTCAAACTCCAAAGACAAAGAGGCTGAATCGCTTTTGCCTTTATGCGACGAGACAAAATCGCTTAGGATTTCTTCCACTAATTTTGGACTAAGCTCTTCGCTTTCTAATTTTGACTGCAATGTTAAAAACAATCGCGACATATGAATGCCCTTCGAAGAAGGATCAGACAAATTCACATAGGCGTCGGCTTTTGCCGCAAGGGTCATCAGCTCTCCGCTTGCATTTTTTACTCGCACTGGCACTTCAATGAGTGACATGCCTACGCGATCGAGGGCACCAAAATTTAAAGGCCCAACATTTTCTGCGATGTCTGGCATTTCCTTATACCTAACATCGTCAGCATTAAGTTCTTGGGCGGTGCGGGCTAGTTTTAGCTCGGTAGGACTCATGGGTCCAAGCCTAGACCATGGGCCTGCGCGTCGCAAGCAACGATTAAGGTCATAAAGGCCTAAATTTTATAAACAAATCCAAAAACTTTTCCCTTGTTTGGTCCCATCAAACAGGGCATTGCTAGAAATCATGTCAGCTGTAACGTCCCCACTAAGCCTCATACTTGCCTCATCGTCGCCCTACAGGAAGCAACTTCTTGCGAGATTGGGAGTTCCCTTTGAATGCGCAAATCCGCAATTTGATGAAGAAAAACAAAAGCTAAGCCTTGCCGGATCGAGTTCACAGGATCTGTGCAGAGAGCTTGCAAGGGGCAAGGCAGCCTCTTTGACCGAGCTCTACCCCCAAAGCTGGATCATAGGCTCCGATCAAGCCTTGGACCTTAACGGAGAAATCTTAGGCAAACAGCCAAATTTTGAGACGGCGCTTGCTCAACTCAAAAAACTCAATGGGAAAGTTCATCATTTGGTCACGGCCGTCTGCTTGTTTCGCAACGGTGAACGCCCATTGGAATTTCAAAATGTCAGCCGAATTGAATTCAAAAATAATTCGAACTCCTTGCTGGAGCGCTATCTAAAAATGGAACAACCCTACGATTGCGCTGGCTGTTATAAAATGGAATCTCATGGCATGGCACTCGTAAAGAACATTGAATGCACTGATTCAACCGCCATTGTGGGGCTTCCCCTTATTGAGCTTGCGCACAAACTTGAGTTGCTAGGTTTTGAACTTTTGCAAAAATCGCCTTCTTGATCCCCTATTTTCAAGCTAAGATTCTAGGGATCGTGCTTAGCCAATACAAAATTATGACTCATTCACTTTCGGCCTTCATATTGACGATAGGAATGGCTTCCTGCGCCTCCCAAAAGGACTTCGTTTTAACGAGTGCCCCCATTGCTAAAAAAGTTGCGCATACTACAAAAATTCACGGTTATGAATTGCAAGACAACTATCGCTGGCTTCAGAAAAAAGAAGACAAAGAAGTCATCAGCTATTTGAAATCCGAAAACACCTATGCGCAATCTTGGTTTAACGGGTCGAAAAAGCTCGAAGACAAACTTAATTCTGAAATCATTAGCTACATCAACGAAGACTACGAAGAAGTTCCATCACCCTATGGCAGTTATCTTTACGGAAGCAGAAGCAAAAAAGGGCTGCAATATCCCATCCTATACAGAACAAAGCAAAGCGATGGAGCTGCCGTTCCGAAAGAAGAAGTTTATATGGATCTTAACCTTATGGCGAAGAATGAAAAGTTTTTTGACCTAGGGGACCAAGAGATAAGCCCTAACGAGAATTTATTGGCTTTTACAACCGACACCATTGGTTTTCGCCAATACAAACTTTTTATAAAGGATCTCGGAAGCAACAAAATAGAAGGCCCCCTAGCCGAAAAAGTTGGTAGCGTTGCATGGGCCGCCGACAATAAAACTTTGTTTTACACCATCGAAGACCATGCCAAGAGGCAATATCGTGTCTACCGCCACGCTTTGGATCAAAAATCAAAAGAAGATGTTTTGGTCTACGAAGAACCAGACGAGCGCTTCAGTGTTTATGTTCATGAAAGCTTAGATAGAACCTTGATATATTTTTCTTCATCCAGCCACACGACGAGTGAACAACATTTTGTTTCAGCAAAAACGCCTTTCGAAGCCTTTAAAGTGATTCTGCCCCGAAAACAAAACATTGAATACAATGTGGGCCTTCATGGTGCTGAGTTTATTGTTCGCATCAATGACAAGGGTAATAATTTTCGACTTATTAGCATACCCGTTGCAAAGCCCTCCCTTAAGAAAGCAAAAGAATTGATTCCTCACAGAAAAGATGTATCCCTAGAGGATGTTGATGTTTTTGCTGAGCATTATGTTTTGTCTGAACGAGCCAATGGACTTGAGCGACTTCGAATTCGCTCGTTTGATGGCAAACAAGACGAGCTTGTAAAATTTCCCGAGCCAACATATTCCATCAGTGCCTCTGCGAACCACGTTTACGCAAGTGATGTCTATAGATACAAATACAGTTCATTCATTAGCCCCATAGGCACCTACGAGCTCAACCTAAAAGACGGAAGCTCCCGTTTGCTAAAAGAAAAAACTCCGCCAGGCCCCTATGATAAAAACAATTATGTTTCGGAGCGAATTTTTGCAAAAGCTAAAGATGGAACAAAAATTCCTATCTCGCTGGTTTACCGAAAGGATTTATTTAAAAAGGGCGAGAACCCATTACATATTTATGGATATGGATCTTATGGCTACGCAATGAGCGCCTCCTTTAGCGCCTCTCGAATTCCCTTGTTAAATAGAGGTTTTGTGATGGCCATTGCACACATTCGAGGTGGTTCAGAATACGGCAAACCTTGGCACGACAAAGGCAAAATGCAATTTAAGATGAATACCTTTACGGATTTCAATTCTGTAACAGAAGAACTCGTATCCCAAAAGTATGGAGCAAAAGACAAAGTGTTTATTGAAGGCGGCAGTGCCGGTGGATTGCTAATGGGAACGGTTGTTAACTTGCGCCCAGATTTATACCGAGGAGTTCTGTCGGCAGTTCCCTTTGTTGACGTGCTCAACACTATGCTCGACAAGGATTTGCCCTTAACGATTGGCGAATATGAAGAGTGGGGGAATCCAAATGAAAAAGTGGCTTTTGAGAGGATCAAGGAATACTCTCCCTATGATAATTTATCTGCTAAAAATTATCCCACGATGCTTGTGAGAACCTCTCTGCATGACAGCCAAGTGATGTATTGGGAGCCCGCAAAATATGTTGCAAAATTACGGACCCTAAAGACCGACTCCAATCCTTTGCTCTTCTTGATTGACATGAACGCAGGGCACGGCGGCTCTTCGGGTCGTTATGATTCTATTCGTGAGCGCGCTCAAGAGCTGGTGTTTATGCTGAAAGTGCTAGGGATTCAGAATTAGCAAAATGAATTGCGGATTAGTTTATAGTTTTTGTTTTGGGATGTTGCTAGCGAGCTGCGCCAGCAACAAGACAGAAAGCTCAGCTCTCAAGGAGTATTTAGAGGCCAAATCTAAACTCGATAAAGCACATCCCCTTTGTTTGACTTCGCTGCCGGGAAAACCCGAGTCACTCGAAATGTACTCAAAAAGATTGAGCAACGTTGCCCCCGCAAATCTCAAGAGACTGTCTGATTCTGTTTTAGAAAAATTAGAAAGCCTTGCTGATTCGTCCAAAAATTTTAACGAAGAAGGTTCTGCCCACCCACCTCTTCAAATTTATAGTTATTTTGATGGGGCCTCGGGCTACTCAATACCTTCTTGTTCCTATCTGGATGATCTACAAATGATTGAAGTGTTTTCTAAAAAATGGCGTGGCTATGGGGCGGCCCAAAAAAAAGCTATTTGGCAATCGATAAAATCAAGCTTGCTGCAGGATTCCAACTCCGCCCTCTCCGTAAATTTTCTAAGCTTTGGCTTTGGCATATTGTACCAAACCACGACCTTTGAATCTTTTGATTTGAGTGCTGATTCCAAGAAAGAAATCATCAGCGCTCTTACACTTTGGAATGCAGCTGTGCAAAAGTATAGAAAAGAAAAACAAGGGGAAAAGGCCGGCGAACTCATTCATATTTTATCAAACACGACGCTTGATTACATTAAACTCAATCGACCACACTGGCATAAACTTCAAAGTCTTCTAAAGAAAATTGAAGTGAGCCGCTAGAATCATAATTTTCCCCGCCCTTGCCTCAGCAATAAAATCCACAAGTTCCTTGCACCGTCAATTGACCTAGGGCAATCTAAGATTATGACTCGGAAACCTGAACAATCCTGTGAAGCATCCAATGAAGCCTCTAAACAAAGTGCCCTCGTCCAACGACCACGACGAAACCGGGCCCATGCCTCGCTTCGAGATTTGGTGCAGGAAACGCGCCTTCACCCGAGCGATTTTGTTTGGCCCGTTTTTATAAAAGAAGGCAGTCAATTGCGTGAAGCCATTCCTTCAATGCCTGGTGTTTTTAGACTAAGTCTTGATGTGCTTGAAAAGGAGCTTTCTGAGTTGTTGCCAATAGGCCTAAAGGCCGTCGCGCTCTTTCCTGTTATCGATGAGAAATTAAAAAATTCAACGGCAACTGAGGCTCTAAACAAAAACGGTTTTCTACCGAAGGCGATCAAGAAATTAAAAGATAAATTTCCTAGCCTAATAATTGTCACCGACGTGGCCATGGACCCCTACTCTAGCGATGGACATGATGGCATCGTTGAGAACGGAAAAATTTTAAACGATCCAACGCTTGAAATATTAGCCCAAATGGCTGTTGTTCAAGCCGAAGCGGGGGCTGACATTGTGGCACCGTCGGACATGATGGACGGACGCGTGGCCTGCATTCGCAAAGCGCTTGATGCCCAATCATTTATAGATGTCGGCATTCTTTCCTACACTGCCAAGTATGCGTCCTGCTACTACGGACCTTTTCGACAAGCGCTAGATTCGGCTCCAAAATTTGGGGACAAAAAAACTTACCAAATGAATCCAGCCAATGCTCGCGAAGCACTTCACGAACTGCACTTAGATTTAGCCGAAGGCGCCGATATTGTGATGGTCAAACCCGCTCTTGCCTATTTAGACATTATTGCCTCTGTACGAAGTGCTTCGACGGTCCCTGTTGCCGCCTATCAAGTAAGCGGTGAATACGCACAGATCATGCTCGCAGCGCAAGCTGGCATCATGGACCTTGATGCAGGCATCAATGAATCCCTGACATCTATTAAGCGTGCAGGAGCCGATATCATCTTGAGCTACTTCACACCTGAAGTACTTAAGAAGTTTTAGTCTCAAAAAATAAATTGCTCGCTTGCGCTTAAAAGTAACTAGCCAGATGGCCCAACGTGGTTTAATCCTCAGTGCATGAAAATTCTTAAGGTGCACTATTTGACAAAATTTTATTTTTTTAGCTTTTTGTTTTTTGTTCCTGCACTGGCCAAGGCCCAGGAAAGCGATGCCTGGTCACATGAAAGTGAATTGGGACTCATACTTTCCGGAGGCAATAGCGACACCAAGACTCTAAACGCCAAACAAAAAACTGATTATAAGTGGACAAAAAATACTGTAATTTTCAAAGCAGCCTATTTGTATGGAAAATCGTCCGGCGTTGAAAGCGCAAATGGCTGGAGTTTAGGATTACGTTACGATCGATCAATATCGACAGACTTTACAGTTTTTCTTGGTGATTCATATGAGAGCGATAAATACGCAGGTTTTGACAAGCGAAACAACATCGACCTAGGTGGAAAATACTATTTTTTAAACACCTCAAAAGAAAAGTATGTTTTCTCAGAACTTGGTTACCGCTTCACAAGCGAAACGGCTACTGGAGCAACATCTGCCGCTTCAAAAAGCTTTTTACGAGTTTATTCTGAAGCTTCTATGAAACTTACAGAGTCAGCGACTGCCAAAGTTTGGTTTGAATATCTTCCAAGCTTATCTGAGAGTGGTGATTACCTGTTTAATTTTGAGCCTTCCATTGCTGTTACTCTGGATGGCAACTTTGCTTTAAAAGCTGCGTATCTCGGCAAGTATGATGCGATCCCGTCTGCTAGCGGCATTAAGAAGTACGACTATATTTATTCAACGGCTTTGGTAGCCAAGTTTTAACTTAAGGAGACAAGTGATGTTTGAAGAATTTAAGAAATTTGCCCTAAGAGGCAATGTTATGGACATGGCCATTGGTGTGATCATTGGCGCGGCTTTTGGTAAAATAGTTTCGAGCTTGGTGGCAAATGTCATTACTCCTCCGCTCGGATTAGCCCTTAACGGCGTTAATTTTTCAAAACTTCAAATTGTCCTAAAAGGTGCAGTCGGCGATGTGCCCGCCGTTACTATGCAGTATGGTGTCTTCCTCCAAAGCGTTATTGATTTTATCATTATAGCCATTGTGATTTTTATGATCGTCAAAGCGCTTAACTCCGCAAAGAAGAAGCAAGCCGAAACCCCCGCAGCGGCTCCTGCCCCTAGCGAAGAAGTGCTTTTACTTCGCGAAATCCGCGATGGGCTAAAAAAGTAGATATAAATTAGTAATTTAGGCCACAAACGGGGAGCCCCCCTTTCCCATTGACACATCGCATCATCGCCTATATGTTCTCGCCCTGCTAAGGCCTTGCTCCTCCTGGAGGGCACGGCTTGAAAGGTGTGCGATGATTTCATTTAAACGAGTTTCTTACTTTATGTTGCTGTGTTTTGGTCTCTGTGAGGCTTCTAGCGTCCAGGCTGCCACTCCCTGCACTACTTCTATAAAAATATTGGCATCGGGATCTTCTTTTAAAGATTACGAAGAAGTAAATCAGCGCATTGGAGCATTGGAATATGTTCGAAAATTGATTTTTTTGGATGAGCACAATCCTCACAAAGCATTGCTCGAGTTCGGCGGGCTAATCAACAAAAAGGACTCTAGCCTTGCCGACATCGGTAGCTTTAAAAAAGTAAAAGAATCCTTTACCGATACTAACGGCAAAAGAAAAACCAGAGCCATTGAAGTCTTTGAATATAAATCGGGCAAGGAGAGACTCTATATCAAGCTACCTGTTGAGAAGGATAGTATTGATGTCGCTACTTTTATTCTTGAGTCAGATGCTCATTTCGCGCCTAGATATCCCATAGGCATTGTCTATGAACAGTGGAAGGGAAAGCCCATAATTCTGCTTACGGATTTTGACCGTATCCAATTTGAAGCTGCAAAAACTTCGAATAATAGCTATCTCGCGAATGAGATGGAAAAGCTAGTTGCTTTTACTGAAAGCATTGATGGCGATCTCAACAATCTCTTGAAGCAACCAGACCTCCTTCCTTTCCAATTAATCTCCTTAAGAAATTCTCCATCGATTGAAGAACTAAGATTAGCTTCTGAACTTGTGGCCAAACTTGGTGGCGACAATTCCAAAATGATTAAGGCCCTAGACGAGTTATCTAATACCCTCGAGAACGAATACCGCGGCCTCAGTCTTGAATTTATATTTGCGCAGAACCTTCCCTCTTTAAAAGACATGGCAAAACTTGCAAAAGTTGAGAAAAAACTTAGAAATGGCCAGATCGAATTTGGCGATGGTGATTTGTTTCTTAGATTGATATCCGAAAAACCTTATCAACTTTGGGTCAGAGAAAACGAAGGCATTGAGTACGTCATTGAGAAATCTTCACTTAGATCGAAAACCACTAAAATTTTATTTGGGGTCAAAGAAACAAGAAGTGGATTAAGCACTCCAACAGGAAGCGTTTCTTTTGATGGTCAACAATTGATCATTGAAAGAGATGTCAAAACTTACGATATCGGGCGCCTCAAATTTCCTCTTGAATTGATCCAAGATAGATTGAGCGAGTAAGGTAACTACTTTGGTTGGCGGCTGAGCACCGATAAAGTCATGCGACTCACGCAAACTAATTTGCCTTCGTGAGAGATAAGGCACTCCCATACCTGAGAACTTTTTCCCAAATGAATGGGCTTAGCCACTCCTTCAACGTACCCGTCGCGTGCGGAGCGAATGTGATTAGCGTTGATTTCCTGTCCAACACAATATTGATTTGGAAAATCAACACACCAATTACCGGCAGTGCTCATTAGAGTTTCGGCAAGCAACACGGAGGCCCCACCGTGGAGCAATCCAATGGGCTGCTTGGTGCGCTCATCAACAGGCATCTTCGCCTTTAAAAAATTTGGACCAATTTCTAAAGCTTCAATTCCCATATGCGTGACAGCCGTATTCTCGCTTCGCTTGTTAAAATCGGCAATTGTGACTTCGTGTTTCCAAATTGTGCTTGTCATAGGATCTTAGACTTCCATAAAAATTTACAAATTTTCATCTTAAAAAGAATTTCTGGTCTTACACACGAGGTGATGCTTTTTCTACAAGTTCTGGCGATGCATGCGCTGAATACTTTTTGAAATTACTAACAAATTTTTGTGCAAGTTCTTTTGATTTTTCGACATCGCCAAGATTCATATATTTTGGGTCAACGCCTTCACAACTCATAGGAACATCAAAACCAAACACTGGATGCTTTTGCATTTTTGCAGTCGCAAGGCTTCCACTTTGAACAGCCTTAAGCAAAGCTCTGCTAACCTTAATTGGGAATCGCTCACCCACCCCATAACCACCATGAGTCCAACCCGTGTTTAAAAGCCAAACTTTAGCTCCCGTTTTTTTAACTTTTTCAATGAGCTGCTGAGCATAAAATGCCGGAGGCCTGGGCATGAAGGGGGCCCCGAAACAAGCGCTGAAGGCAGCCTGAGGCTCCTTGATTCCAACTTCTGTTCCTGCAACTTTTGCGGTGTAGCCCGATACAAACATATATTGCGCCTGCCACTCATTAAGCAATGCAACCGGTGGCAAGGCGCCAAAGGCATCGGCCGTTAGAAAGACTACGTTCTCGGGATTTTGCGCCCGACAATCTTGTTTAAAAACTTTTTCTATTGAGCTTAGCGGATAAGACCCGCGAGTGTTTTCGGTTTTGGAACGATCCTCAAATATGACTGCGCCACTAGCGTCCAATACAACGTTTTCCATAATGGCGTGAGATGTGTGAACCGCTTTGAAAATTTCAGGCTCAGATTCTGATTTTAAATCTATGAGCTTTGCGTAACAACCGCCCTCAAGATTATAAAGTCCATTGTCATCCCAAATGATTTCATCATCACCGATGAGTGAGCGATCGGGGCTCGCAGACAAGGTTGTTTTGCCAGTTCCAGAAAGTCCGAACAGCACACAAGAGGAAGAACCATCTTCCAAACAATTTGCTGAAGCGTGCATAGGAAAAGAACCGTATTCTGGTGCCCAAAAATTACAGGTAGTGAAAACCCCTTTTTTGATTTCTCCGGCATAGGAAGTTCCTGCGATTACAATTTCGCGCTTTTCAAGATCAAGCAAGATCAATGCTTCATCAGAATAGCCTTCGACCAAATCATGGGCTTTCAAATAAGGTGCGTGCCAGACTTTAATGGGAGCTCCAACTTCTGCAAAATGAACATTGGTGCTTCTAAACATATTGGAGCAAAACGCAATATGCCAAGGACTCATGGACGAAACTTCAACAGAAAACGCTCCAGCGTTTCCTTTAAAAACATATGGCTTAGAACTTTCAACTTTCGACTTGATAGCTGAAATACACTTTTCCCCCAAAGCCAAATCAAGTTCCACATTAACTCCGCCCCAATCCACTTTGGGAGCAATAGCGCTTCGCTTTAGAAAATAGCGTTGCTTGGTGGCGCGTCCAGTAAACTTACCCGTGCTAGTCACAAAAACACCAAACTTATTAAGGGCACCCAATTTTAAATCGACGGCCGCCTCAATGAGCTGGTTAAAATTTAAGGAAGTTTCTCCATGCGTAATTTGTGACATATCAGGAGTTCTAAACCTGAGTTATGTGGGGCTCAACTGTTAAATTTTTTCGGGTAAAATTTTTCAGGTAAATTTTTCAGTTTAATTTTTCAGTTAATTACGAAAAACTTTCAACAATCCTGGCAGAGCCCAGACACAGGGTTCCACGATATAGAGTGAAGGTTGAACCTAGACGTGGGCGGAAAGGTTTGGCCTCCCCCAGGGACGTCGCAGAGCTAATTCGAAGACTTGAACCGAGAGCCAGCTCGGCCGTTACTGGGTAAGAATTTTGCGGGTCAGAGGACATCACAAGACTTAGGACCTCATGGGCCTTACTAAGATCAGGTTTTTGAAAAACCCAATTGATTGGTGAAGATAGGCAGCTTGATCGATTCAATTGATCTTCACTTCCTACAATGACCCAGTTTTTTAGAATATCATGACCCAAAACTATTCTAGAAGGACTTTCCTTAAGCTCTTCGAACACTCTCGTCTGCCCAATGGGCGCCGTAATCAATCCCTTGTGTTCCCCTAAAATAACTTTTTTAACACTTATCACGTAGCCTTTTGACCTCACTCGCGGAAGCCCCACCAAACTCACCAAAGATTCAAAGGCTGAATATTCCTGAGCGATCATTCGATCAGCCAAAATGTTTTCTGTGACTTCGACCAGCTTATGAGCCAACGCTAATTTTGAAATCTCTTCAGTCTTCAAATAGCCGACAGGCAAATAAAGCTGTTTGATAAACTGAAGTTTTGCAAAGCCCAAGAGCGTACTTTGATCAATCGAAGAATCGATAGACTTCAACAACCTGATTTCTCCAGATTCTGATCTAACAATTCTTGCCCGATGTCCGGTGGCCAAATCACACTTTAGCTTTACTCCAAATTGTGCGAGCTGCGGCAGTAAAAATCTGCCATCAAAGTTGGACTTGATATCGGGCATCCAAGCCTGCGACAAATGATGCCGAATCCAAGCGGTACAAAAAGCATCCGATTCCAACGAGAGATCAACAATATTAAGTGGAAGATTATGATCCTTGGCCCATTTTACAATCAGCTCCTCCTTCGGCTCTCGAGGATTTTCTCCATATCGAACTTTTTGAGCAAGCTTCCCAAGACGAAAGTGGACTAACTCTATATTCGCGCCTTGCTCCTTCAAAAAAATAGCAGCCAAGCGAGAAAGAACAGCATCCCCAGCAGCTATACCGACCAATAACTTTTTCCCCGAAAGAGGCCTTTGAGATCCTAGATCTGCTGGAGAAGCTTTTTTGGGATAGCTAGAATTTTTGGCCATAGAAACTATATTCTCCCAAGAGTTAAAAGAAGTTTTTCTATGTCGTCTTCAGTTGACATAGGTCCCATAGAAATCCGGATGAGCCCCTTGGAAAGTTCATCATCATAGCCAAGTGCCTTCATCACATGTGAAGGTTTTGAAACTCCAGAACGACACGCGCTCCCACCTGAAACTAGGACACCATCTAAATCTAATTTCTGAAGAATAAAATCTGAGCCTCGGTCAACTGCGAGGATCGCCACAGTATTGGGCAATGTTGACGGCACATCGGTTCCATCAATAATTTTAATCCCTGAAATTTCTTTCAATCCTTCAAGCAACTTTTGCTTGAGCTTTTCCATATGTTGCCTATATTGACCACCATTCTCTTGCCAATCACGAATGGCCTCAACCCAGCTGACCACGTTCCATATTGGTTCAGTTCCTGCTCTCAATCCACGTTCTTGGCCACCACCAGTAGGATAGGATTTTAAGAAACTATTTTTGCGTTTCCACAAAGCACCGATCCCCATCATCGCTCCCATTTTATGCCCAGAAAAGACAGCATAGTCGGCAAGTTCCAATAGTTCCGTCATGATTTGCGGGTCGGCCTTCCCTAAACTTTGAACGCCATCAAGCAAGATCTTAACTTCGCGACCACATTCTTCGCCTATTTTTCTTAAAGACTTAAGAACCTGCGGACAGCCCACACAAAGGCCCGTTTCGTTGTTATGCGCCTGCAAAGAAAACAGGATTGGTTTTTGTGAATTGCCAAGACTCGAAACAATTTTGGAAACTTGTTCAATATCTATCTTGCCAGAGCGAGTAACGGGCAACATGAGTCGCGTCCCATCGCCACACCCTAAAGTTTCATAAACGGCGGAGTGCTCAACAGACGACGATAAAATATCCCAGTTCTCACATAAGGCAGAGGACAAGACAGCGTTTAAAGCTTCGGTAGCACCTGAATAGAGAACCCATTCTCCGATCGGAGCATTTAAAAAATTTTGAAGTTCAATTTTTAATGTATTGATCCATTTGCGGGAGCGTCGCCCCGCCGCATGGACACTAGATGCATTACCTAAAATAAAATGATTTTCGGACTTCAAAAGCTCGACCATGGCAGCAGCGACTCTGGGCAACAATGGATGGGTCGCGTTATAATCTAGGTAAACTTCGGCCTGAGATTTAGCTGGAGATTTAGCAGTGGCACTTGCGGTAGAACTTTGAGGCAATTTCATAGTAAAAAGTTACAGGCTTTTGCGGACTTTCGTCAAAGGGAATAGGCTATTATTATGCATCTTAAATGTCTTTTTAGCCCAAAAAGTCTTGTTTGGCTCGTGGTGAGCGGAGCCATGCTGTTAATTTCGCCTCATGTTATGTCACAGGAAGATGGAGCCAATCAGCTCCCCTTTAGAGCGTCATTAGGAGCCAGTTTCAAGGTGATGCAGAATATTCCCGATTTGCGCTATGCCAGGGAAGAGGTCAAAGATATCTTTGGAGAGCGCGTTAGCGTTCCTCAGGAACGTTACGCGATATTTTCACAAGACTTTCATATGGAAGTTCTCATGAGCAATTCCGATAGCTACTCATCGGCTCTCAAAGTCGGCCTGGGCTTTAGAAATGACTTAGGGGCATCGGAGTCGGGCCCCGAAGGTTCTGAATTCTCGGGCTATCGCATAGCCTTAAGGCAAAATTTATTAAATGGCTATTTGCAAAATACTCTTCAATATGGGCACCGACGAAGTGATCTGTTTAAACTTCATGCGAGACACTCAGAATTTTTGATTGATCTATTTTATGTTCCTGTTCCAGAGGCAAAAGATCCCAGCAAGTTTCCTTTCTACCTCAAAATTGGAGGTGACCTTTTGCTAGCATCCACCACAAATCCAGACCGTGCTGATTCGTATGGTCCCACTTGGGGTGCCATCATTTTTTTACGAAGACATTGGAACTTGAGCGATCAACTTCCTGTAGCCTTGTCGTTAAACTCTCAGTATCACAGAATATCATCTTATAAAGTTTTGGGATCCACCGAAGCTTCTGCGGGCTTGCTTTCAGTTTCACCGCAGTTTGATATTATGGTGGTAGAAAATTTATGGTTCGGCGTGCAATGGAATGTTGCCGTGCTTCGCCCGATCGACCGAGAAGAAGCTTTTCCAAATCCCGACCTTACCGGTCTCTACGGAAACGGGTTTTCGGTTCAGCTCAAAACATCAACTTTTTAACTAACACTTTTGTTTGCTCGCGCACTTTAACTGAGCGAGAATGTCTTCGACTGTAAACTCTTTTTCTTGATCCAACCAATCATCTGCAAGTTCATTAGCCAAAATTTTTAAACGACCGATTTCTTTGCCGTCAATTTTTCCAAAGAATTTTTTGATATCATTTCCATTTATCATTAAGGGGGGCTTTTCTTGGATGGCTACTTTTGCAAGACTTAATTTTTCCCTCAAAGCAGGGATGTGCAACAATTCAACAGTACCATCGGGGCGGATTGTAGCGCTGGAATCTGCCAAATGAAACTTAAGAAATTCCTCTTCTAGGCCATCGCAATCTTTTAAAAGTTTGCGTGCCGGCTTGAGAGTCGCCCAGTCAAACACATCGGCCCCACGCAAATGCAGCTTAACGAGCATGACGATATCTTGTTTTAGTTTTTTTTGAAATTTCCACTTATCCAAAAATCCTTGCGCCATATCGGCCCCAATTTTTTCATGTCCTAAAAATTTGATTCTATCGCCATCAATATTTTGAGTCGCCGGCTTTGCAATGTCATGTAAGAGCGCCGTAAATTGTTGCAAGGGCGTGTGTTCAGCCTTTTGCATCACCAGCAAAGTGTGTTGCCACACGTCTCCTTCGGAATGAAACCTTTTATCTTGTTTGCAGCCGAGCATAGGCATGAATTCAGGGCAAAGTTTTTCTAACAATCCCCAATCGGTGAGCGTTTTAAAAAATTCACTTAGCCCGCCCTGCTTCGAGGCTTTGATCCATTCATCGCGTACACGCTCAGGACTTAAAATTTTAGTACGATCAAAACAATCGATCGCAGCGTTTTTCAAGCTCTGATCTATTGCAGAGTTAAATCTGGAATGAAATCGAAACATTCTTAAAATTCTCAGCGGATCATCAGAAAACATTTTTGCAGGTGAAACCTCTGGATGAGGGCTCAGTCTATTGGCTTCAAGATCGTTGAGTCCTTGGCCACTCGGGTCCAAAACTTCTTCATGGAGGAGATCAAAATAAAGCATATTGTAACAAAAATCTCTACGCCGACAGTCGTCTTGTAGATTGCCAAATTCAGTCACACGCTGCCTAGAATCAGGGTCCATAAACATTTCTTTTTGAGTGTCGGCAATTTGAATTTCAAATTGAGGACTTTGCGGCGATTCCTGATACATGAGCTGCCAAATGGGATAGCCGGCGCCGAGTGGATGTGGCTTTGAAGCTTTCGCTCCCCACCTTTCGGATAGTGCGTTCGCTAGTTTTTGTGCTCCGCCCGCTTCCTCTACGCATAAGTCCAAATCTAGGCTGGATTCACAATCTTGAATAAGGTCGCATTCATTATCTTGTCTTTTGCCATATGGCCTCAAAGCATCGCGTACCGAACCTCCTACGATGAAAATGCGTCCCCCCGTCCAATCAATTTCTTTGAGCGTAGCAGAAAAAAAAGACCAGATTTCTGGAAAGCAGCGATTTTGAGAAGAGCTCACAAACTGAGCATAAAGCCTATTGTCTAGGCTCGCAATAAAAGTTGTTGCATCGCAATTGGAGCTTAGAAATATTTATTTTTTTTAAATAGAAGAGTCGCAATCACTACAATGAGTTTTTACGCTTATATTCTTCCCAATAGATTGTTTGCTCAACCATATAAGAACTGGCGTCATCCCAATCGAATAACAAACCGTATTCTTGATACTCAAAAGCTACAATCCATTCGGTATATTGCCAAATTTGCTGGCCCTGATAGGCTGAGATGCTTACTGTTTGGCCAGGCCCAGCCGTTAAACCTTCTGCAAGAATAACCCATTCTCCAGTTTCGGCATGTTTCGCGAAAACTCTGTAACTGTTGTCTGCAGTCCAACCGTTCGCCATTTGAAGCACATCTAGGTAAACAAAATTTTTGTCCAAGTTTAGTTGAAGTTGGAATTTTCCGTATGCAGGATAACCATTGTTGTCTTTTAAGATAACCACCTCACTAAGGCGATCCCCCCCGGATCCAGCTGTTAGTGATTTGCGCCCCTGAGAACAAGCCGTCATCCCTAAAAATAGTAGCGCCATGCTTGTTACTGAAAAAACTCGTGTCATAAAAAAACCCATCCTGCCCTTTATGATGCAGAAGCCATGCCACTACACATAAACCATTGAAATTTAAAGAGATATCTCAAATGCTGCCCCTCTCACCGACCATACTTTGGACAGCAGAAATGATTAAAGACTTAATTTTCAAATACTTATAATGATGCCGAAGATTGTCTGCACCTGCCTAATTCTTAGACAATAACTGTGCGCGCGGAAGAGTTGCTGGGAAAATAAAAAGCTGAATGATTGCGAGGGAATCCCTCGACTGCTCCGGAAATTGAGCGATTTCTTAAATAAAATCAATAAAATCCGGAATTTTAAGGGCTTCCTATACCCGCAGCAACTCTTCCGCGCGCACAGTAGATTTAGCAAGTAGATTTAGCAAATTGTTAGGGTTTAACGGTGAAATAGCGGTTTTCTGAATTTTCGACGACGAGGAGGTCCATGCTTTCATCCCACCAAATTTGTGTGGCGCCACCAACTCGCGCTAGTTCGCGCCTTTTAAGCTGGAAGTCAGCCTTCAAAGAAAGCTCAACAACCTGGCCCTTCGAAATTCCGTAGGCGATAGCCTTATCTCCGCGCGAGGCAAAACTTTCAAACGCAGAGAGCGGCTGAATTTTTTTGGAGCTTAAATCACCGCGAAACAACAAACCCTGGTAAGTCGCTTCCTGAAACCAAATGTAGGGAAATTTCGAAGCCTGGAAAGAATCAAAGCTACCCTTTCCAATCCAGTTCAACAGAGCTCTACTTCCATTTTTATAGAAGGCCCAATTGTTAAAATGCGAGTCCTGCCAAAAATAAACCGGCACATCCTTAGAGAGAACTTTAGAATCTGTTTTGGGAGCAACGGCTCTGCACTCCGAATTGGTAGTATCTGCAAAAACTTTAACCACTCCGCCATTTTCTGCAGCACCAGTATGAACGTAATAATTACAAGCGCTGCCCCAAAAAGCTCCTTCCAAATTTTGAATTTTTTTGCTCTCTACAAGCAACTTGCCTGAAGGAAGCTCAAAAATTTTAAAATATCCCGAATCTGAATCAAATTTGTAAAACGACAAAAGTCGTCTCCCATTTTCCGATACCTGTGCCCCTGAAAATTGGTGAGCCGAATCATCTATCAAAACAAATTTTCTTTCATCCTTAAGTCGCCCCAACAAAAGTTGATTTTGTTTGCCGCGCAAAAGCAAATAGCCATTTTGTACGCTAAGCATCTTAGAATTGCTAGGCACCTGCAAAGCATTTGCAGACCAAACATCCATCGACATCAATGAAAGAACTGACAATAGAAACAATTTTTTAAAAGCTAAAATCATCCAGCATTCACTCCAGCTTTTTCACAGACTTCTTTATAACTGTTGGCAATGCCTCGTGACAATCCCCTAGCATAGTCGACATATGGAATAGGAGCGTGATATCCATTTTTTTGAGTGATCACCCATTGGCCCGTCTTCGCATCATAAACTTTTTCACGAACCTGAACCATCCCATTCATGGCGTCTTTCACGCTTATCTTAGCTGCTTCGAGCATCTCAGGGGTCGCGGAATCCTTTATTGCATCGTAATAGTTAACTCTTTCTCTAATAAGATTATCGACTCTCTCAATTTCATAATTTGCAAGTTCAGCCATATAACCATTCATGTAAATGCCTTCGACTAAGGTTACGGAAGCTTTGAGCCCATTCCAGCTAGAATCGTTATCCCGACTAACCATAGCCAGTTCTCTTGCTTCGCCACGGGAGAAGCCACTTTGTGATTTGGGTTTCACATCACGCATAAAATAATCAAGTCGGGACTGCATTTCTGCTCGCTCTTTAGATCCATCTGGAAGATTAACTACTTTAAGTTCTAAAGCTTTTCTTATCTTTATTATGGTAGGAGACATCTCCAGTAACATGGGCTCGATCACAGCCTCAGCCGTTGCCTTGTCTTTTTCGTTTCCAGAGGTCGAACTGTACAAAGCAAGCAAGTGATCAGCTTTTCGACTTAGCTCTGTATACTTTTTATCGTCATGCTCGAAATCCATTTTAGACGTGGCATGATTAGCATGTATTTGCCAATAGGAACTTTTTTCCTCAATCTCATCGGATCCATTCCCCAATAAAAATCTAGCAAATGCCTTTCTCTGAGGGGAATCACCTTCATACAAACTAGCAATAGTTGTTGATTCAACCCCGTTTGGCTTCCATTTATCAACCGCGTTTTGAGCCAACGCCTTATTATGATATTCGCCGAATTCTGTATCCCAGGGGTAGCGCATCAATTTTACAAATTGGGGCCCCAAATTATAGCATTGATTTAATATCTCGCGCGACATGAGAGTCACGGCCATATTCAAGTTTCCCTCATGAATATTATCTTTTGTTGACCCAGAACGGTCAGAGTTAGATCCAATAAAATGCCCAGCATCGAGAACAATGTTCCCAATGGGGCTTGGTTCTATTTTTACACAAGCCTTAATAATTCGAGCTAATTTTTCATCCATGGGGCATCCAGCATCAGGAATGCGTATATCCAATTGGTATTGTCCGTCCAATGGTTCAGAACGAATATCACCAAGCTCCACGGGGGAAATAGCTTCCTGTTTAGGTGCCACCGTTACTTCAACCTTAACCACATCAACTTTAGTCACTTCAGTTTTAGTAATTTCTGATTTTTGATGGGCGTCTTTTTCTTTAGGCGATTCTAAGGCGCAAAGCGGTACGCTTAGCTGAGCCACACTGATTATAATTATGGCAGAGCAAAAATGCCCTGCAAAAATTTTTCTATTGCCCCTCAAAAGAAAGTTCCCCAGTCCTCATAGTACCTAAGTGTTAAGAATAGATAAAGACCTATTAGGTTAAGATTGTGTTAAGAAATCACTAAGCCTAAGAAATTACATTCACTTATCCAATAATTTTACTGGAATGAATCAGTCCATTGAAGTTTTTTCACTGGCAGTTCACCAAAAATGACCCAGGCTTCATCGCGCGGCCCTACGGCCAATTCTTCACCCCAGGGAGCAATCACTTCTGACAATCCTGTATTGGTAGGTCGAAGCAATGGCAATTTAACCCTAGCCGCCGACCAGCGTGATAACAAAGAATGTAAAAACGGTTCGGACGTTGGGCCATACCAAGAATCATTCGTTAAATTAACGATGACCAGGTCTCTTCCTGGATAATCTTTATGCGCTTGTTCTATGAAGTCATCCACAAAATCTTTAAATAGGACTTCATAACAAACAAGAGGAATGAATACGGGACCCTTTGGATCAGGATGAGCCAAAGCGTTGTAGCGTTCACCTTTTCCGAAGTGATTCACATTGGGCATCCACTCATACGCCTGAGGAAAATATTCATCGAAAGGAATGTATTCACCAAAAGGAACTCGCACCCGTTTACGATACAAATCCACAAATCCACTCTTGACGTGAAACAAGGCTGCCACATTAAAGTCGACCATTTTTTCTTTTCCAGCTAAGGTGATGGGTCCATTTTCATAGGCCCCAACAATATGAAGTCCACCTGTGAGCTGAACAAAATTGTTCATAGCCTCACCCGCATCAATGCTTTGAGTGGGAAATCCAGGAAACGAAGTTTCTGGCCAAATGACCCATGGTTCAAGTTTTCTATTATTTTGCAGGGGAATTTGCTCAAATCTTATAGCGGCTTCCTCAATAAGGTCACGATGAATTGACAAGACATTTCTTACCGTTGGAGCAACTTGTAACTTTGAAAGTTTTTTCTGATAATTACCAACATTTCCCTGCAACAAGGCCACAGGCTGCCTAAACGAATACTCTTTTTGGATTCGAGAGAGCTGCCAAACACCTAAAGCATACATAGGTAAAAAAAACAAAACAAAGGCTCCGAGCATTTTCATCAAAAACTTATAGGTAAAAGATTTTTGAAGCTGCATCCAGGCACCAAACACTAGAACAAATAACAAGAACAATACGGACCAGCCCAAAGTATCCAAGATACCAACACTAGAAAGTAAGTATTTGTCAGAACCAACACTTTGAGCCCAAGTCCATGGAAAAGCACGTCGATCAAGCCATTCGAACAAACACAGCCAAAGTCCCAGTGAAGCGCATGTTATCCATAGACTTTGTTTCTTAATTAATTTTGTCGAAACAAAATTATGAAAACTTTGCCAATAATATCCCATGAACCACGGCACGATTCCCAGCAATGCAATCGCCATCAAAAATACTAAAATCGCAACTGGCCACGGCATGTCTGCAAACTCATGAAGCGTATAAGATACCCAGTAAAACCCATAAAGATTGACTGCAAAATGAAAATTAAAAAAGCTCCAAGCTAATCGCTTGCGATTCTTCTTGGTCGCTTCTTCACTCAAAGACTGTAAGAACAACCAAACGACCACCGCCCCGACAAGCCATGTGAGAGGCCAAATTCCGAAGGGAGGAAATCCAAGTGCAAGCAATAACCCCAAAAAGTGTGCAAATAAATAGATAGTCACAGCAACAAAGCTATCAAGCCATCCGAATTGTCGCAATTGTTCAAAGGTATTTTTAAAAGAACTTCGCAATCTTAGGCTTGTAAGAAACTGCGAACTTGTGAAGCCATATCCTGAACAACCTCCTCGAGTGAACGAGAAGTAGAATCAATCAATATCGCATCTGCGGCCTGTTTTAATGGCGCTACAGCTCTATTCATGTCTTGTTCGTCTCGAGCCTTGGTTTCCCGAATAACTTGATCCAAGGCAATGTCGGTACCGATCGCGCTTAGCTCTTCCCAACGTCTTTGAGCTCGACTTTCAACCGAAGCTGTTAAATAAAACTTTTTTTCGGCCTTCGGAAAAATTACAGTTCCAATATCGCGACCTTCCATAACAATGCCGCCATTTTTTCCGTAACTTCTCTGCAATTCCAGAAGTGCCTGTCTGACTTCAGGCAATTTAGAAATATTGGAGGCCGCCATTCCTAGTTCCTGAGTGCGTATTGTCTTGGTCACTTCTTGCCCATCACAATACACAGGCAAAATAGGAATGTTTTGCCCATCATGAATTTCAAGCTTACCAAACTGAATATCTAAGTTGCTAGCAAGCTTTGCCAAAGCTTTTCCATCGATAAGTGAACAATCTTGCTCTAGGGCCTTCCAAGCAAGAACCCTATAAAGAGCTCCGGTATCGATTAGTAAAAATCCAAGGCGATAAGCTAACATCCTTGCCGCCGTGCTTTTCCCCGCTCCTGCAGGTCCATCAATGGCAACAACGGGAAGACGTTGCTCAAATTTTGTAGAATTATCTATGTTAGCGGTCCCACCTTGAAGCAATTTAAAAGTCATTCATTCCATCCAAACAAACTCGACCTACATTTTCAGCTACTTGAGCTAAATAGCTAATGCTAAACTTGCGAATTATGGATTCGAAACTTAACCTCAAATCTTCGGGGGGTCCACCAAAAGATCTTTTGTTTCCCTGAAAACTCTCTCGGGCGAAATTTCCACCAAACACCGATGATGCCTCAGGGGGCATTTTTTTGGGCCGTGAATATCGCAGGGACGACACGGTAGGTCTTTGACCTGCAACACCCTGGAACCTCTCCGCCAGGGGGCAAAACCAAAATCTGGAATGGTCGGCCCAAAAAGAGCCAATACAGGAACTCCCAAATCTGATGCCACATGAACGGAAGCCGAATCTCCACTAACAAGCACTCCACATTGGTCAATCAGGTCCACCCAATCTTTAGCGCCAGTTTTGCCAACGTGGTCTTTTATAAGCAACGAATCATTCTTTTTGATCACGGCATCTGCAATTTCCCGAGCGGATGGATCGCCGATTAAATTTACCTCAAAACCTTCTTGAGTCATGCGTTCAACATAGGAAGCGACATGCTCAACGGGCCAACGCTTTGTGGGCCACGGACTGCCTAGCGCCACAGCGATGCAATCAACTTTTCTAATCGGCCGTTGAGATGCGCCTAAAAAAGAAGGCCGCGGCTCATCTTCCCAAGAAGAAATCTCGTGATTCACTCGAAGCAAATCTAAATTTTTTTCGATTTCATGAACACCAATATCCCATGATCTTGCGATACTTTTGGTGTACATAAAACTTGCGGCGCCACTACCAAACCCAATGCGCTCTTCAGCTCCCGATGCTAAAGCCACCAACGCCGATCGAAAACTTCTTTGCAAACAATAAACTTCATCTGGTTTTCCCATTGCGCGCGCCCAGCCACGGACCTTAGAATAAGTCTTTAAAAGAGAACGATCATGCCCCCTTTTATCTAGAACCCGCAAAATTACCTTTAACCGTTTTTTGTTAAAACTTCTCTCTAAGGCGAGTGCCATCATTTGTTCCTGAATACCAGGCTGTGTCACCCAAATAATTTGTCCTTGAGGGTTTTGCATTTCCAAGAGCTTTAAAAGTTCATGCAAAAAAGGCAAGGACAACACACAATCACCCACAAAAGATGTTTGAACAACCCATTTCATACACTCACCTCTTTATGAGTTTTATCGTCAGAAAGAGCAAGCGCCCTCGCCTTTTGAAGTCTCCAGCGCATACTCATGGCAGACCCAGTAGCAATTTTCCAACCAGCGTAACCATCAAGAAAACCAAGCTTAAAAATATAATTTTCAATAAACTTGATTCCAAATTTTACAGCAATGTACAGGTCAGACGGGGGCACATCACCTTTTAACTTCCATTTTTGGGCCAATCCCTTTGCCAGAAGTGAAGAATAATACTGATTGGTAGATTCTTGCTCTTCATAATCTCGAAAAGGTTCATGGAAAAGAAAGCCGTCACAAAGCTGCGCTTCTTCATGATTCGTATCAGATTTCAAAAACAAATCCTCATGGACGTCGGCACTTCTCGGCCCAGGTCTCCACTCAGCTAGAAGTCGAGGGGCTAAACGTCTCTTGTGGTCTGGAAACCAACCCCCATGTCTGATGGCCCGATTTAAAAAAAACGACTGCCTCTGAATCTTTAAAACTCTAGCAGATGGCCATGTCATTAACTTAAGTTCTTCAATTAATTCTGGACTGAGCCATTCATCAGCATCCACCCAAAAAATCCAATCTTCCTGGGCCCATTCCACACTTTCATTTCGAGCTTTTGTAAATCCTGGCCATTTTCTTGAATACAAGTGCAATCGGCCTGAATCGAAACCTTTATCAATCCAAAATTTTCGAGCTTTCTCGAGAGTGCCGTCTGTAGACAATGAGTCCACAATGATGATCTGCTTGAACTCTGACACACTTTCTAAACATCGTTGAATACGACTCGCCTCATTGAAAGTCAAAATTACAATCGAAACAGGAATGAGGCTTCCCAAACTATTTTCCCATTTCTGTAACGGGCGTTTTCCAAGCAGGAAGTGGGAACGGAACGGGACGTCCCTCCTGATACTCAACCATTTCACCTGTTACGGCTCCAATTTTTATAGCCGCTTTAAATTGCACCAAAATATTCTTATCATCGTCGGTCAACCAAACATCAATATCGCCTTTGGGCTCAAGTTGGCCCTCAAGTTTTGGCAATATTTTGTAATGTTTGGTCTTATAAATTCCAGCAGGCACACGAATGGTCTCGTTTTCAATAAACCTAAGTTCTGCAAACCAATTTTTTGCCTTATCATGAATCGGGAAACGATACCCCTCTTTCAAATGTTGAACATAGCGATAAAAATAAAAGGCTCCAAACAAATCTTGAGCTCCACCAAGCATGGTATCAATTCTTCGGATCTCCTTAACTTCACCATTTTCCTTGGTCATGTGTTCATAATATTTCACTTCGTTCGTTTCGGGCTCAAACATTAAAACTCTTCGTCCCCAGCGCGAACTCTCCAGCTGTTTGATCTCCTCCCTAAGTGGCGCTAGGTCCGATATTCTTGCCCACGTATCTATGGTGTTATCAATTTTATAAAACAGTTGAAGCATTTTTGAGCTCTTAATGGTTCCCGAATAATGAAGAACAGGTGCCCCCTCAATTTCTTTAGGTTCTTTGACCTCTAAAGAAATAATTCCACCTTCAATAGGACCCCAACGTAACGTCATAACAATTTTTTCACCAATCGAAATGGGCCATGACTGAGATAGCGAAACTTTTTTGCTCACTGTTTTGGTATCCTCTGGCTTTGAAATTTCTTTTTTAGAGGGGTCTACACTAGGCGCCGGCTTTTTGCTTACAACCTTCTTATCTTTGCCGGGCTCAAGTTTTTCGCCAGCTTTATCAGCTTCTTTGTCTGGAGACATTACTAAGGGGACAGGTTTCGTTGCAATTTTAGCCATTTCAATTTTTTGTGCAAATTCTTCAGGCGCTTCTCCCAGGTCGGCGTCGCTCTTCAAATCGGTAGCACAATTTGCCACCAAAAGAGTTAGAGTTCCCAGGGTAATGATTCTTTTGAATAATCTAAAAAATTTTTGAATCTTTTGTGAATCCATAAATATTGTTCCGGATACTCCCGCACCCATCCTTCAAGCGACTCGTTTGTCACATTAATAAAGTATTCTATCCCTTTGTTGTTCAAAGTTCCCGACCCGCTGCGCAGGGAAGCATCAAATTCTGGGGACTCAGAATCGATTTTCGGGAAACTTAGAACATTCTTCACATGAATCTGGCATCGACCTGTATCCATTTTCCTTACAATCACAATGGGCAGCACAGGCGCTTTGAGCCTGTCAGACATTAGGGCCAATGCCTTCGGGCACCACGCAGGATGTCCAAAAAATTTTGCCTCAATCCCATGAGGTTCTCCAGTATGCTGATCAGAAATAAAACCCAAGGCACGGCCCCTCTTGACGCTTTTTATGGCCGCAAACCCTGAGCCAGATTCGGCCAGCAACTCGAGTCCAAATTGTTTTCGACTCTTCACCCACACTCGGTCCATAATAGGATTTCTAAGAAATCGAGTGATGACCGTAAGGGGCAGGCCCTCGGCACAACCAATTCTCGTCAATGATTCCCAATTTCCTAGATGCAAAGATAAAAAGAAAAACCCTCGCCCTGAATCCGCCAGTTCTTGCATTCGCTCTCGATGATCCCAATCAGCAACTGAACGTGCCTTTTTATGAGACCATGTTAACCGTTCAAACACTTCGAGCAACATAAGAACATAATGTTGAATATTAGCCCGAGCTATTTTTTCGCAGCGATTTTTAAAAGCCAGGTTGCTCTCCTCATTTTTACGAGGAAAGACTAAAGCAAGATTGAGCAATATGACTCTTCGACGAAACGGTAGAAACAAAAACCAAATCCAAGATATCAAGGAAGCAAAATGCTTCTTGATCGTGAAGGGAATCAACCTCGAAGTCCAACCAAACAACATCAAGCCGTAATAATAAATAGTAGCTAGAATTTCGACGATCACAATTCCTCCGTCGAAAAATCACTATCATCTCCAAAATACTTCATTTCAAGCATGTGTTCGATATGTGTCCAGAGCAATGGCTCATCAGTGACTTTTAGCCTGAGACCAAGAACCCAAATAGTTTTTCCCTCAATGATATCACTTCGCATAAAGGGGCGGCCCTCATGACTTGCCAATAACGCCCAAGGAATAATTTTTACCGCCTCCTTATAACCGAGCACTATATTGCTTTGAGGAGAATATTTTATTTTAAAAATGAGAGCCTCTCTCGACGCATGATCCTTTAATTCTACAAAGCGCAGACCTTGCCCATATTTAGACTCTATCAAGGCCCTATATGATTTATCTGGCGCTCTTGTAGAAATGACAACAGGCGGTTGATCCATCACCTCTTCAGGGAACAAAGTTACTTTTTCTACGTCACGCCCCAGTAACAACGCAATATCGGCGCGCTCCAGAGCAGAAGCTTTCTCCCGTAAACGACCTAAAGGAAGTAAGTCATCCTTCATATCCTCATTTGAATAGAGAACTAGATCAAAGTCTCGTTCCATCTTCCAGTGCTGAAATCCGTCATCAAGAATGAACACCAAATCCGAAACGGACCCTCCTACATATGACAAATACCACATGGCATTGCGATGTCGATCAGCTCCCACCAATAGCCTTGCTCCGGTTTTAACAAAAATCTCGAGTGCTTCGTCGCCGACATGATCTAATATCAATTCTGAGCTTAGCTCCGACAACGCAACCTTTTCACCCGTCTCGATAAAGTGCAATGCCTCTCGATCCAAGAATACGGGACTGGTTGATTTTCGTGCATATCCGCGGGTCAACACGATGGGATCATATCGACGTTGAAGCAATCCCCATATTAGCTCGACAACCATGGGCGTTTTTGCCCGCCCACCAGACGAAATATTCCCAACCGAAATCACAGGTTGTCTTACGAAACGCGGCACTCTACGTAATCGATCAATTTCTCGACCGACCGCATAGAACTGACCTATGATTTTTGCGACAATCCCCATAGCTCCCAAAGATCCTCTGCCATTCTTTTTGCAACGCCTGCTTCTCCCAAACGTTTTGGAATAAAGCGCAATTGTTTTTTAGTATTTGTCATTTTAATTGTATCCGAAATAAACTCAATACTTTCGATTGCCAGTCTTTCGGGTGTTAAATTTTCTTGTAAAAGCTCGGGGATCACTCGACGCTCTAATAAAATATTTGGAAGACCCGCCATGCCTTCGTTTCCAGAAAAATAAGATGTCAGCGATCTAATGATCCGAGCCGACAACCAACTAAGCCTATAAAACAAAATATGAGGCAATTGATAATAGGCCGCCTCCAAGGTTGCAGTTCCAGAAGCAATCCATCCAAAATCGGCTGCCTGCATCACAGACCAAGCATCATCATGGAGCTGCCACTCTCTAGAATTTAACCATTCATTAAACAATTTTTGATGACGTCCCTTTAAGAGCGCATCTAAATCGGCACGCTTCATGCCTCGCGCAATTGGTAAAATGGCTCGATAAGATTTATCTAAATGACGTCGCTTTGCCTGTTTCTGAAACAGAACCCATGCATCTATTAAAATTGGCAAATGTCTTTTTAATTCGGAATGCCTAGAACCAGGCAAGACAGCAATAGCAAAGACGTCATCTGGCACACTCAACTCATCGCGTTTTTGTTTACGTGCCCTCGGTGGCAAAATATCGCGTATGGGGTGTCCTAAATAGCGAGCATCAATTCCATGTTGTCTCAAATAAGTTTCTTCAAACGGAAGCACCGGATAAACTCTACGGAATAAACTCCGCATTAATTCAAGGCGATCCTCCCTCCATGCCCACACTTGTGGACAAACCAAATAGTCGACCGCAAGGGATCTCTTCTTTGCAAATTTTGCCAAACGAAAATTAAAGTCCGGCATATCAACACAAATCACCCGATCGCTATCGGGTAACAATTTAGAAAGTTCTCCTAGAACTCCAAAAATCTTGGGAAGATTTTTAATAACTTCGGTAAGTCCGACAACGGCCACATCTTCACTTCTTCCATAAAGCTTGACGCCCGCACTTTCAGATTTTGGCCCAGCCAAACCTTTAAATTCAAATTCAATACCGTGCTCGTGACCAAGCTCAAATAGATGGCCAATGACTTTCGATAAAAGCAAATCGCCCGACGGGTCGCCGGCCGAAACCAGAACTCTTTGCCTCAAGACTCAAGTACCTTGATGCAACTTAAAATTTCATCGATAATTTCGTGTGTCTTCACCACGCTTTGAGGCGTCGGTATGATTTTTTGAGGATCCCAGAATGAAAATATAGGATCTTTAGCGCTGATCCCCGAAATACTTTCAAAAGTTCCTGTCACTCTTTGAACAAAAGCTTCAATCTCTAAGCCTAATGGATCTCCAATGGCCCAACTGTGCTCTTTTGGTTCAAACCAAGTTTTTCCCTTGGATTCACGTTTTTCAAAGGTCGTAAATTCTCTTCGCATCAAATCAGCTGAAGCATGCCAAGTGGGACCCGTAAGTTCCCAACGTCTAGAAGCATCCGCGGCCAATCGAGATGCAAAAAAATGTGCTGTCCCACCATTTTTTAGATCCAAAGCAACTTTCGCACTATCTAAATATTTTGAACGAAGTTTGCGTCCCCACGCTCTCACACCAACTACGGGCGATAAATCAAACACATCATTGAGCAAAACAAAAAGGTCTAAATCATGAACCATCAAATCATGAATCACATCTGTATCTGCTGCTCGAGGCATAAATGGACTTGATCTGACAGCGTTAAAGGTAACTGGATTTATTTTTTCGGGTCTCCAGTTGTCCCACAAATGAGCCATAGCCCATCTTTCAAGCAAACCGACCTGAACAAGACGACCAACTTTATCAGAAAGTGCTCCGATTTCACGACAATCCGTCGCAGTAAAGCCCAACGGTTTTTCTACCAAGACATGCAGTCCTTTTTCTAAACATGCTTTGGTCATTTCGACATGAATGGTAGCAGGAACCGCAACAATGGCTGCATCTGGATAAGAATCAGCCCCGAGTTTTGCAATTTCTCCAAGGTTGTCCACAAACTGAATCTTTTCGTCCTTAAATTCTTCTCTTAAAACTTCGCGCCTCGCCTCAACAGGTTCGACGACCATGCTCACTTTGGCGCCGATTCTCCCACCTATTTGGAGAATTTTTTTGATGTGCTTTAGGCCCATATGACCCGCTCCGACCACAACAAAGCGAAGATCTTTAGTGTTATTTGCCATATCGTCTCCTTACCTTTGTACGCCTACTTGGCTGGATTGAACGAAGTCTATGAATGCTTTAACTCGGACATTATCAGGATATTTTGCAATGATTCGCTGAATAGATTCCTGAATGTTTTCGGTCGACAAATAGTAGATCTTATATAGATCACCAATCACTCGAATATCATCTGAACTAAACTTATTACGTCGTAAGCCAACAAGATTTGGGCCTGTCACAGTAGAAAACTCTTTGGCCGCCATAAACGGAGGCAAGTCTCTGCGGATCACTGTTGAGGCTCCCAAAAAAGAATATTCTCCCAATCGACATTTTTGTAAAACAGCAGACATTCCACCGATCACAACATGACTACAAACTTCTGAGTGCCCTGCCAATCCAGACTGATTCGCCATAATGACATGATCTCGTAAAATGCAATCATGTGCGATATGGCAATATGCCATTAAATAATTATGATTCCCAATGGTCGTAACAGCCCTGTCCTTTGCGGTTCCCCGATGAACAGTCACTGATTCACGCAAAATATTTGAATCTCCAATGACAACTGATGTTGGCTCACCGTTATAACTTAAGTCTTGAGGTGGCCCTCCGATCATAGCAAAAGGATAAATCATATTGTTAGATCCAATGGTTGTTAAGCCATCAATCACAACATGAGAAATCAGCTTGGTACCATCTCCAATTTTTGAACCACTGCTCACTCGGCAAAAAGGTCCAATCTCAACACCATGTCCAAGTTCGGCACCATCTTCTACCAAAGAAGTTGGATGAATAGATGTTGAATTAACGGATGTTGGATGAACATTAATCGTCACGTTTTTGTCCCCTGACCAAGTTTTAACCATATGATTCCTTTTGAACAAAGTTCATCATTTTGATCCACAACGGTCACTTCCCATTTTTGAAGCGAAGCCTTATGTGCCATTCGTTTACATTTATAGGAAAGAACGTCACCCGGTCTGACCATTTTTTTAAATTTGTACGAATCAACCGAGGCAAAAAAACCTTCGTGCCTCTCAGGGTCTTCAACACCAAAAAGTGTCCACATGCAGGCCTGAGCCGACCCTTCCATCTGAAGAACTCCCGGGAAGATGGGATTGCCGGGAAAATGTCCCTTAAAAACATCATTATTTTTATTAACATCGAACTCAACTCGACCTTCGGTTCCGTCGCTGCTTCGTTCCATAAGACGAGAAACCCAAATAAAAGGATCTCTATGGGGGATGGTAAATTTTGGATCGTCTGACAGCATAGTTTTTAGGCTCCTCTTAAAAGCTTCATTTTTCCGTTATTTGTTTTTCAAGCTTCTTCAACCGAGAATATATCTCAGGAAGGCGCGTTTTAAGACTCTCAATTTTTAAAGCTTCTTGAATAGGACGCGGCGGATAACCTTTTACAAACTGATTCGAAGCTAAATCTGTTGTAATGCCGGACTGCGCACCAATCACGACATCATCGCCAATTGTTAAATGTCCTTTAGTCCCGGCAGCCCCCGCGAAAACGCAGCGCTTCCCTACTTTTGTCGATCCAGATAGCCCGGAAAAAGCACAAAAAGCCGATTGAGCACCTACATAACAATTGTGGGCAATTTGAACATGGTTATCAAGGCATACTTCATCTTCCAAAACTGTTTCACCAAAGACCGCACGATCAATGCTTACGTGACTTCCCAAAATAACATTGTTCCCAATCCGCACCCGGCCGACATGTTTTCGAATTTTCTTTTTGGGAGTCCTGGGACAATCAATGATTCCAAAGCCGTGTCCGCCAATGACGGTGCAACTTCCGATGTCGCAACCATCTCCAATGATCGAATCATCCCCAATCACAGCATTCGCAGCTATACGACAATCTTTTCCAATTTTTACATTTCGCCCAAGAACGACACCTGGCTCAACAAAAGTTCCCTCACCAATTACGACATCAATAGGCAACAAAAGCCCCGCTGCGAGAGACACCCCACTCGGAGGCTTAGAGGTCCACTCAAGCTGGTCTAACTTTCCAGAAAGCTGCTGTAACACTTTATCTAGAGCCGCCTCTGGGAAAGCCGTCCAAAAAATATGCCCAGCTACATTTTCTGGAAGATCCTTCTTCCTTGTGAAATGAGCAAAAATCATAGCAAACTCAGAGGGCCACTCGTTTTTAGAATCTTTTGCCAAAAAGCCCCAGCTTTTTCTATTCTCACCCGAGGCTTTGTAATAATTTCGTAGCTCATTTTCGACTGGCCATTCGAGCCCATCAAAGGCCTCAAGCTCAAGATCGTCGAAGCCTTCTGAAATTAAATAAGCCCGAAGGGAATTTATCCCTCCGGGCCAAAAATCTTTAAACAAATGTTTTAACACCTGGTCTCCTGTTTAAATCTCTAGTGTAAACCTACAATTACTTTTTGTTTTTCTCATCGTATAAAGCGATGAGCTCTTCGGTAATATCAGTTTGTGACTTTGAATAAAGCAAAACGCCCGCGCTTGCCTCAAAGACAAAATCTAATTTTCGTTTCCTAGCGAGTTCAGGTATTAACCCGCGAAGCCCCTCAATGATGGGCTTGGTTAGCTCTAACTCTTTTTGTTGAAGTTCCATTTGAGATTGTTGTTGTAGAGCTTGTAGTTCGCCAGCTTTTTGCTGAATTTTCATGCCCTCTTCTGTTCGAGCTTTTTCGCTCAAAATGGACATTTTCTTTTGGAAAGTATCACTCATTTTTTGAACTTCTTTTTGCAAAGATTCTACTTTTGTTCGCTTTTTTGTGACTTCTTTTTCCAAATTTGACTTTGCTGTCTTCCCACTTTGAACTTCTTGCAATGCTTTTTGAAAGTTAACAATGCCCACGTTCACATCTTCTGACTTGGCAAAAGAATTTCCGGAAGAAAGCCCCATTCCAGTAACAGCTACGATAACAATACTAAGTTTTTTTAAATTCATGTGTGACTCCTTATTTTAGACCTATAGCTCAAGCGACATTAGAACGTCGGAGCGATGATAAAGTTAAATTCGACTCCCTTATTTGGTTTACTTGGGACTGATGATAATGGATATCCCCACTCAAAGCGTAAGGGGCCCAGTGGAGAATACCACCTAATTCCCCAACCATAATCCGCAAGAAGCGATGCGCCTCCAGTTGAGAATTTTGGATCCCAAGTGTTTCCCACATCAAAGAAAAATGCCAATCGAATATTCGCATCTGGAATGAGCGGCATTTCTAGCTCATTAATATAAACGAGCTTATTTGTTCCACCGATGGTGTAATTAAAAGGATTTGGATATTTTGGATTTCCAGTGGTCGGGTCTAAATCTCTCGTATTAGATAGCGACTTATAGGGACCTATAGAGCCGCCAGGATATCCACGAAGTGAAAACACACCCCCAAGAGTATATCGTTCCGCATCGGGAATACTTTCGTCGTTCATAAAATTGGTAACAACGCCATATTCAAGATTGGTACGATAAACCAGGCTACCAATTATTTTATGATAATAGCGGGCATTGAAATTAAACTTTTGAAAAACCCTACCGCCTAAGCCAGCAAATTCAGACGACCCAGAAAAATAGTACCCAGCGGAGGGATCAAGTCGATTGTTACGCTTGTCGTGAGAGACAGTAGTCGTGATGGAACTTATGTTTGAGAGAGCGTCTTCTTCAGGATTTGTAAAAATGTTGGGGTTGATAGCATTGATAAGTTGAAACTGCTCAAGTTTATAGGTCGCAGTGGCATTGGTATCTTCCCACAATTCTCTGCCAATTCTGAAGGCGCCACCAGCCAATTTTTGATCATAGGTTTTAAATCGATCGGAGCCACCAACAGCGTTACGGGTTAGGTAAATGTCTCCGCCCATAAGCCATTCAGAATCAAAAGCCTTAGGATCTGTAAACGACAAACTAAATGTCTGGTCATTTGAAGAACTTAAATTGAGATTCAAACTCAATTGCTGTCCACGGCCAAACAAATTGGCTTGAGACACCTGGGCGCCAAAGCTAAAACCAGCACCACTTCCATATCCGGCCTGAACCACCAAAGTGCCGGACGGCTTTTCATCGACCCGAACTTCTAGATCTAAAACATTATTCGTTCCCTTAGGGCTTGAGGTAAGAAAATTTACATCATTACCAAAAAAGCCAAGTCGAAGAATTCGCTCTAAACTTTTCTTACGCTTAGTCGCGTTGTATAGCTCGCCTTCTGAAAACTTCAATTCGCGCCTGATCACCTTATCGTGAGTTTTATTGTTTCCAGTAACTGAGACCTTCCCCCAGTAAACTTTTTCACCTTTTTCGATATCGATTAAAAGATTGACCTTGTTGGTGCCCTCTACAACCTGAGTTCGAGGAATCACGTTAGCAAAGGCATATCCCTCATCGCCAAACTTGTCGGTCAATGACAAAATATTCTGCTGCAAAACGCCAGTCGAAAAAACATCGCCTTCCGACATAGCAAAAGATTTCCTTAGGTCGTCTTCCGTAAACAAAAGATCACCAGAAAACTCAATTTCCCCGAGAAAAAACTGACGCCCTTCAAGAACATCAATAGTAATATCGATGAAGCGTCGATCCTGAGTTAAGCTAACACGCGGCTTGCCAAAACGAGCCTCGATATAACCTTCGTTTCCGTAAAAATAGGCTAGTGCCGCAAGATCTCTTTCAAAAGCAGCTTCGCGGTAGGTTCCGCCAGATGTCATCCAAGAAAAAACATGGCCCTCACTTGTGAGCATGAAGCGTTTCAAATCGCTTGATGGAAACTTTTCGTTCCCAAGAAACATGATTTTTCTAACTACAACTTTGTCATTTTCTTCGACATGAACAACAAGTTTAACTTCCCCAGCGCGGTTTCCGACAGGAACAATCTCAGTAGACGCACGAGCCAAGTAATAGCCCTTTTCTTCGTATTTTTTTGCAATCTTCTCTTCGCCTAGACGAATTTTATCAAAGCTCAGCACTGTAAATGGCTTTAGATCTGCCGTTTCGAGCAGATCTTTTGACTCGAATTCTTCTGAACCTTCAAAGGTAATTTCGGTTACAACGGGGCGCTCTTTGACCTGAACAGTTATGACACCCGCTTCTTCCGAAATTTTAATATCCTCAAAATAACCTAGCGAAAAAATACTACGAATGTCTGCAGCAACTGACTCAGGATCGGCTTCCGAAGAAACCTTGAGTGACATTTTTTCGAGGATGGCATCAGATTCAATTCGCTTATTTCCAGAAACAACAATTTGTGTGATGGGCATGGCCCACGACGCAGGGCTCAAGCAAAGGCCAGCCACAATCACTGTGAAAAGCAAAAAAGTACGAGAAATCATAAACATTCTTCTAAGTTGCATCATGATGCGGCTGCCATTCTTCTCTCCAATATTTCACAGAGTGTCAAATACTTGGCTTTATATTGTTTGATTCTGTTCGACGATCAATCCGCTTTCCAGTCGCCACTGGCTTTTGTAGCTTTGTGCAAGTCTTTCGTCGTGGGTAACAGACAATATGGCCGTCTTGCGCTCTGCGTGAATTCGAGCAAGAAGATCAAGGATTTCAAGTGATCTTGGACGATCCAGATTCCCAGTGACCTCATCAGTTAAGAGTATCTTTGGCCGATTGATCAACGCCCGCCCCAACGCCACGCGTTGTTGCTCGCCTCCGGACAACTGCCACGGAAAAGAATTCATCCGATCTTTGAGGCCCACCCAGTGCAAAAGCTCTTCGGCTTCTGCCTTCGCATCGCGCCCCAACGCCTTCGCATCGCGCCCCAACATAGACGCAGGAAGAGTGACATTCTCAAGAGCGCTAAGCTCCGGAATAAGATGGTGGAACTGAAAAACGAAACCCAAATGTTGCAATCGGAATTTGGCTTTTTTGTCTTCCGAAAAATTAGACACGTTTTTCCCTTCGAAAGAAATCTCACCTTGGTCCAAGCTATCGAGTAATCCTAAAACATGTAGCAAAGTAGACTTGCCTGAACCCGAAGCACCAAGTAACGCCACAAAAGAATCCGTATGCAAGCTCAAGGAGGCTCCCTTTAAAATTTCTAGTCGCTCTCCCCCCTGAAAATAACTCTTATACAAATTATCAGCCTTCAATACTTCAGATCTCATTTACCGTTTCTCCCATCACTCTCGATGACTCAAAGTTTCTAAAAATGGACTGGTCACAAGCCCTAGTCCGACCACAAACGACAGCAAGCAAGCCGCAAGGACTCCGAATCCCGCCACATAGAGCTGCTCGCTCAACACAAATTTAACCGGCAACTCCGAAAGATTGTAAATTTCTTGAGGAATGCTAGCGATGGGAAGTTGCAATAAAATCCAAGCAAAAACCCGACTCAAAAACAACGCGGCTACGGCAGATGCCGTCCCCAGCAAACTCCCCTGAACAATGATCCACACCAATAACTTTTTCTTTGTCATCCCAATGGCCCTTAGCAAGGCAACCTCTTTGTCGCGCTCCAAAAACAAAATCACTAGTGCCGCAGCAACATTTAGGGCGGAAACCAAACATAAAAGTGCCAGCACAACGCTTAAAACTTTTTTATCTAGACCAATGGAACCAAAAAGATTTTGCTTTTGCTCAAACCAAGTTTTTAAAAATGGTTCGTGAAGATCTTCATCAGCGCTCTTATCAAGAGCCGTCTGATATTTTTCTGCCCAGAGACTCACTTGTTTTCGATTTTCAGGACCCGACCAATTTTCCGTGAAAAAATATCGTATGCCGTGTGCATCGCCGGCCCTCTGCTCAAACTCGGAAGCATCATTCTTAAGCAAGGCCATTCTTAAATCTTGCTCATGGGCACGCATCCAACGCGAATCCAAATCATACATTCCAAGTTTTCGAATGCCGCTAACCACAAGATTCAACGATGATTTTGTCACTCCAGGAATTAAAACCCTTAAAGGAGTTCCAATTTTTGCACCCAGAAAATTGGCCAGCTCAGATCCCAATTCCACCGGAATTTTTTGTCCGCTTGGATAAGTGGTTCTATCTTCAGACGACAACCCATTTGAATCAAAATTTTGATCCGTAAAGGTTTTGGGGGAAGAATATCTACGAAAAGCCTCAAGGCTCACACCTTTGCCACCCTTAGGCCCCACAACAAGGGCCTGAGTGTTCCAAAAAATTTCAATATCCCTAAAAGGCCCCTGTGGTGCTAACACAACTCGTTTTTGCAAATCTTCAAATTTTAGCCAAGAATTTTGATGCAGAACATGCCCGCCGGATTCAGCGACCACTTTTGCAAGCTGATGTTCAAATCCTGAAACGATAGCGAGTGTTAATGAAAGTGCAGCCAAGCCAAAGGCAAGTCCTGCCCATGCAATTTTTACAGAATGCCCTACCAATGCCCGCTTAGCTTCGGGAGTTCGCCCTTTCAAATTCAAGAGCCAAAGGGCACCTAGCTTCCACCAAGACCAACTTTTCAAAAAGTTATGCGCCTTCTTTTTTCATTTGAGGAAACAAAATAACATCTCGAATGCTATTGGCACCTGCCAGCATCATCACAAGTCTGTCAATTCCAATGCCCTCGCCAGCCGTAGGAGGCAAACCGTATTCAAGCGCTAAAATATAGTCAGAATCATAATCGTTAGCTTCATCGTTACCAGCATCTTTCTCATTTTGCTGAGCAATGAAACGAGCCTTTTGATCATCTGGATCATTCAACTCGTTAAAGCCGTTGGCAATTTCCTGGCCGCAGACAAACAATTCAAATCGCTCTGTGACCTCAAAGCCTTCAGGAGACAAGTCTTTTGCTCTGCGAGCCAACGGAGAAACCTCAACAGGATATCCTGTCACAAAAGTGGGCTGAATAAGCTGAGCTTCAACATCTTCGTCGAACATCATGGTGAGCAAGTGCCCCATACTTTCGCGGCCTGTTAGTTCGACACCACGTTTTTCCAAGTAGCTTCGCATGCCTTTTTCGTCTCTCAGCGAGCCCTCATAGCCTGACATCGTTGAGACAGCATTTTCCATCGAAATTCGAGACCATGGAGTTCCAAGTTCTAGCTGATTCCCCATCCATTCAATTTGCGTTTTTCCATAGAGGTCTTTGGCAATATTTCGAATCATTTCTTCCGTCATATCCATCAAGACATCGTAAGTCGCATAGGCCATATAAAATTCGAGCATTGTGAATTCTGGATTATGCCGAATGCTCATGCCTTCGTTTCTAAAATTACGGTTGATTTCAAAAACTCTTTCAAATCCGCCAACCACAAGTCTTTTTAAATAGAGCTCTGGTGCAACTCTCAAAAACAACTGCATATCCAGAGTATTGTGATAGGTAATAAAGGGTTTTGCAGCCGCCCCACTGACTAACGGGTGCATCATTGGCGTTTCAACTTCCATGAAATCTTTATTTAAAAAATATTCACGGACTTTTTGAACAATCAGCGATCGTTTTTTAAACACCGCACGCGTTTCGTCGTTTGACATCAAATCTACATAACGCCTTCGATATTTCTCTTCGACATCTGTAAGGCCATGGAATTTTTCTGGAGGCGTGTGCAAACATTTTGTCATCATCGAAAACTGTTTGGCTTCTAGGGTAAGCTCACCTGTTTTTGTTCTAAACAAAACACCTTCAACACGCACAACATCACCAAAATCAAGTGCCTTCCAAAGAGCAAATTCGCCCTCGCTCAGAATATCTCTAGCGACGTACACCTGAATAGTGGCGCTTCGATCGCGAATTTTTAAAAAACCTGCTTTTCCAAAAGCACGTATAAAAGCAACTCGTCCGGCAACACTAAAGCTTCCCTCTGCGCGTAACTTGTCAGAGTCCATTTCCTTTTCATAGCGGCGAAGTAAATCTTTCGCCGTATCCTTAACCTCAATATTATGAGGATAATCAAGATTGAGCTTGCGCAAATTCTCAAGTTTCTCTCGACGAACTTTTGATTGCTCATCGAGCTGAGTTTGGGTAAGAGCTTCGGGTGAAATTTGATCTGATGCCATGTGGCAAATTCCTAGTCCGGCTGAAGGCTCTGGACAAGCCCTCTCTCTAAAAATCGACGCCATGAGGATGCAGGCTTGATTGGCGGGCGCGTCACGATTAGCGTCTCCATCTTATGAACGAAACTTCAGAATCAACAACTGATGAAAGCAACGATAAAAGTAGCGATAAAATTAGCGATCAAGCCATTGCAGCCGCCACAAATGTGGAAGCAACGGCCGAGTTACCAGTCATCCCTGATAATGAAAAACCTGACAATGAAAAACGCAACCCCGACTTTCTAGACATTGAAGTTTCGGAGGCCCGCGCCGCCTTTATTCGTACGCAAGTACAGAATTTACGCGAACTGGAAGTCATGGAAAACTTTAGAATCCTAGCCAAGGAATTGGGAGAGGAAGCTCTAGACACTGATGAAGATGGCAACACTCAACTTCCTGGATTTTCAAAAAAAGGAGACCAACCTTTGGTCTTTTCGGCCCCCTCAGACCATCCCTCAGAAGGCTTGCAAATCGCCCTACAAAACACTGACCTAAAATTGTTATACAACCAAGACGTTGTTCTTGAACTCAGTTTTCTACCCAAAGATAACGAATATGTTGTTTTTTATATGAATGAAAATCGAATTGAAGATCTTAAAACATGGATCGAAAGTTTGAATGACTTTGTTGTGGCCGCAAAAGCTAAAAAAACGGAACGCAAAACTAAGTGGCAGTCGCGTTTCAAAAAAAATTAGACCTTTTGGACATATTTAATGTCGAAAGATTCTTCTAAGTTAAATACTAGTGCAAGTGCCAGTGTAAATGCCAATGAATGTGCCGACAAAAATGTCAAAGCCTTCATTCTTTTTAGAGTGGCCTTTAACGCCCGCTTCTACTACCCAGTCCTGGCCGTACTTTTTTTAGACCTAGGCCTTAGTCTCGAACAATATGCTTTGCTCAATGTCGCGTGGGCCGTATCCATTGTAGGACTAGAGGTTCCATCGGGCGTGCTTGCAGATCTTTGGGGTCGAAAAAAGCTTGTAGTATTCGCGAGTTTCTTAATGGTTTTTGAAATGCTTATCTTTGCCTTTGCTCCAGCACAAAACATTCAGCTCTTATTTTATTTATTTTTATTCAATAGATTTTTAAGCGGTGCCGCTGAGGCGGCCGCAAGTGGAGCAGATGAAGCCCTCACTTACGATGCTTTAAGCCTAGCTAACAAAGAAAAATCTTGGCCCGATGTTTTAGATAAATTAGGACGCTATCAATCCATCGGATTTTTTGTGGCGATGATTGTGGGAGCCGCGGCGTATGATCCCAGCACCTTCAATGTTCTGGGCAAATGGCTGGGGCAAGACTGGCATGTTCAAGCGCAAGACGTTTTGCGTTTGCCAATTTTTCTTACCCTAGCGCTTTCGCTGGTAGCGTGCTTTGCCTCACTTTCAATGATTGATCGCCCCAAGAAGGTCGATGCCGAGATTTCTTTTTCAAAAGCCACTAAGGATATGATTGCCGCAGGAAAATGGATTCTTCTTTCCCCTTTGGCTTTTTTCGTTATTGCGGCCTATGTCTGCAACGATAGCGTCATCCGATTATTTATGACGATGGCCAGTCAGTATTATCGAGTTTTACATTTACCGGAACTTAGTTTTGGTTTGATTGGCTCTTCCTTCGCCTTGATAGGAGTCGTTTCCCCCAAAATTGCAAAAAAGCTTATTTTACTTGGCTCGGCCCAAAAAGCCTTTGGCGCCCTGTCCTTGGCCATTGTGATTTTGCTATCTTGCTTAGCAATGACCACAAAATTATGGGGGTTGATTTTTGCCCTAGGTTTGGGGCTTGGAATGGGCGTCGTTGGCTTTTTGTGTTCACATTATTTAAACGAAAGTGCGGAAGCCGAGAAGCGCGCCACCATCCTAAGCTTCAAGGGACTGGCCGGAAACCTTTTCTATGGTGGCGTCGGGTTCTTGTTTGCTCAGCAGTTAAAGGTCATGCAGCAGTCTCAACCTATGGCAGGAGAAAACAGCATTTTCATGGACACGCTTGCATACCTACCATGGGGTTTTGCCGGGATGATTCTGATGGCCTACCTAGTGAGCTGGACTCAGCGAAAATTCGCGGCCAAGGCCCGCTCATAAGCAGATTGTACTGTGCGCACCTAAGAGTTGCTGGTCAGCGGCTGGAGCAAAGATATTTATATGTTTTCAGGGAGTTAGAGAAAAAAAATAAGGCTCTGTAACAGTCTAGGTACCCCCAACAACTAGTATTTCAAAATCTCAAATTAAATCGAATTATTGGCGAGACTCCAGCAACTCTTAGGTGCGCACAGTAGATAAATGCCTAGAATTAAAACATTTCAATACGATCGCCGGGCAACATGCCACCGCCAGACTGTAAAAGAGCCACAGCACCGTCGAGACCAAAGTATTCTATGACTTTGGCGGTCCCCTTCACTCGCCCAGGAGCCTGACCGATATAGCGACTCGATTGAGGCTCATAAATATCACGAGGTGGTTCTACAATTTTGAGCACATCGCCAATTCTAATTCCCGAACTCCGCCCTGCATTCAAATACAGGCGAGACCCCTCAAGTTTGAGTAATCGCCCCGACCATCCCACCTTTGAAGCATGGGGATTGAGATCTTTTAAAATATGAAGAGACATATTGTTAAATATTTTTTGAATTTTTTTAGCAGGTTCAGATATGCCAGAGCCATAGCCAAATATTTCAGAACGCATTTCCTTAAAGGTGTTTTTACGCGTTCCCTTCGCCAAACTTCGCCCTGTAGCGGAATCGATTAGTTCATAGTCGAACTCGACAAACAACGAAATTTCTCGTGATTGAATGAGTCCGGTAGGATCACGCTTTTCTTCGAGTTTTAATGTCTTGATTTCTCCACGAACAAAACCCGACACCCCCGTACCTCTTGCTACTTTCGAAACTTCTTCGGGAGCAGAGGCCGAATCTATTCTAAGATCTTGCAAGGTCGTTGCGTCTGACAACACTGGAATAAAGGCACTGTTTTCTTCTGACAACAAGACCTCACTCAATTCCTTTTTAAAGAAATTTGAAAGTGGCATATTTTCAAATTCTTTAGGTACGTCTGCGGAGACCAAAAAATCCAAAATCCAGAGTCGTTTTTTAAGACCCTCAATTTTTGGAATTTCAACCGACTCGGTCTGGACATCGGCCCTGCTTTGACCCGTTGTGCGTTTTACGGGACCGGAATTTCGATGTGTCGGCGATACGCATGAGGCGAGTAAAAACAGAATAAAAAACCTAAGCATATGACTATGATAACACGGACTTTCCGGGCGTCCAGAGGCGCTTCCCCGGAAGCTTTGCCGTAAATCTTCAGCACTTTGCAATTTTAATGACGCGCTTCTATTTGGAGAGCCCCTGGCAAAGCTATGATTTGCTCCAATTCTTGCTTTAGATTTGTGCCCCAGTGGACGTGATAATCCGGACCCAAATCTAATTCGGTATTAAAAATACCCGATTTCAATATCGACATCCGCACCGGGGTTGGGCCCCTGTGCTTGCGTAAAATATCGGCCATCTCAGAATACAGGCTCTGAACAGAAAACTTTCCCTCGACCCTATCGACATCAACTGAAATCCTAATCGTCATTGGTGATTTTTCTTCCACCAAACTTAAATCTTCAACAGAAATTTTCCCTTGAATGCTCACTTTTCCACAAAGAAGTTTGGGTTTGTCTTCCTCAAAATCGAGCTCTGCAGTTACCATCAGGGGAGATCCACTTTTAAATAAGGAACTAAATTCTTTGTAATGCTCAGGAAAAGAAACAAGCTCTACGGACCCACTAGCATCTTCTAGGCGCAAAATTCCCATATTCTCTCCAGCCATTCGGCCGCGCTTCACCCTGACCTCACGCAAATCAGACACGACAACGGCAATGGTATTCACACTCTTTGGTGCTTTTTCTGCTAAATCAAACACCGATATAGCTCCTGCAACTTTGGCGCGCTCCAAATAACGATCCAGAGGAGAACCGCTCACATAAACACCAAGGAGCTCACGCTCCCAAGACAATTGTTCTTTTTCGGTCACAACAAGTGCCTCTGTCATGGTTGGACCTTGCTGTGAGGCAAAACTACCCCCGCCCGAATCACCACCAAAAAGGGAAGTTTGACCCGCAGCCTTTTCTTCTGCAATTTTTTGGGCCCACTCCATACACTTTTCCATGTTGGCCAAATAATAACCACGCAATTCACGAACAGGTTTTGCATTTGGACCACTGGGCTCAAGGGAATCAAAAGCACCCGCTTTGATCAAAAACTCCATAGTGCGTTTGTTAATTTTTTTAAGATTTACGCGTTCAAGAAAATCAAAAAGATCCTTGTAAGGCTCGCCTTCACTGCGCGCCCTAATAATCTCATCAACCGCAATGTCGCCTACCCCTTTTATAGCTGCCAGGCCAAAGCGAATGATGCCTTCGCTAACAATGGCAAAATCATTTAATGATTCATTAACATCGGGAGGAAGAATTTCTATTTTCCTTGAGCGTGCGTCCTGAATATATCTTGCAAGTTTTTCGGTGTTATCACTTTCAATCGTTAGCAAGGCGGTAAAAAATTCCGTTGGATAAACCGCTTTTAAATAAGCGGTTTGAACAGAAAGTTTTCCATAGGCAATCGTGTGAGACTTGTTAAAACCATAACCAGCAAATTTTTCAATCAAGTCAAAAAGTTCACCAGCTTTGTCTTGAGGATGCCCCTTCGCGACGGCTCCATCTACAAATGTTGCTCGTTGAGCTTCCATCTCGGCTTTGATCTTTTTACCCATCGCTCGGCGAAGCAAGTCTGCACCACCGAGAGTGTAACCCGCGATCACCTTCGCCAATGCCTGGACCTGTTCCTGATAAACAATAACTCCATAGGTTTCGCTAAGGACTTCTTCCATTTCTGGAAACATCACCTCAACTTCAGTTTTTCCATGTTTGCGGCTGATGTAGTCGTCAACCATTCCCGCATCCAATGGCCCTGGTCTAAAGAGAGCCACGATAGCACTCACATCGGCAAAGCGGTCGGGCTTCATGCGCACACAAAGATTTTGCATGCCCGAACTCTCCAGCTGAAACACACCCAATGTATCTCCGGCCGCAATGAGCTCGTAAATTTTTGGATCATTCATGGGAATGTTGTCGTAACGAATGGATTTGGCTTCATCCTCACTACGCTTGTTAATCCATTCGCATGCGAGCTGCATCAAATCCAAAGTGACGAGTCCCAAAAAGTCGAACTTAACAAGGCCCGCTTCTTCACTGGTTTTCATGTCCCACTGACAAATATAGTTTCCGTTCACATCGCGAGAAAGTGGAGCAAGATTGTCGAGAGATTGGCTGGCAATAATGACCCCAGCAGCATGAACTCCAGGCTGCCTAAGCGCTCCTTCGATTCTCATTCCCAAATCGACAGTCTGTCTTACTTTAGGATTTTCTTCAGTGATCTGAACAAACTCATCAACTTCATCCATCGTCTCTCTGATGGTCAAAGGTTTCATTTGCACTGATGGAATCAGTTTTGTGAGCCGATTGGTTTCGCCAAAGCTTAGACCTAAGACTCGCCCAACATCCTTGATAGCATTCTTAGATTGCTCTTTGGCAAAAGTGACGATTTGGCAAACACGTTCCTGTCCATATTTCTCAGCCACATATTTGATAACCGAGTGACGACGTTGCTGACAGAAGTCAATATCAAAGTCCGGCATTGAAATACGTTCAGGATTTAGAAAACGCTCGAACAACAAGCCGAACTCGATGGGATCAACATCGGTAATATTCAAACTGTAGGCACACAATGATCCGGCACCCGAGCCTCTGCCTGGCCCCACGGGACAGTTGTTGTTCTTCGCCCAATTTACAAAGTCCGCAACGATCAAATAATATCCGGCAAAACCCATATCATTGATGATGCCCAATTCGTATTCTAATCGTTCTTGATATTCTTTAATTTTTTCAGGCTCGACAATATCGGCTTCCTGTAAACGAATTTGCAAACCTTCTTCGCAGTCATGCCGGAATTGTTCTTCCGAGGAACTAAAGGGACCTTCTTTAAAATCTGGAATATGATAAATCCTTTTACCAGAGTCATCTGTAAATTTTAACTCCACATGACAGCGCTCAGCGATGGCAAGCGTATTTTCGATAGCTGAAGGCAAATGTGAGAAAGCTTCTTTCATTTCCTCTGCGGATTTGACATAAAACTCCTGAGACACAAGTGAGGAACGAGGATTTTCTTCCAAATTTATTTTTTGATCGCACATCAGCCATATTTCTTGGGCAAACGCATCGTCACGATCCATGTAGTGAGCATCACAAGTCGCCACAAGAGGGATACCCTTTTGTTGGGACCAAAGAAGCATTTGCTCATTAGCTTTGTTTTGGGGACTCAAACCAGAATCTTGTAATTCTAAGAAGAGTCGATTCTCACCAAAATTTTTCTGCAAAAGATCTAAAGTCTTAAGCGCTTCTTGTGGTTGATCCTGCAAGACAAAAGAACTCAAGACTCCTTTCATCCCACCCGTCAAGGCAATCAGGCCTTTGTTGTGTTCCAAAATATAATCGAGCGGTAAATAGGGTTTAAGTTCGTCATCTTCGAACCCAAATTCACAATGCGCCTTAGAACTTAGCTTGCAAAGATTCCAAAAACCTTCATTGGTCTCGGCGAGCAAAACCATGTGGCGCTTTAAAGGCCCAGCGCCTGAAACGGTGACGCCGATTTCCATTCCGTAAATTGGCTTAACAAGGCCCTCACCTTTCTTCTTAATCGCTTTATCGAAATAAAGTGCGCCATAAAGATTTCCCCAATCGGTAAGGGCGACCGCTGGCATTTGCAGTTCTTTAATTCTCGGCACAAGCTTGTCGAGCTTAATGAGGCTCGACGATAGCGAGAATTCGGAATGCAAATGTAGATGGACAAACGACACGGTCCCGGGAGAAAAGCAACAATGCTGAAACCTATCAAGCAAGAAGATGAGGAGCCTCACTCTGCTCACGGACCAGGATGCCCTGCGTCACGCCGGAATGGCGAAAGAGGATGCCAAAGCCGAATTCACTCGAGTTTGGGAAGCAAGTGGACTGAAAAAAGACGATAAATGCCTATCAAAGAAACTTCGCTCTCTGCTGCAGAAAACTCAGACAATCAAGGCATCCCTTCCAATATTTCAAGAATTTATTTATTTAGCTACTTTTGGATGGCTTTAGTCATTTTGCCAATATTTGTTCCCTATCTGCTCAACCTTGGCCTCAGCATGAAACAAATTTTGGAGCTCCAGGCCTTCTATGGAATTTGTGTGCTCGCTCTTGAAATTCCAACTGGCTACGTAAGCGACATTTTAAATCGCAAAGCCTCACTGGTTATCGGTTCACTTATTTGCGCTCTTGGTTTTAGCGCTTTGCCATGGATCCAAAATTATTGGCAATTGATGGTCTATGAGGGAATACTTGCTCTCGGATTTACCTTAGTCTCCGGTACCGACCTCGCTATATTTTATGATTCCCTTCCATTAAATTCACCTCGCTCGAAAAGTACAGAAGGCATTGCAAAGATCAAGTCGGCCCATGTTTTTTCCGAAGCGGCAGCGTCTATTTTATCTGGATTGTTAATCATGATTTCTTTCTCCGCTGTCATTTGGTCTCAAGTAATTGTGTCTTGGATTCCATTTTTCATATCACTCGGACTCATTGAACCAAGTAGAAAAAAAATGAAGGGCTCTTCACATTTTGAGAACTTCAAAGGAGTCTTTAAAAGCATGTTTGCCTCTGGCGCACTTATGCGTTTGATATCGCTAAACTTTATATTTTGGGGCTTAGCCACCTTCTTCGCCGTATGGACTTACCAAAAATTTTGGCAAGTCGAAAACATCTCGCTTGTTCATTTTGGTTGGATATGGGCTGTGATGCATTTGGTGATTGGACTCATTGCTCAAAAAGTTCATTTTTGGGAAAAACGATACGGCCCCATAAAACTACTTTTACTTCTTAGCGTTTTGCCACCTCTTGGCTATTTTTTAATGTCTTATCTTCACTCGTGGTGGGCCGTAAGCATTTGTTTGCTTTTCAGTGTGAGTCGTGGCATTACCCAAGTCTTGCTCAGTGACGCCTTTAATTGGCGCATCCCCAATCATTCTAGAGCTTCAGCAAACTCAATTGTTAGTATGCTATTTAGAGGCACTTTTGCACTGTTTGCACCTGCCATGGGATATAGCATTGACCATCATGGCATTCGCGAAACCTATCTTATTCTAGGAAGCATATTTGGACTTGGAATTCTTTTATTTATGTTGCCGCTCGTTTTTAAGGTGAAGCAATTGCACATCGAAGAGATTCCGCACTGATAAACAACAAATAATTGGCTATGGCTCTGGAGATTTTGTTGGCTAAAATAATCTGGGTGAGCAAGAGAAAAATTTTTTCGCCGCTAGTGGCAATTGCGCTACTTTTTCCTCTTGCCACAAAAGCAAGCACTCCCCAAGAGGTTACCCATTGCCAATTACTCCTTCAGAACTATAAAGACAGCAACCCCACTGCATCCCGCTCATTTGATCAGTACCAACAACCCAATGCTCGGAATCTTGAAACTTATGGCAAAATCTTTTCGACAAAATTAGGAAAAAATCTTTCAAAAGGCTCTTTAGCCATTGATCTCGGTGGAGGAAGAGGCAAAGCCTTTTATGAGCTCGCAGAACAAACTTCTGCCCATGCTGTCGTTATAAATACCCAAGCTAATAATCAAATTCCCCAGCCCAAAAAAGGAGTCTTCGAGTATCGACAAGGATGGGTGGAAGAAGTTTTGCCAACTTTTAAAGGAAAAGCAAAACTCATCACAGATGTGTGGGGAGCATTCTCCTATTCAGTTAAAAAAATTGAAATTTTGGAAAGTATCTATACGGCCCTTGAGCCAGGAGGAGAAGCCTATGTCCTTTATCATCCTAACAAAACGCCCGCCATTGTTACCCTCCCGAATGGCCGCCGTGTCGGTATAGATGAATGGCTATCAACTCGTTATCCCAAAATTTTTTCAAGAGGACAATCGGGTGATTATGACACCAAATATGCCAATACAATCAAAATTGTTAAACCTAAAACTCCAACGGAACTAAAAATAGCATTAGAGGTCACAAGGGTGGAATCCATTTCCGGACTTCGCAATACCCTACCCTCAATCGAACTTCGCGAATCTTCGCAGCATTAAAACAAAAAAATTAAATTCTTTGATGAATAAAAAATCCCACTGCGATCGCGCCTACGCCACAAAAATACAGCCCCCAAAAGGGCCAAGCCAGCTGTTTTGCAAAAAGAAATGGGACAAAAAACAACAATGACAATGGTATCGCTGTAAATATATCTTTTGCATAGGCTACAGTTTTTTCTGAATTTTTAAACTCAGCTTGGGAAAAAGCAATCGCAATCATGGACACCAAGGGCAACGCCGTTAAAAAACCTGCAAGCTTTGTGTCCCGTCCCGAAAGCCATGAGACAAAAGCAATGAGGCACGCTGACGCGATAATTTTAAGAGCAATGAACACCATTTAGATCAACTGCCTTTTGGTTTGATAATCCACGGATACGAAACATCTGCACTTGAACCTTTTGCGGGCACAGGAAACTTCCATGTTTTTAGATATCTCATGATGCAATTTCCAATAGAAGTAGATCCTGTCGTATTGTCTGCAATTTTTGTATCCTTAACTTGTCCCTGACCATAGATAGTCCAACTCAATTCAAGGCGCCCCTTCAGAGCGGGATCAAGTTTTAATGCTTGATTGTAACAATACTGAATTTCATTTTCATGGGCATCAATGACTCGTTTAATTTCTTCTTTAGTTAACGATCCCACAACAAAAATATTTACACTCTCTGTTGAAATGGCAACTTCGCCTTTACCCGGAACAGCTCCGGCTCCAGTGCCCGTCGCGCCACTTCCAAAACCTGAGGTCCCTAGACCACCTGCTCCAGCAGTTGTGCCCGATCCACCCTTAGCCCCGCCCTTAAGCCCACGTCCACCAGTACCCTGCGAAGAACCTGTCGTTCCACCCACACCAGAGAAGGCATTATCAAGAGACGGTGTTCCAGATGATTTTGCAATTTTATTAGCAATCCCTGAATTTTTGAGAGTCGCCAAAATGCTATCAGCCGGAGTCTCTGTTGGTTGAGGACGTTTTTTCACAACAGGCTTTGTCGGAGACTTCACATTATTCACACCAGGTTTTACTTTAGCAGTTTTTGTCCCCTTGGTTCCCTCAGGACCTTTGGCTTTTGAGCCTGCACCTTCGTTACCACCTTGCTTCGCAGAATTAGTAACCTTAGTAGCATTTTGAGTTTTCTGCCCCGTTACAGCCTTAGGGCCCTCAACTTTTTTAGTTTGAGCCTTATATGTCTGCACAATGATTCTACGAAAACGTTCCGGAAACTCTTTTACTTTGCCCTCAATAGCGGGCTTCCACATTGAAGAAAACAAAATTATCGCGAGACCAATCGTTGAAAGTAAAATTTGTAAGAACCAAAAAAAGCGGCCTTGATCCAAAAGATCGTCTCGAGGAATAGCAGGAGGTTCCCCCACGAACATCAAGAAGAAATGGACACTTCCTACCTGGATCTTTGCGATGTCCGAGCCGCTAATCCGTACACTGGGTGGCATCCCAGATTTTCCTTGAGGATCGTCCTCTAAACGAATGACATTTCCTCCCACTCTAGCGGAACCTCGCATTGATGGATGCAACTGAATCTCGGCCTCTGATCCGTTAACTTTGATAAAATCAAACTGAGGTGGAAGGACATGTGACGCCACAACGTAATCATTACCTTCAGCTTCTCCAATCCGAATAGTTTTTTTACGACTACGGCAATGGTCCACATTTAAAACCGTTTCTCCCCAGTAAACAGTTACCTCGAGCTCACTACTTGGCCTAGCAGAAGCACTTAGAACACCGCGTCCTCTTGCAGTATCTTTGAGAGAACGAATGACCGTTGGATCACGATTCTCTTTTACGTGAACTTGTGGCGCAGAGGAAGAAGGTGTTCGTTCGCGAACAATATCGTTCTGCCCGGATTCACGAATGGCAGGCTCCCTCTGAGACGGAGCGGCTGCGGCAGCTGGGGCAACCTCTGTCCCAGAAGTCATGCGGTAATTCATTTGCAGTTTAAGTCCAGCAAGCATCACTTCATCGGCAGGGCCAATCACGCGCTCTATCACTCGTTCGCCATTGACAGTGGTTCCATGAGTTGACGCAAGGTCGGTAATCCGAACAGTGCCGTCATCTAAGCGTTCTAAAAGGGCATGGATTCTTGAAACTCTTGAATCAGGAACCCTAAAATCAGCTGAAAGAATCCGACCAATCACAATTTTGGATTGATCAAAACTTCCTTTAACCAGTAACTTCTTTCCATCAAAAACTTGAATTTCTAATACGTGAACCATGCTAATTTACCTTTCCTGAATTCCGCTCGTTCCCAGAAATTCTTCTCTAAAAGAAGTTCGAACAGGAATCAGAGATGTATTTTTTCTTTGCACACGCGTTCCCAAAACACTATTTGACGGTCTTGAAATGCCACCCTCTATCTCGGTGCCTTCAAATCTAAATTTTTGCTTTTTCGGAATTTTAATAATTCCCCTGGAAGTTTTACGAATGATCCACCCTTCCTGCGAATAATCCTTGGCACTATAGGCGTTGCTAGCCATAAATCCCAAACCAACAAAAACAAGAAGTGATAATATTTTCATGCTCAATTCCATTCCTTTAAAAGCTTCCTAGAAATATGACTGGATGCCGGCGTATCAATGTCGATATATTTTTTAAGCAGCTTCACACCGCCAGCGGAATCGCCGTTTTTCTTTTTTGCCAGCGCTTCGTGAAAAATAAAATTGGAATCTTTAAATTTGCTATATGCCTTGGAATAGATTTTTGCAGCACCTGCAAAATCACCATCCCCAACATGAGCACTTCCCGAAATATAAGCAGCAGTAGCACTATTATCTTCGAGCCCTTCCATCAAAGATTTTGCTTCACCATAGTCGCCGGTTTTGACAAAAATCGCAGCCAAATTCATTGAGGCAGAAGTTCTCAAAGATTTTAAACTAGACCCACCAGCATCGGTTGCTTTTCGAAGCATCGAAACAGCTTGCTCTGTTCTGCCATCAGTCCAAAGTGTTAAGGCAATCAAGTTGTCAAAGTACGGTAGGTAATCATTATCCATTCGACCTTCAGTAATCTCGCCTTGGGCCACTTTGTAAGCAAGTAGCATTTTGCCACGCCCCTTAGAACTTGCACCAGCTTTTGCTGAATTCCATAAAACATTTGCGTTATCTGGATCTGCAATGAAGCCTGGATTCGGCTCGTTTTCATATGTTAAGTGGAGAGCCCCAGGTTCGCGTGATCTTAGACCTGCACGACAAGAATCAAGCCCTGGACCAATGATCTTAAAGTCCTTTGCTTTTTCTAAACAATCAAGCAATAGGTCTTTTGTTTTCGCATCAAAAGGGTCAACAAAGGCTTGTAAATCAGCTTTGGGGACAGGAGCCTTTGATAACTCCTTAGCAAATCCATCATACATTTCTGCAAGCCTCGAAACACTTCTTAGTGCAAAATCTCCGTCGCCGTAAGCCACAACTCCTAAATAAGATTTTTCCAATCCTTCAAGTTTTGCAGTTTTTACTTTTAATGTGGAAGCAAAAGCCTTTCCGCTAAAATTTAGCCGATATTTTCTGTAGGCCTGATAAGCGCCCTCTAAACTTTCGAATTCCCACTGGGCAAGGGTTTTTCTCAAAGCCCAAGGTAAATCTTTGGCCTTAGATGCCGGATACTGTTTAAGTAAGGAAGAACGTCCCGAACTCGAAGTTGTTCGAATTCGTCTGGCAAGCATCGCCTGATCAATCATTTCTCTTTCAGAAGAACTCAAATTTGGAAGCCTTCTTAAAAGAGCAAGATCTTGATCGCTTACTGTATTTTTAAAGGCCTGAATCTCGATAACGGCGTCGCGAAATTGTGATCTGGGATAACTTGATAAAAACTCGTCTAACGATGCCTCAAGATCTTTCGAGGGAGAACGGGACCTCACGACTTCAACGCCGACTTGGTCTTCCAAATGTGCTTGTATAAAAATTTTATTCCAAAGTGCATTTTCAAATTCATCCTTATCAAGAGCTTTCTTTTGCTTATTGGAAATTAAATATTTTTTATAAGCGCTTAAAGCCTTACTCCAGTCACCCTTCCGTGCAATTTCCTCAGCTTGTACCAAGTAAAGTCCCTTCGAATAGCTTGATTTTGGAAACTTTTTAAGAAGGGAATCTCCAGCGAGTTTTGCCGTTTCAGAGTCCTTAGATTTTTCTGCCAACACCAAAGCATTGTTATAGGCCTTTTCCTCAAGTGATCTAGAAAGCGAAGGCGCTAAGGCCAAAAAAGCCTTTGCCTTCTCAGAGCGGTCTCCATCTGAAGACTCTGCAAGTTTTTCTACTTTCTTAAATTGAAGCTTTTCTTTCGCCAATGATAAGCGCTTGGACAATGTGTTGCCATGCGCTTTCATGAGTTCCTTATTTGCAAGAAGTTGATCAGTCCCTTTAATCGCTTCGTCCAAATCGCCCTGCTCTTCCAGAATAAATAAATATCTTTCTGCCGCTTTTAAACCTGTGTCTGTTGAGGGATATTTTTCAATAACAGCAAGAAGCGACTTCTGTGAAAGGCCCTTTTCTCCATCGGAGTATGCCTCAAAGGCGCTCGCGTATAGGAGATCACTTCCTCTGTCATCGTTGGGATTTTTTTGAATGAAATCATCGGTCGCCTTTATAAGCTCGCTAGATTTTGATTTGTTTTTTGCAGAAGCTTCGCGAAGAGCTAATATTCTAGAATACCCCGCATTAGAACTGTATTTTCCTGGTCCCACCATTTCATAGGCTTTTGCGGCTTCATCATATCGCTTTAATTTGTAGAGCAATTCAGCATAGTAAAAATACATTTCATTTTTATTGATGTCGGAATCGGAATTAGGAGACGGGACACGATCAAAATATAATTTATAATAATTTGCAGCTGCCGCAAGATACCCAGTACTTTGTCGTCGCTGTCCTGTGCGATGCAGAGCCTTGGCCTCTCGCCTCATCAACGCGACAACTTCTTCAGTGTATATTTTTTGTTCTTCTTCAGAGCGCTTGTCCATCCACGAGCTTTTTGCGTCGTAGCTTTCGACATATTCTTTAAACTTTTCAAAGAAGTTATATTTTTTGGGAAATCTTCTAAAAAGCTCCAGCCTTTTTAAAGCATAATCATGTGCCACCTGTGATTTAGGATCTTTATCAATCAGCAATGTATAATATTTGATTGATCCCAGCTCATCGCCACGACTCGCCGCAAGTTCAGCTGAATTTGCCAAATGTGCAAACAAAAGCTCTTCATCGAGCCTGCTAAAGTATTCGATACCTTCTTCGTACATACCCGCCAATGCAAAGGTTCGGGTCAAGTCTCTTTGTGCTTCAACCTTAAATGAAATGGTTGATTTGCTATCTGCTAAATCGACAGTTTTTTTGTAGGCAAGAACAGCTTTATTGTATTCACCAGTGTTAAAATAACACCAAGCTAACTTGTACATAATATAAGGACGTAATTCTTCAGATAACTTTGGAGTATTTTTGTCTCCAGCCAAATCAATGTAGAGAGCTTTAGCGTTTTTAAAAGAACCGCCATCAAAGTACAAATCAGCAAGCTGCAATTTTGCCGCGTAGGCTCTGGGAGTTCTTGGATACCGTTTTAACAATTCAGACAAATAATTTACAGCTGACTTGGCCTGGCCCAAATCAACTAAGGTCATGCCCAAATAAAAGAGCACTTCTTCTCTATCAATAGACTGTGAACGTCCACCGTCAGCACCTTTGCTGCGTTTCTCAAGATCCATGTACAATGCCAAAGCCTGTCTTCGGTAGCGGTCAGCTTGTGGGGTTTTCAGGTTTGGTCGGGCTTGTTTCTCCCTATTAGCAGGATCAAGCAACTCCCATTTTTGAACTTCTTCTTTCCACTTTTCACTTTCTTCGGAAGCAACATCTTTTCCTCGCTCAAAATAAAGCTCAGCAAGACGCATTTGCAATTCCCCACGACGAGCGCGCTGTCCAGTTCGGGGAATCAATGTCTCAAGCTGCTTGATAAGCTCTTGCGTTTTCTCAAACCTTTTGTATTTTAAAGCTTTCTCAAAAGCGATGCTTTCCCTCTTAATAAGAGGTTTCGCCCCCCTAGGGCCATCATTTCTTTTAATAGTCACTCGAGATCGTTGAATGTCTGATTCCTCAGAGACTTTAATTTCTACTTTCGACTGAGACTCAACTCCCCACGATCCTCGGTTAGCAGAAAATGCCACTGACGAATGAGCACTAGCGAAAAACGCAAATGATATTGAGAAAAAACTTACGGCTTGTTTCTTTACCATTCGGATCATAATTCACCCTCTCCACAAACACTTGTGGTGGCAAAAGCATAACTTCCGACCTCATCTCTCCAGTATTCGCCCTCAAATGGCCAAAATTCGTAACCGTTTTTAACATCAGCCTCAAAATCAACTTCAACTTTTTTAGGAACTTCTGCACGAATCAAACGCTCTCTAAGTTTAGTATTGACTTCCAACTCCACAAGACTTGCATTCTCTATGGCGGTTTTTATATCTGAGGCCATAATCCTAAGTTTTCTATTGATATTACGAATAGCGTCGCGGTGTGCCTCAATCTTTGCATATTTTAACTCTGCCGCGTAAGAATTTTCGAGGCGCCGCCAAAGAGCATTTGACGATTTAGGTATTAGTTTGTCGAGCTTTTCGCTCTCTTCATCAGCCTGAAGCAAAATTCGATCAGCTCTCATTAAAGATTCTTCCTGTAAAAGTCCATCCATTAGTAAGGCTGCTGCACGAGAATCCAAACTTGACAAACCAGACGAATCACCTCGAGCATATCCAATGACGGCATTCACTCGACTTGATGCATTTGAATGACTGCTCTTAAATCTTACGATTGCGTTGGCTACGCCTTTATATTTTTCACGCAAAGTTTCTAAACTTCTTAGCGCGGATTTAAAATGGCAAAGTTGAAAGAGAGTTGCTGACTCCAAAACATAGGTCTCTGGACTAAACTTGCTGTCCAAATAGGGACTATGCAAAGTTAATAGCTGTCCTAACGCTAAATTGAAATCTTTCAGTCGATAAGCGGACCAGGCACCGGTCAAGACTCCTTGATACCAGGAACCGGAATTTCGGGGCAAATTTACGAGTTGCTCAAGACTTGGGGTGAATCGATTTAGATCATAGTAAAGTCTTGCCGACTGTAGCCTGAGGGCACCGTAAGCTGAAGAATTTTCATTTCCGGAGGCTTCGCTTAGCGTTTTTATTGCCTGACTAGACTGACCAAAATAGACTTGAAGACTAGCTAAATGTAATGCAGCCTGAATTCGAGTTTCGATGTTTCGAATTCCCATAATACCACGAGTGGTAGGCATCCATTTTGAGGCAGCCGAAGTTGAGCCGTTTCGTAAAGCATTCAACGATGCTGCCAATTGAAAAGCTGGAGTCCATGACGACGAATTCATACCAGAACTATTGAGCACTTTTACCAATGAATTAACAGACCCCAATCGATCCCATCTGATGGCAGCTTGCCCAAAACCTTCCATGGCTACGCGTAATCTAGGATTGCTTCTAAGAGCATTTCCCCACTCACGAATTGCTGACAAATGCAGACCAAGTTTTTCCATCTGAACAGCTCGCTGGACGTATTCATTTGCCCTCGTGTTGCGGAGGGTTTTGCTCCACAAATACTGGAGGGCTTTTTCGTGCTGTCCATCAACAACATAAGATTCGTATTGCTTTTTCCAACTTTGAGCAGACACACTAAGACTTGCGACAAGCACCAAAGACAATGAAGACTTCAAAAAAAAGTTTTTCATAGAAGCAGGGCTCCCCCAAGCATCAAGCTCAATCGGTTCTTAGATGCCCCACTAAACTGCAGATAATCTCGCACTTCAAACTTGAATAACGATCTGCGGTTAAGGTAGGCCCTAAAACCAATTCCAAAAATTCCTACGCTAGTCCTTTCGGTTTCGGCGAGCGCCGCTCCACCACCAGCACTAAAATAAGTTTCAAAATGATAAACACTATCGCGAGTCGCTGACTTCGACTTAAAAGGCGTCCAAATAAGCGTTGACCCCAGTACAACAACGGGAGTCACACCAAAATCAGTAAGCAATCCAGTTGTTTTGTCGATATCATCATCAAGACCAGTTTCATAGTTGTTCATGAAGGCTGCGTGTATGCCTTCGATTCCAAAACTTTCTGTAAAATGATATACCCAGGAAAAGCCCCACTGAAACTGTCTTCGAAAACTATCTGCGGGTTGAACGCCAATCATGAATGGTGTGATTTCCTGCATGCCCTCTTTATGAATAAATCTTTTTTGCACGACAAACACTTGATCATGCGGAATTTTTTCAGGACCAATGATCGCCTCTTCAATTTCCTCGAGCCTATCTTGGTCGACTTCATCTCGAGACATTTCAAACTTAGTAGTTGGAGGCTCATCAACAGAGGCCTCGTAAGCACTTTCGCCCGTTCCTTCTCCCAACAACAACGCTTGTTCTGCGGGAGTAAAATCTTGGGCCCTCACATTATTTTGAAGCACAAATAATGTAACAAAAATTAACAAGTAACAAAAAAATTTGGATAGCAAAATTACAGCCTTAGCCACCGATAGTTCTCCCCAGCCTCTACAATACTGCATCGCCTCAACATGCGCACCTTAGCGGAGTGTCAAATCTTCGATTTTTATAAAAGTAGCTAATTCAAGAACAGATTTTAGAGTTGTGTTGATCGATCTCTAAAATGGCTCTAGAAAAAGAAAATGACGACCAAGAAGACGCAAAATTCACCTGTTTTCAATCCATCAGAATCGTTTGTTGCACAAGCTAACCTTCAAGGCATTCAAACTGCTCAAACTTTTTGTGATACCGCACTTAGACAGAGCGATTCCTTTTGGGCCGAACTGGCCAAAGTGATCAAATTCCATAAAGCCCCTAACAAAATTTTAGATTGGAATCCACCAAAGGCTTCTTGGTTTACGGGCGCAGAATTGAATGTGTCAGAAAACTGTCTCGACAAGCATCTTCCCACCCTGGCAAAAAAGACTGCTTTGATTTGGGAAGGCGAGCCTAAAAATAATCAAGAAGCCGTTGTTCGCAATGTTAGCTACCAAGAACTTTATGAAATGACCTGCCAAATTTCCAATGCGCTAAAAAGTTTTGGCGTGAAGAAGGGCGATCGCGTGCTTTTGTACATGCCCATGGTTCCCGAAACAATTGCGAGCATGCAAGCTTGCGCTCGCATTGGCGCCATCCACACCGTGGTCTTTGCAGGTTTTTCCGCTCAGTCAATTGCAGATCGTCTGCATGATTCTGAAGCCAAATGCATCATCACAGCCGATGGGACCTATCGAAAAGGAAAATTTTTACAGCTTAAAAGTGTGGTCGATGAAGCTCTAGAAAAAGGTTCGAACAAAGTTGAAAATGTTTTGGTTTTTCAAAGAGACCCCAAGCAACCATGCTTCCTTAAAGACGGACGCGATCATTCGTGGGGCTTAGTTATGGAGCAAGAAAAGTCTTGCCCACCGGTCATTGTAGACTCAGAACACCCGCTGTTTATTCTTTACACATCGGGAACCACCGGTAAGCCAAAGGGACTATTCCATACTCAAGCTGGCTATCTGCTATGGGCACATTGGACAACTCGCTGGCTCTTTGATGTCAAAGCAGAAGATGTCTATTGGTGCAGCGCCGACTGTGGATGGATTACGGGACACACCTATATTACATATGGACCACTATCAAACGGGATCACACAACTCATTTATGAAGGCGCCCCAACCCACCCCAACAAAGACCGTTTTTGGGAGATGATCGATCGTCATCAAGTAAATATTTTTTACACTTCTCCAACTGCCATTCGGATGTTTATGGGCTTCGGCGATGACTTACCCGCAAAACATTCTTTGAAATCTTTACGGCTTTTAGGAACAGTTGGAGAACCCATCAACCCTGAAGCTTGGCTTTGGTTTCATAAAAATATTGGACATAAAAATTGCCCCATAGTTGACACATATTGGCAGACAGAAACAGGCGGCGTGATTATTTCGCCTATTCCTGGCGCAACCCCCACCAAACCTGGCTCAGCCACACAGCCTCTTCCGGGAATAGATATCGATATTGTGGATATCGAAACAGGAAAAAGTTTAGGAACAAATAAAAAAGGCGCCTTAATTATTAAAAAACCATGGCCTGCGATGGCTCGAGGAATTTGGGGTGACCCTGCACGCTTCGAAAAAACATATTGGAAAACATCACCTCAGCTTGACGGAGTTTATCTTACTGGCGATATGGCCAGCATTGATGATGATGGCTATGTCTGGATTGAGGGTCGCATGGATGACGTCTTAAATGTTTCGGGTCATCGCATTGGAACGGCCGAAATCGAGAGCGCGCTAATCACACATCCTGCAATCTTTCAGGCTGCTGCCGTAGGTGTCCCAGATGAAATCAAGGGTCAAGCCTTGGTTGTGTTTATTGAAATTAACGAAGATGCTCACAAAAAGATTGAACGTGGAGAAATGAGTGTCGAGGACATCAAAAATCAAGCGCGCGACACCGTGGGCACCGAAATTGGAAGCTTTGCTAAACCCCGGGAAATCCGCGTTGCCAAAGCCCTACCCAAAACACGCAGCGGTAAAATTATGCGCAGACTCTTACGTGAGTTAGCACTAAGCGGGGAAATCAAGGGTGATACAACAACGCTCGAAGATTTTTCAACCGACTCGTTAAAAGAAGACTAGGACAACACCCCAAAATTACAGCTAGTTTAGAGTCTTTATGATGTCGTTTGGGTATTGTAACCCACACCTAAGCCATCGTAAGTACAAATAGTGCGATTGAAGTCGAGCTGCTAAGTCAAAAGCGGGCATTTTTTAAAAAGTCCAACTATCCGCTTCCAATTATCCACCTCCAATTATCCGCTTCCAATTATCCGCTTCCAATTATCCGCCTCCAATTATCCGCTTCCAATTATCCGCCGCCTATAAAAATATTTACGCTCCTCATAAGCCCTCTTTTACGTGAAACTTCTTTGCTATAGCCAAGTTTTTCGAGACGATTCAAATCGAAATATTCCTTTATCGACTTATAGGATTTTCTTCCAAGACTCACAATTCGACTAAAGGGCCGTCCTGCAAAAAACTTTTCTAAATTACCGTTGCTCGTATTGCTTTCCTTTTGTCTGGCAGTTTTGGCAAGTCCACGCTCCTTCGAAGTGATCTTGCGCGCAATCAATCCACACAAAGCTCTCAGAAAAGCAAAAAAGGCTCTCCTGCGTGAAACCCTTAGTAGCAAATGTATGTGATTGGAATGAACAACAATATCTTTTAACTCGACACCAAGCCTTGTCGCCAACGACCGTGAT